>CAXBCI010000026.1:0-59856 GCA_963974065.1 uncultured Hyphomicrobiales bacterium | reverse complement strand
ACCAGCCTTACCTGCAATCCGTTCATAGCATTTGGGCTTTTCTGGCAGCGCCAATCCAATTTCCTAATTGAGTTCAGACCCTAGCCTTTTGCTCCGGCGCTGTGGCGCGCCGGGGCATCGCCCTTCATTGCATTGAATTCAGGCGGCACGTCGCGTGGCATTTTACAAAAACCTCTCGATATCGCAGAAACAGATCGTCTGGGCGTGGTGTTTTCTCGCCGTCCCCACCGTGTTTTATGTGGTGGTGCGGTTCTACCCCACGGCCAATGCCATACTGGTGTCGTTTCAGGACTGGAACCTGCTTGGCGCACGCACCTGGACCGGGCTCGACAATTACATCAAATTGTTCAACGACCCGGTGTTCTGGAAAGTGTTCAAAAACACCTTTCTGTATCTGATCATCGGCACACCGCTGAGCCTCGTCATCGCTTTTCTGATCGCCTATCAGATTGACAAGGTGCGGTTCATGCATGGCACCATCCGCGCGCTTTACTTTCTGCCATTCATGACCAGCGCCGTTGCCATGGCCTGGGTCTGGCGCTGGTTCTATCAGCCGGTGCCCATCGGCGTATTCAACAATGCACTGGCCACATTCGGCATACCGCAAATCGAGTTTCTGAATTCCACCACCAATGCACTGCCCGCCATTCTGGCACCAGCAGTGTGGGCCGGACTGGGATTTCAGATCATCATTTTCATGGCCGGGCTGCGCGCCATTCCGCAGACCTATTACGAGGCGGCGCGCATTGACGGCGTGTCGCCGATGGCAACATTGTGGGAAATTACCCTGCCGTTGTTGAAACCGACCATTGTGTTTCTGGTGGTGTTTTCCTCGATCGGATTTCTGCGGATTTTTGATCAGGTCTTCAACATGACCACCAACAATCCCGGCGGCCCGCTGAATTCCACCAAACCCCTGGTGCTGATGATCTATGAAACAGCCTTTACCCGCTATGATATGGGGTATGCGGCCGCACAAACCGTGGTGCTGTTTTTGGTTCTGCTGGCCGTCAGCCTGCTGCAATTGCGCATCCTGAGGGACCGCTGACATGACCACCACCGATCTGTCCGTCAGACCTACCTCCCAGGCGCTGCTGCAAGACCGCAGCAGCACGGCGAGCGTGCGCCCGCCCCGCAATTATGCCCAGTTCATTCGCTGGCTGCTGCTGTTTGCCGGCGGTATTCTGATGATCACCCCGCTTATCTACATGCTCTCCACCTCATTCAAATTTCCCTTCGAGGTCTATAATCTCAATCTCATTCCTGAAAAGCCGACGCTGGAGAACTATCTGCTGGTTCTGGAGGATGGCCGCTTTTTCAACTGGTTCAACAACTCACTGATCATCGCCACACTGACCACGGTCTCTAACGTGTTCTTCGACAGTCTGGTCGGCTATGCGCTGTGCAAATTCCGCTTTCCGGGCCGCTACATTGTCTTCATCGCGATCCTCTCGACCCTGATGATCCCCACCGAAATGCTGGTCATTCCCTGGTATCTGATGAGCACCAAGCTGGGCTGGCTCGACACCTATTGGGGCATCATGTTCCCGGGCATGATGACCGCTTTCGGGGTTTTCCTGATGAAGCAGTTTTTTGAAACCGTTCCCAATGATTTTCTTGAAGCCGCGCGCATCGATGGTCTCAACGAATTTCAGATCTGGTGGAGCGTTGCCATGCCGCTGGTCAAACCGGCGCTTGCGGCGCTTGCCATCTTTGTCTTTCTCGGCAACTGGACCGCCTTTATCTGGCCACTCATCGTCACCAACAGCCAGGAGCTTTATACCCTGCCGGTCGGGCTGACGACGTTCAGCGTCGAGCAGCAGGTCGAATGGGAGCTGATCATGACCGGAGCCGCGCTATCGACCTTGCCAACCCTGATCGTGTTCCTGATTTTCCAGCGCTTTATCATTCGCGGTGTGGTGATGGCAGGCCTGAAGGGATGACCGATCTGTCCCGCTTCCCCCATCCGGTCTACAAGGACACGGTTCTGGTGCCCTTGTTTGAAACCACCAAGGCGCACTATGCCGGGGCGGTTCGCAGCATCAACCGGGCGCATCTGGTGATGCTCACCGAGACCGGTATTCTGCAGCGCGACGTTGCAAGTGCCATTGCCAATGCGCTTGTCGACATCGACCGGACGGTGGATGTTCCGGCCCTCAGCTATAGCGGCGAGTATGAAGATTATTTCTTTCTCGTGGAAGCAGAACTGAAGCAGCGTCTGGGGCCCGATATGGCCGGCATGTTGCACACGGCGCGTTCGCGCAACGACATGGACCACACGATCTTCAAACTGGCATTGAAACAGCGCATTGATAAGCTGATCGAGGCGGGCTACGGCCTTGCTGATGTGGTGCTGCAAAAAGCTCGCACTGAGCGAGATACGCTGATTGTTGCCTATACCCATGGCCAGCCGGCACAACCGACCACGTTCGGCCATTATCTGTGCGCCGCGCTGGAAGTTCTGTTGCGCGATCTGCATCGGCTGCAGACCGCGCGCGAGGGCCTTGACCACTGCCCGATGGGAGCTGCGGCGATCACCACCTCGGGCTTTCCGATTAACCGCGAGCGCATGGCGGAGCTGCTGGGATTTGCCGAACCGCTGCGCAATTCCTATGGCTGTATTGCCTCTGTGGATTACATCACCGCGCTCTATTCGGCGATAAAACTGGTTTTCCTGCATCTGGGACGGCTGGTGCAGGATTTTCAGTTCTGGGCCGCTTTTGAAGTCGGGCAGCTGCATGTGCCTGATGCACTGGTTCAGATCAGTTCGATCATGCCGCAAAAGCGCAATCCGGTACCCATCGAACATATGCGTCACATGGCCTCTGTCACCTGCGGGCGCTGTGACATGATCGTCAACACCATGCACAATACGCCCTTTACTGACATGAATGACAGCGAGGGCGAGGTGCAGCAGGCCGGCTATGCCGCCTTTGACAGCGGTGGCCGGATGCTGCAGCTTCTGGCGGCCGTGGTCGATGCCTGTTCAATCAACAGCGCAAAGGTTCAGTCCAATAGTGATGCTGCCTGCATAACTATCACGGAACTGGCCGACACGCTGGTGCGCAGCGAAGGCCTGTCCTTCCGCCAGGCTCACGAAATTGCCGCAACCACCTCCCGCGCGGTGATCGCAGCCGGAAAGCCTCTGGGAGAAGGATTCCCAGTCTTCTTCCGGGCTTTTCTGGCTCACGCCGACCGCGCACCCGCCCTTGGCGAAGATGATTTCGTGTCTGCGGTCAGCGCACGGACTTTCGTCGCCCGGCGCAACCGCACCGGCGGACCGGCACCCGAAGCGATGGACGACGCATTCAGCCATTATTCGGCCACTCTGGCTGATCTTCAAAACAGGACGGCCTTTATTGCAAACCGTGAAGCGGCGGCGGGCGATGCCCTGCAACGCGCTTTCAACGCATTGACGCAGGAGTAGTACCTTGGCCACGGTCTCAATCAAAAACCTTGTGAAAACCTACGGAAAGACCGAAGTCCTGCACGGCATCAGTCTGGATGTGGCCGATGGCGAATTCGTCGTGCTGGTGGGACCGTCTGGCTGTGGAAAATCCACCACTTTACGCATGATTGCCGGTCTTGAGGATATCACCGCAGGGGAAGTCTACATCGGCGGCGAACTGGTCAATAACCGCGAGCCAAAAGAACGCAACATTGCGATGGTGTTTCAGAATTACGCGATTTATCCGCATATGTCGGTTCGCAAGAATATCGGTTTTGGCCTGCGCACGTCCAAGGCATCAAAGCCTGAGAAAGAGGCGCGCATTGCTGAGGTCGCGCAAATTCTCGGCATGACCGAGCTGCTCGACCGCCGCCCCAACGAATTGTCCGGCGGACAGCGCCAGCGCGTCGCCATTGGCCGCGCCATGGTGCGTGACCCGGCGGCGTTCCTGTTTGATGAACCGCTGTCAAATCTGGATGCCCAATTGCGCACCCAGATGCGTCTGGAAATCAAGAAACTGCACCAGCGTGTCGGCAATACCATCATCTTCGTTACCCATGATCAGGTTGAAGCGATGACCATGGCTGATCGCATCGTGATCATGAAGGATGGTCATATTCAGCAGATCGGGACGCCGTATGACGTGTTTCACCGTCCCGCCAACATGTTCGTCGCCCAGTTCATCGGTGCACCGTCGATGAATATGATGCAGGGAAATCTGCAACAGGGTGTGGTGCATCTGGAAGGCGGTTGGCAGGTGCCGGTCGCATCTGGTTCGCAGCAGGCCGGACCGGTCACGCTGGGGTTGCGCCCGGATGATTTGCGGGTCAGCCATGAGGACGGCCAGTTTGAAGGTCAGGTCAGCATTCTGGAGCCGCTCGGATCTGAAACACTGGTCTATGTCTCCATCGGCAACCAGGAACTGATCGCCAGAGCCTCCGGCAGAACGCCGCCAAAACTTGGAGCCACTGTCAAGCTGAGCGCAGAACCGGAAAACATGCATCTGTTCGACACTTTGAGCGGCAATGCATTGCGTTGATGCAGGCGATTGGCCTTTCACCTCAACATGGTTAACAAACCGTAAACACACATGCTATTTCCATTTGTTTATCAATGACTTGAATTTAAACTGACGCAGTATGGTGAACAGAATTCCAAGTTGCATTTAACGGGTGAGTAACTCAGAGCCTGTAATTTCCGAAAAAAGGGAGGTCTTGCTGCGCCAGGGCGCTCAGAAGCTGTCCTGATAGATGATCAGGAGATTTATGGACTTTCCGAGCAACCCTAACCTGCACGAGGAAACGGTCAATTTGCCCAATGGTCCCTTAATGGTTGACGAACCGGTGCATATTGAAATCCATGACACACCGGAGGCCTTGCGTGCCCTGGAAGCAGAATGGCGCGCACTGGAAACCAGGGTTGCAGATGGCCTTGGCTATTTCCAGAGTTATGACTGGTGCGCCAACTGGTGCAGCGTCTACCTTGAAAGTGCATCGGATGCATCCGCCCGCAAACTGCAACTGGTGACCATACGCCGCGCCGGCCAGCTTGCCTGCATTATCCCGTTGATGCAGGAAAACAGGGCCTTAGGCCTCAAAATTCATCACAGCATCGGGGCCCCGTTGGCCCAATACAGCAATATTCTGCTCGATACGGCTCTGCTGCCGATCGCGGAAATGCGTATGTGCTGGAAAGAAGTGTGCCGGCGTTTCGACTCCGATGCGATTCTGCTCAAACGCTTTCCTCAAGCCAGCCAGATGGCCACGATTCTTGACGAAGAAAACATCGACCGGGAGAGCGAAGAGGTTTCGCTGGTGATGGAGCTTGACACGATTGACAGTTGGACACCCTTCCAGGCCTCATTCTCCAAATCTGTCCGCAGGGGCCGTCGCCGCCGCTTGCAGAAAATTGAACGGGAATTGGGAGACGTCAAGCTCGAAGTGCATTTTGGCGGCACGGATGCCTATCGCAAGGCCATTTCCCTGGCGCTGGATTTCAAGCGCCAATGGTTGAAGGAAAGCGGCCGCAACATCTCTGCCTTTTCCGGTCCTGACGTTGCTGAATTTCTGATGGCCCTGCAAGGCGACAGTGCCGCGCGCCAAGGTGCAATGGCCTATGTCATGACAGCAGGCGGAAAACCGATTGCCATTGAACTGGGGTTTCTCCAGCAACAACATTATTACTGCTTCCTCGGATCATTCGACTGGGCGCACCGCAACTATTCGGCCGGCAAGGTGCAAATGGAACAAAGCCTGCAATGGGCAATTGAAAATCAAATATCGATGATCGACTATCTTGGGAATTATGAAGCCTATCAGGGCGACTGGTCAAATGGCACTGCCGCCATGGCCAGTTACAGGGCCGCGCTATCGCAAAAGGGCAGGCTGTATATCGGCCTGTGGGATCGCCGCCTGAAGCCAACGGCCAAAGCCGCTTTCAGACGGCTTCCAGCGAATATCAGAAAATCGCTGATCGCTGTCTTGCGTGATCGGTAACGGCGGCTTATGCGGGAGCAACCAGAAGCCGGCGACAGGTGCCGGGTAACTGCATTTGTACCTTTGGCAATGAGGGCTCTGCACCACTCCCGCAAGCCGCCAGAAGGCCGCGAAAAGCAAAACTCCAACAACTTGCAAAACAGGCCAAATCAGGAAATCCGGCAGGAGTCGCGGCAACTTTTTGTCATTTGACGATTATGAAGAGGAATTTGTTTCTTTATCGATTGAAAACGGAAACCAATTCCTAGAAATACCGGCATAAATCCCCCAAATTTAGTAAAATATTCTTTCACAGGTGGATTATGCGCCATTACCCCGTCTTTCTCGATCTGCGCGACCGCCGCATCGTGGTCTCCGGTGCAGGCGAAACTGCTCTGGCAAAACTGAGACTGCTGATCAAAACCGAAGCCCGCATCGAGGTCTTTGGTGCACGCCCGATTGCGGCCATTGTTGCACTGGCCACGGCGGGACAGATTGTCTTGCATGACCGGGCTTTGACACCGGGCGATGTTGCCGCTGCAGCGCTGTTTTACGCAGCAAATGATGAGGCCACCGAAGACCACCGCGTTGCGGAAATAGCCCGCCACGAAGGCGCGCTTGTCAATGTAGTGGATAACCTGGAAGCCAGCGCCTTTCTCACACCTGCCCTGGTGGACCGCGATCCGGTGACGATTGCCATTGGTACGGAAGGCGCCGCTCCGGTTCTGGCGCGCAAGATCAAGGCCGAAATTGAAGCCATGCTTCCGGCCAGACTTGGTGTGCTGGCGCGGATTGCGCAGGCCTTCAGGCCACGCGCCGAATTGCTGCCGGCCGGCCGGCCGCGGCGCGCCTTCTGGTCCAGATTCTATGACGGCGAAGGCGAAAAGGCGCTCAACCGTGGCGGCACAGCCGCCGTTGCGGACCGGCTTGAATCCTTGTTTGCCGAGACCCTTCAAAATGCTGGTTCCGCCAATACGTCCAAGAACGGCCATGTCAGCCTTGTCGGAGCAGGTCCCGGCGATCCGGAACTGCTCACTTTGAAAGCCCGCCGCGTGCTGCACGAGGCGGATGTGGTTCTGTATGACCGGCTGGTGTCCGGCGATATTTTGGAACTGGCACGCCGTGAAGCGGTTCTGCAGGAAACCGGCAAGACCGGATTTGGCACGGCCATGAGCCAGGATGCCATCCATGCATTGATGATCGATCATGCCGCCCGTGGCCATCATGTTGTGCGTTTGAAATCCGGCGATCCTGCCGTGTTCGGACGGCTCGATGAGGAAACCGAAGCGCTGGATGAAGCTGGAATTTCCTGGAGCATTGTTCCAGGCATCACCTCCGCATCTGCCGCCGCAGCAACAATGGGCGTCTCCCTGACCCGGCGCGGGCGTAATTCTGAACTGCGCATTCTCACCGGGCATGATGTCAAGGGTTTTGCCGAACAGGACTGGCAATCTCTTGCGCGTCCCGGCACGGCGGCTGCCTTTTATATGGCGAAACGCTCGGCGCGCTTTGTCACCGGCCGTCTGATGATGCATGGCGCCGATGCCAAAACCCCGGTAACGGTGGCCTTCAATGTATCGCGGCCCGACGAAACACTGCTGGCAACCGATCTGCAGTCCCTTCCTCAAACGCTGAGTGATGCAGATCTGCCCGGCCCGGCTGTCATCATGTTCGGCCTGGCCCCCAGATCCGCACAGGCAGCACTGGCCGCCCTCCCACCCAAACATCAAGCCGGAGCTGCGTGATGGCTAAACCGTTTAATTCGAAAATCGTCTCGGCCAATGATTTGATGCAGGGCGATGTGGTTTATCTGACGGCTGGCAACAGCTGGTCGCGTGACATTGCCGATGCTGCAATTGCCCGAAATGAAGCATCCGCCGAGGCACTGCTGGCAATTGGCGATGCCCGCCAGGATCTGATCGTTGGCGCCTATCTGCTAGACGTCGCGATCGGCAGTGACGGAACTCCGGCACCAACCCATTTTCGGGAAAAATACCGCCTCAACGGGCCCAGCATTGATTATCTGGCACCGCAACGAGCAGCGCAGAAAATCGATCTGGCGGGCGAGCCGGCAATCGCCCCAATCACACATTCAAAAGGCGCCTAGATCATGTATCGCTACAATGATTTTGACTTGGAATTCGTCAAGAGCCGTACTGAGGAATTCCGCAGCCAGGTGGCGCGGCGGATCGACGGCTCTCTGACCGAAGACGAATTCAAGCCGCTGCGCCTGCGCAACGGACTTTATCTGCAATTGCACGCCTATATGCTGCGCGTCGCAGTGCCCTACGGCACTCTGAACAGCACCCAGATGCGGCAACTGGCCTATATTGCGGAGCGCTGGGACAAGGGTTATGGCCATTTTACCACGCGTCAGAACATCCAGTATAACTGGCCGAAACTGGGCGATGTTCCGGACATTCTGGAGGCGCTGGCGAAGGTCGAGATGCACGCCATCCAAACGTCCGGTAATTGCATTCGCAATGTGACATCGGATCATTTTGCCGGCGCCGCTGCCGATGAAATTGAAGATCCGCGCCCAACTGCGGAATTGCTGCGGCAGTGGTCAACCGACCATCCCGAATTCCAGTATCTGCCGCGAAAATTCAAGATTGCCATTACCGGCGCGCCGAATGACCGCGCCGTCACCCGCTCTCACGACATTGGTCTGCGGATGGTGCACAACGAGGCCGGCGATCCAGGATATGAGGTCATGGTTGGTGGCGGTCTTGGCCGCACACCGATGATCGCCAAGACCGTGCGCGAGTTTCTGCCGAAACAGGATCTGCTGCCTTATCTTGAAGCAATCCTGCAGGTTTATAATCTGCATGGCCGCCGCGATAACAAATACAAGGCGCGGCTCAAGATCCTTGTCCACGAAACCGGCCTGGAGCCGCTCAAGGCCGATATCGAAGCGGCATTTGCTTCCATTCGCGAGACCTTTGTCAGTCCGCCGGCACAGCTGATTGCCGATATGGAGGCCGCCTTTGCGCCGCCGCCATTCAACAATACACGTTCGCTGGCCTTTGAAGACGCGCAGCAGGCCAATCCCGCCTTCCGCGCCTTTGTCGAGACAAATGTCGCGGAGCACAAGAACCCTGCCTATGGCATTGTCACCATATCACTGAAGCCGGTGGGCGGCGCGCCTGGCGATGCCACTGCCGACCAGATGCGGCTGGTGGCCGAACTGGCACAGCTTTATGGCCATGATGAAATCCGCGTCAGTCACGAACAGAATCTGATCCTGCCGCATGTCCGCCAGAGCGATATTCCGCTGGTCTATCAGCGGCTGCTCGAAGCTGGTCTGGCAACAGCCAATATCGGACTGATCTCCGATATCATCGCCTGCCCCGGAATGGATTACTGCGCGCTGGCAACCGCGCGCTCGATTCCCATTGCCCAGGAGATCGCGACGCATTTTGAAGCGCGCGGCCTGGAACGTGAAATCGGATATATGAAAATCAAGATTTCGGGCTGCATCAATGCCTGTGGCCATCACCATGTCGGACATATCGGAATCCTCGGTCTGGAGAGAAAAGGCGAAGAGCTTTACCAGATCACTCTGGGCGGCGATGGCCGCGAAAACATGTCGGTCGGCGAACGCGCCGGCCCCGGCTTTTCCGCCGATGCGCTTATGGCAGCGCTCGACCGTCTGATTGATGCCTATCTGGACTGCCGGGACTCCAATGAGGAGCCTTTCATCGATGCTTACAAGCGTCTCGGCGCAGAGCCATTCCTGGCTGCTCTTTACCCTCAGGAGGTTGATGATGCACGTGCTGCCTGAACGACAGACCGACCAGCTTGCACCCTCTGCGAATTTTGATCAACTTGAGCAGGAAGCGCTGGCGCTGCTGACCAATGTTTTCGGCGAGAAAATCCATGGCAAGGCCGCTCTGGTCTCGTCCTTTGGGTCTGAATCCGCCGTGCTGCTCCACCTCGCCTCGCGGGTCGATCCGGATGTTCCGGTGCTGTTCATCGACACGCTGATGCTGTTTGAGGAAACTCTGCAATATCAGCTAGAGCTGGCCCAGACCCTTGGTCTTCGCAATGTCATCCGCGTTCTGCCGGATCTTCACGAAGCCCGGGACACTGATCCGTTCGGCCGCCTGCATCTGACCGATCCGGATGCCTGCTGCACCTTGCGCAAGATCAAACCGCTGGAAAAAAATCTGTGCCAGTACAATGCCTGGGTCAGCGGACGCAAACGCTTTCACGGCAAAGAACGGGCAGAACTGGCGGTGCAGGAACTGGATGAGCAGGGCAGACACAAATTCAACCCCCTTGCGGAGTGGCAGGCAGGCGATATCAAGGCCTATTTTGAGCGTCATGAATTGCCGCGCAATCCACTGTTCTATCGCGGCTTCCGCTCGATCGGCTGCTCACCCTGCACCATAGCGGTGGGCGAGCATGACGATCCGCGCAGCGGACGCTGGCAAGGACAGGAAAAATCCGAATGCGGTATCCATCTGGTCGACGGCAAACTGGTTCGGGGCAAACTGGTTCAAGGCAAACCGGTTCAGGGCAACCCGGTAACGGAGGCAAGTCAATGAATATCGAACAGACAACCCGCAGCATCCTGGTCCGGGAGGGTAAGTTCTCGCCTTCGCCGATTGAGCCATGCAAATTTCTGGATGTCGAGGAACTGCAATCGATTGCCGCCCTTGGCGGCCTGTTCGTCGATAT
Organism: uncultured Hyphomicrobiales bacterium; assembly: GCA_963974065.1. Classification (GTDB taxonomy): domain Bacteria; phylum Pseudomonadota; class Alphaproteobacteria; order Rhizobiales. The sequence goes on along the minus strand of CAXBCI010000026.1, from coordinate 49,251 downwards.
GAAAAACGATGAAGACCCGCAGGCTTTGGTGCCGTATTTCAGTGCCATTGCGCTGATCCGGATTGCCTTTCCCTCCAGTGCGGATGGACGCGGCTTCAGTCTTGCGCAGCGCCTGCGCAGACTGGGTTTCAAAGGTACTTTGCGCGCCCATGGTGAACTGATATCCGATCAGTATCCAATGGCACTCAAAACCGGTTTCGACGAGTTGGAAATCAGCCCGCAAATGGCAAAACGCCAGCCCGAAGAGCAATGGCGTGACCGCTTGCCGAAACTTGAATCCTATCGATCCCGGCTTGGCCTTGCCGGTTGAGCATTGAAAGAGCTTTTATGTCAGATTTTTTCTCCCCCTCCCAGACTGTCGAAACTCTGCCCTATGGCGAAACCGTAACCTCTGTCCGGCACTGGACGGACCAGCTGTTTTCATTCCGCGTGACCCGGCCAAAAAGCCTGCGCTTCCGCTCCGGCGAATTCGTTATGATTGGTCTGCCCCGCGATAACGGAAAACCGATCCTGCGGGCCTATTCCATCGCCTCCCCCATCTGGGATGAGGAATTGGAATTCTACTCAATCAAAGTGCCGGACGGTCCGCTGACTTCGCGCCTGCAGAACATTCGGATCGGCGATCAGGTGATTGTCCGGCCCAAGCCGACCGGCACATTGGTGCTGGACGCGGTGGTGCCCGGAAAGCGCCTGTTCCTGATTGCAACCGGCACCGGCATCGCACCCTTTGCCTCTATCATCCGCGACCCGGATACCTATGCCGCCTATGACGAGATTATCCTGGCCCATACCTGCCGGACAAACGCAGAGCTCAGCTATGGTTATGAATTGAAGAAACGCACTCTGGCCGATCCCCTGGTCGGCGAAGATGCCGCTCGCAAATTGCGGCATTATGCGACCACCACGCGCGAGGCATCTGTCCATGAAGGCCGCATCACCAATCTGATGCGCAATGGCAGTTTCTATGGCGATCTTGGCATTGCCCCGTTGAACAGCGATGACCGCGTCATGATCTGCGGATCCATGGCATTGAATCAGGATGTCAAGACGATCAGTGTGGCGGCAGGCCTTGTCGAGGGCTCCAACAGCCGTCCTGGACAATTCGTCGTGGAAAAGGCATTTGTCGGCGAAGAGCTGGTTTAGTTAATCAACTAAATCAGCGCCGCCATCAGAATTTCAGCAACCTGTCATGCACCTTCTGAAGATGGGCCTGGAGCTGTGTGTCCGTCACATTGTTCATGTCATATCGGGCAAGATACAGCACCGGCGCACCCGGCTTGATCATGGCGCGCAGCATGCGGGTCGCAAGTTTGCGTGGCGGATCGCCCAGAATCAGCGCCCGATACCACGGCGCACCGTAGCTGACCACACAGGCCAGCTTCTTGATATGCGTCAGACCCGGCGTCACCTTGCCCTCGCACATATCAAACGATACTCCCGGCAGGAACACCCGGTCCATAAAGCCCTTCAGAATGGCCGGGGGGCCAAAATTCCAGATCGGATGAACCATGACAATGGCATCGGTGTTCAAAACCCGGTCCACATAGGAAGCGACGGGTTGCCGGTTTACGTCCGTGTCATGATAGCTCAGCCGCTCCTGCCGTGACAGCACCGCATCGAAGCCTTCTGCATAAAGATCGCAATCATCCACCTCATGGCCGGCCTCCCGCAGCGTTTGCACCACCATTTTGTGCATGGCCGCGTTAAAGCTGGTTTCCACCGGATGGGCATACAGCACCAGAACCCGCATTACGCTTTTCGCTCCAGGCCGGGAAACAGATAGGTCTGTCCGGAAAAGTCAAAATCCGGATGGTCCCAGGCGACCATTTTGCCGGGGTTGAGAAGCCCCTTCGGATCAGCCTCGCGCTTGAAATCCAGTTGCACCGCATCGGTCCGCTTCATGCCGCCTTCTTCCAGCGTGTAGCGGTGCGGATTGAAGATCGGACAGCCCTCTTCTTCGTGAATGCGGATAATCTCGTCCAGCCGATCTTCCGTGGTGAAGTTCACAATCGGCAGTCCGAAACACGTCACATGACCATCAAAGCGGACATATTCCAGATGGCCTGTAACCTCGCCTGGAAACAGTTTTGACACTGCTTCCACACGTTCGATCTGATGCGGAAACGGATACAGCACCTGAAGATAGGTAATCTGCGGATCGACCCGTAATCCGCGCAGGGTGGTGTGGTTCCAGGCCAGTTCATAGGCCGGTGGCAGGCCCTTCTTCTCCTCAGCGGAGGCCGTATCCGAACGGTACAGGATGTGGCCCTTGCCACGTGCCACAAAGCTGGCGAAGGCATCCATTGCGAAAGGCGCAATCATGCAGATGCATACGGACTGGCCGTCCTGGAGGAATTTTCTGTGGCGCAGAAAATAGCGTTGTGGAACAGGCGTCTGCACAGGTGCGATATTCTTCGTCAGAATGCCATCCTGAAGGCCAAGCTCATTGCCAAAGCGCGCTGCATCCATCCATCCGGCGAACCCTTCGGCATCTCTCGGCTCAAACCCGACCAGCACATCAACCCAGTCATAGGCCGGCCCCAGCGGCATCTCCACTTCGGTGATGACGCCATTGGTGCCATAGGCATGGCTGACCTTCTGCAGATCCTCACCGCCCAGTTCCAGAATGCGCGGCTCGGCCTCCATGGTCACCACCCGCAGGCGGATGACATTGCCCAGATCACGCAGCCCGCCGAAATTGATCGAGCCGACACCTCCGGAGCCGCCGGCAATAAAGCCGCCGATCGAAGCGGTGGAATAGGTTGACGGATGCATCCGCACTTCCTGCCCGCTCTGCCGCGCATGGCGGTCGATTTCGGCGATCACAGCGCCCGGCTCGGCGATGAAACGGCCGGTGGAAATCTCCCGGATTTTGTTGAATTTCGACAGATCCAGCAACACGCCCCCGGACAAAGGCATTGCCTGGCCATAATTGCCGGTGCCAGTGCCGCGCGGCGTCACCGGCACATCTTGAGCAAAGCAGGTTTTCAGAACATGGATGACTTCCGCTTCGTTGACCGGCGCGGCAATCAGATCAGCCGTGACCTCTTGCAGCTGGCGTTTCAGCACCGGCGAATACCAGAAAAAATCACGACTTTTCTGTCTCACTATCGCTGCATTGTCTTCGCACCTGACCGGAGCCAGTTCAGCTTTCAGCCTGGCCAAATCCATACTTTAACACTCCTGTTTGTGCCAGTTTCAAGAAAGCAAACCGTCAAGCTCGCGATAGTCCGGCAGTACCCGCTCAATTGCGGCGCCGCTGCGCAGAACCACCCTGTCGGTTTGCGGGCGCGACAGCAATTCATTGAAGCTGCGTGCCCTGACCAGCACCATGTCTGCCGCACCGCCAATGGTAAATCCGCCTTCAAGCCGCATCGCCGCCGCCGGTGTTTCGGTGATGGTTTTGATCCAGTCGCCGACCGGATGATCCAGATGCGCGATGCGGGTTGCTTCGCGATAGACTTCAAGGGCATCCAGATCCCCGTAAGCATAAAACGGATCGCGCGTATTGTCCGACGACACTGCGACGGGAATACCCCTTGCTTTCATTTCATGCAGCAGCGTCACGCCACGAAAGCGCGGCGTCCGTGGAGCCGCACCGGCTTGCGTGCGATCCTGCAGATACAGATTGCACAGTGGCAGGCTGACTACCGTAATGTTGGCCCTGGCCACCAGATCAAGGGTCCGGTCGACCTCGTCCTGTGTCTGGCGCGACAACGCGCAGCAATGACCGCAGGTGACCTTGCCCTCATAACCCAGCGCGATGGCCCGCTCGGCAATGATGGCAAGCGATCTTGCATCCGGATCCAGGGTTTCATCGACATGAAAGTCCATGTCTATGCCCGCATCAATCGCCTCGCCAATCATCTTGTCGAGCGTTGCTTCCAGCTCCGGCACCATATAGCTCACCGCCCCGGCTATGCCGCCATTGGCCAGAACCAATTCCAGCAAATCGCGCCGCACCGCATCATCTGCCAGCCCGTCAATACCAACCAGCGAAACCGCCTGCAGCGCAATGCGTCCCTGCCATTTTGAGCGCAGTTCGGCAAATATCGGCCATGAAATTTGATGCTGCGGCGCTATGGAATCCAGATGTGTGCGGATCGACCGTGTGCCGTGCGCATAGGCGCAGCGCAATGAAAACTCCATGCGGGCGCGCACATCTTCAGCGCTCCAATGCGCTGTTCTGTCAGCGCTGACACTGTCAAGCGCAGCGCCAAAGGATCCATCCGGATTTGGTTGGCGCGGCCAGATGTGGCCCTTGTCCAGATGGGTGTGCAATTCGGTGAAGGCCGGCAATACCATGGCGTCGTCCAGATTCAACAGCGCCACTTCCCCGTCAAACGCGCCCGGTGCGCCGATGGCGGCGAGGTGCCCTTCCTCAATCAGAAAATCCGCACAGACCAGATCGTCATCCGGCGGAAATTCCGCCTTCGGCAGTCGCGAGCCTGACAGCTGCGCAACAAGTGCTGCAGGCACCCGCCCGTGGGACAGGGCATAACGTTCGAATTTGGGAACTGTGATAAATCCAGGCAAGGAAGCCATTGCGTCAGATCTCCCGTTTCAGGGCACTTTCGTGCCATTTGCGTAAAATCAGATGCGACACCAGTGAGGTCGCAAAAAAGATCAGAATTCCGGTCAGAGAAATCAGCAGCAGAGCGGCAAACAACCTTGGCGCATTGAGCCGGTAACCGGCTTCGATGATGCGCGAGGCTAGACCGGAACTCTGCCCCGAAGCACCGGCGACAAATTCCGCGACCACCGCTCCGATCAGCGCCAGCCCACCGGCGATTTTCAGACCGCCGAGGAAAAACGGCATCGCCGCCGGCAGTTGCAGATGCCACAGCGTCTGCCAGCGAGAGGCACCATAGAGGCGGTACAGATCGCGCAGATTATGATCAACGGAATTGAGGCCCAGCGTGGTGTTCGACAGAATCGGAAAAAACGCGACAATCCAAGCACAGAGCAGCAATTTGGTGGTCTGGTCATCGACATAGATATTGATCAGCGGAAACACGGCGACAATCGGTGTGACCTGCAGGATGATGGCAAAGGGAAACAGCGACATCTCCACTTGCCGCGAAACTGCAAACAACACCGCAAGGCCGACGCCGCCGGCAATTGCCAGCGCCAGACTGAGAAAAGTAATCTTGAGGGTGTTGAGCAGCGAAAACGACAAAAGCCCCCAATCCGCAATCAGCGTTTCCCACACCAGGCCCGGCCGCGGCAGAATATAGGATGGAATGTCGTTCCATACGCAGAGCCGGTCCCACAACAGGATAGCAAGCGCGAAGATGATCAGGGGCAGAATCCATTTCAACACCCGGTCGCGGCGATGAGCACGAGCCCGCGCCAGTTCGACCGGGTCAATCAGCACGGCCTCGCTGCCACTTAGCTGTAGGTCTGCCTGGCTCATGCCGCCGCTCCGGCGGGAAACGGATCCATCGCCTTGTGCAACGCGTTCGACACTTCGCGGCAATACTGGCTGTAGACATCACTGGTGCGAAACGCTTCATCCCGGGGATAGGGCGCATCAATCGCAATGTCGTCCACCACCCGGCCCGGACGGGACGCCATGACCACGATCCGGTTGGACAGATAGACCGATTCAAACACTGAATGTGTGACGAAAATCACAGTCCAGTTGAAGCGCTGCCATAACTCCAGAAGATCATTGTTCAACTTGAAGCGGGTAATTTCATCCAGAGCGGCAAAGGGTTCGTCCATCAACAGCAGCCGCGGCCGTGTCACCAGCGCTCGGGCAATCGACACCCGCATTTTCATCCCCCCGGACAGCTCACGCGGATAGGAATTTGAAAATTGCTCAAGCCCGACCAGCGTCAGCGCCTCTATCACCGCATCCCGGGCATTGGCTTTGCTCTGGCCCTTCAGTTTCAGCGGCAGATAGACATTTCCGAATACAGTGGCCCAGGGCATCAATGTCGGCTCCTGAAACACAAAGCTGACATCATGCGAGGCCTCTTCTGCCTGCGCAGTTGCGCTGCCGCCCCAGGACACGGTTCCTATGGTTGCCGGTGCAAGACCGGCAATAATCCGCAACGCCGTCGACTTGCCGCAGCCAGAGGGGCCGAGCAGACTGACAAACTCGCCCTGCTGTACATCCAGCGCCATGTCGCGCAGTGCCACAGTTCCGTTGGAAAAGGACTTGGTAATGTTGTTGAGAGAAATCAGCGATGATTGCGCCACAGGAAACTGCCTTGAAAATGCGTCCGGCCGCAGCAGATCGGTTGCGGCGGCCGGACATCAGAATGAGTTACATGCCGGTCAGTTTTTTCTTCAACTCAAGGCCGACGCCCTTATTGACGAAGTCCAGGGTGTAAATTTTGGAAATATCGATTCCGGCAGGCACCACGCCTGCAGCCACCATTTTGTCGTAAAAACTTGTATGCCGCGCAGCGGTCATGGCACCGATGCCCAATGTTTCGGAATCTCCGCTGTCGACAATTCCGTACTCTTTCAGTTGAGCAATGGAAAACGCGATCTGCTCGTCCGTCATGTCAGGATTGTCTTTCTGGATCAGCGCATTGGCAGCGGAATTATCGCCATACAGATAATTCACCCAGCCGAGAATTGAGCCGTCGACGAAACACTGTACCACTTCCGGGCTGGCATCAATTGTCGCCTGCATGGTTTCAATCGTGGTGGAATAGGTGTCGAAGCCGTAATCCGCCAGCAGAAACAGGTTCGGCTTAAAACCGCCTTCCCGTTCGATGGCAAATGGCTCGGAGGTGATATAGCCCTGTTGCGCGGATTTCTTGTCAGCCAGGAACGGCGCAGGATTGAACGTGTAGGGCTGGCGCTGTTCGGCGGTAAAGCCATATTCGCCCATCATCCATTTGTAGAAGCTCTGAAAGCCGTTCTCTCCCAGAAACAGCTTCGCGCCTTTCAGGCTTTCCCAGGTGTTAAACCCCTGGTCAGGATGGCTGATAATCACCTGCGGTTCCTTCTGGAACAGCGAAGCAACCACAACAACGGGGATGTTCTGCTCAGCCGCAGAGAATGGCTGCAGCATGTTGCCCCCCATTATGAACTTCACTTTCCCTGCCAGCATCAGCGCCCTGTTATTGACCTGCGGGCCGCCGGACACAATGGAGACATCAAGTCCGCAGGCTTCGTAAGTTCCGTCGGCCACAGACTGATAAAAGCCGCCATGTTCCGCCTGGGCCAGCCAGTTTGTTCCGAAAGTCACCTTTTCGAGTGCGCTGGATGGGGTTATGAAAGTGGCACTCAAAGCGAGCGCCCCGAAAGCTGTGAGTGTTTTCAAGTGGCCGGATACCATTGCGGAATTCCTTTGATAGCAAAAATTTACAGCCAGCCTAGGCTGGCCCGGCGACAGTTTGTGATGCAGTGCACACAAAAATCAAGCTGCAAGACAAAGTATTCTTTGAAATCATCGCCCGGCGCGTTTAGGGACCAAGCTGCCTGATAGACCGCTTCTTGATGAAATTGAACCATAAACATAGGGACTCAGAGCGCATGGCAAACCAGTTTGTGCATCATACGCCCGGTACCATACGGGCGCCCTTCGCCAATTACAGCCATGGTGTGGAACTGCCGCCCGGCGCCCGCATCATCGTCTGTTCAGGTCAGTTGGGGATTACTGCCGAGGATTCAATTCCAGAAGGGTCCGAGGCACAGACTGATCTGATTTTTGGCAATATTGCCGAAATTCTAGCGAGTGCGGACATGGAGCTGTCCGACATTGTCCGGATCAACGCCTATGTCAGCGACAGAGATTATCTGGCCGGATATATGCGCGCACGGGACCGCTATGTCTGCGACCCGCCGCCGGCCTCGACACTGATGATCGTATCCGGATTTGCGCGGCCGGAATTCGTCGTGGAAATTGAAGTTCTGGCAGCCAAAGCCGGATAAAACCGGCATCCCTCAGCTGTCCCCGAAGCACAGCTGACAAGCAGCAAAACGGGCGGGCGTCCGATCCGTGCGGATCAGTCCGTCGTCAGCATCTCGGCACGGGCAGTGCGTTCGGCGTTCAGAAACGCCATGCGAATCTGCGTATTGGCCAGAGCAATGCCGTTCTTCGAAAAATCGGTTGCAACCTTATTGATCATCGGATCAAATCCCGGTGTCATCTGATCGGTATGCATGACGTCCCGGACATAGTGCTGCAGCTCATCATCCCGCAAGCCCAGCTGGCGTCCTGCCCACAAGCCGAGAATGTAGTCGCGCCTCGCATTTATGCAACCGTCAGTTGAGATTTCTGCCTCTTGAGGTTCAATTTTTTGCATGTTTAACAAGGTCTCTTCTGTGTCATTTAAATCGAAAAATCCGGCCAATATTCGGGGCCAAATTCAAGTTCTGTTTACGGCGCAGCATTTGGTCTTGAAATGTGTTGGAAATGCGATGATTTACATGACAATCAGTAAACTTTTATTTTCTCGCGGTATATAGTCATGAAGCCCCTTGTTCTAGTTACAGCCGACGTCATTTCAACAGCCGGATACAATTGGCACGCCGCCATCGACACCTATCTCAAGGCACTCGCCAATGTCGCCGATGTGCAACCGGTCATTCTGCCGGATCTTGCAGCTAACGGCGACTATGAGAGCCTGCTGGCGCGGGTTGATGGCGTCTTGCTGACGGGCTCGAAAAGCAATGTGTTCCCGCAGCTTTACGGTGCAACACCCACCGCCCAACACGAACCCTATGATCATGATCGTGATGCCACCACCCTGCCGCTCATTCGCCAGACCATTGCCAGCGGCACACCGTTGCTGGCGATTTGCCGGGGACTTCAGGAACTCAATGTTGCGCTCGGTGGAACTCTGGATACGGAAATCCAGGAACAGCAGGGCCGCATCGATCATCGCGCACCGGATTTGCCGCATCAGGATATGCGCTACCGGATCGCCCAGAGCGTAAAGCCGGTGCCTGACGGATTGCTTGCCCGAATTGTTGGCAATGATACGATCACCATCAATTCCCTGCATCGCCAGGCCATCGCCCGTCTGGCCGATGGGTTGCGCATTGAAGCCACCGCTGATGACGGCATCATCGAAGCTGTCTCGGTCAAGGATGCAAAAGCCTTTGCGCTCGGCGTGCAGTGGCACCCGGAATACTGGGCGGCCAGCGATGCCGTATCGCGCAGCATTTTCGAGTATTTCGGCAATGTCATGCGCGGCAATGTATCCGGCACAATTGAAAGCGTTGCAATCGAAGGAAATTTAAAACAGGCGAAGTGATGCGGTCAGCAGCACGGCGCCCAGTGTAAAAACCGCGACAGCGCCGAGCAGTTGCACACCGTTCAGCACAATGCCGGCACCACGCGTGTTGCCGCCTGCCAGCAGCAATGTGGCGCGCCGTGTTCCCACAGCAAAGAACATCAGAGCGGTCACGGTGATTGCAGTCCCCAGACCCATCGCAAACGCCGACAGGATTCCCGCCCAGAACAGCCCTTGCGCCAGCGCAAAGACAAGCACGATGAGCGCTCCGGTGCACGGCCGAAGCCCGACCGACAAGACTGCCGTGGTTGCGGCTTTGATGCTGCCGCCAGCCTGATCCGCCAGCGCCGGACTGGGCGCATGGGCATGATTGCAACCGCAATTCTCATCATGATGATGGTGGTCGGCAACCCGGTGCCCAAGATGCGACGGGCTTGCGTTAGGTGTGTCCAATGATGCTGCCACAATGCGGTGCACGGATTTGACGATCAGATAGAAGCCAAGCACTGCAACCAGCACATAACTGCCGATTTCCAGCGCCCGTGTCGCATCTGAAATGACCAGACTGGTTGCGTTGAACACAATCGCCAGAATACTGATGACGCCGATGGCGACCATCGCCTGCAGCAGGGACGACATCAGGCACAACACCGCACCGCGGCGTGCTGTCTCGCGGTTTGCCAGCACATAGGATGACATCACCACCTTGCCGTGGCCGGGGCCGGCGGCATGGAATACTCCGTACAGAAAACTCAGACTGATCAGCGTCCAGACCGCACTGCCGTCCTGTTTCATCTCCCGAACCGTACCGGTCAACTGCTTGTAAAAAGCGCTTTGCTCCGCCGCAACCCAGCGAAAGAAATCGGAAAGCAGGCCGTTCGCCGGCATCGGCGCCGCTTCTGGCGCGCCCACCCCGAACGGGCCCTGCGCCACCACCAAAGCAGTGCTGAGGCCCAGCATGATCAATCCGGCCCAGAGCGTTCTCAGGAACACCGGATTATCGCAGAATTGGAGAGTTGGGACGTCACTGCATAGAATTCCGGTGGAACCTCCCGCTGGGAGGCAGGCACTTCGGCAAGAGCTGCGGCAAATTCCTCGCCCATGTCTTCTGCCGGTTTGACCTCAATGCTGCAGGTCTCGGGAGCACTGGAGGCCAGAGTGATGGAATCCTGCGCATTGACTGCAAATGAGACATAGGATTCCGGGTCAAACACTTCCAGAATGAGTTGGTCTGTCACCGCGACAGGGCGCTTCAAAGACAGGGTGAAATTCAGCGTCAGGCGGCTCAATTCAGCATTATAATCGAGCCAGTAATCCGTCGGTTCATTGAAATCCACATCGGCGACCTCCACCCCCATAAAGGTGAAGAATTCATATTCACCGAGGCTTTCGACATTGACCTTTGCCAGCGATTCCAGTTCCTCGCGGGTGTAAAGACCATCCTGATTTTCATCCAGGCCCTGAATGACAAACACCGAGAAAGCATCGTCAAAGGTCCAGGAATGGCGAATAGCCGAGACACGTTTCTGCTGATCGAACTCGACTTCAGCCCGCGTGTCGATCCATATGTGAGGATGCGCTTCGGCGCTCCGCATCTGCCCGGTCGCAGAAAGCACAAGGGCACTGAAGACAAGGCCGGACAATCCAGGACGCGTCAAACGAATCAATCCCCATTTCGCTGATAATTCTTACTCATATAATCCACAAAGGCCCGAATTTTGGAAGAAAGATGACGGCGATTGGCATAAACCACAAAAATTCCCATATCGTCGGCTTCGAACTCATCCAGAACCTGGACCAGACGCCCCTCCTTGAGATCCTCTGCAACCAGCATATGCAGGGTGCGGGCAAAGCCGAGACGCGCCAGTGCGCCAAGCCGGACTGCCTGAGGCGAATTGGTCTCCACCCGGCCTTTGACCGGAATCGTGACCCGTTTGCCCTGATCGAAATAATTCCAGTTCTGCCGCGATTTCTGATTGTTGTCGATAATACAGGGCCGGTCAGTCAGATCGCCAGGTGTCTTCACCTCGCCATACTGGCTGATCACTTCGGGGGATGCACATGTCACAATTCTGAACGAGCCGAGCCGCCGGGCAATCAGGCTGGAATCCTCCAGTGAGGTAATCCGAATGGCGACATCAAACGCCTCCTGAATGAGATCGACAAAGCGGTCTTCCAGAACCAGTTCAAGAGACACATCCGGCTGGCTCTCGGCAAATCCCATAACTGTCTGCATAAGCGGCGAATCCGCCAGTGACCGCGGTGCCGACAGCCGCAGCAATCCACGCGGCTTGCCGCTTTTGTCCTGAACCGTTTCCTGCAGCATATCGACCTGATGGATAATGGACTGAGCTTCATGAAAATAGGAATGACCGATTTCAGTCAGCGACAATTTGCGGGTCGTCCGGTTAAGCAGCCGCACGCCCAGTTCATCTTCCAGTTCACTGATATATTTCGACACCAGTGCTTTTGACCGCCCCAGAGCCCGGCCAGCAGCGGAAAAGCCATCTTCATCAACCACCGCAATGAAGGTTCGCATGCGCGTCAAAGTGTCCATTTTTTCTCAATTCATTCAGTTATGGGCGACCCGGCAGAACTGCCGGGGGTGACGGATATTCTGTTTGAGCAGATCAAACTCATTGCGAAAGACCAAAGGTCACTCAACACATTGCGCTGTCCGGTAGCGCCTGCGCATTGTGTGAAGGAGAAATTGGGGTGCCAATTGGCGCAGTCAAGGAACAAACCGCTGAATGACAAAACCATCATGCCGTTATGACAGGCAGAATCCAACACCCACAAAGGGCCGGATAAGCGGCTGCCCTCAGCACCTGCGATCTTGTTTCGCCCGCGAAACAATCTTCACAACGCAAGGTTTATGCTTGGATTTTTCCGGTTTTTAGTTGTAGGATCGTCTATCCAAAGCGCCTCACACAGTGCCCACACGCCAGTCGGTTATCAAGGCAATTTGCTGAGCTCAATCACGGGTTTTTGATCGCAGCCCGGTGCGGAAAGGCCGGACCGTTTGCTGAATGCATTGAACTGCATCAGTATAATCATGAAAAGTTCTAGATCGCTGCGAGTGCCGTCAGCAGGCTTGCCGGGATTTTTACGCCTTCAGCCTCGGCTTTCTTGCGACTGGCCAGGCGCCGGTCACCGGGAAGCCGGGTTCCGTCCTGCTCTTCAATCGCCAGCACCAAGGCGGTCAGACGCTGCAGATATCCGCTGCCAAAAGCTGCCGGATCAATTGCCAGAATAAGCTGGCCGGTGCCCGGTGGCGACCCTTCGCCATCAAAGAAGCTGGTGGCATCATAAGAATGATTTGCGCCGACCAGCGTTGCGCATAATATTTCCACCATCAAGGCAAGCGCAGTGCCTTTGGCATCACCCATCGGCAGCATGGTGCCCGCCAGCCCGGCCTTGGCATCGGTGGTGGGATTGCCTTGCGGATCCAGCGCCCAGCCTTCGGGAATCGCCTCGCCGCGCTGCGCCGCAGCCATGATATTGCCACGTGCCACTTTCGAGACCGACAGATCAATCACCAGAGCGGGGCGGTCCAGTTGCGGGCTGGCGAAGGCGATGGGGTTGGTACCGTAAATCGCGCGCTTGCCGCCCCAGGGCGCAATCGAGGCAGGTGCGTTGGCAAACATCAGAGCCACCAGCCCCTGCTCGGCCAGTTTTTCGACATGATGACCGGCAACGCCGCAATGGTTGGAGTGATGCACACCCAGCATTGCGATGCCCTGGCTTCGGGTTACACCGGTCAATGTTTCCAGACCAAGTTTCAGGGCTGGATAGGCAAAGCCACCCTTGGCATCAACCAGCACGGCAGCCTTCGCCGGACGCGATACCTCCGGCACAGCATGACCGTCCGCCTTGCCGGTTTTGGCCTGTGCGCCATAGCCCTGCAGGCGCGAAAGACCATGGCCTTTCAGCCCGTCAGCCTCGGCCGCCACCAGAGCTTCGGCGACAATTTGGGCGTTCTGCGGCGATGTGTTGAATCCGATCAGCGTATCACTTGCAAAGGAACGCGCCTCTGCAAGGCTGACGATGCGGTCTTCCATATATTGCTGCCTTATGACTGAAGCACCGACAGGACATTTGCGACGGTGACCGAGGAAACGCGAATATTGCTTTCTGAGGTCACCCCGGCAATGTGCGGCGTGAGAATGAGATTGGGAATATCAGCGAATTTGGCACCGTCCTGTGCGCTCACCGGCTCGGTTTCAAACACGTCCAGCGCCGCGCCACCAAGATGGCCCTCGCGCAGCAATGCGGCCAGCGCCGCCTCATCGACAACACCGCCGCGTGCAGCATTGATGAGGATCGCGTCGGGTTTCATCGATTTCAGCGCTTTGTCATCAATCAGATTGCGCGTCTCAGCGGTCAATGGCACATGCAGGCTGACAACATCCGCGCTCTGCAGCAATGTCTCCAGCGTGACCTTTGCCGTGCGGCCCCATTGTGGCGCGCCTTCGTCCAGAAACGGATCAAAGCCGATAATTCGCATGCCAAGCGCCTCGGCGCGCATGGCGGTTTCCCGGGCAATCGCACCATAACCGACAAGCCCCAGAATCTTGCCGCTGATCTCACGGCCCATCAAACGGCCTCGCGGCCACTGGCCGGCAGCGACTGCATCTGCGGAATGGTAGGCGCCGCGCAGCATCAGCAGCGCGCTGGTGATGACATATTCCGCGACTGACAGATCATTGGCACCGGTTGCCGGACGCACGGCAATGCCCATGGCATCGCATGCGGCCATGTCGATATTGTCCAACCCGACGCCCAGCCTGCCGACGACTTTCAACCGGGTTGCCGCTTCCAGCAGCACGCCGCGGACCTGTGTCCGGTTGCGGACAATCAGCCCTTTGGCGGTGGCAATTTCTGCCAAAAGGGCCTCCGGCCTGTCCACCAGATCAGGTGCATAGAGCACATCAAAATCAAGACGGGCCGCCTCAAGGGCGGCCTCGTCCATAAATTCGCTGACGATAATGTCAGCCATAGGCGAACTCCAAAATCAGGCGCTGCGATACAGTTTGGTCATGACGAACTCGCGGTGGCCGAGAGTCTCTGCCGCCGTGTTGCGGCCATTGGCAGTGCGGGCGATCATTTCAATCAGAGAATCGCCTGCCTGGTCAATGGTCATTTCACGGCGCAGAATGCCGCTGACATCCACATCGACATGTTCCGACATGGTCCGGACCGTGCGCGGATTGGCCGTGATCTTGATGACCGGAACAATGGCGTTGCCAACCACATTGCCCTGCCCGGTCGGGAAGGTGTGGATGACATAGCCCGCCGCCGCCATCAGCGTCACGCATTCAGCTGCAGCAGAGGAGGAATCCATGAAATACAGGCCTGCGCCTTTTTGCGGCGCTTCGGCCGGCTCGAGAATATCGATGAATTTTGACGTCCGGCCGATTTTCTCCAGATTGCCGAGGGCCTTTTCCTCAATTGTGGTCAGGCCACCTTCAATATTGCCCTTGGTCGGCTGACTGTCAGACAGATCATCGGTCTGATGGGCAAAAATCACATCATCCTGATAGGCCTTCCACATCGCATACCAGCGCTCGGCGACATCATCATCGGCAGCCCGTGCCTTGCACAGATGCTCCGCACCAGTGATTTCGGAGGTTTCTCCGAACACGCCGTAAATGCCCTTTGGCAGCAATTTATCATACATGTTGCCAACCGTCGGGCAGGACCCAAGGCCGGTTGTTGTATCGGACTCGCCGCATTTTGTGGAAATCCACAGCTCGGAAATATCGCATTCCTCACGCTGCAGCTCGGTCGCCCAGTGAACGAACTCCTTGGCTTTGCGGGAGGCGTCCATGATGGTCTTCAGATCGCCATTCTGCTCAATTGAAAATGCAGCCACCGGTTTGCCGGTTGCGGCAATTCCGTCAGCAATTTTCTTGGTCCAGCCCGGCTCGATACCGATGACCACACATGCCGCCACATTGGGGTTTGCGCCGGTCCCGATAATGGTGCGGAAATGCAGATCCAGATCTTCACCGAATTGCAGCCGTCCATAAGCATGCGGCAGAGCCTGGGAGCCCTTGATATTATTGGCAACCGCTTCGCAGGCTGCATTTGAAATGTCATCGACCGGCAGGATAACAACCTGATTGCGAACGCCGACCCGGCCGTTTTCGCGCCGATAACCAAAAAATGTGTCCGTGTTCATGGGGCTCTCCTACCAGCGCTTTGTTTTTAGATTGTGGGTGTGAACATGGCCGCCCTTTTCAGCAGGGCCGACGATTTTACCAATGTCTTGACCGTATTTCACGGCGGTGTCACCGGCGCTCAGATCCGCCAGAGCAACCTTGTGTCCGATTGGAACGTCAGCCTTTGCTTTGAGCGTGAAAGACGAATTATCTTCCGTTACCACGCACAGCATTTCGGTTCCGGCTGACAGGCCTTCAACCACGACCACGCCGACATTGTCTTTTTTATCATGCACCAGCAGATGCGGAATACCCATAATCATTGCGCCGGAGTACCCGACGCCCCCTGTTTAAAATTTGTTTTCCTGCGCGACCCCGGATCAGCGCAGCGAGGTCTTATATAAGACATAAGACAGATGACACTGTCAACGGTGGATGCTAACCTTATTTCACAAACATCGATTTTTCCGGCAGGATTTTATGGCCAAGGCAGACCCCAACCGGCAAAACAGCGAGCCGAACACACGGCCGCTTGGCTTTCGCCCGCTCTATGCGCAGGTCAAGCATCAACTGCTGCAGCGGCTTCTCGACAAAACCTGGATGCCAGGCGATGTGTTGCCAAGCGAACAGCAATTGGCTGGCGAGTTGGGTGTCAGTCAGGGCACCGTGCGCAAGGCGCTTGATGAACTGACAGACGAAAACATCGTTGTTCGCCGCCAGGGGCGCGGCACCTTTGTTGCTGAACACACAGAAGAACGCGCCCTGTTCCAGTATTTCATGCTGTCGCCGGACGAAGGCAAAAAGAACGGGAACCATTTTCCTCAAAGCCAGCTTCTCAGCCTTGAGAGCGGCTCGGCAACCCATCGCGAAAGAGCAGCGCTCGATCTGCCGGCCAATGAGCAGGTCTGGAGGCTGGAGCGCAACCGTTCCTTGCAAACCGCGCCGCTGATCGCCGAAAAGATCGTGCTTCCCCGCCCGCTGTTTGAAGGTCTCGACGAAATCAAGCCTCTGCCAAACAATGTCTATGGTCTGTTCGATCAGAAATTCGGTCAGTCCATTGTCAGAGCTGAAGAAAAACTCAAAGCGGTCGCAGCCGAAGAAAGCCATGCAAAACGGCTTGGCTGTGCCGCCGGCACTCCGGTGCTGCGCATCGACCGCATTGCCTATGCGCTGTCAGGCCGTCCGGTTGAATGGCGCATTTCCTACTGTCTGACCGATAATTTTCATTATATGTCGAGTTTGAAATAGCCTGAGCGAATCTCTAGATCGCTTCACGGTTACATGGAACCATTTGACCGGTTTTGCTCGTTTGCCGGCTAGGCGCACTTCGCGCCGTGGTCTTCATGACCACAAGCGGAGTGTAACGATGTCCGGCGGGCGTGCAAATCCGGCTTTCGGTGCGCCAGATCAGCCCACCGGACAGCGTTAGCCAACTTGCCCGATGCACCGCATCGCGCTGCGTTGACTGCCTCGCCGATGAACTGATCTGGAGCATCAAATGGTTCCATGTAACCGTGAAGCAATCTAGCTTTTGGAAAAAATCCAGTTGAGTTCCTGGCGCCAGTCGATCATCCGGATGGGTGTGCCGTGCTTGCCGGTATTGAACAGTCGCATCCGCACCGG
Source organism: uncultured Hyphomicrobiales bacterium (assembly GCA_963974065.1). GTDB lineage: Bacteria > Pseudomonadota > Alphaproteobacteria > Rhizobiales. The sequence goes on along the minus strand of CAXBCI010000026.1, from coordinate 32,261 downwards.
GTAATCCGGCCGTGCGGCTTTGATACCATCGAACAGCGCTCTGGTTTTTTCCCAGGCAAACGCACCATCAAGTGTGCCATGGCCAAACACCACCGGTAACGGTCTGGCATTCTGCGACACATATGCACTGCCAAGAAAGCCGCTGTCCGCATAGGTCGCCAGCATCAGCACGCCGGACAGGCGCGGCACGGCAACCTGCCCTTTGAGATATTGCCAGCAGATCTGCCCGCCCATCGAGCCACAGGCAAGAACCAGCTTTGCGCCCGGTGCCTGATTGGCATAGTGGCTGATCAGTGCGGCCACATCGCGCGCACCCTGCTCGCCGAAATCGGTGATACTGGGCGCCACATAGAGCCCGTTATTGCGCACTGCCAGATTTTTCAGCCGGTTGAAATTGCCGCCGAAATTATAATCGCTGATGCCCTGGCTGCGGTCGCCGCCACGGCCATGCAGATAGACCACAATCCAGCGCGCGCCGCGCACCTGGCCGGTCCGGGCATATTCAATCCGCCGATTTCCAACGTTGAGCGACAGATCCTCCTGCCCCTTGCGCCCGCGCATCGAGATAAAATATCCTTTGACCTTGGCACCGCGAATTTTATCGCGCTCGTCAATATCGCGCTCGACCCGGTAATCGAGCCGCAGAAAAGCACCGCCCTGACTGTTTTCCAGAACCGCCGGATAGCCAAACAAATTATCCTTGAACGGAGCAAGCGATTGCCCGGCCGCTGCGCTGAGCCCGAACCATGTTAAGATCAGGGATAGTACAACTACTCTCATTGCGGCCTCCACAACCGGTCCGGATCAAAGCGGTTCACATCATCCAGCAGTTCCACAAACCGCTCGGCCTGATGGGCGACAATGGCCTTGCCTTTTTCCGCTGTTGCAGCAGCCGCATTGCCGACCGTTCCTGCCAGGTTCAGATCCTGCGCCTTCCAGCCAAACTGCGCCGGCCCATGGGCGCGCAAATGCTTGAATTCGTCGATATAATCCAGTTGAGTTGAGCGGAAATCCTGCGCCTCATCCATGCGCACCAGATCCGGCCTCAAATGCAGCATAATGGAGGTTTCGACATCGCAGCCATGAATCCCGTAAATCCGTTCTTGCGGATCGTAACTCCCATCCGGCAGGCCAAAGCGCATCCACCCTGTGGCAACACACAACATATCAAACCGCACCCGCAATTCACGCGCGACAATATCGATGATCGGCACATTGCCGCCATGGGAATTGATCAGAACCAGCTTTCTGATCCCGGCCCGGTGCACGCTTTCGCCCAGTTCGATCCAGCTTCTGGTCACCGTCTCCCAGGAATGGGTCAGCGTTCCGGGCGAGGAGATATGTTCATTGGATTTGCCGATCTGTTGCAACGGCAGAAACGTCGCCGGCAGATCCTCCGGCAAGCGGGCAATCGACGCCTCTATCATGCCCTCGGCAATCGCCGTGTCGGTTGCCACCGGCAGATGCGGGCCATGCTGTTCAATGGCCGCCACCGGCAGAACCGCGATCCAGTTACCGGTCACGGCCGCGTCAAAATCGGTAGTCGGCATATCCTGCCAGTAAGCTGCCGGAAGTCCGTTTTTGGCCATAAAGCCTCCTTTTCTTACGCACTCAGTCACGTCCCAGACCAGACAGGCTCAGAAGAGGGCAGCGAGCCCCCAGCCGCCGAGCGCCGCACCGAGCAGCACCCAGATCAGATTCCAATGCAGCTTCAGCAGAGCAACGCCGCACAGAACCGCAAGCGCAACCACCCGCCAGTCAATCGAACCGAGCTCCGGTTGCCAGACAATCACCGGACCATAGGTTTGCATGGTGACGGTTGCAAACATGACATGCAATCCGAACCACAGCGACAGATTCAAAATCACGCCGACAACAGCCGCCGTGATGGCAGACAACGCCCCGTTCAGCCTTGGTTGCGCGGAAATCCAGTCAATATAAGGCGCTCCGACAAATATCCATAGAAAGCAGGGCACAAAGGTCACCCACAGGGTCATCAGTGCCCCGGCGGCACCAAGGCCTGCGCCGCCTTCCCGGTAGGCGGCAATATAACCGACAAATTCGGTTACCAGGATCAGCGGTCCGGGTGTGGTTTCCGCAAGCCCCAGCCCGTCCAGCATTTCGCCGGCTGTCAGCCAGCCATACTGCGAGACCACATCCTGCACCATATAGGCCAGCACCGCATAGGCACCGCCAAAGGTCACCACAGCCAGTTTGGAAAAGAATGTGCCGATCTGCAACAGGACAGGCTCGCCGGAAACGCCCCCGACGATCAGCACCGGCAGCCACCAGACTGCCAGCCAGACAAATATTTTCAGCACGCTGCTGCGCCACGAAACCGTAACAGGCGCCGGGTCCTGTTGGTGCCCGGCGATTGGCCCACTGGTAAAAAACCCGAACAGGGCGGCGGCAAACACGATCAGCGGATAGGGCAGCGCCAGAAAGAAAATGCCGATAAAGGAAAGGCTGGCGATCAGCCAGTGGGACCGGCCTTTCAACGCGCACTTTGAAACCCGCAGCAGTGCCTCGACGACTACAATCAGAACCGCTGCTTTGATACCCAGAAACAGGCTGCTGACCAGCGGCACATTGCCGAATTAGGCATACAGCGCCGCTAGTAAGAATATCACTACGGCACCGGGCAGGACAAACAGCAGGCCCGCCATCAGCCCGCCTTTCAACCCGTGCAACCGCCAACCGGCATAAGTTGCCAATTGCATCGCCTCCGACCCCGGCAGCAGCATGCAGAAGCTCAGCGCATTGAGAAATTGCCGTTCACTGAGCCAGCGCTGTTCATCCACCAGAAACCGGTGCATCAGCGCGATCTGTGCGGCGGGCCCGCCAAATGACAGCAGGCCGATTTTCAGGAAAACCGTGAAGGCCAGACCCAAAGCGGGCGGCCTGACGGGTGGCTCCACGGGCCGGCCTGGCAAGTCGGTCACGGGGGGGGGGGGCGGTGTGCTGGGCCATCACATCACTGTCTTTTCATCTCGGTCGGCATCTTTCCCGCTATGCTCTCAAGGTCTGCCGATTTCAGCCCCGGAAGTCAGATTGTATCCGCCCATACCGAAACCACATAGGCCAGAAAGATGTAGCGGCCGGTCTTGGCGATGCTGACCAACAGCAGGAACCGCCAGAACGGTTCGCGCAGCACACCGGCCACCACCGTCAAAGGATCACCGATGATCGGTGCCCAGCTGAGCAGCAGCGACCATCTTCCATAGCGATGATACCATCTTGTGGCGCGGTCCAGCATCGGCTTTTTGACCGGAAACCAGCGTTTCTCCCTGAAACGTTCAACACCACGGCCAAGGACCCAATTGACAACAGAGCCGGCGACATTGCCGACACTGGCAATGGCGACCAGCAGGACAATGGACCATTGATCGGCAAGGATCAGCCCGGTCAGAACACTTTCCGATTGCGCCGGAATGATCGTGGCCGCCACAAAGGCGCTAAGAAACAGCCCAAATCCCGCTGCCAGCCCGGACATTCAGAGCGGCACCGAGCAACACTGCGCCCGCGTCAAAACGGCGCCGTCCGGAACAAGTTCCTGTGAGTCAACCAACGGGTCAGACGTCTTCCCAGTTGCCGCTTTCACCGGCCCGGAAAATCGCGTCGATCAGCTTCTGATTATCTTTCGAACTTTCGAGGGTGAAAATCTCTTCCTTGCCCTTCAGATCATCACTGGCCACGGCCCGTGCAAAGGCTTCCACCTCCATGCGGTATTGGTTCACTCCGGCAAAGCGGTATTTGCGCTCTTCGCTGTGATCCGCATTGTGCCATGTCACCACATCGGCATTGTAAAGCCCGGCATTGAAAGGTGCCGCAACTTCAATCCAGCCCTTATCGCCATGGAAAGAAATTTCCTGGCGCAGGGCCAATTGTGTCGAGACATACATGGTCATTTCGAAACTGCCGAAATCGGCCCGGCATGTTGTGAAGATATCGGTGCCGAAAGTCGGGTCACGTTCCACTTTTGCCGACACCCGCTGCGGTTCCGCACCAGTGGCAAAACGGGTAGCGACCGTGGGATAGACGCCGATATCGGGAAGAGCACCGCCGCCAAGCGCGGCGATATTGCGCATATTTCCTGAATCCATGTTGAAATAGGTGAAAGCCGCCTGGACATGGCGCAAGGTCCCGATTGCGCCTTCTGCGATCAGCGAGCGCACCTTGTGCCATTGCGGATGGTAGGTCACCATGAAGGCTTCGGACACCAGCACGCCATTGGCGTCACGCGCCTTGATGATGTCGTCGATTTCATCGGCATGCAGTGAAATCGGTTTCTCGCACAGCACGTGCTTGCCCGCATTGGCAGACTTGATCGCCCACTCCACATGCTGCGAGGTCGGCAGGGGGATATAGACCGCATCGATCAGATCGCTCGCCAGCATGGCTTCATAGCTGCCGAACACATTGGGAATGGCGAACCGCTCCGCCACGGATCTGGCGCGGCCTTCATCGCGACTGGCGATAGCTGCGACAACTCCATTGTCAGCATCCAGAAGTGCGGGAATGACATGTTCCCTCCCGATTTTTGCGGTCGATAAAATACCCCAGCGCAACATAATTTATCCTTTTCTCTTTATATCTGTTTCCGCTCTCAGCATTGCTGATCTGCAGTCGCGTATTCTTAAACCCGGACTCATGACTCGGTATTCATAAAATGTGCTCACGTCAATTCTGCGGGACGGCGTCCGCATCTGCTTGGGTCGGCGGCCAGACAGAGTGCCTCCGCCGCGGGCCTTTAGATGCTTGAGGAAGCGGCAGCGCGCGCCCCAAGATGCCGGCCCCGCGCGACAAGTAGGACTTTATGACCGCTTTCCGCGAGACTTCCACCGCTATATACGCCGATCTCTCCAGCAGCCAGAACTGAAAATTTCAACTCTCCCCACCCTCTGTCGACAACTGTCTTCCGCGTTCAACGCCTGCCATAAAACGATTGAATCACGAGGCGTTACCGGCAGAAAATAGGATTATCTGGCTCAATCCCGGTGTTCAGCTTCTATAAACCAGACTGCTTCGAATCACCTGCTTTTGCAATTGTGCCTTGCTATTTCCACATTTGCGGCCTATCTGAGCGTCATCGAAATTTGCCGATCAACTGGGTTACCGCTCCGCCACTGACGGAAGCGCACGTTTCAGAACTTCTTCAAATTCGACAAACCGGACAATGGGTTGACTATTTTAATCCAAAGTCCACGTGCTAACTGTTAGTGAAAAGGACAAAACTATGATCACAGGCACCGTAAAATTCTTCAACGACCAAAAGGGCTTCGGCTTCATCGAGCCAGAAGATGGTTCCAAAGACGTATTCGTACATGTCACCGCTGTAGAGCGTTCCGGCATGTCCGGTCTGACCGAAGGTCAGAAAGTACGTTTTGAAACAGATATTGATGCGCGCAACGGTAAAACTGCTGTCAGCACCATCGAAGCTGCATAATCAGACGCCGGCCTCCCGAGGCCTGTTCTGATATATTTAAACCGCCGCTCCTTCAAAAGGGTGGCGGTTTTTTTGTGGCCGTTGGAACGCTCTTGTTTCATTCTGGATCAGTCGCGTCAGCCAGAAACAATTCCAGCCCGTCGAGACATCCCAGCCAGCCTTTATAATGATCGTCACGGGTCCGCCGGTCGGGCATATGGCTGTGCTCGACAATGATTTCGGTTTTTGCTCCTTTTGGCACGAACCGCACGGTCACGCGTTCAGCCGCATCCGGATCGAATTCAGGATCGGGGCCCGCCTGCCAGGAATATTGCACAAGATGGGGACGGTCTATCTGCAGAAACTGCCCGATGATCCAGATGATTGAACCGTCCGGCAGAAGATTGGCGATCCTGTAGCGCCCGCCGACACGCAGATCGATGTCGCATTGCGGACATGTGACATGGGACGGGCCCCACCATTGCAGAATCTGCGCGGCCGAAGTCCAGGCCTTGAAGACCCGCTCTGCATCGCCATTGACCAGTCTGCGCACCAGCAGCGACAGGGATGACGAGTTCGGTTTCCGGCTCGTGGTCATGATGTCCTGTCCTTGTCATTGGCGGCAGACTTTGCATCTGCCTCGATCTCAATGTCGAGATGAGTTTCCAACGAATCCAGAACTTCATTCCAGAAGTCGGTATATTGACAGATCCACTCAGTGGCATTTTGCAGAGCCTCTGAATTCAGTGAGCATACACTGGTGCGGCCGATTTTTTCTCGTGTGATGAGTTGCGCATTTTCCAGGGTTTTCAAATGTTTCGACACCGCGTTCAGCGACATGTCGAACGGTTCGGCAAGCGCCGTAACAGTGCCGCTGGACCGCGATAGCCGCCGCACAATCGCACGCCGCGTGGAGTCTGACAGGGCGTGGAATACCCGGTTCAGATGATCATCCTCGTCCTCAGTTGACACCGATGCCTTCATTTTCATCTTGCAATATCCTCAACCATTTGGTTGAATATAACGATAACCCATCACAGAACCAGGATCAACAGTCAGGAGTGCACCATGACCAGCCATATTCACCAGGAGGTATTCATCGCCGCAGAGCCGGCCGCAGTCTACGCCGCCTTCATGGATGAAAAGCAGCATTCTTCCATGACAGGTGGTGAGTCTCATATCAGCACGCAGATTGGCGGTGAAGCCAGTATGCATGACGGCCAGATTCTGGCACGAAACATTGAACTGGAACCGGGCCGCAAGATCGTTCAGGCTTGGCGCGTTGCCCCTTGGGAAGAGGGCAGTTACACCTTGTTGCGCATCATGCTGTCGGCGGAAAATGATGGCACCCAGATCGTTCTTGATCAGACCGGATGCCCTGAAGATATGACAGCGCATCTGGCCGAGGGTTGGGAGACGCGCTACTGGACGCCGCTTCGCGCCTTTTTCGAAAACCGCTGAAATTGGCTATTCTGCCACTTGTGGCTGCAAGGCAAATATGCGCGGCGGACACCGGTTAAACAACCACAATGAAGGCTTGAGGAGGCAATCATGAATGAACTGACCGACAATATTAATTGGCTGGCCGTGCTGGTCGGAACCATCGCCGGGTTTGCGCTCGGCTGGTTGTGGTATTCCCCGTTTCTGTTCGGCAGAAAATGGGCGGAAGGATCCGGAGTGCAACTTGGCGACGCGTCCTCAATGCCGGCGGCTGCCATGGCTGTGCAACTTGTTGCGACCTTTTTCCTGGCGCTGCTGGTCGGCGTAACAGCGGCGCAAAACGCTCTTTTGACAATCATCCTGATTTTGCTGACGCTGGCAGGGTTCGTCGTCTCCGGCGGCCTGTTTGTCCGCAAATCAGGTTTTGCGGTGATGGTTGATGGCGGCTTCATCCTGGCAATGGGCGTTGTGATGATACTCATTCAGGGGATTTTCTAGAGCCCGTTTCTATCGCCATATGCTCGGCTGCGCTGCGCCCCCGGCTGCCAGTTTACCGGCGGCCGCTGCCTCTGCGCAGGGAAATGCGGTAGCGGTACAGAAACAGAAACACGGCAAGCACCACACCTGACGCCGTGAATAGCAGCATCATGCCCTGATTTTGGAACAGATCGAGCGTTGCCCCCGATGCAACCGGGCCGGCAATGCCGCCCAGCGTGTACAGCATCGCGATGGCCGTCATGGCAGCGGGAATTTGTCGCGCGCTTTGACTGCGCCCCGCTTCAATCACCGCCAGTGTATTGAGCCCGCCTGCCGCGCCGCCAAGAAAGAAAAGAGCAATCAGCGAGACAACCATCAGATCCGTAAACAGGAAGATCGCCACGCAACTCAAAATAATCGATGCGATACAAATCATCTGAGCCAGATAATAGCTCCAGCGGTCTGCGATATAGCCCAGTCCCGGTTGCAGCAAGGTGCCGCCGAACCCGAAAGAACTGACCAGAATAGCACTTGTATTCAACGAAAACTGCACGTTTTCGAAATAGAGTGGCAGCAGCGCAATTGCGGAATTTTCGATGAATCCGGCAAAGAATGCGGCCACCAGCGCTGTCAGAATGACCTGGATCAGAAAACGCTGCTGCGCTTGAGGCTTTGCGTCCGTCGCCTCCTCCTCCACACCAGGGCCGGAAACTGTATTCAGGAAAGCCAGCTGACCGGCAATCGCAATCCCGATGCAGATCCATGTAACGGTTTCCAGTTGCCAGCCGACAAACAACAGCGGCCCGAGACCAATTCCCAGTCCCATCAGCGCTTCATGCAGTCCGATCATGCGGCCGCGTATGTTCGGTTCACTGACATGCACGACCAAAGTGTCACACACGATCCAGCGGATGATCAGACCAAGACCCATGGCGACCGAGGACACCAGTATAATACCCGGCGCTGACGACAGAACCAGAAGCAGCAGACTGATCAAGGTAAAACCGAAGGCAATGGTGTTCGCCCGTCCTGTGCCGACGCTGGCGAGCAGGCGCGGCACAAAGGGGCCAGCAGCAAACACCACGATCCAGGCAACGGAGACGAAAATTCCGATGGCAAAATTGCTGACAGAGCCTCGTGACAGGAATTGCGAGATCAGGATTGGATAGGTCCCGACCTGAATGATCTGAAACAGCAGTGAACCGGAGAACAGGGCGATGGTTTGCGGTTTTGTTCCTCTGGCTTGCATCATATGGCTTTTCTGATCTCAACTAGAGCGCGCAAATTCGCAAATCCGCATTGGGATTTGCCATTGCTGGCCGCATTTCTAGCAGGTTTACGCTTGTGACCCGCTTTGTATCTAAAAAAATTTGCGCTGAAAACTGCTGAAAACGGGCATTTCCGCGCAAAATCATTGGTTGAAATTTCGGAAATGCTTGGCTTTTCGGTGCATTTATGTACAAATTGAGTCAACTTTATATTAAATACATCGAAACTAGTGCAACTACAGATTGCCATATTGTGCGTGTACTGCGCAACAGTTTAGTAAATTATGTGTAAATTGTTCATAAAGGGACCACCATGTCGCTGCCGTTAGTTGAGTTGAGTACCGCAGCTGAAGTGGCCTACTCACCGGTCCCGGACCGGCCCAAAACCTGCCCTCATCATCATAAAGCGCCGCTTGACGGCCTCAAGACTGACGCTCAGATTGTCGAAGAGACCAAGGCCTGGATGACGCGGCAATTGCCATGCGTCGCCGGCCGGCGTGAATTGAACCGTGGTCGCTACATGGTTCGCGCCGCGACCCGAGCCAGCGTTCCCAGCATCTTTGCGGATTTCAGGACGCAACTGGAACAGGGCAGCGCGGTTGCCTGTCTTTATGTGTTCAACGATGAGCGTTTTTATGATGGCCGCTCCCAGACGGCCGATGTATTTCATTTTCTGGCCGATCAGATGCAGGGCATCACCAATGTGGCAGCCGACGATCTGGCCCATGGCGCGGCCCTGACGAATTCCATCGAGTTGCGCTGTCCGGTGACCAATCAGCGTACGCTTTATGATGATTTCGAAAGCATCGCCTTCTGTCCCCAGTCCGGGGTCAAGGCAGACATGCTGTATGATCCGCTGATGTATTCACCCTATCCCAGTGTCAATATGTCGTCGGATGTTTACGCCTTTTCGAAATTCGTCGCCGACAGTGCCATCAGCGCCTGGGGCAAGCCGGTTTATCAGGAGACTGATCTTGGCCGGGTTGCAAAATTATTTTCCCAGTGCGTCGCCCGCTGGCAAAGAGTGGCAACCACAACCATCCGCAATTATGAAGCCCTGACCGACACGGCTATATGCCCCGTTCATGTCACGGATGATGAGAAATACTGGGTCGCCTTTCACAAGGATCCGGCCTTTGCCGAGCAGAAGAAAGAAATCCACCGCCATGAACTGCCAATAGGCTATGGCACCAGAATAACCGACCGCTGGCTTCAATTTTTCAAGGGTGATATGGACTTTATGGCCAGTGGACTGGCCCGTGACGGGGAACCAATTTGATAACCATATTACGTGGTTTTACCGGTTTCTCACTACCTGTACATGCATTTCTGCTACCCCTGCTCTTTACTTGAACTCCCACAGGCGGCAAAATCCGGGCCGTCAGAGCAACTGCTAGCAGGGTATAATGTCGATCGCAGAAAAAAGGGTAATTTCGGAGTCATCCGATAAATTCGTCGAAAATGTTTTCGGCGTCTTTGCCCGTGCGCTCTGCGACAAGATGGATGCTGCTGTCCAGGGCGCTGTCAAGCTCAGCAGTTCCGCCTGTTATTCAATTGTACAGGTCGGATCGGAACCCAATTGTTCGATTGAAACTCTGCGGCGAATGCTTGCGCTGGAGCATTCTTCGGTGGTGCGTCTCGTTTCCGGGCTGGAAAAAAAGGGCCTTCTTCAGCGCGTCAGAGGCACGGCCCATGACCGTCGTGAAGTCAGCGTCGTTCTGACAGAGGAAGGTGAAACCTGTTTCACCAAAATTCTCGAGGCCCGTGGCCGCATCCTGAAAAAAGCTGTCGGCCGACTCGACGCTGATGAACAGCGTGTCATGCTTAAACTGATCGGAAAAATGATGCCGGCGGTTGTCGTTGGCGGCGATGATCAGCATTATGTCTGCCGACTCTGCGATCTGGAGGTGTGCCCGCAGGAGAAATGTCCTGTCAACCTCGCGCATCCGCAGTTTTATGAGCTTCCTCCCGAACCGTTCAAACGCAATCGTCCCTGTAAAATTGCCGTTGTAAACTAGACCGTTTCCTGGCTCCGTTGAATCGTTTGACCGGTCGGCGGCTGCAGCGCCGGACCGGTCCTGCCTCCTAGATATACTGCCTGATCAGGCCGGTGTGAACATTGACCATGCTGTCATCCTCAGACAATTCTTCAATCATGTTGAGCGAGAATTTGATCATCGCTGACCTGTCATCCTCATTCTTCGCCTGAAAGCCGACAATCTTGTCAAACAGCTTTCCGACGGCCTTGTCGGCCTCTCCCATTTTATTTTCGGTGGTGTCTGAGTTCAGCATGTTCTGCAACGAAACCCGGTAGTTCCGAAATGCTTCTATCAATTCGCCAAGGCTGTCCGCTCTTGTCTCGACATTTGTAAGCAACATGTGAAAGCCCCACCTATTCTAATTCTGCTGTCTTGAATTTATAAATAGCGGGGGTCTCGAATACAACGATTCAAATATTAAATGAGTATGTATGCAGTCTGCATACTTTTTTGCATCGGGAATGCGGGCAGTTGAGGCGCGTTTCAGATTGTTGCCAGAAATGCCTTGGCGGCCGCTCCGTGCTCATGGCGCAAACGGTCAATGTCAATCGATACCGGAAGACCATCCTCGACAGTCCAGCGCCCGCCGATCATGACACGCTCCGCTGCATGAGCGCCGCACAGCACCAGACCAGCCATTGGGTCGCCCGCTCCGGAAAAGCGCAATTCGTCCAGGCTGTAAAACGCCAGATCGGCCTGCATGCCAACAGCGATCTTGCCGATATCGTCACGGCCCAGACATCTGGCTGAGCCTTCAGTTGCCCAGCGATAGCAATCCTGATGCGTCACCGACGCCGCATCATAGGTCAGGCGGTTGATCATCAGCGCATGGCGCAGGCTTTCCATCAAATTGGAATTATCATTCGATGCCGAGCCGTCAACCCCAAGACCCACCGGCGATCCGGCGGCCTCCAGTTCCTTTGTCCGGCATTGACCGGATGCAAGCGTCATATTTGAGGTCGGGCAGTGACATACGCCCACCTGGTGCCTGCCGAGGCGCTGCACTTCCTCATCATTGAAATGAATTCCGTGGGCCAGCCAGACACGATGATTGAGCCAGCCGACATCTTCCAGATAGTCAACTGGCCGCATGCCGTAATTGGCCACGCAATAGGCGTCTTCATCCAGGGTTTCTGCCAGATGTGTGTGAAGTCTGCAATCATGCCGCTCGGCCAGTGCAGCGCTTTCCGTCATCAGCCGCCGTGACACGGTAAAAGGTGCGCAGGGCGCCAGGGCCACGCGAAACTGCGACCCGTGCGATGTGTCGTGATAGCGATTGATGACCCGCTCGCAATCGCTCAGAATGGTATCTTCATCCTGCACCACACTGTCGGGCGGCAGACCACCATCCTTGACACTCAGATTCATCGAGCCGCGTGTCAGCGTCATCCGGATACCCAGCTTTTCCGCCTCTTCCACCTGGATATCCATGGCGTCTTCAAGCCCGTCCGGATAGAGATACTGATGATCCGACGCGCAACTGCATCCGGACATCATCAACTCTGTCAGCGCAAGCCGCGTTGCCAGACGAAAGGCATCGGGCTTCACGTTTTTCGCCCAGATCGGATAGAGCGCCTGCAGCCAAGGAAACAATTCCTTGTTGATGGCCGCAGGATGGGCGCGGGTCAGTGTCTGGAAGAAATGATGATGGGTGTTGATCAGGCCCGGAATGACCACATGCCGCGAGGCGTCGAACACTGTCACATCAGGATCGGCCGGTGTGCCACCTGCCGGCACCAGCTCGGTTATTCTGCCGCCATCAACGACGATTCCAGCTGCGGCCTGATCTGCGAGAATTGCCAGAGGATTTCGGATCCAAAGTGCCACGGTCAAAACTCCCTGGTGTCAGCACACCCCGTCCGGACTGTTCATTTCGGCCGGACTGTTCATTTCGGCCGAACCGTTCATTTTGGTATAAGGACTGAAAAAGCGGTCACAAAAATTCCAGCTGCTAGCCTGTACAGGAAATGTATGAGGCATACCGCTGGTCTTGGCAATAAGCTGTCATATCTGCAGCGATGAACCGGAATGAATTGAATTTTCAATTCTGCCGCCCTATGAAAAACGCTGACCCTCCTGTAAAGCAGCTTGCCATGACCCAGATTATTTCCACCCGCGAAGATGCGTTCCCGGACCTTACAACTGCTCAGGCCTTCAGCTTTTACCAGAGTGTTCGCCATCGTCTGCCGCAGGCCGACTTTCCGGACAGATCGGAATTTGCCGGCAATCTGGATGAGTTGGCGGATAAATTCGATGTGTTCGTATTTGATGCCTATGGCGTTCTCAACAAGGGAACTGACGCCGTGCCCGGCGCGGCTGAGCGCATAAGCGCCCTGCAGGAGGCCGGCAAAAAGACCTTTGTGCTGACCAATGGGGCCAGCCTGACAGCGCCGAAGGCACGACAGAAATTCCAGGGCCTGCAGATGCCGTTTCAGCTTGACGAGATCGTGCCGAGCCGGCTGGCTGCGGAACGCGCGCTGCTGGCCCACACAGAAGTCTCCCACTGGGGCGTGATTTCTGAGTTTCCCGTGGCTGAGGACGAGTTGCCGGTGCGCTTCAGCAAGCTGAGCGAGAATCCGGATCTCTATGATGCTGTCGACGGGTTCCTGTTTCTCAGCGCCGTCGGCTACACGCCGGATAAATTCGGATATTTGCGCAAGACCATGATGAAAAAGGCACGGCCTTTGATTGTCGCCAACCCGGATGTTGTGGCACCGCAATCCGGTTTCTTTTCTCTGGAGCCTGGATTCTTTTCCCACACGCTCGCCGATGAGTTGGGCATTACCCCGGAATTTCACGGCAAACCGTTCCGATCGGTGTTTGAAATTGTCATGGAACGGCTGCCCGAGAGCATTGACCCCTCGCGGATTGCCATGATGGGCGACACTTTACATACCGATATTTTAGGCGCGGCAGCGTTAGGCTGGAAAACGGTTCTGGTCACCGATCACGGCCTGTTTGCTGGCGAGGATGCCGGAGCCTATATCCGCCAGAGCGGCATCGTCCCCGATTTCATCATTCCAACGATTTAAATCACAGTCAAAGATTCTGAACCCGGCTATCCGGCACGGCTCTCCGGCTGCGTCTGGTAGCTGGCCATCAGATCGTGGAATTTTTCACCCTGAATGGCGACGTGGTCGCGCAGCACGCGGCCGGCAGTGTCCGCATCGCCGGCCTCCAGCGCCGCCAGGATTTGGCGGTGCTCGTCCATCGACTGGCGCATCCGCCCGCGAACCCGTAATTGCAGCCTGCGGAACGGTTGCAGCCGCCGATGCAGCCGCTTGGCTTCACTGATGAGAAAACTGTTGCCGCTGGCCTCATAGAGCAAATGATGAAATCCCTCATTGGCTCTGTAATAGGCATCTGTATCGCCGGTTTTCAGAGCGTCGGAACAAAATTGCTCGGCCTGTTTCAAACTGTCCAGCGCTGTATCAGTCAAACGCCGTGCCGCCAGACGGCCGCACAGCGCTTCAAGCTCTGCCATGACTTCAAACATTTCCAGAAGTTCAACAAAGCCGGGATGCCGGACAAATGCACCGCGGCGCGCAATGAGTTCCACCAGACCGGAAGCTGCCAGCATCTGAAGCGCTTCGCGGATCGGCGTGCGCGATACTGCGAACCGGGTCGAGAGGCTGTTTTCATCAAGGCGCGCGCCATCGTCATAGGCACCGGTGAGAATGGCCTGCTCCAACTCCTCCCGAACATGGTCTGCTGCGCGTACTGACATCCGGCGATCTTAGCAGCTTCCCAATTATGCAACAAGATTATTGTTGTATACAAAAATATTGACTTCGCATGCCTAAGCGATATCCTGCCGCCAAACTTTCGCTTCGCTTTAAAGCAACCGATCAAAGCAGCCAACCAGTGTCTGCCGAGCCGGGAAGCAACGCCATCGCCCCAGGAAAGGATAATTAATGCCCCGTTCCGGTTTTTTCCAGGATCTGCTCGGCTCGGTGTTCGAGCGCAGCAAGGTGTTGCGCTCCATCAATGACAACCGTCCGATTGATGAGCTTTGCGCTGCCCTGCTCTCTAACCGCGGCGAAGTCTCAGCCCGCAAGATAGGCACGGCATTGCTGGCCCGCTATGAGCGCCTGGATGCCGATCAGAAGGCTGCATTCTTCACCTATCTCAATGACAATCTGGATGTCGATGTAACAACCATCCAAGTGGCCGCCCAAGCCTATGGTGAGGATCAGAGCCCGGCCAATCTTCAAACTCTGTTGCGGGCAGCGGAACCCAAACGTCAGGTATTGCTGCGGCGGCTCAACCAAGTCTCGGACGCGACCGGCCGCATTGTCAACATGCGCCGGGACCTGCTGGCAATGCTGCGTGACAAACCGGTTCTGCGCCGGTCTGATCTTGATTTTGAGCATCTTCTGTCATCCTGGTTCAACCGCGGATTTCTGGTTCTGAGGCAGATTTCATGGGAGACGCCGGCCAATATTCTGGAGAAGATCATCGAATATGAAGCCGTGCACGCCATCAATGACTGGTCTGATCTGCGCGGGCGGCTGGAACCGGAGGACCGCCGCTGCTTTGCCTTTTTTCATCCCTCCATGGCGGATGAACCTCTGGTGTTCGTGGAAGTCGCTTTGACCAAGGGAATCCCGGATTCCATCCAGTCGGTGCTGTCAAAGACGCGCCCAGCCCAGCCCGGCGAAGATGCCAATACCGCAGTGTTTTATTCGATCTCGAATTGCCAGGCCGGCCTGCGCGGCATTTCATTCGGCAACTCGCTCATCAAGCAGGTGGTGGATGATCTGTCCGTAGAGCTTCCCAATCTGAAGACCTTTGTCACCCTGTCGCCTGTTCCCGGTTTTGCAAAGTGGCTGAAGCAGGCAACGCTCGACAATCCGGATCATCCGGGAAGGCAGTTGTTTGGCCCAAAACCTGATCAGGAACTGGCCGAACAATTGGCTGCCTATTATCTCGCTAAAGTCAAACGAGACGACGCCTCGCCGGTCGATCCGGTGGCACGGTTTCACCTTGGCAACGGTGCTCAGCTTCATGCCATTCTGGCCTCTGCCGACCAGTCTCCCAAAGGCAAGCAGCAAAGTCTTGGTGTGATGGTCAATTATCTCTACCGGCTCAGCCGCGTCGAAGCCAATCACCAGGCGTTTGCTGAAAACGCAACCGTTGCGCTGAGTTCGTCCGTATCAGGCCTGGCCCAGAAGGGAGAAAAGCTGATCGCGCAATCCGAACCGGTATCCTTGGATGAAGACGACGCCAGCGAAAAGAAACCGGCCAATGGGTAATGTGCTCTATGATGGTCTGTTTGCTCCGCATCTGGGCCGGAACACCCCGTTTCTGGTAAGCCCGACCGGACACAGTGTCACCTATGACGCCTTTCTGAAGCTGGCCGCGGGCTTTGCCCACACACTGGTGGCACAGGGCGTGCGCCCCGGCGACCGTGTCGCTCTTCAGATAGCCAAATCACCCGAGGCTCTGGCGCTGTATGCCGCCTGCGTTCAATGCGGCGCGATCTATCTGCCCCTGAATGTTGCGTACACGCCAACGGAACTTGCCTATTTTGTCGAGGACGCCGCGCCACACCTGATTCTGTGTGATGACGCATCCTACGATGATCTGCGTCCGATTGCCGCCGTGGCAGGTGCCCGTCTTCTGACCCTCAATGCAGATGGCACCGGTTCGTTTGCCGATGCTGCATCCAGTGCCCCGGAAACTTTCGCCACGCTCCCGCGTGACGGCACTGATCTTGCCGCTTTCCTCTACACCTCAGGCACCACAGGCCGCTCGAAGGGCGCGATGCTGAGCCACGATAACCTGCTGTCGAACGCGCAGGTTCTCAAAGACACCTGGGAATTCACCGATCAGGACCGGCTGCTGCATGCGCTTCCGATTTTTCACACCCATGGCCTGTTCGTCGCTACCAATGTCGCCCTGCTGGCCAGCAGCAGCATGGTGTTTCTGCCTTCTTTCGGAGCAGATGATGTCATTGCCGCTCTGCCGCAATGCACCGCGATGATGGGCGTCCCCACTTTTTATACACGATTGCTCGGTGATCCGCGTTTCAACAAGGCTCTGGTTGCCCATATGCGGGTGTTTATCTCCGGGTCTGCGCCATTGCTGGCAGACACCCATAAGGAATTTGAAGCGCGCACAGGCCACCGCATTCTGGAACGGTACGGCATGACGGAAACCAATATGATTTCGTCAAATCCCCTGCATGGCGAACGCCGCGCCGGAACTGTCGGCTTTGCCCTGCCGGGAATTGACCTGCGCATTGCCGATCCTGAAAGCGGCAAACCCCTGCCCGACGGCGAAATCGGTGTGATCGAATTGAAAGGCCCGAACGTGTTTCAGGGCTATTGGCAGATGCCGGAGAAAACCCGGGCGGAATTCCGCGACGACGGCTATTTCATCACCGGCGATCTGGCGGTGATTGACGAAGCCGGCTATCTGCAGATCGTCGGACGCGCCAGGGATTTGATTATTTCCGGCGGCTACAATATTTATCCAAAAGAGGTGGAATTGCTCCTCGACGAACAGGCCGGCGTCAAGGAATCCGCCGTTTTCGGCGTGCCTCACCCGGATTTTGGCGAAGCAGTGGTCGGCGTCATTGTTGCGCACAGCGATACGGTGCTGGACACCGCCGCCATCATGGCCGACATCAAGGGCAAGATAGCCCGGTTCAAACAGCCCAAACAACTCTTCATCGAACAAGAACTGCCCCGCAACACGATGGGCAAGGTCCAGAAGAATGTTCTGCGCGAGCGCTACATGTCGGTATTTTCCAAAGCAAGCTGATGGGTTAGAGTATCCGCCCTGGTCACTGCTTTGAAACCCCGACACCCATTCATCCGGCATGCACTATGAAATCACTGGTGGTCTATTGTCATCCCTGCCCCGACAGTTTTTCGGCGGCTATGAAACAGACTGTGATGTCAGCCCTGACGACCTGCGGGCATGAAGTGCGGTTGATTGATCTCTATGACGAAGGATTCGATCCAGTGATGAGCGCGCCGGAGCGCCGCCGGTACCACGATGCTGGAATTAACGAGCAACCGGTCAGGGAACACATCGCCGCAATCTGCTGGTGCGACACACTGGTGTTTGTCTATCCGACCTGGTGGTACGGATTGCCGGCTATGCTGAAAGGCTGGCTTGACCGCGTCTGGGTGCCGCATGTGACCTTTGTCATGCCCACTGCAACCTCATCCATTCGCCCCAACATGCAGCACATTCACCGTCTGGCTGCTGTGACCACCTGCGGCGCGCCCTGGAGTGTTTCCAAACTCATTGGTGAGCCGGGTAAGAAAACCATTTTACGCGGAATTCGGGCCCTGTGCGCGCCCGGCTGCAAAACGCTTTATCTGGCTCACTACAAAATGGATACAGCCAGCGAAACCGCTCTGAAATCCTATCTGTCCAGAATTGAGCGCAAGATCTGCAAATTCGCTGCCGGTTGATACAGCGGGTGAACGGGCCGCCAGTCATTTGCCTGGAATGGCAAGTCGCTGCTAACCGGCAGAGGCGTTTCCTATCAACGATTTGCAGTGTCACGGGACTGTCATGCATATACTTTATGGAAAGAGTTAAGGCGGGTAACAATCCGGGTGTATCATTCCAGCCGGATTGAACTGAACAGGCTTTCACGGCGGGCGACCTCATGGCATTCAACCACAAGAAATCCATTACATTGCGGATTACCAAGGCAGCACGCGCGCAGCGCAGCTTCTCTGCCAGAAAACTGGCCAAGCTGGGACTTCACCCCGGCCAGGAAGCCGTCCTGAAGTCTCTCAACCGGGAAGACGGCCAGACCATGGGCAAACTCGCCACCGAACTTGGTGTGCGCCCGCCCACCGTTACCAAGATGATCAACCGTCTGACGACACAGGGCCATGTGGAACGCCGCCCCTCTGCCACCGACGGCAGGCAGTCCCATGTCTATCTGTCCACCTCCGGCCTTGCCCTGCTCAGCGAGGTCGACAAGGCATGGAAAGCACTGGACAGGGCGTCGCTCAAGAATATTGACGACAAGGACCGCAAGCGGTTGAACAAATTGCTAAAACAGATCGAGAGCAATCTGCGGACGGACCAGGTCGCAGAACCCGATGATCTGGAAGATGATATCGAAGACGACATCTGACCGATCTCAAATCGATTGCCCGGCATGCTTGCGGTCGGCTGGAACGCTCCATACAACTGGACACAGGATGGCTGCGGCAATAGGACTTGTCCGTGACAACCATGGCAGCATGACACCCCGACCGGCGAAACGAGAGGCCTTATGACGAAACTTGATGTAGATCTTCTGGTAATGACGCAAATGCGCGAATACGTGCTGGAGCAGCTGGAAGCCAGATTCCGCGCCCACAAATTGTATGAAGCATCGGACCCCGATGAGATGCTTGCCCGGATTGCTCCCAACATAAGGGCTATCGCCACCGGCGCCCATAAGTATGTCGATGTTGCGCTGATGGAAAAACTGCCAAATCTGGAAATCGTCTCCAATTTCGGCGTCGGCTATGACAATGTCGATGCGAAATCCGCCGGCACCAGAGGCATCATCGTCACCAACACGCCGGATGTGCTGTCCGACGAAGTTGCGGATACCGCAATCGGTCTGATGATCAATGCCGTTCGTGAACTGCCGCAGGCAGAACAATTTCTGCGCGCCGGAAAATGGAAGTCCGACAATTATCCGCTGACTCAGAATACGTTACGGAAAAAGCGGCTCGGCATTGCCGGCCTTGGACGCATTGGCAAGGCCATTGCAGAGCGGGCCGAGAGCTTTGGCCTCAGCATTGCCTATTACGGCAGGACAAATCAGAACATTGCCTATCAGTATCATGACACACTGAAGGGCCTTGCAGAGAACGTCGACATACTGATCAGCGTGCTGCCGGGTGGTGCCGCCACCGACAAGGCCTTCAATGCGGAGGTTTTTTCCGCGCTCGGCCCGCACGGCACTTTCATTAATATTGGCCGCGGTTCCGCTGTCGATGAAGCCGCCCTGATCGCCGCCCTTGAAAACGGCACGATCCGCTCAGCCGGACTGGATGTATTTGCCAAGGAACCGCACGTTCCCGACGCTCTGCTCGCCCTGCCAAATGCAGTGCTGCTGCCTCATGTCGGTTCCGGCTCGGTCTACACACGAAATGCCATGGGACAGTTGCTGGTCGACAATCTGACCAACTGGTTCGAAAACGGCAAGCCCATTTCGCCGGTTGCCGAAACACCGTTTCCAAAGACATGAAAGACGGCGTTTGAATTGATCTCTAGGGCCGGGTCACCGGGCAGGATGTATCCAGCAGATTGCGCAATGGCCTGTCATTGCAGGTGAATGAACAGCTGTAGCGGATGATCTGCGGGCCGGAGCGCGCCGGTTTCATTGCCAGAGCATCAAACACCGGGCCTGCCCCGGTATTGACCAGCCGCATCAGCAAATGCGGAAAGCCGGTTTCCGGATCATCCAGGAACAGGCTGGCTGCCCGCCAGTTGAATCTTGCCGCGTACTCGCTGGCCTCGCCATTCGACGGTATGAACGTGGCGCGGCCTGCAAAATCGCCGGCCTCGTTCGGTTGCATGCGAAGCACGTAGGTTTCCGTGGTTTTATCTCGCCATGTCAGCGGGCGGTCGACATTTCCAGGATCAAAGCGGGTCAGCGCCTGCGAGCGGCACTCCGCGCGCAGATCTGCGGGTTCCTGGGCAAAACCGGCCAAAGCCAGGAGCTGCGAACCCACTGCAACAACAAGTGTTGCAGCTAAGGTTTTTCGGCATCTTCTTGAGAAAGTCATAATCGCCTTTTCCGGTTTTGCTCACAGGGCCGGATCACAATGTCCAACCGCCGTCGATGACATGGGTTGTGCCCGTTGTGAATCCGCTTTCATCGGCACCCAGATAAACCGCCAGTGCGGCAATTTCCTCTGCCTTCGCCACACGGCCCATGGGCTGGCGTGAAACGAATTGTTCCAGTGCCTTGTCATAAGATCCCAATTGCTCTCCCAAAGCCGCGACACGGGCCTCCCAGGACGGCGAGTGAACAGTGCCGGGACAGATCGCATTGCAGCGAATGCCCTGCTTAATGAAATCGATCGCAACAGCTTTGGTCAGCCCGATCACCGCTGCCTTGGAAGCCCCGTAGACATAGCGGTTCGGCGCGCCTTTCAGCGATGATGCGCCGGAAGACATATTGATGATCGAGCCACCGCCATTTTCCAGCATCGCCGGCAGGAAGGCGGATATCATCCGGTGCATGGATTTGACATTCAGATCAAACGAGAAATCCCAGTCGTCCTCGGAACACTCCAGCACCGAACCATGATGCACAAATCCGGCGCAGTTGAACAGAATATCCACTGCACCGATCTCTGCCGCCAGTTTCTTGACCGCAGCACTGTCACGCACATCCAGCGCCACAGCGCGGGCAATGCCCTCCTTGGTCAGTCCGTCCAGAGCGGCTTCATTCAGATCGGTCGCTATGATTTCAGCTCCCTCACGGGCATAGGCCAGAGCTGTTGCCCTGCCAATCCCATTTGCTGCTGCCGTAATGATCGCGCGTTTGCCTGCAAGCCGGCCCATAGTCTTCTCCTTAGTGATTGTCGCGCGGCACCTGATCGGCCACCGAGCGGTATTTGACAGCCGGCTTCAACACCATGCCTTCATCGAATTGCGCCACAATGGCGCGTTGTATTTCCTGCCACGGCGTCTGGCTTTCAGGATATCGGAATCCGCCTGCCGCTTCCAGATCGGCAAAACGCTTGGCCAGCTCTTCTTCGCTGATCAGAATATTGGCTTCAGCCTTTCGAAGATCCACGCGCACTTTGTCGCCGGTTTTGATAATTGCCAGACCACCGCCTGCCGCCGCTTCCGGTGAGGCGTTCAGGATCGACGGCGAACCGGACGTACCCGACTGTCGCCCGTCGCCAATACATGGCAGTGCATGAATGCCTTTTTTGATGAGATAGGCCGGCGGCTGCATATTGACCACTTCGGCGCCGCCTGGATAGCCGATCGGTCCCGTGCCGCGAATGAACAGCACGCAGTTCTCATCGATTTTGTTGGCTGGATCTTCAATCCGGTCATGATAATCCTCCGGCCCTTCAAACACAAAGGCGCGGCCTTCAAAGGCTTCCAGATCATCCGGGTTGGACAGATAGCGATCACGGAATTCTTTTGAGATAACGCTGGTTTTCATGATTGCCGAATTGAACAGATTGCCTTTCAGATTGATGAACCCGGCTTCACGGACCATCGGTTTGTCGAAGCGCCAGATGACGTCCTCATTTTCAATTTTGGCCGACCTGCAATTGTCGCCGATGCTGCGGCCATTGGCCGTGACCGCGTGCGGATGCGGCAGCGCATCGGCCCGCATCAACTCGCCAATCACAGCAGGCACGCCGCCGGCGCGGTGATAATCTTCGCCCAGATAGGTCCCGGCTGGCTGCAGATTGACCAGAAGCGGCACAGCATGACCGATGCTCTGCCAGTCATTATTGTCGAGCGGAACACCCAGATGTCTGGCGATTGCATTGAGGTGGATTGGCGCATTGGTGGAGCCGCCTATGGCCGAATTGACGACGATGGCGTTTTCAAAGGCTTCCCGTGTCATGATATCGGAAGGCTTCAGATCTTCTGCCACCATTTCCACAATCCGCTGGCCGGTGCGATATGAGATCTGGCCGCGTTCCCGGTAGGGCGCGGGAATTGCCGCTGAGCCGGGCAATTGCATGCCCAGCGCCTCTGCCAGCGAATTCATCGTTGTTGCAGTGCCCATCGTGTTGCAATAGCCGACGGATGGTGCCGAGGAAGACACGATTTCCATGAATTCCTCATAATCGATTTCCTTGGTGGCAAGCTGCTCCCGGGCCTTCCAGACAATGGTGCCTGACCCGGTACGTTCACCCTTGTGCCAGCCATTCAGCATTGGACCAACCGATAGCGCGATGGCCGGAATGTTGACCGTAGCCGCAGCCATCAGGCAGGCCGGCGTTGTCTTGTCGCAGCCAATCGTCAGCACCACGCCGTCCAGCGGATAGCCGAACAGCAGTTCCACCAGCCCCAGATAGGCCAGATTGCGGTCAAGCGTCGCCGTAGGCCGTTTTCCGGTTTCCTGAATCGGATGCACCGGAAATTCAAAGGCAATCGCGCCGGAGGATTCAATGCCGGAGCGCACCCGTTTGGCCAGTTCAATATGGTGCCGGTTGCAGGGCGACAGATCAGACCCGGTCTGCGCAATCCCGATAATCGGCTTGCCTGACTGCAGCTCTTCGCGCGTCAGCCCGAAATTCAGATAGCGTTCCAGATACAGCGCCGTCATGCCGGGATTGTCTGGATTGTCGAACCACAGTTGTGACCGCAGTTTTGGTGGCTTCATTTCATTGCCAGAACTCATGGAATCTCCGTCCGTATTTGCGCCCGTACCGGCATCTGAATTGACATCCGCTTGTGGCAGAGGTTCAAGCGGGTCGACAATTGGCCGACTTTATTTTTGAATTTGCTTATGAGCAATACATGCGCCTAAATGCACACCAAAATCAACAGGGGAGACGCCTCAACAATGACTGCGTTGACAACAATTTCCGGCTTTGACAGGATCGGCGAAGAAAATGCCTTTGCCGTGCTGGCCCGCGCCACAGACCTGGCAGCCAGCGGCAAGGATATTATCAATCTGGGCATTGGTCAGCCGGATTTTGCCACCCCGCCGCATATTGTCGAAGCCGCGATCCGCGCGCTGAAAGATGGTCATCACGGTTATACGCCGGCCACCGGCATTCTGCCCCTGCGCGAAGCCGTCGCGGCTGACATTCACCAGCGCTACGGCGCGGACATATCGCCGGACCGGATCATGATTATGCCTGGCGGCAAGGTCACAATGTATGCGGCCATCTTGATGTTCGGCCAGCCCGGAGCGGAAATTCTGTATCCCGATCCTGGCTTTCCGATTTACCGCTCGATGATCGAATTCACCGGTGCAAAGCCGGTCCCGGTGCCAATTCGCGAGGAAAACAACTTTGCCTTTTCAGCCGAAGAAACCCTTTCGCTGATCACCGCCGACACACGGCTGATCATCATCAATTCGCCTGCCAATCCGACCGGCGGCGTGACGCCCAAAGCTGAAATTGACGCCCTCGTCGCCGGGCTGGCGGACCGACCCGACATTGCCATCATGTCCGATGAAATCTACGACCGCATGATCTATGATGGCGAGCAGCATGTATCCCTGATGAGTTACCCCGAGATTGCCGACAGGCTGATCGTGCTCAATGGCTGGTCTAAAACCTATGCCATGACAGGTTGGCGCATGGGCTGGTCAGTCTGGCCGGAAGCGCTGTATGACAAGGTGCGCAAGCTCGCCGTAAACGCCTGGTCCTGCGTCAATGCTCCCTCGCAATATGCCGGAATTGCCGCCCTCACCGGCCCGCAGGATGCAGTTGCCGAAATGATGGCGGCGTTCGATCACCGCCGCCGCATCGTCGTGGACCAGCTGAACCAGCTGCCCGGTGTCAGTTGCGCTGTCCCCAAAGGCGCGTTCTATGCCTTCCCCAATATCAAACAGACCGGCTGGCTGGCCAAGAAGCTGGCAAGTGCCTTGCTGGAAGAAGCTGGCGTCGCCACCATCGGTGGTCCAGATTTCGGTATTCTTGGCGAAGGTTACATCCGGCTGTCCTATGCCAATTCGGCAGAGAATATTGAACGGGCGATCGACCGCATGGCGGAGTTCATGGCGAGCGCCGCTTCTTCCTGATTGTTTGCCACCCTGTCAAAAGGGTCAATCCGGTTTGATGGTCGGCGACTTCATCAGGAACGGGTTCGGTTCTGGTTCTGGCTTTGCTTCCGGTTCGGCAGTGTCCGCTTCGCTCCCCGGCGAAGGCGCGGACGTCTGATCTGGCGCAGTTTTTATGTCCGGATCGCTTTCAGCCTCGGTTTCAATCTTGTCATCCTCGTCCGGCAAAGCTGCCGGTTCAGCCGAACCAGAGGATGGTGGGGAGTCAGCCTGTGACGGTGCCGCCGCCGGTTTTGCATCCCCGCTATCCGGTGCTGCATCCGGCTCCAAAGATTCAGCAAGCTGTTCAACCGGCGCGGCAGCAACTTCGAGAGACGGCACTGTTTTACTGTTTTCCTGCGTGCCGGTGTTGGTTTCGGGACTTTTATCCGGGCTGATTGGCTGGGGCTGACTGGCGGCGATGGACACATCACTCATCGGCTGCAGCAGGCGGCGTTCGATGGCGATGGATTTCACCAGGGCAAATACCAGATCGCCCGGGCTCAACTGCAGATCCCTCACGGACGCCGCAGTGATACGCGAACGCAGGCCGGCACCTGCACCATCTTCCCCAAGCCGCAGCACCAGTTCTGCATAGCCCTTGTCATCGGTCCTGACCGTTTCGATACGCGCCGGCAACTGATTGCGGATCGACAGTCCGGTCACAGGTTGGCGGGCAATCGACACGTCTCTGGCCCGGATTCGCAACCTCAGATCAGCGCCCACCGGCAGCTCGCTGAGAGCAATTTCAAACCGCAGCGGCGGTGTGGTCTGCAGCAACAGTCGCGTCAGGCCTTCGGCTTTGTCATGATGCGCCACTTGCGCCGGCACAACAGCTCCAGCCTCATGACGGCCGGTCGCGCCACCCAGATCCACACGGGTCAGAATATCTGACAAAGGCCCGAAGGCAATCGTCTTGCCACGGGACAGCACCACAAGATCGTCGGCAATACGGGTGACTTCATCCATCGAGTGACTGACGTAACACACCGGAATCCGGCTTTCCTGAGCCACTCGTTCGATGAAGGGCAGAATGTCCTGTTTTCTGGCATTATCGAGCGAAGCCAGCGGTTCGTCGAGCAGCAGGATGCGCGGATCCGACAACAACGCCCGGCCAATGGCGACCCGCTGCTGTTCGCCGCCTGACAGGGTCAGCGGGTTGCGGTTGAGAAAAGCCTCAAGCGAAAGCAGCTTGACGACATCTTCAAATTTGAGTCCCGGCTTGCGTCCTCCCGCCCACCGGCTATAGCTCAGATTGCGCTCAACCGACAGATGCGGAAACAGGCGGCTGTTCTGAAACACCATTCCAACACGGCGCTCCTCAACCGGCAGATTGATCCGCTGATTGCTGTCAAATACAATGGTATCGGCAATACGGATATGGCCCGATTGAGGAGTTTTCAATCCGGCCATCATCTGGATCAGAGACGACTTGCCCGCCCCCGAATGACCGAACACAGCGGTGGCCAGACCCTGCGAGCGAAATTTCGCGCGCAATTGGAAGGTGCCGATCACGCCATGTATCTGCACATCAAGAACGGGTTGAGCGGCAGCGTCAGTCATGCCGGTCCTCCGCTGCAGGCCGCGCACGGCGGGCCATGCGTGCAACGAAAATTTCCGACAGCACAACGGCTGCAATCGCGATCGAAAGGGAAATCAGCGTGAGGCGAAAGGCTGCCGCCTCACCGCCAGGCCGTTGCAATTCTGTAAAAATCGCCAGTGCCAGTGTGCGCGTTTCGCCAGGAATATTGGCGGCAAAGGTAATCGTTGCGCCAAATTCGCCTAGTGCCTTGGCAAATCCCAGCACTGCACCCGCCACAAGACCGGGGGCCGCCAGCGGCAGGGTGACAGTCAGCCAGCGCCGGAACGGCTTTGCGCCCAGCGTCATGGCAGCCACTTCAAGTCCCGGATCGACCGCATCGAAGGCCTGCCTCAGTGGCCGCACCATCAGCGGAAACGCCATGACTCCGGCGGCGATTGCGGCGCCAATCCAGGTGAAAGCCAGCCGGACCCCGAACAGATTTTCCAGCACGATGCCAACCGGGCCATTGCGGCCGAAGCTCAGCAGCAGAATATAACCCGTCACAACCGGAGGCATGACCAGAGGCAGGAATACCAGCACATTCAGCAGACCGTGTCCCCGGAACCGCTTGCGCGACAGCACATAGGCCACCAGAATCGCAATCGGCAGCATCACGGCCAGCGCCAGCGTCGCTACTTTGAGGGACAGAAACAGAGCACTGAGTTCTGCAGTGCTCACGGCACAATAAACCCGTGAGCTGTCCAGATACCGGCAGTCTTGGCACTGTGCAGGCTGGCGACAAAATCAAAGGCGGTCCAGGGCGCATTTCCAATCACCACTGCCCAGTAACTGATCGGTGGGTGCAGGCCTGGAAGAAACACTGCCTGAACAGCCAGTTCAGGAACAAGGGCGGCATCGGTCGCATAGACAATCGCGCCTTCGACTTCCCCCCGCAGCACAAGCGCCAGCGCCACCCGTACATTCTCGGTGGGCACAAGAACCGGCTCCAGATCTGTCCATATCTGCAGCGATTGAAGCGCCGCCTTTGCATAGCGCCCCACCGGCACACCCTCAGGATCGCCGATGGCAATACGCCCGGTTTGAGCCAGTTGCACAAGCCGCTCATCCAGCGTTCCGCTCAGTTGCCTGTCGGACTTGGTAACCAGAACCAGCCGGTTGCTGGCAACGAGGGTGGCCGCACTCTTTTCGATCAGCTGTTTGCTGATCAGATAATCGATCCACTCCCGGTCTGCGGACACAAACACATCCGCCGGGGCACCGGCCTCGATCTGCCTGGCCAGAGTACCGGTTCCTGCAACAGACAAGGTCGCGAGGCCCGGCTGATACTCTTTGTGATAATCGGAAATAATCTCTTCCAGGACATTGGTCAGACTGGAGGCGGCAAAAACAGTAAACGGAGCAGGCGGCTCAATCGCAGCGCTGGCATTGGCTGCAAAGACGGCAAATATCACTGGTAGCAAGGTTTTTACACCAGCTTGCAGCACGGATTGCCAGCTCTTTACCATGTGTTCTGCCCCGCACCGCTTATTGTCCGAGCTTGGCTGCTTCCCGCGCCAGATTCTCAATAGTCTGCCAGTCACCATCGACAACAGACTGCTTTGGTGCAACCCATGATCCGCCGACACAAATCACGTTCGGCAAGGCCAGATATTCGCTGGCGTTCTTGAGCGACACACCACCGGTCGGGCAAAACCGCAGATCCGCCAATGGTGAGGACAGGGCTTTCAGATAAGGCGCGCCGCCCGCCTGCTCTGCCGGGAAAAATTTCATATAGGTATAGCCGCGTTCCATGATCTGCATCGCCTCGCTGGCAGTTGCCACACCTGGCAACAGCGGTGCAGGACTGCCTTTCGCCGCATCCAGCAGGTTGGGTGCACAACCCGGGCTGACCAGAAATCTGGCACCGGCTTTGACGCAAGCCTCCAGCTGCTTTGGCGTCAGAACCGTGCCTGCGCCAATATCAGCGCCTTCAACTTCATCAGCAATGGCGCGAATCGCATCCAGCGCTGCTGGCGTGCGCAGGGTCACTTCCAGCGCGGTAAGGCCGCCGGCAACAAGCGCACGCGCAAGGGAAACAGCCGTGTTCGCATCTTCAATAATGAGAACCGGGACGACGGGAGCGCGGGTCAAAACCGGGCGCAGGAGATCAATATTTTGTGTCATGGGCTTCTTCTAGCGCAGTCCGGCGCCACACGTCGAGAGGGTTTTTCAAACCGCAGCGAACAGTTTGCCGGCCTCTTCAAAGCTGATATTGCCAAGGGTCGGTGACGCCAGATCAGCCGCCATTGCCTGACCGCCCAGATGAATCGGACTGGCAAGACCGGGAATGCCTTCCCGCTCCACCACCATGCCCCGGTGCAACAGCTGCGGATCATTCAGCGCCTCACCGATATCTTGGATCGGACCGGCCGGCACTGTCGCCGCTTCAAGCGCCGCCAGCAATTCATCGCGCGGCCATTGTTGCAGGTCCGTTTCCAGCATCGCGATCAGATCAACACGGTTTCGGACACGATCCGGATTGGTGGCAAACCTGGTATCCTGTGCAAGCTCGTCCCGCCCCAGAACCCGGCAAAAACGCTTGAACTGGCCATCATTGCCAACGGCGACAATGACATAACCATCGGCCACTGCAAATGCCTGATACGGCACGATATTGGGATGCGCATTGCCCATGCGCGCCGGGACAATGCCGGAGGCCAGATAATTCATCGCCTGATTGGCCAGCACACCGGTCATGCAATCCAACAGCGCCATATCGATGAAGGCACCCTTGCCGGACCGCGCCCGTGCCGCCAGTGCGGCCTGGATGGCGATCACCGAATAAAGCCCGGTGAAAATATCGGCAAAGGCCATACCCATTTTCTGCGGCGGGCCGGAGGCTTCACCGGTAATTGACATGATCCCGGAAAGGCCTTGAATCATGATGTCATAACCGGCCTGATGGCATTTCGGTCCGCTATGGCCGAACCCGGTAATCGAACAGTAAATCAAAGCCGGATGGCGTTGACAGAGCGTCGCATGGTCAAGACCGAATTTCTTCAGCCCGCCGACTTTGAAATTTTCAATGACAACATCGGCTTTTGCTGCCAGCGCCCGCACATTGGCAAGATCATCGCTGTTGCGCAGATCGGCTATCATTGAGTGTTTGCCGCGGTTGCAGCTATGGAAATAGGCCGCATCCCGGCTGCCGTCCTGACGGTCGATGAAGGGCGGTCCCCAGCCGCGCGTATCATCGCCCTGAGGGCTCTCCACCTTGATGACCCTGGCGCCAAGATCGGCCAGCAGCTGCCCGGCAAACGGCCCGGCCAGCACACGCGACAAATCCAGAACCTTCAGGCCGGAAAGCGGTTTTTCAGACATGCACAGGCCTTTTCGCAATGAGATTCAACAGGCTTCAGAAAAACGCCTGCAATCCTGTCTGGGCGCGCCCCAGAATCAGGGCATGGACATCATGAGTGCCTTCATAGGTGTTGACGGTTTCCAGATTCTGGGCATGACGCATGACATGATATTCGCCAGAAATTCCGTTGCCGCCATGCATGTCCCGCGCCTGGCGGGCAATGTCCAGAGCCTTGCCGCAATTGTTGCGCTTGATCAGGGAGATCATTTCCGGAGCGCTTTTGCCCTCATCCATCAGTCGTCCGACGCGCAGAGCGGCCTGCAGTCCCAGGGCGATTTCGGTCTGCATGTCTGCCAGTTTTTTCTGGAACAATTGGGTTGCCGCCAAAGGCCGGTTGAACTGCTTGCGCTCAAGCCCGTAATTGCGGGCACGGTGCCAGCAATCCTCTGCGGCCCCCATGACACCCCAGGCAATGCCGTAACGCGCCCGGTTGAGACAGCCGAACGGCCCTTTCAGACCCGATACATTGGGCAGCAGTGCCGCCTCCGTCACTTCAACATTATCCATGACGATTTCACCGGTAACAGAGGCGCGCAGCGACAATTTATTGCCGATTCTGGGCGCGGTCAGCCCGGCCATGCCCTTTTCCAGTACAAATCCGCGGACCGCATTGTCATGGGCTTCCGACTTTGCCCAGACCACAAACACATCGGCAATCGGGGAATTGGAAATCCACATCTTGGATCCGTTGAGGCGATAGCCATCGGCGGTGCGAACGGCCCGGCTTTTCATCGCCCCCGGGTCTGATCCGGCATCCGGTTCAGTAAGGCCGAAGCAGCCGATCCAGTCGCCGCTGGCCAGCTTTGGCAGAAATTTCCGGCGCTGCTCCTCCGAGCCATAAGCAAAGATCGGATACATTACCAAAGAGGACTGCACGCTCATCATCGAGCGGTAGCCGCTGTCGACCCGCTCCACCTCGCGGGCGATCAGCCCGTAGCTGACATAACCAGCATCGGAGCCGCCATAAGCCTCTGGAAGCGTCGGGCCAAGCAGCCCCATGGCGCCCATTTCGGTAAAAATCGCCGGATCACTCTCTTCGCGCGCATAGGCATCGACAATGCGCGGTTGAAGCTTTTCGGCGGCAAAGGCACGCGCCGCCTCGCTGATAAGCCGTTCATCTTCAGTCAGTTGCTCGCTGAGCAGGAAGGGATCCTCCCAGTTGAACCCGGCCTGCGAAGGCGCGTCCTTTTTGGACAATGGAGCATTCATGAAGCACCTGTTACCTGGTCAGCGAAACATAAATCGAGAGCGCTGGTATAGCTTGCTTTTGCTGCAGCGCAAAGCGCGGTCAGTCCGCAGTCCATCCGCCATCCACCAGCAGCGGGATTCCGGTGACCATGGCAGAGGCGTCACTGGCGAGAAACAGCACAGCGCCCATAATGTCTTCGATTTCGCCGATGCGGTCGAGCTTGATCTTGGATTTGATCCAGGCGACACGTTCCGGATTGGAAAATGTCTGCTCGGTCAGCGGCGTCTTGATGAAGGTCGGCGCCAGAGTGTTGACGCGGATATTGTGCGGACCCAGTTCAATCGCCATGGATTTGGTCAGTCCTTCGATGGCGTGTTTGGTGGCGGCATAAACCGCCCGGTCCTGACCGCCGACAAGCCCCATCTGTGACGAGGTCTGGATGATCGAGCCGGCAATGCCATGCGCAACCATGGCGCTGGCAATGGTCTGAGCGACAAAATAGGCACCGCGCACATTCACATCGAACACGGCATCGAAGTCCTCGGCTTTCGTCTCCAGAAACGGCGAATGCCTGGCAAGGCCAGCATTGTTGACCAGCACATGGAACGCTCCATTGGCGGCAATTTCCGCCTCAATCGCCGCTTGCGCCCCCGCTGCATCAGCGACATCAAGGATAAGGCTGCTGACCGAATGGCCGTCTGCCTGCAGCGCCGTAAGCACATCCTGCAATTGCTGTGCGCCACGCGCTGCCAGAACCACATGCGCCCCCGCTTCCGCCAGTGCCACCGCAGCACCCAGTCCGATGCCGCGGGATGCTCCGGTTACAAGCGCGCGCCGGCCATTCAGCCGAAAAGAGGGTGTTTTTGGCAATGAAGTCATGAATACATCCGTGATTTCGTGTCATCAGGCTGGAATTCTGCTGCGGCAGCAACATCAAGACCAGACGTCGCGCGCAAATTTTACAGCACAATCTGTCCAACAATTGGGGAGTAGCGCAAAGCATAACCCCGCACAATCATCAAATAGATCGAACGGGGTTTCAGGGGAGCACGTCAGTTGCCCTGAGCGGGATTCAAAACACAAAAAACCCCGCGCTTGCCGGAAAGGCAAGCGCGGGGTTTTTCGAAACTGTAAAAGAAGACATCTCATGAAGCGACTGCATTTTGCAGGTCTGGCAGCGTCCTACTCTCCCGCGCCTTAAGACGAAGTACCATTGGCGCTGTGGAGTTTAACGGCCGAGTTCGGAATGGGATCGGGTTTGGGCTCCACGCCATAACCACCAGACCGACAAAATGCAGTCACTCTTTGTATGAAAACTGGTCTTGATGCGTATGTCGCATCCTGTGCCGGGCCAATCAGGATCAATCCAGATCATTCCGGCAGGGATGAGCATTGATTAATGAGAGTAATCAAGCCAATCGAATTATTAGTACTGGTAAGCTTCATGCCTTACGGCACTTCCACACCCAGCCTATCAACGTGGTGGTCTTCCACGATTCTCAAGGGAGAACTTATCTCTAGGTGGGTTTCCCGCTTAGATGCTTTCAGCGGTTATCCCGACCGTACATAGCTACCCTGCAATGCTGCTGGCGCAACAACAGGTCCACCAGAGGTACGTCCACCCCGGTCCTCTCGTACTAGGGGCAGATCCTATCAATTCTCCTACGACCACGGCAGATAGGGACCGAACTGTCTCACGACGTTCTGAACCCAGCTCACGTACCACTTTAATTGGCGAACAGCCAAACCCT
>CAXBCI010000025.1:0-60552 GCA_963974065.1 uncultured Hyphomicrobiales bacterium | reverse complement strand
CACACCTTTTTCGAGATGCTGGGCAACTTCTCCTTCGGCGACTATTTCAAGGAACAGGCGATCCATTATGCCTGGTCGCTGATCACCGAAGAGTTCGGCCTGCCGAAGGACAAATTGCTGGTCACCGTCTATCACGAGGATGATGAGGCGTTCGATCTGTGGAAGAAGATCGCCGGACTGCCCGAGGACAGGATCATTCGGATTGCCACCCATGACAATTTCTGGGCGATGGGCGATACCGGGCCCTGCGGGCCGTGTTCGGAAATCTTCTATGATCACGGTGAGAAAATATGGGGCGGGCCTCCCGGCAGTCCCGACGAAGATGGCGACCGGTTTATCGAGATCTGGAACCTGGTGTTCATGCAGTATGAACAGACCACGCCGGAGCTGCGCGTCAATCTTCCCAAGCCTTCGATCGATACGGGGATGGGACTGGAGCGCATCGCCGCAGTGTTGCAGGGCGTCCACAACAATTATGATATCGATCTGTTCAAGTCCCTGATTGCCGCCAGCGTTGAAGCAACCGGCGTTGCGGCTGACGATGCGCATCAATCCAGCCACCGGGTGATTGCAGACCATTTGCGCGCCACCAGTTTCCTGCTGGCCGACGGGGTCATGCCGTCCAATGAGGGACGCGGCTATGTGCTGCGCCGGATCATGCGGCGGGCGATGCGTCATGCCAGTCTGTTGGGCGCAGAAGACCCGTTGATTTACAAACTGGTTCCGACCCTCGTGCGGGAGATGGGCCAGGCATTTCCGGAATTGCAGCGCGCCGAAGCGATGATTACCGAAACCCTGCGCATGGAAGAAGTGCGATTCCGCAAAACCCTGTCGCGCGGCCTGTCGCTGCTGGATGATGCCAGCCGCACGCTCAGTGCCGGAGACACATTTGACGGGCGCACCGCCTTCACGCTTTACGACACCTATGGTTTTCCACTTGATCTGACCCAGGATGCGTTGCGGGCGCGGGAAATCAGCGTCGATACGGCTGCATTCGATACTGCTATGGCGGAACAGAAAACCCTCGCCCGGGCAAACTGGGCAGGTTCGGGCGATGCGGCCACCGAAAAGGTCTGGCTGGAACTGGCGGATGATCTGCCGCCGACCGAGTTTCTGGGTTATGAACAGGAAAAGGCCGAGGGGCGGCTACTGGCGATTGTCAAGGATGGTCTGCGGGTCCAGAGCGCCGGCAGCGGCGACACGGTTCAGCTGGTGTTCAACCAGACACCGTTTTACGCGGAATCGGGTGGTCAGGTCGGCGATCAGGGCGAAATCCTGTTGGAAGGCAACATCCGGATTCACGTCAGCGACGTGCAGAAAAAGGCCGGGGGCCTGTTTGTCCATGAAGGCCGGATCAGCGAAGGCGATCAAATCTCGACCGGTGACACCGGGGCGCTGCGCGTCGACACGGCGCGGCGTGCCGAAATCCGTAAAAACCATTCTGCGACCCATCTGGTGCATGAAGCTCTGCGGCGCGTGCTTGGCCCCCATGTCGCCCAGAAGGGTTCTCGTGTGGGGCCGGACGGCCTGCGGTTCGATTTTTCCCACCAAAAAGGTGTGTCGAACCAGGAAATGGCCAAAATAGAGGCGATTGCGAATGACATTATTCTGCAAAGTGCGCCGGTCTCGACACGGCTGATGGCAGTTGATGATGCCATTGGCGCCGGCGCTATGGCGCTGTTCGGAGAAAAATACGGCGATGAAGTGCGCGTCGTATCGATGGGCCGCAACAGCGATCCTCAGGCGGATCAGGAAACTTATTCTCTGGAACTGTGCGGTGGCACCCATGTGGCCAATACCGGCGAGATAGGGCTGTTGATCGTGACCTCCGAAGGCGCCGTGGCCTCCGGTATCAGGCGCATCGAGGCGCTCACCGGTGCGGCGGCGCGGACCTATTTGAAACAGCAGGAACAGCGTTTGCAGGAGGTAGCCGAAGTCTTGAAATCGACCCCTGCCGACGCGGCCGCACGGGTTGAAGCGCTGATGGCGGAGCGCAAGCGCCTGGAAAAGGAACTGGCCGACGCGCGCGCCAAGCTTGCGTTGACCGGCTTGTCAGAGGCCGCGATTAACAAGGATGGCTTCAAATTTGTCGGGCGGGTTGTCCAAGGCGTTTCGCCAAAGGATTTGCGTGGCTTGGTCGATCAGGCGCGCCAGAAGCTTGGCAGTTCAGTCGTTGTTCTGATCGCGCTGGCTGAGGACGGCAAGGCGGCAGCGGCGGTTGGCGTTTCGAAAGACATGACCGAGCGCTACAGCGCGGTCAATCTTGTCAAAATTGTGGCAGATGCGCTTGGTGGACAGGGTGGCGGCGGCAAAGCCGATCTTGCGCAGGCAGGCGGTCCGAACGGGTCTGATGCCCCTCGGGCACTCGCAGCAGTTGAAGCTTTATTGGGCTAAGCGGGGTTAAAACTGTTAGTCCGCTCTGGTGCCGGTACGCTGCAAACCGTCGGATAACGCCGGATTTCCAAGATTTACGGGTGAATGGTGCTATCGGCAGTGAAGTGATGTGGCCGCGATGTAGACGGCTTGGGAGAGCGCATTCGAGTGGATATGGGTAAGTATTCATACCTTGGGCTATCGCTCGTTAACTTGGTTTACTGCAAAATACTCTGTGAACAAAAATCAACTTTCCATTTCGGTTAATCTACGTTTGAATACGGTCCAGATGAGACATCTGTCTCGTCTTCCGGGAGGAAGAAAATTTTTATCTTAATGGAGTAATGGAATGAAGAATTCATTTTTTGCAGGCATTGCGCTTGCAGCCAGCTTGTCCATGGTCACTGCAGCCAATGCTCAAATTTCGATCGCAACGGCTGGTCCGATGACCGGTCAATACGCATCATTCGGTGAGCAGATGCGCACCGGAGCCGAGCAGGCCGTTGCTGATATCAACGCCGCAGGCGGTGTTCTGGGACAACAGCTGGTTCTGGAAATCGGCGATGATGCCTGCGATCCGAAGCAGGCTGTGGCCGTCGCCAACCAGATGGCAGGCGCTGGCGTGGTGTTCATGGCAGGCCATTTCTGCTCAGGTTCGTCAATTCCGGCCTCGGCGGTTTATTCTGAAGAAGGCATCATCCAGATTTCGCCTGCTTCAACAAATCCGAAGCTGACCGATGAGCGTCCCGGCGGCGCTGATGGCGGCACATATCGCGTGTGTGGCCGTGATGACCAGCAGGGCGCAACTGCCGGTGCCTATCTGAACGCCAACTTTGCCGGTAAGAAAGTGGCGTTTGTTCACGACAAGACCGCTTATGGTAAAGGTCTGGCCGATGCCACCAAAGCTGCCTATGAAGCCGGCGGTGGTACAGCCGCGCTTTACGAAGCCTATACGGCTGGTGAAAAGGACTACACAGCCCTTGTCACAAAGCTGAAGCAGGAAGGCGTTGATGTGCTTTATGTCGGCGGCTACCACACGGAAGCCGGTCTGATGGTGCGTCAGATGCGCGATCAGGGCATGGATACGGTTCTGATTTCCGGCGATGCGCTGGTCACAGATGAGTATTGGGCAATCACCGGTGATGCCGGCGAAGGCACTTTGATGACCTTCTCGCCAAATCCTGAAAACAATCCTGAAGCTGTCGAAGTTGTAAAAGCACTTAAAGATGCGGGCAAAACGACAGAAGGCTATGTGCTGTATACCTACGCAGCCATTCAGTCCTGGGCTCAGGCTGCTGAAGCCGCCGGTTCAACAGATTACGACGCTGTGCGTGAAGCTCTGAATGCTGGTGATTTCAATACAGTTCTGGGCAGCTTGGCATTCGATGGAAAAGGCGACGTTTCCCTGCCGGGTTACGTGTTCTACGAATGGTCGAACGGTAAATACACCCAGATTAACTAAATCTGATCTGAATGTTTCAGAAAGGCCCGGTTGCAAAACCGGGCCTTTTTTGTGATTGATTGACTTTATGAAATCAGCTCTCGACACACTTCTGATCGGACATGCGGATGACAGCGCCGTTCGCAGCGGTGTAACGGTCCTGCTGTGCCAGCGGCCGATGCTGGCCGGCGTCCATGTCATGGGGGCCGCACCCGGTACGCGGGAAACCGAACTGCTTGCGCCGGAAAACACTGTCAGCCACGTTGATGCAATTGTACTTTCGGGCGGTTCGGCATTCGGGTTGGACGCGGCCAGCGGCGTGGTGGAGGTGCTGCGCCAGCAGGGGCGTGGTTTCCGGGCTGGCGATCAGACCGTGCCTATTGTGCCAGCGGCGATTCTGTTCGACCTCGGCAATGGCGGCAAAAAGGACTGGCAGGGTCCGTCTCCCTATACTGCACTGGGACGCGCTGCGATCAATTCGGCGGCGGAGACATTTCAGACCGGCGGTGTCGGTGCGGGCTTTGGTGCCACCACGGCCAATCTGCGCGGTGGGTTCGGCTATGCTGAAACCGTTCTTGCCGACGGTGTCTGCGTATGCGCCTATGTTGCCGTCAATGCTGTCGGTCAGGTCACGATGGGCGAGGGGCCGCATTTCTGGGCGGCGCCGTTTGAGCGGAACGGTGAATTTGGCGGTCTAGGCGCCCCCGAATTGACCCCGGACATCGCGACTATCCGGGTCAAGACGCCGCAAAAACGTGCGCTCACTGCCGCCGAAAACACCACAATCGGGGTGATTGCCACAAACGCGACGCTGTCCACAGGGCAGGCCAAGCGTCTCGCCATCAGTGCCCATGATGGCTATGCCCGCGCTGTCTGGCCGTGCCACACGCCGATGGACGGTGATGTGGTGTTCGCGCTGTCAAGCGAGGAGCTGCCTGCGCCCGACCTGTTGATCCTCAATGCGCTCGCCGCCAGCACCACGGCGCGCGCCATCGCCATTGCAATATACGCAACGGTTCCGCGCAAAGATGACACATTGCCAAGCTGGCAGGCGAAATTCGGAGCCTGATATGGCATCACATTGTCTGTTGCGAGTTGCTGTGTTACGCCGCTTTCATGCCCTTTTCGACACAATGTCACCCAGGATTGTCTCATGTCCCGTCCCGTATTGATTGCGCCTTCCATCCTTGCCGCTGACTTTTCCCGACTGGGCGAGGAGGTCCGGGCAATTGATGAGGCAGGCTGCGACTGGGTGCATGTCGATGTGATGGATGGTCATTTTGTGCCCAATATCTCATTTGGCGCAATCGCGGTTGAGGCTGTCCGGCCGGTCACCAAAAAAGTACTGGATGTGCATCTGATGATCGCACCCTGTGATCCCTATCTGGAGCAGTTTGCAAAAGCGGGCGCCGATATCATTACCATTCATGCGGAAGCCGGGCCGCATCTTGACCGGTCCTTGCAGGCAATCCGCAATTTGGGAAAAAAGGCCGGCGTGTCACTCAATCCAGGCACGCCGGAAAGCGTGCTGGACTATGTGCTGGACCAGCTCGACCTCATCCTGGTGATGAGTGTCAATCCCGGCTTTGGCGGGCAGGCCTTTATCCCCGCAATGGCTGACAAGGTCCGTCGCATAAAAGCCATGATTGGAGATCGGAATATTGATCTGGAGGTAGACGGCGGAATGACGCCGCAAACTGCGCCATTGGTGGCCGCTGCCGGTGCCAATGTGTTTGTCGCCGGTTCTGCAGTCTACAAAGGTGAGGGGGTTGCTGGCTATCGCCGCAACATTACTGCCATTCGCGACGCTGCGGAGGCCGCACAAAAGGACTGAATGCATGAGTTCCATCAAGAATTTGTTCAATAGTCTTGTTGCCGTTGTCGCCGGATCTTTTGCCTCTGCCGCATATGCGGGCACTTTGGCGGAGCTTGGGTCCACCGGCTTTTCCGATGATGGTGCCTATTTTGCATTCGAGCAGTATGGCATTCAGGATGGCTCGGGCTTTGCCTATGCCAGCTTCACCATTGTGGATGTGAAAACCGATTCCTGGGTGCCAGGGACACCGGTCAAGGTCCGGCTCGATGATGAAACCCTGTCGGCCAGCCAGGCACGCAGCGCTGTTCAGAAACAGGCGTCAGGGCTGCTGGCGCAATATGGCGTAAAATCCTCCAATGGCGTTCTCGTGGTGCATAATCCGGCGAGCGAATTGTCGGCTGATCCGGAAAATGTGCGGTTCTTGCCGGTGAAATCCACCATGCAAAGCGGAGTGCCGATTGAGGTTCAACTGGATGCGTTCGAACTTTCTGCCGGCACGGAATGCGAGGTGCACGGGCAGACATTCGGCTTCCGGCTGCTATTGTCGGTCCCCGGCAAAGTTCGGATTCTGCACGAAGATTCCGGAATTCCAAAAAGCCGCGGCTGTCCGCTGGCCTACCGCATCGACCAGGTCTATGCTCACAGACTTAATAATCGAGATTTTGTACTCGCCATTATGCTGGTCATGAACACGCCGGGTTTTGAAGGACCTGATGGCAAGTATCTCGCCTTCACCACACGGATGACTTGGTAAACACCGGACTGTCCCCGTTTGAAACGTATTTTCAGGCAATCCGGCCGTCATCGGGCTAGGCCGGATCGCCTGAAGACATTATTTTATAGCATTGGTTGTATACAGATAATCGGCTTCTGCGGAGTGGCAGGCGATACATCCACCTGACGCATTGCCTTTGGCCACACGGCCTGCCAGCTGCATGCCCTTGGGATTTTTGTCGAGGGATCCGTCCGGCAGATATTTCGCCCAGAACCAGTTCTTGTTTTCCGCATCATAGCCATCTTCGCGTTTGAACATCACGGTGATCGCGGCCAGATGTTCGACGCCGTTTTCCTGGACCTGTTCGACCGATACGCCTTCAGGACCATAATTGCGCTTGATCACGAGGTCCCCGGTGTAGCCGTCAATGGTGGCTTTGGTGTAGAAGGTTTCAAGAACAAATCCGTGGGGCTCGATACCCTTGTAGGGAAGCGCGCGAATGGCGCCATCGCCCGCCATATTGGCATCCACCATTGCCGTCCACAGCGAGGCTGCATAGCTGGTGTCTTCGTCATTACCAAATGGCGCCATCTGACCAACAGACAGGGTCGCCGTGAATCCGACGCCCAGCGCAAGCGCTACCCCGGCTGCCGTCAGTCCAAGTTTCTTCAGCTTCATGTTCATTCTCCCTCTTGCGGCGGAATACGCCATGGTGAGACCCTAGCGATCAAGCGAACACGATATAATTCAACCATTCTCACATTTGCGTGTTGTGGAGCTTGCCGCATTGGCAAACAGGGCATTTCAACGCATCTTTGAAGCTGCAAGCCAGTTTTGAGGTCGATTTTTTCATGCGTTGGTCGCTGTTGTTCATTGCCGCCTTTGTCACAGCTGCGGTGATCTATGCCCTGTATCCCTATGTATTTCCGCGGCAGGGAACTGATGTTTCCGCATCGCGGATCTGCGTTTCCAATCACAGCGGGCAATCTC
Source organism: uncultured Hyphomicrobiales bacterium (assembly GCA_963974065.1). Taxonomy (GTDB): domain Bacteria; phylum Pseudomonadota; class Alphaproteobacteria; order Rhizobiales. The sequence goes on along the minus strand of CAXBCI010000025.1, from coordinate 53,217 downwards.
TGATTGTCACGGCGGAAGCAGATGCCGGAGCTGAAATCACTGCCCGGTTGAACGATGGCGAGCAGCTTTGTGTGGCATCGCCCGTTACCAATGACACCGGCACTGTCAGGGTGTTTGAAAGCGAAGATGCGGTGGAAGGCTGCTCCCGGCTTGCCAAGTCCGGACAGGAGGAGCGCTTGCTGCGCTACAGCTCGTTTGACAATTGTGAATGGGCTGAAAGCTGAATCGCCCCTGCGTTTAGGAATTGAGGCGGACCGCAGGCTCTGTTAGGAAACCCCGAGACTTTTCCAATGACAGGACTTTTCCATGATTCCCCGCTATTCCAGACCTGAAATGGTTTCAATCTGGTCGCCGGAAACCAAATTCCGCATCTGGTTTGAAATTGAAGCGCATGCCTGCGACGCGCTGGCCGACCTGGGGGTGATTCCGAAAGCCGCGGCCCGCACCATCTGGGACAAGGGCGGTTCGGCGACGTTTGACGTTGCAAGGATTGACGAGATCGAGCGGGAAACCAAGCATGACGTCATCGCATTTTTGACGCATCTGGCGGAAATTGTCGGCCCCGATGCGCGCTTTGTGCATCAGGGCATGACGTCTTCCGATGTTCTGGACACCTGCTTTAATGTGCAATTGACACGGGCAGCCGATCTGCTGCTGGCGGATCTGGACGGGCTGCTGGATGCTCTTAAGAAGCGTGCCTTTGAGCACAGGATGACAGTCTGCATCGGTCGCTCTCACGGGATCCACGCCGAACCTGTGACCTTCGGGCTGAAACTGGCTGGCGCTTATGCCGAGTTTGCCCGTTGCCGCGACCGTCTGGTGGCAGCCCGCGCGGAAATTGCGACATGTGCCATTTCCGGAGCCGTTGGAACCTTTGCCCATATCGAGCCGGCGGTTGAAGAACATGTGGCGCAGGCCATGGGCCTCTCACCAGAGCCGGTCTCAACGCAGGTAATCCCCCGTGACCGCCATGCCATGTTCTTTGCCACACTTGGAGTCATCGCCTCGTCGGTTGAGCGGCTCTCCACGGAAATCCGGCATCTCCAGCGCACCGAAGTCCTGGAAGCCGAAGAGTTCTTTGCACCGGGCCAGAAGGGCTCATCCGCCATGCCGCACAAACGCAACCCGGTCCTGACCGAGAACCTCACCGGGCTTGCCCGCATGGTGCGCAGCTATGTTATACCGGCCATGGAGAATGTGGCACTTTGGCATGAGCGCGATATCTCGCACTCTTCGGTGGAACGGATGATCGGTCCGGATGCAACCGTCACTCTGGACTTTGCACTAGTCCGCCTGACCGGCGTTATTGACAAGCTGCTGGTCTATCCGGACCGCATGCTGGCCAATGCGGAAGCCATGGGCGGCCTGATTTTTTCACAACGCATCCTGCTGGCACTGACACAGGCCGGCCTGTCGCGCGAGGATGCCTACCGCCTGGTGCAGCGAAACGCGATGAAGGTGTGGGACACTTACCAGGCCCGCAAACCGGTCGCTGCCGATCAGTTTATGCAGGAATTGCAGCAGGATGAAGAAGTGGGCCAGGCGCTCAGTGCGGATCAGATCGCACGCGAATTCAACATGCAGACCCACACGCGTCACGTCGATACGATTTTTGGCCGTGTCTTCGGGGAGGGTGCATGAAAACCGGCGATCTCGACATTCTGATCCTTCCAGGTCTTGGCGGCGGGACCGAAAATCACTGGTATCACCGCTGGAACGGCAAACTTAAAACAGCACGCATCGTTGAACAAAGCGACTGGCACAAACCTGACAAGGACCGCTGGGTCGAAACCATTGTCAGCGCTGCAAAGTCAACCGACAGACCGGTGTTCATCATCGCGCATGGTCTTGGCGCGATTGCGCTTGCCCATGCTGCCGATCAACTGTCTGAGGCCAATGTGGTCGGAGCATTTCTGGTGGCAGTTCCGGACCTGGCATCGGCAGAACATCTGATTCCGGAAGCTTCTCAATTCCAGCCGCTTCCAAACGCGCCATTGCCGTTTCCCTCATTGATGGTGGCAAGCCGGAATGACCCCTACTGCATATATGAGAAGGCGGAAGGTGCGGCGCTGGATCTTGGCTCGTTGTTGATTGATGCGGGAGACCATGGCCATATCAACCATGACAGTGGCCATGGCCCCTGGCCGGAGGGCCTCATGGCACTGTCAAAATTCCTCAACCGGATTTAGCTCACTCGGCAACTTCGGCAAGCAGCGCCGTTGCGCCGCGTGCAATGATGCTGGCATCCATATTCAGCGCAAACATGCGGTAACCCATAGACCGGGCCAGCTTTAACTGTTCCGGGAGAAAGGTGAAAATACAGGGAATTTTTCCAGCCGCAATCGTGCGCTCGGCGATTTCCTTGATGACATCGATGGTTCTGTCACCAAACTGTCTGATCTCTTCACCGTCGGTGAAGGTTACGGACACGTCGGACGGTCCGACAAAGATGCCGTCAATTCCGTCGACCGCAAGAATGGCGTCCAGATTGTTCAGGGCTTCGCGGGTTTCGATCATGGCGATCGCGAGGGATTGATCATTCGCCTTTGACAGATAGCTGTCCGGGTCGGGTTGATCGGACATCAAAATGGCCCGTGCCGGGCCCCAGCTGCGGCCGCCAACCGGCGGAAATTTCATGGCAGCGGCGAAGGCCTTGGCATCTTCCGGTGTATTGATCATCGGGGCGATTACAGCGGCAGCGCCCATATCCATGGCGCGGCTAGCCGTGCCCCATTCTCCAACGGGAATGCGAACTATGGCGCGTTTGCCCAGCATTTTGCAGGCTGTCACCGTGGCCAGAACACTGGCAATGTCGTGGAACCCGTGCTGCATGTCCAATGTTACCGTTGGATAGCCGGCGTTCAGCAGGGCTTCGCTGACCAGGGGGTGGGGAATGCCGCTCCAGGCCGTGATAATTTCCTTGCCGGATTTGAGGTCTGATACAAAATCCTGAGTCATCAATAATGTGCCAATTCTTTAGTGTGTCAATACGACTGTTTTTGTGAATCTGCTATTTGGCATCTTCAATCTGCTTGACGGCTTCGCCCAGAAGCATCAGCATTTTCTCCCGCAGTTCCTGATCCGACACGGTTACTCCGGCCTCATCGAAATCGGCGCGTATTTTGCGGAAAACATCCTCGTCGCCCGGCTCGTCAAAATCTGACGCGATCACTGCGCTGGCGTATTGAGTGGCTTTTTCTTCGGCAAATCCAAGTTTTTCTGCTGCCCAAAGGCCGAGCAGCTTGTTTCTGCGCGCTTCTGATCTGAACCGAAGCTCTTCATCGTGGGCGAATTTGTTTTCAAATGCGTCTTTGCGACGGTCAAAGGTAGTCATATCGATTCTCTCCGCGGCAGTAATTCCGGTGCAATCGCTTGATTGTGTGTCCTGCATATCGTTGCCGGACCATTGTCTGCAAGAGACAATGACCGAAATCCCTGCAAAAGTTTGAAAATACTGCCTCTGCGCATCGGCCTTTTGCGGCTCGGCGATTGTCACTGGCCGTTGTTTCCTCTAGTGTCGCGGCAAATCATGAAAGCGGATATCCTGGCGATGGCCGCCCCTTTTTCCTTACAGGCTACAATCATATGAACCGTCGACGCCGAATTTACGAAGGCAAGGCAAAGATCCTCTATGAGGGCCCGGAACCTGGAACGCTGATTCAGCATTTCAAGGATGATGCGACCGCGTTTAATGCCAAAAAGCACGAAGTGATTGATGGCAAGGGTGTGCTCAACAACCGGATTTCCGAGCATATTTTTGAAAACCTCAACCAGATTGGCATTCCGACGCATTTCATCAAACGGCTCAATATGCGCGAGCAACTGATCCGTGAAGTGGAAATCATTCCGCTGGAAGTCGTGGTGCGCAATGTAGCGGCCGGCTCGATCGCCACGCGTCTTGGTCTGGAAGAGGGCACAGCGCTGCCGCGTTCGATCATTGAGTTCTACTACAAGAATGATGAGTTGAATGACCCCTTGGTGTCAGAGGAGCATATCACCGCCTTTGGCTGGGCGGCGCCGCCTGAAATCGATGACATCATGTCGATGTCCATCCGCATCAATGATTTTCTGGCCGGGCTGTTCATGGGCGCCGGTATCCAGCTGATCGATTTCAAGATCGAATTCGGACGGCTGTGGGAGGGCGAGATGATGCGTATCATTCTGGCGGACGAAATTTCGCCCGATTCCTGTCGCCTTTGGGATGCAAAAACCAAAGACAAGATGGATAAGGACCGGTTTCGCCGCGATATGGGCGGCATGCTGGAAGCCTATCAGACAGTGGCCCGCCGACTGGGCATCCTCAATGATAATGAACGTCCCCATGGCTCCGGCCCGGTTCTGGTGAAATAGGTCTGATTTATGAAAGCTCGCGTTATTGTGACGCTGAAGAATGGTGTGCTTGATCCCCAGGGCAACGCTATTGAGGGTGCGCTTGATGCGCTCGCCTTTCAGGGCGTCCGCTCTGTACGTCAGGGCAAGGTGTTTGATGTGGAACTCGACACTGACAACGCTGATGAAGCCCGTGCCGAACTGACTGCGATTTGTGAAAAGCTGCTCGCCAACACGGTTATCGAGGACTTCCAAATCAACCTATGAAATCAGCGGTTCTTATTTTTCCCGGGTCCAATCGCGATCGGGACATGATCAAGGCATTGGAAGATATCAGCGGGCAGAAGCCGGCGCTGGTGTGGCACCAGGAAACCACCATTCCGGATGTCGATCTGATCGTATTGCCCGGCGGATTTTCCTATGGCGATTACCTGCGGGCCGGTGCAATTGCCGCCCGAGCGCCGGTGTTGCGGGATCTGCAACGTCACGCTGCACGCGGAACCCGGATTCTGGGGGTCTGCAATGGTTTTCAGATCCTGACCGAGGCCGGATTTCTGCCCGGTGCGCTGATGCGCAATGCCGGGCTCAATTTTGTCTGCCGAACTGTTCAACTGGTGGCAACCAACACCGCCACGGTGTTTTCGCAACACTACCGGCAGGGAGAGAGTTTCCCCTGTCCGGTGGCCCATCATGACGGAAATTATTTTGCCGATGCACGCACTCTGGACGAGTTGGAAAGCAATAATCGGGTCGTGTTCCGTTATGCCGATGGAACCAATCCGAACGGATCGCTGAACGATATTGCCGGCATCATGAACGCAGACGGCACAGTCATGGGCCTGATGCCCCACCCGGAAAATCTGATCGAGAATCTTCACGGCGGCGTCTCCGGGCGCGGCATTTTCACCAGCCTGCTGGAGGCAGCATGACACGAGCAGCACTTTCCCTGTCCGCCCCGTTAATCGCCCTGTTGCTGGGGGGGTGTCTTCAATCGCAGAGCTCTCAACTGGAATCAGGACCCAAATATGAGCTTGCGACGCTGGTAAGCGGACAGATTCGCCAATGCTGGTTTGGCTCCGGCGGTTCCGGCTTCTCGGCCTATGCGGCCGAGAGTGATATCAATCCGCAATTCAAGCGCGCCAGAATTCTGCTGCTGCCGAAGGACGATCTGGAGGCAAAACCGCTTCTCGTCATTGAAGCTGTCAACAAAAATGCCAGTCGAGCCACCATTTCCTCCTACGGTCCAATGATGCAGGGCGCTCAGGGCGCGCGCATTACTGCGGATCTGAAACGTTGGACCAGCGGATCACAGGCCTGCAGCTGATGTCGAAATCATTTGATAACAACGCTCCCATTTCATCGGAGCTGGTGGAGAGCCACGGCCTGAATTCCGATGAATATAACCGTATTCTGGAGCTCACCGGCCGTACACCTACACTGACGGAACTGGGCATTTTTTCGGCGATGTGGAATGAGCACTGCTCTTACAAATCTTCGAAAAAATGGCTTAGAACCCTGCCGACCACCGGACCTTGCGTGGTTTACGGCCCTGGCGAAAATGCCGGAGTGGTTGATATCGGCGACGGCCAGGTTGCGGTGTTCAAGATGGAAAGCCACAATCATCCCTCATTCATTGAGCCCTATCAGGGGGCGGCCACCGGTGTCGGCGGCATTCTGCGCGATGTCTTTACCATGGGTGCGCGGCCGATTGCTGCGATGAATGCCTTGCGGTTTGGTGCACCGGAACACGCAAAAACGCGCCATCTTGTGGCAGGTGTGGTCTCCGGGATCGGTGGTTACGGGAATTCCTTCGGTGTTCCGACCGTTGGTGGTGAAGTGAATTTCCATGCGCGCTACAATGGCAATATTCTGGTCAACGCCTTCGCTCTGGGCGTGGCCCGCCGCGATGGCATCTTCACCTCGCAGGCTGAAGGCGTCGGCCTGCCGGTGGTTTATCTGGGAGCTAAAACCGGTCGCGACGGGGTTGGCGGCGCGACCATGGCATCCGCCGAATTCGATGACCAGATCGACGAAAAACGGCCGACCGTTCAGGTTGGCGATCCATTTACCGAAAAGTGCCTTCTGGAAGCCTGTCTTGAGCTGATGGCGACCGGCGCGGTGATTGCCATTCAGGATATGGGCGCGGCCGGACTGACCTGTTCTGCGGTCGAAATGGGTGCCAGTGGCAATCTCGGCATTTCGCTCGATCTGGATAAAGTTCCCTGCCGGGAAGAGCACATGAGCGCCTATGAGATGATGCTGTCGGAAAGCCAGGAACGCATGTTGATGGTTCTGGAACCTGACAAGCAGGCAGTGGCCGAAGCCATTTTCACCAAATGGGGCCTGGATTTCGCGATTGTCGGTCAGACCACCGATGATCTGCGCTTCAAAGTCCACCATCATGGGGAATTGGTCGCCGATCTGCCGATCAAGCAACTTGGCGACGACGCACCGGAATATGACCGGCCGTGGGTCGCGCCGCGAGTCCAGGCACCTTTGTCGGTGATACCTGTTCTGGAAGATCCGATTGCAGCCCTGTTAAAGATCATCGGCTCGCCGGATATGGCGTCCAAACGCTGGATCATAGAGCAGTATGACTGCCTCATTCAGGCCAACACCGCTCAACTGCCGGGCGGAGATGCCGGTGTGGTCCGGGTGGAGGGCACCAGCAAAGCTCTGGCCATGACCAGTGACGTGACACCGCGCTATTGCGAAGCAGACCCCTATGAAGGCGGCAAGCAGGCCGTCGCTGAAGCCTGGCGCAATCTGACCGCAGTCGGCGCCACGCCACTGGCGATTACCGACAATCTCAACTTCGGCAATCCCCAACGCCCGGAAATCATGGGACAGTTTGTGCGTGCGATTGAAGGTATCGGCGAGGCCTGCAGGGTTCTGGAGTTCCCGGTGGTATCGGGAAATGTATCGCTGTACAATGAGACCAACGGAGAAGGCATTCTGCCAACACCGACGATTGGTGGCGTCGGCCTGCTGGCAGACTGGACGCGCATGGCGCGGCTTGCCTTTGCCGGTGACGGGGATGTCATTCTGCTGATTGGAAAAGCGCTCAACCAACTGGGTCAGTCGATCTATCTGCGCGAAGTGCACGGGTTGGAACTGGGTCCGGCTCCAATTGTCGATCTGCAGGCTGAACGCCGCAATGGCGATTTTGTTCGCTCCCAGATTCTGCAGGGCCATATCACCGCGTGTCATGATATATCCGATGGCGGCCTGCTGGTTGCACTGGCGGAAATGGCCATGGCCGGTGACAAAGGCGCGGCCCTTGACGGTCTGGATGCAGACAGCGCCGATGTTCTGTTCAGTGAAGATCAGGCACGCTACATCATGACAGCCGGCCCGGAGCATGTGGAGACCATCCTGTCGGGCGCAGCCAAAGCGGGTGTTCCCGCCATTCAGATCGGGTTTGTCGGCGGCAATGAATTGAAACTCGACGACAAGCACTCCATATCTGTACAATCGTTGAAGCAGACGCATGAAAGCTGGTTGCCGGATTATATGTCTGGAACAGGAGTTTGATGTTTTGCATCATGAATGAGAGGTGTCGCGCTAATGCCCATGAATGCCAATGACATTGAAGTCATGATCAAGGCTGCGTTGCCGGATGCGGCAATTACCATCCGGGACCTTGCCGGTGATGGCGATCATTATGCCGCCGAAATTGTATCGGAGAGTTTTCGCGGTAAAACCCGGGTCCAACAACATCAGATGGTTTATCAGGCCCTGCAGGGCAATATGGGCGGTGCATTGCACGCGCTGGCGCTGCAGACCAGTGCGCCAGAATAAAGACAGAAATCAGGAGCTTTTTAATGAGTGATATAAACAGCTGGATAGACAGCGAAGTGAAATCCAGTGATGTGGTGCTCTTCATGAAGGGCACTCCGAATTTTCCGCAATGCGGCTTTTCCGGCCAGCTTGTGCAGATTCTGGATTATCTGGGAGTCGATTACAAGGGCATCAATGTTCTGGAAAACGACGATCTGCGACAGGGCATCAAGGATTATGCTCAGTGGCCGACCATTCCTCAGCTTTACGTCAAGGGCGAATTTGTCGGCGGCTGCGACATTGTCCGGGAAATGTTTCAGGCCAAAGAACTTCAGACCCATATGAAAGACGCTGGGATTACGGTGCGCGAAACCGCATAAGCGGATTTAGAGCCATTTTATAATTCTGAAAACCGCAGTCCGGTACGAGCCGGGTTGCGGTTTTTGTATGCGCTGCAAGGCGCGCAAAACAAAAACCCCGCCGCAAGACAGAATCTTGCGGCGGGGTTTTCAAAATTCAGTGCAGCTAAATGCTAGCGGGAGTAATACTCGACCACCAGATTTGGCTCCATGACAACCGGGAACGGTACATCAGCAAGCTGCGGAACGCGTGTATATTGTGCGGCCATCTTGCCGTAATCCACAGTCAGATATTCCGGTACATCGCGTTCTGCCAGATCGGTAGCTTCCAGCACCATGACCATTTCGCGAGACTTTTCACGAATTTCCACAACATCACCGGCTTTGACACGGTAGCTTGGAATGTTGACGCGCTGGCCGTTGACGTTGATATGACCGTGATTGATGAACTGACGTGAAGCAAATACGGTCGGCACGAACTTGGCGCGGTAGACGATCGCATCAAGGCGGCTTTCCAGAAGACCGATCAGATTTTCCGATGTATCACCGCGCAGACGTGTCGCTTCAGCATAGATGCGGCGGAACTGCTTTTCTGTGATATTACCGTAATAGCCCTTCAGCTTCTGCTTGGCGCGCAGCTGGATACCGAAATCGGACAGTTTGCCCTTGCGGCGCTGGCCGTGCTGACCGGGACCATAGTCGCGGCGGTTTACCGGGCTCTTCGGACGACCCCAGATGTTTTCGCCCATGCGGCGATCAATTTTATATTTAGACGAATTGCGCTTGCTCATCGTGTTTCCTAATAAAAGTGTTTCAAGGAAACGCGCCTTCCTTTGCAGGGTTTTGGCCTTGCCGACAGGGAGAAACAGCGAAGCGCTCACTTCTCCCACAGGTGCGTAACAAAAATACGGGGCCAAAGACCCCGCATTTGCAGGCGTTGTGTAGTCATTCAGCCCCGCACTGTCAAGGCGGAACTCAGCCTTCTGAGTGCAGCTTTTTCCAGACTGTCCCGACACGCTCTGCGCCAAGTGGCGCGCTGCTGATAATCTCAAATGTTCCCGGTGTGGCGGCATTGGCTTTTGCGCCAAGAACATGGCCGGCCTGCCGGGCAATGGCGGCGCTGGAGTCAATCCAGCTCACCTGCCACGGCGCAAGCTCCTGCAGAACATCTTTCAGGAGCGGAAAATGCGTGCAGGCAAGCACAACACAGTCTGTCTGCCTGCCATCGGGACCGCGCTGGAAGCAGGGCACCAACTCAGCCTTGATGGCGTCGCGTAATCCCGGCGAAGGACCGCTGATAAACCACTGTTCCACCAGCCCGGCAAGATTTGCGCTGCCGATCAGCGCCACATTCATATCGGCAGCGAATTCGGCCAGAAGCGCGCGGGTGTAGTCCCGCGCTACAGTGCCCGGTGTTGCCAGAACACTGACCAGCCGGCTGCGGCTGAGCGAAGCTGCCGGTTTGATAGCCGGAACGGTGCCCACCACGGGAATGTCGAAAGCGGCCCGCAGGCGTGGCAGAATAAGGGTCGAAGCCGTGTTGCAGGCGATCACCACCGCATCGGGCCGATGGGTGTCGATCCAGTCTGAAATCTGCGTGAACAGATGATCCTGCAAAGCGCTTTCCGCCCAGTTTCCATAGGGAAACGCGGCGTAATCGGCGGCGTAAATCATCGATACAAAGGGCAGCTCCTGCCGGATGGCGCGCGCCACCGACAGCCCGCCCAGTCCGGAATCCACCACAAGCAGACGGGCATTGCTCATTTTTGCGGGGTCGCTTTGGCTTCGGCGGCCTGGCGGCGGGGCGTATTGCGGGTTCTGCGTCCTTCCAGAGCCCCGACCACACCGCGCAGAATGGTAATGTCGCGCTGGCTGTAGCCGCCCTTGTGAAACAACGCCCGCAAAGTGCTGACCATATGATTTTTCTTTTCCGGCGGCCTGAAAAAATTGGCGGCCTGCAATGCGCCTTCCAGATGCTGGAACAGGCCGATCAGCTCTTCCTTGCGGGCAGGGGGGTCCTGCGGTGCCTGAAACTGCGCAATGTCGGTTTCGCTGTTGGCGCGCATCCATTCGTAGGACATCAACAGCACCGCCTGGGCGATGTTCAGCGAGGCAAAGGCGGGATTGACCGGAAAGGTGACGATTTCGCCGGCCAGCGCAATTTCCTCATTGGTCAGTCCAGTGCGCTCGCGGCCGAACATGACACCGCAAGAATGCCCGGAGGCAATATGGGCCTTGGCCATCTGCATTGCCGCGTCCGGCCCGTGGACGGGAACAAACATATCGCGCGGGCGCGCCGTCGTGGCATAGACCAGATTGAGGCCGCTCAGCGCCTCTTCAAGCGTGGCAAAGACCTGGGCGTTGTCGATGACATGATCGGCTTTTGCCGAGGCGTTCTTTGCGCGCTCATTCGGCCAGCCATCCCTGGGATTGACCAAGCGCATTTCAGACAGGCCAAAATTGGCCATCGCCCGCGCTGCGGTGCCGATATTCTCGCCAAGCTGCGGCTCGACAAGTATGATTGCCGGCCCGCCGGTGATCAGTTCGGCTTTCGAATTCGTTCCTGCCATCTGTGGTTCCGTCGTTCCGGGTATGAGGAGTCTGGATTTGCTAGCTGTAAGCGGCATTTTTGGCAAGAGGATGGGCGAAAGACGAATTCCACTTTCGCGGCCCTTTCGGCCAGGGAAAGACGATGCTATAGCAACGCGCGTAATCACACATTTTATGATGCAAGACCGTTTTTTCTGAACGACGGCTCTGGCATTTGGCCCAAAAGCTGAGGAAAATCACACATGGCTAAAATCAAAGTTGCCAATCCGGTCGTTGAACTGGATGGGGACGAGATGACCCGTATCATCTGGCAGTTCATCAAAGACAAACTCATTCATCCTTATCTGGACATCGATCTGAAATATTATGATCTGGGTATGGAGTACCGCGATGAAACCGATGACCAGGTTACCATAGATGCGGCGAATGCCATCCGGGAACACGGCGTTGGTGTGAAATGCGCGACGATCACCCCCGATGAAGACCGTGTCGAGGAATTCGGCCTGAAAAAGATGTGGCGTTCGCCAAATGGTACAATCCGCAACATTCTCGGCGGCGTTGTGTTCCGTGAGCCGATCATCTGTGAAAATGTGCCGCGTCTGGTACCGGGCTGGACTCAGCCAATGGTCATCGGCCGTCACGCCTTTGGCGATCAATACCGCGCAACTGACTTTCAGGTGCCCGGCAAGGGCAAGCTTACGATGAAGTTTGAAGGCGAAGACGGCAAGGTCATCGAACATGAAGTGTTCAACTTTCCATCTGCCGGCATTGCCATGGGAATGTACAATCTGGATGATTCGATCCGCGATTTTGCCCGCGCTTCCCTGAATTATGGTCTGACCCGCGGCTGGCCGGTCTATCTGTCGACCAAGAATACCATTCTCAAAGTCTATGACGGGCGCTTCAAGGATCTGTTCGAAGAGGTGTTCCAAGCGGAATTTGCCGAGGCATTTGCGGAAAAGAAAATCACCTATGAACACCGTCTCATCGACGACATGGTGGCCTCCGCACTGAAATGGTCTGGCGGCTTTGTCTGGGCCTGTAAAAACTATGATGGTGATGTTCAGTCCGACACAGTGGCCCAGGGCTTTGGGTCTCTTGGTCTGATGACGTCCGTGCTGATGTCCCCGGACGGGCAAACCGTGGAATCGGAAGCTGCCCATGGTACCGTTACGCGGCATTACCGCCTGCATCAGCAGGGCAAGGAAACCTCGACCAATTCCATCGCTTCGATCTTCGCGTGGACACGCGGTCTGGCACACCGTGCCAAGCTGGATGACAATCAGGCGCTGGCCGATTTCGCGCTGACGCTGGAAAAGGTCTGTGTTGATACAGTGGAAAGCGGCTTCATGACCAAGGATCTGGCGTTGCTGGTGGGACCGGAACAAAAATGGCTGTCGACCACAGGCTTCCTCGACAAGATTGACGAAAATCTGCAGAAAGCCATGAACTGATTACATTCGGTATTGTGGTGTTCCCTATCGGGAATTGATGCCTTGAAACTTGTTCCGGGGAACCATCACCTGACCGAAGGGTCAACAAAAAAGCCGCGATCTCCAGGAGATGCGGCTTTTGCGTGTGACAACACTGGTGCTGACTATCAGGCTTTTTCGCGCCAGGAAAACGGCCCGGCCTTTTTGTAGATCCAGCTGTATTGCGTGACCATCTGGTTGGTGCGGGTGATGCGGAACCCGATATAGGTTATCGCCAGTAACACCACGAAATCGACGATGAAATATTGCACGGTAAGCAATGTGCCATCGAACAGCGCAAAGTGGATGAAGCGGATGAAGAAAGTCAGCAGGAATGTGAACCATACAAGGGTCCAGAGCGGGCGCCAGGTAATGGCGATGGCGCGCCCGGTCAGATAGGCGCCAAGACCACCGAGGATGAGGGTGACAAACACAAAGACCGACAGGGAAACTTCATAGAAAATGCCCATCAGTGCGCCCCTCCTTCCAGATAGGCCGCGCGGACCTCTTCTTTTTGCAGCAGCTCCTTGCCGGTGCCCGACATGGTAATGTTGCCATTCACCATGACATAGCCCCGATGAGCAAGCTTCAGAGCGTGATAGGCGTTCTGTTCCACCAGAAATACAGTCAGGCCTTCATTGCGGTTCAGTTCCTCGATGACTTCGAAAATCTGCCTCACGATCAGTGGCGCGAGACCGAGCGAGGGCTCGTCCAGCAACAGCAAATCCGGCCGGCTCATCAGCGCGCGGGCGATCGCCAGCATCTGCTGTTCGCCGCCCGACAGCGTTCCGCCACGCTGATTCTGCCGCTTTTGCAGAATTGGAAACAGCTCGAAGGCTTTTTTCAGATCCTCATCGAAATGGGAATAATCGGTAATGGCAGCGCCCATCTGCAGGTTTTCCAGAACCGTCATGCGCGGGAAAATCCGCCTGCCTTCGGGAGATTGAGCAATATTCCTGGCCATGATCTCATGGGTCGGCATACGGGTGATATCTTCGCCGCGATATATAATCTGGCCTTCACTGGCTTGTGGCGAGCCGCAAATTGTCATCATCAGAGTTGATTTACCAGCCCCGTTCGCACCGATCAGAGTTACGATTTCACCGTCATTGACTTCGACGTCGACACCACGCAAAGCAATAATTTTGCCGTAATGAGTGACAACGTTTTTGATCGACAGCATGTGGGTCGAGGAGTTCACGGCATCGCTCACAGGCCCACCTCCGCTTCGACTATATCAACTTCTTCATCCTCAACGCCAAGATACGCTGCGATCACCTTGGGATCGTTGCGGACTTCCTCTGCGGTGCCATCAGAAATCTTCACGCCATAGTCGAGCACGATAATATGGTCAGAAATCTCCATCACCACGCCCATATCGTGTTCGATCAGAAGAACCGATGTTTCGTGTTCGCTGCGAATGCGTTGCAGCAATTTATTCAGATCACTGGATTCCCTCGGATTCAGACCGGCGGCCGGTTCGTCCAGGCACAGCAGATCCGGGTCGGTGCACATGGCCCGCGCAATTTCCAGCCGGCGCTGGTCGCCATAGGGCAGATCCGCTGCCGGATCGTCGGCACGGTCCAGAAGGTCGATCACTTCAAGCCAATTGACCGCCTTGTCGATGGCCTTTTTATTGGCTTTCAGATAGCCGGGCAGGGCAAACAGACCACCAATGGTGAAATTGGAGGCCAGCATCAGTCTGTTGTGCTGCGCGACGAGAAGGTTCTCCAGAACCGTCATGCCGCCGAACAGGCGAATGTTCTGAAAAGTCCGGGCGACTCCAGCGAATTCCGAGATCTTGAAGTCCGGCATGCGCTCCAGCAGATATTCGCTGCCGGATTTCCGCTTCATTGTCAGCCGGCCTTCGGTCGGCTTGTAAAATCCGGTGGCACAGTTGAAGACGGTGGTTTTGCCTGCGCCATTCGGACCGATCAGCGCTGTGATATCGCCGCGACCAACGGAGAATGACAGATCATCCACCGCCACAAGACCGCCAAAGCGCATCGTCAGATGTTCAACACTGAGAACCGGGTTTTCATCCCAGGAGCGTGAGATCGTATCCATCAGTGACCCTCCCCCTGGGCGACCATATCCGCGCCTATCGCTTTTTGTTTTTTGTAAACCGCCGACGGTTTGCGCGTGGTGATCAGGCCGCGCGGTTTCCAGACCATGATGACGACCATCGCAAGCCCGAAAATCAGCATGCGGTAGTCGGAGAATTCCCGGAACACCTCAAACCCTCCGATCAGCACCACTGCGGCGATGACCACACCGATCTGGCTGCCCAGTCCACCAAGCACGACAATGGCGAGAATGATGGCGGATTCGATGAAGGTGAAACTCTCCGGAGAAATGAAGCCTTGCCTTGTGGCAAAGAACGAGCCGGCAAATCCGGCAAACATGGCCCCGATGGCGAAAGCTGTCAGCTTGGTGTTGGTGGTGTTTATGCCAAGCGAGCGGCAGGCAATCTCATCTTCGCGCAGCGCCTCCCAGGCCCGCCCGATCGGAAGTCGCCGCAGTCGCAAGGTGACAAAGTTGGTCAGCAGTGCCAGCGCCAGAATGACGTAATAGAGAAAGATGATGCGGTGGATCGGCGAATATTCCAAACCGAATGTCTCGGCAAAGCCGCCTTCGCCGCGGGTAAAATCAATCCCGAAAAATGTCGGGCGGGGAATGCCGGAAATTCCGTCAGGACCGCCCGTAAACTGATACCAGTTCAACAGCACGATGCGAACGATTTCACCAAATGCCAGAGTGACAATCGCCAGGTAGTCACCGCGCAGGCGCAAGACCGGAAAGCCGAGGATAATGCCCCAGAAGGCTGCCAGAATGCCGGCCAGCGGCAGAGATATCCAGAATCCCAGATCAAATGTCTGGGCGAGCAGGGCGAAGGAATAGGCCCCGACAGCGTAAAATGCCACATAACCAAGATCGAGCAGACCGGCAAGGCCGACCACAATGTTCAGCCCCCAGCCGAGCATGACATAGGTCGTGATCAGGACTGCCAGATCGAGATATTGCCGGGAACCCCTCGCGCCTTTCAGCTCGAGCAGCAGGAAGGGCAGGACAACGGCAGCCGCAAACAGCAGCGGACCGATGATTTTCATCGACGGCATTGGCACTTTGGGTATGGCGAAAGACAGCCCGCCACCCTGACCGGCTCCCGGCCGCCGCCATACAAAATAATTCAGCAGGAACCGTCCGGCAAACACCACTGCCACTGCAACCGCCACAGCGAGCCAGCGCTGTTCAAGCACAAGGCCACCGGGCGCGATATTGGTATTAAGACCTATCAGGAAAAAGGACAGGGCCAGCGTCAGAACACCAGCCACAAGGGAATCTTTCAGCGACGCGAC
The DNA here is from genome assembly GCA_963974065.1 of uncultured Hyphomicrobiales bacterium. Taxonomy (GTDB): domain Bacteria; phylum Pseudomonadota; class Alphaproteobacteria; order Rhizobiales. Next base: position 37,368 of record CAXBCI010000025.1, on the reverse strand, counting down.
GAGGCGGCTGTCTTGATCTGCTAACGTTGCCATTGATCAGACCTTCTCTACTTCGGGTTTGCCAAGCAAGCCGGAAGGCAGGAAAATCAGCACAATCGCCAGGATTGAAAACGCGGCCACATCCTTGTACTCAACGCTGAAATAACCCGACCAGAAGACTTCGATCAGGCCGATCAGAAGACCGCCCAGCATGGCACCTGGAAGTGATCCGATGCCGCCGAGAACCGCTGCCGTGAAGGCTTTAACGCCGGCCACGAAGCCGATGTAAAAATCAATCACACCGTAATACAGCAGGAACAGAAGCCCTGCGACTGCCGCCAGCGCGGCGCCCATCACGAAGGTCAGGGAAATTGTCCGGTCAACATTGATCCCCAGCAGTGATGCCATTTTACGGTCCTGCTCGCAGGCGCGCTGCGAGCGGCCGAGCGACGTTTTGGAAATCAGCAGGGAAAATCCGATCATGAGAATAATCGTGGTCAGCACAATCAGGATTTGCATGTTGGAGAGCTGAACGGCAAATGTGCCATTTTCGGTTTCCGCTTCCATCAACGTGTAGCCGCCCGGTACAAGCGGCTCCAGCGGTTTCACCCGTGCGCCTTGAGAAATCTGGACGAAATTCTGCAGCGCGATCGACATGCCAATGGCGGTAATCAGCGGGGCCAGCCGGAACGAGCCGCGCAATGGCCGATATGCAAGTCGCTCTACGGTCCAGCCCCAGATTGAGGTGAAAACCATGGAGACCAGCAGAACGAGGATCAGGGCCAGGATCAGGACCCAGAAGCCGGTTGCCGCGGTCAGCCCGAGTGCGATGATGCAAATCAGCGAAATGAAGGCGCCGATCATGAAAATATCACCATGGGCAAAGTTGATCATGCCGATGATGCCATACACCATGGTGTAACCAATGGCGATCAGGCCATAGATCGAGCCGAGTGTGATGCCATTAATCAATTGCTGCAGAAAATATTCCACGTCAGCCTATCCCCCTATATGCGCCGGCTGCTTTGACAACCAATGATCCGTCTGATGCGGATTTGCTAACGTTGAGACTTATCAGTGCCGGAATGGTAAAACAACTGTCAGCTCATTCTGCAGTTGATTTTTTCACAAATTGCTGAGATCAGGCAGATTTTTCAGGCTCAGCCGCAGCAACCGCATTTGGCAGTTGTCAAATCGTCGCAGGTTGAAACTGCACTACAGGGCGCCGCTGATAGAAGTATGGTGTTTAGAGCAATTCTGCCCTACATGCAGGGATCAATATTTCCGAGGCTGTCTTGACCGTTTCCACACAATTCCGATCATCACAGAGCGACAGTGTTTCCAGAGACCAGTTTCGCGATGTCATGAGCCGCGTCGGTTCAGCGGTGCATATTGTCACTTCCGGCGGCAAGGCCGGGCTGGCCGGACTGACTGTCACGGCTTTCAGCGCGGTGTCCGATGCGCCGCCGATTGTGCTGGTCTGTGTCAACCGGGCGTCGCGCAGCAACGAAATCATCAAGAAGAACGGCATCTTCTGCGTCAACATTCTGTCTGCCGGAGAACGCCATATGGCAGATTTGTTCGCCGGTCGGAATGTCGCCCATCCGGAAGCGGATCGGTTCGAAGGTCTTCAGATCAGCAAGACTGCGTCCGGCGCGCCGGTGCTGCCGGGATGTCTGGCATCCATGGATTGTGGATTGGAACAGATCGTCGAGATGGGCACTCATTCGGTGTTGTTCGGTCATGTGCAGTCCATTGTGCCGGGGCAACTCGGCCCCGGTCTGATCTATCGCGACCGGGATTATCACGCACTGTAGGTCCAGACCCTGGTACGATGAGGATTTGTTGATTCATGACTCACCCCTATCCGCGCTCGATTGATGACACCCATGCTTTGCTGGGGCGGGCGGGCTATGTCGCCGACCGCTCGCTTGCGACCGTGCTGTATCTGTCGCTGAAAATGCAGCGCCCGCTGTTTCTGGAAGGCGAGGCGGGGGTGGGAAAAACCGAGATTGCCAAGGTTCTGTCAGCGCAGTTGGGCCGGCCGCTGATACGGCTGCAATGCTATGAGGGTCTCGACATCGCATCCGCCGTCTATGAATGGAATTATGCCGCCCAGATGCTGGAAATCCGCATGGCGGAAGCAGTTGGGAATTCCGATAAAACGAATCTGGCAAAAAGCGTCTTTGATGAAAAATTTCTGCTGAAACGTCCGCTGCTGCAGGCCCTGGATGCGCCGGATGGGCTCGCGCCGGTGCTACTGATCGATGAGTTGGACCGTGCAGACGAGGCGTTTGAAGCGTATTTGCTGGAAGTGCTGTCTGAGTTTCAGATCACAATCCCCGAATTGGGCACGATCAAAGCCAAACAGCCGCCGATTGTCATTATTACCACAAACCGCACCCGCGAAATCCATGATGCGCTGAAGCGGCGCTGCCTGTATCACTGGGTGGATTACCCCAATGCAGAGCGGGAGTTGCAGATTGTCGCCAACAAGGTGCCGGGCGCCCATGCCCGGCTATCTGCGGAGATCGTCGCTTTCGTGCAGAAATTGCGCAGCGACGCGGATTTGTTCAAAAATCCCGGCGTCGCCGAAACCATTGACTGGGCCACAGCGCTGACCGAACTTGACCGCACGGCGCTCGACCCGCAAACCGTGTCGGAGACGCTGGGTGTGCTGCTGAAATATCAGGACGACATTCAGGCGGTTCAGGGCGGGCGCGCCGATCAGGTGCTGAGCGATGTCAAAGCGGACCTGAAGGATGCCTGACATGCCGGATGAAGCAGGCGGGGGACATTTTGCCGATAACATTGTGCATTTCGCCCGTGTGCTGCGCGCGGCAGGCCTGCCGGTCCGCCCGTCTCGTGTTGTCGATGCGGTGCTTGCGGTCGAGGTGGCCGGACTGCAAAGCCGGGATGATCTGTTCTGGACGCTGAGCTCGGTGTTTGTCAGCAAACGCGAGCATCACGCTGTTTTTACAGTAGGTTTTGAGATGTTCTGGCGCCCGAAAAACCGTCTGGAAACAATGCTTGAAGCCCTGTCGTTGCAGGCAAACGCGCCGCTGGCAGAGGAAAAGCCAAAACCGGCTGCGGCACGGGTGGCGCGGGCGATGCTACAGCAGATTGCGCAACGGCCAGATAATATACTGCCTGAAATGGACATCGATGCAGAAGATACGATTTCCGGCAGGGAGATCCTGCAATCGAAGGATTTTGCCCAGATGAACGCAGAGGAGTTGGCGCAGGCCAAACGCGCCGTGGAAACCATGGTGCTGCCGGTTGCCAGGGTCAGGACACGGCGCTTTCAGACCGGGCATTCAGGCTCGCGGCTTGATATGCGCCGCACCATGCGCGCCAGTCTGGCAACCGGTGGCGAATGGGTTTCGCCAGTGTTGCGGCGACGGCGTGAGGTGGCGCCGCCGATTGTCGCGCTGTGCGATATTTCCGGTTCGATGAGCCAGTATTCCCGGCTGTTCCTGCATTTTCTCCACGCGCTGGCGGAAAGCCGGAGCCGGGTGCACAGTTTTGTCTTTGGCACCCAACTCACCAATATCAGCCGCGCATTGGCACGCAAGGACCCGGACGAGGCTCTGGATGCCTGTGGTGCCCTGGTAGCCGACTGGTCAGGTGGCACCCGCATTGCAACGGCGCTGCATGATTTCAACAAGCACTGGTCGCGCCGGGTCCTGGGGCAGGGCGCGATTGTGCTGCTGATGACCGATGGGCTGGAGCGTGACAGTGATGAGGATCTAGGATTTGAAATGGAACGGCTGCAAAAATCCTGCCGCCAGTTGATTTGGCTCAATCCACTTCTCGGATATGATGGGTTTGAGGCGCGGGCCAGCGGCGTGCGCGCCATGTTGCCGTTTGTTGATCAGTTTCGGCCCGTGCATTCGCTTGATGCAATTTCGGATTTGTGCCTGTCTTTGTCGCAGCCGGTGACGCGTGTTGCGGATATGTTGGGATACCGGCGGACGCAGGCCGCATAGGAGCAAACTTATGGATGGTGATATTCTGCAGACCGCCGAGAGCTGGATTTCGGAAGGCCGCCGCATTGCGCTGGCGACCGTGGTGGATACATGGGGGTCTGCACCGCGAGCCGCGGGCAGTCATCTGGTGATTGATGCGGAGGGGAATTTCGAAGGGTCTGTCTCGGGCGGCTGCGTTGAAGGCGAGGTGATTGCGGAAGCGCTGGCTGTGATCGAGAGCGGACAGCCGAAAATGCTGGAATTCGGCGTTGCTGATGAAACTGCGTGGCGGGTCGGCCTGTCCTGCGGTGGCAAAATCCGCGTCTTTGTTGATCAGGTCCTGTAGACATGGAAAAGGCACTTTTGCCGGAACTGAATGCCGCCCGCGCCAACCGGCGCGCCGTCATTCTCGTGCGCCATCTGGGCAGTGGTGAAGGCCGGTTGATTTTTCGTGATACCCTCGGCGAAGACGATCCGCTCGCCAATGCCGCGAAGACCCGGTTTTGGTCCGGCAAATCCGGGCGCGAGACACTTGGCGGGGAGGAGTACTTTCTCAATGTGGAACTGCCGGCGCCGCGCATTGTCATAATCGGTGCGGTGCATATTTCCCAGGCGCTGGTACCAATGGTGCGGGAATGCGGGTTTGATCTGACAATCATTGATCCGCGCACCGCCTTTGCCACTAAGCAGCGGTTTCCCTCGGTCAGTCTGCTGGCGGAATGGCCCCAGGATGTGTTGAGCGATGCTCTGATTGATGGCTACACGGCGGTTGCGGCCGTTACCCATGATCCCAAAATCGATGATTTTGCTCTGCAAACGGCACTGAAAAACCAGTGTTTCTATATTGGCGCGCTGGGCAGCCGCAAAACCCATAGCGCCCGGCTGGAGCGTTTGCGGGCCGGCGGATTTTCAGAAGCTCAACTGGCCCGGATCGATGCGCCGATCGGCCTTGACATCGGCGCGGCCACTCCGGCCGAAATCGCGGTCGCCATTCTGGGTCAGATCATCGCCGCATTGCGCAAGGACCGGCCTGTTGAAACTGCTTGATGTTCCGCTGGCCGATACAATCGGCACCCTGCTGGCCCACGCCCAGGATGGCGAGCTGGACGGCAAGACGGTGCGTGTGAAAAAAGGCACTTTGCTGTCGGCCGAGGATATTGCCGTATTGCAGGCGAGGGGTCATGCCAGCATTACGGTTGCCCGGCTGGATGCTGAGGACGTTCATGAAGATGAAGCGGCGCTGCGTCTGGCGCGGGCGGTGTGCGGGCCCAATGTGCGGGTCGACCAGCCCTTTACCGGCCGGGCCAATCTGTTTGCGCAAAAAGCCGGGCTGTTTTTGCCTAACGCTGATCTGGTTGACCGGATCAACCGCTGCGACCCATCGATGACCCTGGCAACCCTGCCGCCCTACACAGCGGTCGAGGCCGGGCGCATGGTCGCCACGGTGAAAATCATTCCCTTTGCGGTGCCCGGAGCCTTGCTGCAATCCTGCATCGCAACCGCTGGCGATGGCGCATTGTCGGTGGCCGGATTTCGGGCGGCGCGGGTCGGACTGGTTGCTACCCGCCTGCCGACACTGCGGGACAAAATCATGGACAAGACGCGCAAGGTTCTGGCCAGCCGTCTGGAAGCCAGCTTCTCTTCTGTGTTTGAGGAAATCCGCACACCCCACGAAACCGCGGCAGTAGCAGAGGCGATAAGCCTCTTGGCGGAAAAAAACGCCGATCTCATCGTGCTGGTCGGCGCCTCGGCGATGATTGATGCAGATGACGTGCTGCCGCAGGCTCTGCGGCGCGCAGGCGGTACAGTGCACTATGTCGGCATGCCGGTGGATCCGGGCAATCTGCTGTTTCTGGGTGAACTGGCAGGCACGCCGGTGATCGGCGCTCCAGGCTGTGCCCGCTCGCCGGTGGAAAACGGGTTTGACTGGGTGCTGAACCGGATTCTGGCAGGCATACCGGTCAAGGCAGAGGATATTTCGGCAATGGGGGTCGGCGGGCTGCTGATGGAAATTGTCAGCCGGCCGCAGCCGCGCGAACGGGCGCTGCGCCAGGACACTGAATCTCCCAGAATCGCCGCTCTGCTGCTCGCTGCAGGCCAGAGCAAGCGCATGGGCGCCAATAACAAGCTGATTGCCGAGGTGGATGGCATGCCGCTGGTGCGCCACGTGGCCGAAGCGGCGCGCCACGCGCTTGGCACCGATCTGACCGTCGTCACCGGGGCGCAGCCGGAGCGGATCGCGGCGGCGCTTGAGGGCATTGAAAAGCAGATCGTGTTCAATCCGCAGTTCGACCGGGGCCTGTCCACGTCGCTGCGCAGCGGTATACAGGTGCTGGCCGATCGGGCAACGCCGCCGGATGGCGTCCTCGTCCTGCTTGGCGACATGCCGCGAATATCGCAGGATGTCATTTTGAAGCTCGTCGCCGGGTTTGATCCGGCGCAGGGCCGCGAAATCATCGTCCCGACTGATCGCGGCAAACGCGGCAATCCGGTGCTCTGGTCAGCGCGGTTTCTGAACGCCCTGTCCGGTATACAGGGCGACACGGGCGGGCGACATCTGATCGGCGAATTCGCCGAATTCGTCCACGAGGTCGAAATCGGCCCGGCCGCCTCGTTCGATCTGGATACGCCGGAACAGATGCACCAGGCCGGGGGCCGGTTTCAGGATTAGCCGGTTTTCAGGATTAGAGTGTTGCATCCGCCGGCCGCATGGCATCCATGCAATCATTGCACGCCTCTTTGTGCCTTCGTGACCTATATTGAAGGTCATGAAAGGAGAGCAACATGTCTCTTAGAACATCTTTATCTCGTATCGGATCTGCTTTCCGGCCTGTCGACCGGCAGACAGCGATCCGCAATTATCTTAACGATTCTGTCTCGATCCATGATCTGGAACGGCGTCAGCGCGAAGTCGACACCGGAAAATTCATCACATTCTGAGGCGCATCTGCGCCTCAGACCCACCTTGGCATCATACCGGCTGTGATCTGGTGCCGCGATGCCCCACCGGATGACCCCCTCCGGCCTCTCCCCCACCCAGACTTCCAGCGGATTTGCAATCGAAACTCTGGATCCCCGGAACAAGTCCGGGGATGACGGGTTGGGGTGGATTCGCTTTTCAGATTTTTCCTCGCGTTCTGCCATTATCTGCTTCGGAACCGGTTCGAGCGTAACCGGACTGGAACCAACCAGCCTCTCTGGTTTCCCCACCCACCCTCCATCGTCATCCCCGGACTTGTTCCGGGGATCCAGTATCGTCCAGTGGGATAGTTGCGAACCCATCCCGTGGAGATCACTATGGAACCGGAATTTGTCATTACCCCGGTCGAGCAGAGCCGACCGCATGCCATTAGTGTGGCCGCAATAAATAGTGATTGACTCCGCGAGGAGCTGTATACACTACTGTCTTCAGGCCGTGCAGGCTAGACAAACTGCAGCAGATTCCAGGAAGGAAGGTGGCGATGTTGACTCAAAAAGGTGGCAAGACAATTTACGGCGCGAGCCTTGGGATATTAATGCTCGAAACGCAGTTCCCGCGCATTCCCGGTGATATCGGCAACGCAACGACGTGGCCTTTTCCGGTGCAGTATCGCGTTGTGCGCAGTGCGACGCCGGAACTGGTCGTGCGCAATGACGCCCGCCTGCTGGTTGACAAATTCATCGATGCCGCCAAGGACCTTGTTGCCAGCGGATGCGACGGAATCACCACTAATTGCGGGTTCCTGTCGATCATGCAGGATCAATTGGCAAAAGCTGTGCCGGTGCCGGTTGCCACTTCGTCCCTGATGCAGATGCAGATGGTGCAAGCGATGCTGCCAGCAGGCAAACGCCCAGGAATTCTGACTATTTCGAAGGAAACACTGACGGCCGAGCATTTGACAGCGGCCAATGTTCCTCTGGATACGCCGATCGTCGGCACTGAAAATGGCCGGGTGTTTACGCGCGACATCCTTGGGGACGCCCCTGAAATTGATTTCGAGGCTTGCCGGCAGGATATGTGTGATGCTGCAAGGCAATTGGTGACGGAACACTCGGATTTGGGTGCCATCATTCTGGAATGCACCAACATGACACCTTATGCGGCAGATGTTCGCAAACTCACCGGATTGCCGGTGTTCTCGATCTACAGCTTTATTCAATGGTTTCAGCAGGCCCTGGTCCCGGATCGATTCTCCGACCATCTGGACGATCCGTTGCTCGGCCTCGCCGGGCGGCGGTCGTGATAAAGCCAGCGCTGCTGAAACGCTTGAACGAAGGCGGTCTTGTGCTGTTCGGTTGCGGAAAAATGGGCACCGCACAGCTGAAAAGGGTGGATTGATGCGGGTGTCATATCGGATTGCATCATGGTCATGGATCCGCATCCATCAGACTGGCTTCTGGAACTGAAAAAGGACGGGCTCAGGATCAATGTTGTGACTTCGCCATCGGGTACGATTGCAGCCCAGGCTTGATGTCCTGATGTCACAGGAAAGCGGACTTCGTCCATTGATGCGCGCCAATTCAATCTCCTGATTGAGTTCAGACCCTAATCTCCTGGAACGTAGAGCTGAGAATAGGCCATGCGGACCAGTTCCACGGTCTGCTCGCTGCGACGTTCTATATGATCCCTCAAAGCTGTCACCGCGCTGTTCGTGTTGCGGGCCTTGACCGCATTGAGAATAACGCGATGGGCGGACAACGACGTTTCATCATCTGCGGAAATCCCCCTTCGGTCACGCAACTGGCGCAGGTTGATGATCCTGACATAGCGGATTCGCTCGTTGGTGTTGCTGAGGAATTTCAGCAGTTCCTGGTTGCCCGAAAGAGCTGCGAGCTTCATGTGGAACTCCTCGTCCATTCTCAAAAGCTCATTCAGATCGGTGCAAACCACGTATGACTGTTCGGTGTCGTCCAGATACGCGACCAGATGGTGTATCTCATCGTCGCTCGCCGTCTCGATAGTTCGGATAACCGCTTCGGATTCAAGCGCGCACCGCAGCTGATAGAGCTCCAGAATTTTTTCAGGGCTCAGCGGCCTGCAGAAAAAGCCCTTGCCCAGAACGAATGTCAGAAAACCTTCTGCCACCAGCCGGTTGAGCGCCTCGCGAAGTGGTGTGCGGCTGACCTTCAGCGTGCTGGTCAGCGCCGTCTCGTTCAAGCGCTCGCCAGGCTTGAATTCGAAGTCTGTAGCCTTCTGACGAAGCGTTAAATATGCCCGGTCGACGCTGCTCTCTGACTTGCTCATTCGTTTCTCAATGCTCCTGTTTCACACACTCTTACCCAAAAAAATGCAGTATGGAAACATTTGTCTTTAATTCTGTATACAATCCTGTATATAATTTGACATGGAGTGTATCTGGCCGAACCAATTTCGTGGATTAGACGCAACATGACAAAACCTGACCCTCAACATGTGGTCGTTGTCGGCGCCGGTATTGTCGGTGTGTCGGCGGCGATCTGGTTGTTGCGCAAGGGCGTTGGCGTCACCATTGTGGATCGCGAAGCACCGGGCAGCGAACAGGCGGCGTCTTTCGGAAATGCCGGAATTCTTGCGGCGTGTTCGGTGGCGCCAGTGACAGCCCCGGGGATGCTCATCAAAAGCCCGAAGATGCTGCTCGACCCCAACTTCCCGCTGTTCTTGCGTTGGTCCTATCTGCCGCGTCTTATCACCCATGTCATCGATACGCCGATCATGGCTGACGAAAGCGTTTTTGACCCGAAAGGCGCATTGTATGGTGTGCAAAATCGCATCGCCGACATCTTTTCGCTGAAAATAATGAAATCCGGCGGAATTCGCCGGGCGCTGGAGGTCGCTGCAATCGCCCGCGCCGGCGGGATCGAGGTTTACGGCGGGTGCATGTTCGAAACCGGATTGGCCCACGCCGCGGGGGCGCATCTCATGGCGGCTGTTCCCGATTTGCTGCTGCAATGCGAATTCTACATGGCGAACTATTATGCGCAGGAGGACATCCTGACGCAGCCATTCCCTGTCGGCAACGGTCGGGTGCATGTGCCCACCGGACCGGGTCTGGGCGTTACGGTCGATCCGGCAATGCTGGCGAAATACGCCGTCGAAGATCCGCTGGGCTAGCGGTTGAACGACGTAAACTTGAAAAAATTCTGCATGCAGTGCCGCATGCAATCAAAGTGTTTCGGAAAAGGACCGTAAAGTGAGCAAATCTGAATCCATAAGAATGAACGGGGCGCAGATCATTCTGAAAATGCTGGAGCTGCATGGCGTGAAGCATGTGTTCGGGCTTCCCGGCGAGACGACAATTGGCTGGTACAAGGAGTGGCGCAAACACAGCGACATTGAATTTGTTCTGACCCGTGACGAGAGAACCGCATCTTACGCGGCCGAGGCCTATGCCAAGATCACCGGTCGTCCATCTGTGCTCGAGGCCCCAAGCCCAGGCGTGACGCATTGCACACCGGGAATGACCGAAGCTTACCTCAGTTCGGTTCCGATCATCTATTTCAGCTCTGACATTCCGATCAATCAGGACAAGAAGCATGGTCTGACAGGGATTGATCAGACGAAATTGTATGACAGCATCTCCAAGGAATCCTTCGTCCTGACGAATGCAAAGCAAATCCCTTTTCTGATGCGCCGCGCGTTCCGTGTGGCAACGTCCGGGCGTCCAGCGCCGGTTCACATCCGGGTACCCATCAATATCTATGGTGAAGAAGCGGAGATAAATGATCTGTATGCGGAACCCGAATACAGCGCCTATCCGGCGCATCGCCCGGTGGCAGATCACAGCAAGATCCGCGCTTCCATTGACGTTCTTCTGAAAGCCAGCAAACCGGTGATTGTTTGCGGGCAAGGGGGGCTTATTTCAAAGGCATCCGATATCATCCTGGAACTTGCCGAACTGCTGCAAATTCCGGTTGGCACGACCACGCCGGGCAAAGGCACCATTCCCGAAAACCATCCTCTTGCCCTGCGTGTCATCGGTGGCCGCGGCGGTATGGAATATTCCAACCAGTACGTATTCGAGGCGGACACCATTTTCTTTGTCGGCTCCAACACCGACAGCGCGGCGACGGATCACTGGCAGCTTTATGGCGATCCGAACTCCAAGACCTTCCTGCATCTGGATATTGCCGAAGCGCATGTCGGCAACAACTTTCCGCTCAAGGTCGGCATGGTCGGGGACGCCCGCGCCAGCCTGGAATATATGGTCGAGCTGATCAAGGCCGAGTACCCCAATTTGAAACGGCCGCCGGTCGATCTCAATCCGATCAAGAAAACCGCTCTCGACAGAGTGTTCAACTCGAACATCCCCATGCCCGAGGGCACGATTTCCCCTGTCAAACTGTCCCAAGCACTGGACAAAATCCTGCCACCAAATGCCATCGTCACCTCCGAACCTGGCGTCAGCGCGATTTACCCGTCTGCCCTTTTGACCATCAAGGAGCCCGGCCGACGTTATATCACCAACTATTCCATGGGTGCATTGGGATATTCCGTTCCCGCCGCCATCGGAGCCTCCTACGCATCTGATGGCCCGGTTATTTCGTTCACAGGTGACGGGTCATTCGGTTTTGTCATTGGCGACATGGAAACCATCAAACGCAGCAACAAGAACGTCACCATCATCCTGACGCGCAATGACACCTTTGGCTGGATTCGCGGCGAAGCCATCCTGCTGGATGATGTCGACGAGCCCTGGTCAACGGATTTTGGCAGCGTTGACTACGTCAAGGTCGCAGAAGCCTTTGGCTTCAAGACCGCGCGGATTACCACTGAAGATGAAATTGAAGCGGTGCTGTCCGAAGCCATTCAAAATCCCGGCGCGAATTTCATCGAAATCATGGTGCCGTCGCAGGATAAAATCGTGCCCTTTGTGCCCTCATGGGTGAGAGCTGCCAAAGCGAAAAACCTGCCCTATTTCTACTGATGCGGCGTATCCGCCCGCTGGATGCTGGATCCCCGGAACAAGTCCGGGGATGACGGGATTGGGGGAGTTCGCCTTCCGGTTTTTGCCACCGCGCCTGCATCGACATTTCCGGAGCAAGCTGGAGTCCGGGCTGGAACGAACCAGCCTATCCGTTCCCGCCACCACCCCTCCAGCGTCATCCCCGGACTTGTTCCGGGGATCCAGATATCTTTCAATCACGCCTGACCCCATGCAATCAAACGCCACTACAGCAAATTCATCGCCTTGAAACTGGCGTGGCCGTGTTTGCCGATGATGATGTGGTCGTGCAGCAGGATGTTCAGCGGGGTCAGGATGTCCGCGATTCTGCCGGTCATGTCGATATCGGCCTGTGACGGTGCCGGGTCGCCCGAGGGGTGATTGTGCACCAGAATCAGCGCTGTGGCGGACAGCTCCAGCGCGCGTTTCACCACTTCCCTTGGATAGACCGGCGTGTGATCCACAGTGCCTTGCTGCTGCACCTCATCGGCGATCAGCCGGTTTTTGCGGTCGAGAAACAGCACGCGGAACTGTTCGCGTTCCTCATAGGCCATCGCCGTGCGGCAATAATCCAGCACCGAATTCCACGATGACAGCAGCGGTTTTTGCTGCAATTCATGCTTGCCGAGCCGCGCGGCGAGCGCCTGAAACAGTTTCAGCTCGCTGGCAACGCTGCGGCCGATGCCGTCGATTTCGACAAGGCGTTTTTCCGAGGCGCCGAACACGCCGCTGAGCGAGCCGAACCGCGTCAGCAGAGCTTTGGCAATCGGTTTGGTGTCGCGCCGGGGCAGGGCGCGAAACAGCAGCAGTTCGAGAATTTCATAATCTGCCAGCGCCTCCGGCCCGGCCTCGCGAAAACGCGCGCGCAGGCGGTCGCGATGCCCGGCATAATGCGGCGTCTCTGCTTGGTCAGGGGGCGTGTCCCCGGATAGATCTGGATGCTGCGACGGCTCTGTCATGCCGTCACTGTGCTATGCAAATACCGGTTTGTGAAGACCCGACGGCGAGGTTGTGAAAATCTCGCAGCCGCTTTCGGTAACGCCGACACTGTGCTCGAACTGGGCGCTGAGAGAGCGGTCACGGGTGACAGCGGTCCAGCCATCGGACAGGATTTTTACTTGGGGGCGGCCCAAATTGATCATCGGCTCGATGGTGAACAGCATGCCGGGGCGCAATTCAACGCCTTCGCCGGGCCGGCCGTAATGCAGAATGTTCGGCTCGTCATGGAACAATTGCCCCAGGCCATGGCCGCAAAAATCACGGACAACGGAACAGCGCTGGCCCTCGGCATAGACCTGAATGGCATGGCCGATATCGCCGGTGGTGTTGCCGGGCAGGACAGCGGAAATGCCGCGCATCAGCGATTCATAGGTCACATCAATCAGCCGTTCGGCGGCGCGTTTGGAGTTTCCGGCGACATACATGCGACTGGAATCGCCATGCCAGCCATCGACAATAAGCGTCACATCGATGTTGAGAATGTCGCCGTCTTTCAGCGCCTTGCCGCCGGGAATGCCGTGACAGACCACATGGTTGAGCGAGATACAGCTGGAATGGGTGTAGCCGCGATAGTTCAGCGTGGCCGCGACGGAGCCATGATCCAGCGCAAACTGGAAAATGAAATCATCCAGCTCCTGGGTGGTGACACCGGGCCTGACCAGTTCGCCGACCCGGTCAAGGCACTCGGCTGTCAGCTGGCCTGCGGCGCGCATTCCGGCAAATCCGGCTTCATCATAAAGGCGGATCTGTCCGCTTTTGCGCAGCGGCACCTCATTGGCATCTACATAGATCGTCATCGTCTGGCTCTGCTTTCAGGCTGGTCTGCTGTTCGCTGTTCCATGGCATAGATTTCGCGGCGCTGCAAAAGTGCCGATCATCGGAACCATCCGCAAAATGTATATGATGGCCGCATAATTCAACCCTCTGGAACATCAACCGGAACGGAGCGATAGGCTTCGATGCCGTCGGTGGTGAGCCGGCAGACATAGGCCAGCGCCTCGACACCGGCGCGGTGGGCGCTGGCAAAGGCGGCAGCATAGGCCGGGTCGATCTCGCCGGCAAAGCGCAGCCGGTCGCCATCATCGCGCTGGATCAGATAGACCATCACCGCGCGGTGGCCGGCTGCCGCCATATCGGCCAGTTCGGCCAGATGCTTGGCGCCGCGCGCGGTCACCGAATCGGGGAATTCATAAAGCCGCCTGGTGCGCAGCATGTGGACATTCTTGACTTCGACATAGCAATCGGCCTTGCCGCCGCCGGACAGCAGAATGTCAATCCGGCTGTTCTTGCCGTAGCGGACTTCCCGCTTCAAAGTGTCATAGCCCTGCAATTCGCTGATCGTGCCGTTGCCGATGGCCTCTTCCACCAGGGCGTTGGGCTTGGCGGTGTTGATGCCGACCAGCGTGTTGTCGGCCTCGGTCAGCTCCCAGGAATAGGCCAGCTTGCGCTTGGGATTGTCGGATCTTGACAGCCAGACCCGCTGCCCCGGCTGTTTGAGGCCGAGCATTGCGCCCGGATTGGCGCAGTGCGCGGTGATCTCGGTGCCGTCCGCCAGCCGGATATCGGCGAGGAAGCGCTTGTAACGCCGGATCAGAATGCCTTCTGTCAGCGGGCTGGCAAATTTCATCTTGAGCAAACCTTGTTCCAAATTCCCCGGTGAGATAGACAGCGCCAGCACATATTGTCAAAGCCGCAGAAAAACAGGTAGCCCATGGCCGAAGGCGAGATTTCCACTGCAGCAATTCTGGTGATCGGCGACGAAATTCTGTCGGGCCGCACCAAGGACCGCAATATCGGCTATATCGCCGACCGGCTGACCGGCGCCGGGATTGATCTGATGGAAGTGCGCATTGTCAGCGATGTGCGGGCCGACATCGTCGCCGCGCTGAATGCGTTGCGCGCGCGCTATACCTATGTTTTCACCACCGGCGGCATCGGGCCGACCCATGACGACATCACCGCCGACAGTGTGGCCGCCGCGTTCGATGTGCCGATTGATGTCGATGAGCGCGCTGTCAAAACCATGCTGGAGCGCTATGAAAAGGCCGATCTGACCGAAGCCCGGCTGCGCATGGCGCGGATTCCGCAGGGCGCGGAGCTGATTGCCAATCCGGTGTCCAAGGCGCCCGGTTTCCACATCGGCAATGTGTTCGTGATGGCCGGTGTGCCGGCGATCATGCAGGCGATGATGGATGATGTGGTGCCGCGTCTGAAAGGCGGCCAGACCATGCATTCGCAGAGCATCGAGGCCGGCATGGGCGAGGGCGCAGTGGCGCAGAAGCTGTCGGAACTGCAGGATGCGTTTCCGGATGTCTCGATTGGCAGTTATCCCTATCAGCGCGACGGCAAATTTCACACCAGCCTGGTGCTGCGCAGCCGCGATACGGCGCGCCTCGACGAGGCCGCCCGCCAGTTGCACAGCATTCTTGCCGAAATCCGCAGCGGCAAGCCCGATTAGAATTTTGCAGAGGACCACAGCATGAGCAGCCCGCATTCCGACAAGGCCTTCCCGGTTTCCTGGGACCAGTTTCACCGCGATGCCCGCGCTCTGGCGTGGCGTCTGGCGGCCAAGGGCGAGTGGAAAGCCATTGTCTGTATCACCCGTGGCGGGCTGGTGCCGGCGGCGATCATCTGCCGCGAGCTGGACATCAGGATGATCGAAACCGTCTGTGTCGCCTCGTATCATGATTACAAGAACCAGTCGGATCTGCAGGTGCTGAAGGGCGTGTCCCAGGCGGTGATTGATCTGGAGGCGGGCGATGGCTCAAGCGTGCTGGTGATTGACGATCTGACCGATACCGGCAAGACGGCGCAGGTGGTGCGCGGCATGTTGCCCAAGGCGCATTTTGCCACGGTCTATGCCAAGCCCGCCGGGCGGCCGCTGGTCGATACCTTTGTCACCGAGGTCTCGCAGGACACCTGGATCTATTTCCCCTGGGACATGGGCTACAGCTTCCAGCCGCCGATTGCCACCGGGCCGACCGGCTAGACCGGTTGCTGGCAGGCGTTACGCCGGGGCTCTTGAAATGAAGCGATAGCCGGTTTACGGCTTGCGCCATGCGGGCGTGATGGAATGGTAGACATACCGGACTTAAAATCCGGAGGCCCTAGGCCGTGGGGGTTCGACTCCCCCCGCCCGCACCAGTTTTTCTGTGTTTGAACCTGCCGGTCGATTGCGATCCCGGCACAGGGTTTCTCCCAATTCCAGTCAATACAAAGCTATGTAAAAGGCGGAATCCGCCTTCATCTTGGCAGTGGTTTCTCCTGATGAACCGGCCATTGTTGAAGATGTGCCGTTGCAGTCTGCCTTCATCTTGGCAGTGGTATCTCCACTATCAACCATGAACTGGCAACCGATAGAGTTGCAGTCTGCCTTCATTTTGGCAGTGATTTCTCCCCGGCGTTTATGCGGATCTGAAAACCACTGGTTGCAGTCTGCCTTCATTTTGGCAGTGATTTCTCCTGATGTGATCATAAAATGCTGACAAACAAAAGCTTTTCCAGTTTCTGCGGCAAAAAATAGCCTGCCCACCCACAAATTGCGCCTTGAAACCTCTGTTTTTTAATTTCGTGAACCATTGTTTTTTTCCGAAGACGCGCCACCGAACAGCGCCGTAATGATGGCCTGCAATTCGGGTGTGACGGTCGCTTCCACATTCCGATCTGAACCAAACAGGTCTCGTATCCGCTTGGCTCGTTCGTCCTGTTTTCTGTCTCTCTTATTGTAATATTTGATGATCTCCTGAGGTTTGAGTTCCTTGTGCCCCACGCTCTCGAGATGGCAAATGGTCTTTGCATCCATTCGTGTCAGTTTCAGGCCGTGATTGCTGCGTTCGCAGCGGTCTTGCCTGCTGTTGGCGTCAATCTCCCAGGTGAGATAAAGCCCCTCGCGCTGCACCAGATCGGCAATCGCCTTGGAGACCGAATTTTTTAGTTTGCGATCATAGCGCATCATGTGCCGGGCGTCGTTGATCAATTCTGTCAGATCAATTCTTGTGCCTGTTTTCAGAAAGTTGAAATGGTCAATTCGGTTCCGGATATCTCTTGTTTCTTTATCGCAAGGGAAATAAGTCGAGAGTTCATCGTGAAAATCCGCCTTGAGACGACCCGTCGCAACTCTGCCTTGGGAAAAGCCGTCAATCGCCCGCGCGTCACGCTTATCTGCCAGAATTGCCTCAAACGTCGATTGTTTTTCCTCCAGCATTGCCAGCGTGATAAAATAGAGATCGCGCTCCCAGGTTCCGGCAAAATCCACCAACCGTCCTGACACCCGCATCAGAATCGCGTGAGCCCTGGTAAAATTCGTCAGGCGGACACTGGCGGCACGCCCGCGATGGGCAGCAATCTGCCGGACAAGGTCCAGATAATACTCCACCTCCTCACTGGAAAGGGAGCCGTTTCCGGTGGCTTTTTCATGCAGGTCTTCGCGCTGTTTCTGTTGTTCTGCAATCGTCGAGAGTCCCCGCGCAGTCACCTCTTCTGCTTCCAGAAATGCTTTCACATCCGCGTGGCGGATTTTATGCTCCCGGAATACCGGTTGAAGCACTGTCATGTCGCCGAAACGGAGAATTTCACGCAGTCCCCGCCGGGTGGATTGCATCGCTGCGTCCTCGGCACCAAAGATAATGTCAAAGTCGTCAGTATTTTCAAACAGCGCCCGAACATCGTCCGTCTTGAGCAAGGTTTTCGCGCCGTCCATCTTGTCGCTGTGCATGTCGATACACAGCGAAAGCAGATTGCGCATTCTGTCTTCATCTGTAGTCGCAGCCTTGGTCCGGTTTGCCACGGGCGCTTTTCTGTCGCTGGACAGCACATGCCATTTGCGGAACTGATGCATCAGCAGGGACAGATCATCAACCGGTATCAGATGCAGCAGGAAGTAGAAAATCTGCTCCCAAGGCTGGAAATGGCTTTGGATTTTTTCTGGCACCGGCAGTGCCGAGACCGGACGGCCGGGAAGCGGAGTGAGCGGCTCTATGCTGGTAATCCAGCCCAGCTTCTCGTCGCTGAGATAGCCGAGAAACAGGGAGCAGATGAGTTCGCGCTGGAAATTGACAATATATTCCGACTTCTGCCGGGCAGCTTCCGGATCCGGATTGTATCCTTTCTGGACCCGCATAATGGTCGCCATTTCCGCGTCAAGACGGTGAAAATAGTCGGCAATTCCATCCCCGTCAGGACGCGGCAATCCGGTTGCCTTGGACTCGATCAAGTCCAGATTGGCTTTGGTCTGGTTGGCCTTTTTCGCCCGCTTGGTACCGCGTCGCAGAATTTCCTCGATACAGGCATCGATCCGACTGGCATCGGCAGTCTGAAGATGGTGCCGGAAGGGGCCTTCAAAGAGATATTTCAAAGTGGCGTAGCGGCACAGGGTTGCCGGGTCTTTCAGCTGTTCCGCATTGTGCTTTGGTGGCAGGGCCAGGTCGCCGAACAGGCGGCACTGAATGAAATTGCCTGATCTGCCCAAATTCTCCATATGCCCCAACACATTATGGAATTTCGGCAGGACGATATCATTGTTGACCACTTTGTCGAGTTCCGCCCAGATTTTAGTCACCTGTTCCGGCGAGGCAAAATAGTGCAGGTGCACAGCCTCCAGATTGTCGATCTGGCGCTGCGCGCGGTTGCGGACATCATCGTTCAATACAGCGGAAAATATAGCGGCGGTCTCGTCCGGTAAGTCTCGGCCGCCACCGTGATTTTTGTCGTGTATTGCCGTCAACCGGGTCTTCGCGATTTCGACGAAGCGCTGCCGGGTGCTAAAATGAAAAGTGCCATGGCGGCACTGTGCAAAGGACCGCATGGTCCACTCCAGCAGTTGCACCAGTTGGTGCGGCTCAGTCTCCGGGCGCGGAAAGCTGTTCGCCGCACTGCCGAAGATCAGGCGGTATTTTTCGAAAGTGTGACCGGGATCAAAGTAGGGCGGTTTTCTGCCGACCTTCCCAAAATTGCGTTCTTCCTGAAGGTTCTCTATGGAGGATTTGTCGGTGATATCGCCGATGTAATACGGTGCCTTTGCCAGCGAACGCAGAGTGCGGGTGCCTTGTGAAATCGCCGATCTCCAGACCCGTACAAAGGCTTCGGAGCGCTTTATCTCTGCCTGTCCGGCGCTGCTTTTCCAGTAGTTCAGCCGGTCGGCGTCAACCCGTTCGGCACCGCCCCGGTAATCGCAGTAATACAGCAGGCGGCCCCTCCGTATCATCCTGTTAGTGTTGCTGTTGTCATTTCGTTTTTTCAGCAGCGCAAACAGCCGCTCAGATGACTGCGGCAAAGCATCTGACAGAAGCTCTCGCCGCAATCCGGCATTGCTGCGGATTCTGGCGCTCTCGCTGTCCTTCGGAATGAGAGTGCCCTTCAAGCTCATCTTGATCTTGCGCTTGTAAAACGCCTGCACGGCGCGGTGAAGCGCCAGCAAACCGGCATTACCTTCCTGCGCTTCCAGTTCAAGGCGCGGCGGCGGGCGCTGTCCATCGCCGAATACACTGGCATATCCGTCAAACAGAATCTTCCCGGCATCCCGCGGCTTCAGCCGGACCGGGCGTTTCTTTGCCTTGATGTCCTCGCGCTCCGCCTCTTTCGCCGCACTGATAATCATCTCTGCCGGTCTGAAACGGGCAAGATAGCGGGTCTCGTCTTCTGCGCTCCAGCCAATGCTGCGAGTGTCAGTTGCATCGAGCGGCAGGCTTTTTTCAATGGCCTCTGCCTGATATGCGATCAGGCCCTTCTTGCGTGCTCGACCTGCTTCATTGTTCCATCGCGCGGCGTTTTCAAACAAATGATATTCAATCGCTTCAGCGCAGGCGGTGGGATCAGGGTTGCCCCGATCATCAACCGGCATAAGCGTATCGTACCAGTTGCCCTTTACGTTTTCATGCGCAGAATTCCTGGCGTATTTAGGCTGTTTGGCTCGCTCATCTCGCGCGCCGCGTGCGGACTGATGTTCCGCATAGGGATGCAGCCGTTCCCGCCATCTTTCGTGAAATTCACTCGCCTTGTTCCCTGATTGCTCGATATGCAGTTTGACAAAGGGCCAACATGCATTTCCAAGCCGATCGCGGAGGTGATGAAGATTTTTGGTCGCCGGGCCCTTGCCGGGTTTTCGATAGATTTTATCAATGGCTGATATGTAGGCTGCGATCAGCGCGTTGGGGTCCTGATTGAGAAAAGCCGGAAATTCATATCCATCGGCAGACCGGTAGGGTTTTGATCTGGGATTAAGTTTTCGCTTTGCAGCTGGATAATCTGTGAAACTTCTGCCGAATGAGTTTGATTTCATCTCAGTTCAACCTGTCTGGCGTGTAAGACTCTGATACCACAACAGGTTGTTGCCGGGAAGATTGGGCATAAAGGGGCTGTGGATTACCGGAATTTCAAGTTGGCGCGCAGGGGCAGGCGAGAGCCCGGATTGAAAACACAGGCACCTGCAATATCGCTATTGCGCACGTTATCTTGAGGTTCAGTGCAAACTGGAAATGACTTAAGCCTATCCGTCAGCGGCCCGGACAGCGTTGAGTTTTTCGATCCAGTGGCCGGGCAGATCGTGCTGGGTGGCGCCGTCGCGGATCAGGGTGATGTAGCGCAGCGAGGGGTTGCCGTCTTCGGGCAGGCCGTCGGCGATCAGGCTGAAGGCGCGCAGGGCACTTCCCTCGCGGTCTTCGGCATCGAGCCAGAGCGGATAATAGCGCCAGCCCGGAACGCCTTCCGTTGAATGCAGCCAGACCATGTCGCGCCGCGTCATCCGGTACAGCACCCCCCAGACCTCGGCTCCTGCCTGCGGCTCAATATTGGCCGGTGCGGCTTTGCCTTTCGGCCGGCCTTCAAGGTTGAAGCGCAGCCTGTAGCCCGGCACACGGCCAACGCGCCATTCCAGCGGCCGCATCTTGCGGCGGCCGAGAAACACCGTGTCGTTCATGTTGGCACCAAAGGCAAAATACCACACTTCATCGGTGGGCTGGCCCTCAAGCTGCAGGCCCCAGAGCCGGTACCAGAGCCGGGCGAGGGGCCAGATGGGCAGGATCAGCGGCAACCAAAGACGTTTGAGAAAGCGGCGCAGGCGGATCATGATCCAGCGCCTTCCAACTGCGCTATGCGGCGCAGCAGGATGATCTGGCACAAAGCTGCCAGCAGGGCGGCAATGAACACCGCCTCGATGGAAATCAGCGATACCAGGCCTGCCCCCAGCAGCGGCAGCAGCGCTGCGGGTGAGGCGAAGGCGTTGAAATAGGCCGAATAGGCCGGTCGCCGATCATCGGGCGAGATCTCCATCAGATAGCCAAGATAGCCGATGGTGACGCCATTCATCATTGCGCCGATGATGAAAAACAGCGCGGCAAAGCCGAACAGTCCGGCCCCGACGGGCAGCAAGGCGAGAACGGCGAGCGGCGGTGCCATGCGGATCAGGGCGACGCTCTGCAGCAGGCGCAATTTGCCGGCGCGGTCGCCGATCCGGCCCCACAGCGGGTTTGAGGCCAGTGCGCCGAGGGTCTGCGCGCCCAGCAGCACGCCGACATCGCTGGTGCCAACGCCGCCCTGCGCGGCGGCAACGATATAGAACGGCAGGGCCATCAATGTCGCGCCGCCGAGCCATTGCGAGCCGAGAAACAGACGAAAGCGGCCATCCTGCCGCAATGTGTCCAACCCGCCGCGCAAAAAACTGCCGACGGCCTGGCGCTGCGCAGCCGGTGGCCGTTTGAGCGGCGGTTCTCCGGCCGAGACGAACAAGGATGATGATGCCAGCATCAGCACCGAGGCGAGCGCAAACACGGCGGCATAGGCCAGCAGGACCGGCATGACATCCAGCGCCCAGCGGATGAATATGGCGACGAGCAGCGCGATCAGTCCGCCGCCGAAAAACCGCCAGGCCAGCATGCCGCTGCGCAATTGCGAGGGGATCGAACGCCCGACAATGTCGTTGTAAGGCACCGCAACAACGCCGCTGACAAAAGCATAAAGCGTCCAGAGCAGCAGAAATCCGGCGGCCAAGGTCAGCGGTGACCCGCCAGATTGTAGCCCATCAGATGGTGACCAGTTCTGGCTCCACCACAACATAAGGGCAATCAGCAGCAGGCAGAGCGCCCGCCCGTAAGCGCCGAACACATAAAAGGGCATGCGGCGCTGCGCGCGCTCGGCAAGATAGCCGACGATCAGTTGCGGCAGCAGCCAGCCGAGCCGCAAAATCGCGCTGGCGGCGCCAACCGCAAAGGCGCTGCCGGTCAGATAGTAAACCAGGCTGGCCACCACAGTCGCTGAATCCACCGCCGCCGCGCCGCCCTGAAAGGCAGCACCGGCACCGGCGATGCGCCAGAAGCGGCCGCGTTTGCCGGGAAGCTGTGCCGTGTCAGAGGCGGACATCAGGTGCCTCCGCTGCCTGCCGGGCACGGCGGATATCGATGCCGGATTGCCACAGCACAATCAGTCCGCCGCCGACCACGACGATGATCGACATCACATAGTTGAACAGGATCATCGCCAGCGCCTGTTCCTCGGGCACGCCGAGCAGCCGGAAGGCAAAGGCCGAGCCGATGACAAAGCCGCCCGGCACCCGGACAAACCGCGACAACACCAGCGAAAAGCCGGCGAACACCATCAGGAACAGATAATCAAACGGTGCCAGCACCACGCCGACGGCCAGTCCGGCCCACAGATAATGCGTCGCCGAGATCAGTTTCGCCGCGATGGCGCTAAGCAGAACAAAAAGCCGGTGCCGCCGCGCCTTTGGCCAGACCACACCATCGCACAGCGATCCGCGCAATGTCGCGCCATTGGCGCGGAACCATTTTGCCAGCCAGTCGAACAGGCGGCAGATCAGCGGGCCATCCTGCGCGAACAGAATGCGGAAGCGGAACAGCGCCCAAAGCGCGCTCGCGAACAACACAAAGTTCAGCGTTCCGGCGATGATGAGGCCGATTTCCAGATTGCCCTCGACCTGCGGCACCTGACCGGCCATCGCCACCAGCCCGGCAAACAGCGCAAACACCACGCCGTCGATGAAGCGGGCAATGATCGTGGTGGTCAGCACCGTGCCCATCTTCAGATCTTCCATCCGGGCGATGAGCCAGGACCGCACCAGCGGACTGATGCCCAGCGGCACCAGCACATTGGCGCCATATCCTGCCAGCAGCGCGCCGGTCAGCCGCAGGGTCGGCACCGGCTTCAGATCATGTAGGATCTGACGCCATTTCCAGCCATTGGCGAGCTGTTCCAGCAGGATGGTTGCCGCCAGAACCGCAATCCAGGCCGCATTGGCCGACATCAGCGCCGCGCTGAAGCGGGCGAAATCGAGATCGCGATAGAGGTAGAAGATCAGCGCCAGGGCAAGGCCGGCTCCTGCAAGCGGCGGCAGCCAGCGGCGGGCTAACCGTCCGTAGGAGTGTTCTGGGGGCATAAGGTCTGAATCGTTTCATGGTTACAGTGAATCATTTGAGCGGCAGACGCGCAAACCGGCGTCCGGTGATCCCGGTCAGCAGTAAGGCCGGAAGAATAGCCGATCACGTTGGTTGCCGCCACAATGCCAACCGCTTCCGCTGTCTTTTCACCGCCCGCCGACCCGGATCAAGCCGCCGGTCAACGCTGTCCGCCCGGCCAGGTCAAGAATGGCATGTTGACGACGATCCCGCTATTGGTGATCTCGATCTCACCGCCGGCTTGTGCCGCTTCGACCTCGGCGGCGGATGTCAGAAGCCGTGCGTTGACCTGGTCCTTCCAGCTGACCAGCATGATCCGGCGCAATGGTGTGTAGGTGTCGCTGCCGGCGGGACTGTCGAAGACATCGGGCTGATAGTCCAGCGGGCCGCGCGCGCCGTCAGGCTGCACTCCGTTTTCAAAGGCATAGACATTGGCCAGCATCGTGTCAGGCGCAGCCGCCAGCGCGGGCACAACCGGCACCGGCGAGCCCATCATATTCGTCAGCGTTGCGGCAATCCCGGCATCCGAAACCTCGGTGTGAACAAAGAAGATGCGTTCTCCTTCGGTGTAACCGGCCACCGGCGGCAGGCGCGGAACATTGGCAGTGTCCATGCCGCTCATCATCGGCTTGGCCATGCCGGATCCCATATTGTCGGATTTCGCGTATAGCGGGCCGGACGCCAACAGGGCAAGCAGCATCAGATTTGCCGCTATCCGGTTCAGTGTGTTGCAATGAGGCATGTCGCTCTCCTGCGTAAGGTTGATCTGACGCAAGCATACGCTCCGTACCATGGTACGGTGTCAACAGGCGATAACTGGAATTCTACAATTGCCTGGCGGATGCCGGGGGACTGCACGCATCCACGGACTGCCGGGGCTCCGGCAAAAGCGGCGTTGCTGGATTTTTCGTTGCTCAATCGAGCTTGATCTGCTACACATTGAATAAATGCTCACCAATAGAGCAATTATTCGATATGGTTAGTTCTGCGGGGGCGGATACGACATCAACGGCGCGCAGGCCCTGCAATCCCCGGTTTCGTCAGAAACTGTGGGCGTTTTGCTGCGGTTGCGCTATATGAACCGATCCAGAGTTTCTTTTGCGCGGTGAGGAGAGCGTGCCACAGGAATTCCGGTCAGCCATTTCTGACGAACCCAGATATTCATCCCATTGCCGCTGCCGCCAGGCGCAGATATTCGAGTATATAAATGAACGTTATAAACACCATGCCTCTTGATGCCACGATCCTGCGTGCAGAAATCCTGCGCCATCTCAAATATTCCCTCGGCAAGGATGAAAGCCACGCCTCGCTGTATGACTGGCGCATGTCGCTGTCGCTGGCGTTGCGCGATCTGGTGGTTAATCCGTGGTTTGAAAGCACGCGCACAACCTACGAAGCCAAGGGCAAGCGGGTCTACTACCTGTCGATGGAATTTCTCATCGGTCGCCTCATCGAAGATGTTGCGGTCAATCTCAGGGTCGATGAATTCGCCGAAGAGGCGATGCAATCGCTGGGTCAGAACTATAAGTCCGTTGTCGCCGATGAACCAGATGCAGCGCTTGGCAATGGCGGGCTTGGCCGGCTGGCGGCGTGTTTTCTCGACAGTCTGTCAACGCTTGGTATCCCGGCCTATGGCTATGGCATTCGCTATGAGCACGGCCTGTTTGAACAGCATTTTGAGGATGGCAGGCAGATTGAAACGGCCGAGGGCTGGCTGGCCCAGCGCCACGCCTGGGAATTCGAGCGCCCCGAAGTCAGCTACCCGATCGGTTATTCCGGCACTGTCAGCGAGAGCGACGGGCAGGTGGTGTGGACCCCCGGCGAAACCGTGCTGGCCTCCGCCTATGACACGCCGGTGGTTGGCTGGAAGGGCAAATGGGCCAATACGCTGCGGCTGTGGGCGGCAAAGCCGACCCGCCTGTTCGATCTGGAAAGCTTCAATCAGGGCGAATATTTGGCTGCAACCGAGCCCGAAGCTCTGGCGCGGACCATCTCGCGGGTGCTGTATCCCGATGACACCACGGAGACCGGCAAGGAACTGCGCCTGAAGCAGGAATATTTCTTCACTGCAGCCTCAATCCAGGATTTGCTGCGCCGCTTCCTGTCGGAAGGCCATGATCTGCGCGAACTGGCCGACAAGGTGGCAATCCAGCTCAATGATACGCATCCGGCTGTGGCCGGGGCCGAACTGGTGCGGCTGCTGGTCGACGAAAACGGCCTGCTGATGGACGATGCCATCGAGATTGCGCGCAATTGTCTGGGTTATACCAACCACACGCTGCTTCCCGAAGCGCTGGAGCGCTGGGATGAAGAGCTGTTCGCCCGCGTTCTGCCGCGCCACCACCGGATTATCCAGCTGATCGAAGAAGCGCATCTGAAGGCCACAGACGGCTCGGTGCGGATCATCGAGGACGGCGCTGTCAAAATGGGCGAACTGGCCTTCATCATGGCCCACAAGGTCAATGGCGTATCGGCGCTGCACAGCGAGTTGGTCAAGCAAACGGTGTTTTCCGATCTGCATCAAGCCTATCCGGACCGCATCACCAACATGACCAATGGCGTGACGCCGCGGCGCTGGCTGTATTCCTGCAACCCGCCATTGCGGGCGCTGATCAATCGCAGCATCGGCACCGAATGGCCCGATGATCTGGAGCGCTTGCAGGGCCTGGAAAAATTTGCCGGTGATGCCGGCTTCCAGACCGATTTCAGAGCCGCCAAAATGCGCAACAAGGAGCGCTTGTCCAACTGGCTGATGCAGCGGGACGGCCTGTCGATAGACCCGGCGGCGATGTTCGATGTGCAGATCAAACGCATTCATGAATATAAGCGGCAATTGATGAACCTGCTGGAAACCGTCGCGCTGTGGAATGACATTCGTGACAATCCCGATGCCGGCTGGACGCCGCGGATCAAGATTTTCGGCGGCAAGGCCGCGCCCGGCTATTTGGTTGCCAAGGAAATCATTCATCTCATCAATGCTGTTGCCGCCACCATCAACAAGGATCCGGTAACCCGCGAATTTCTGCAGATCATCTATCCGGAAAATTACAACGTCACGATGGCGGAAGTTCTGATCCCGGCCACCGATGTCTCGGAGCAGATATCGACTGCAGGCAAGGAAGCCTCGGGCACAGGCAATATGAAATTTGCTCTCAATGGCGCGCTGACAATCGGCACGCTGGACGGTGCCAATGTGGAAATCCGCGAGCGGGTAGGAGCCGAAAACTTCTATCTGTTTGGCCTGACAGCGGCAGAAGTGGTGGCGCGGCGCGAAGAGGACAACTTTGCCCGCAAGGCGATCGAAGCCAGCCCGCGCCTTGGCCGCGTGCTCGAGCAGATCGCCACCGGCCGGTTCTCACCGGATGAGCCGGATTGTTTTGCCGCGCTGGTCAGCCGGCTTTACGAGCACGACTACTTCCTGGTGAGCTGTGATTTCGACAGTTATTTTGCCACTCAGCGGCAGATCGACACCGATTTCAATGACGAGGCCATGTGGACGCAGAAGGCCATCCTCAACACGGCCCGGATGGGATGGTTCTCGTCAGACCGGACAATTTCGGGTTATGCTGATGAAATATGGAATGTGCATTCCGCAATGCGGGCCTGAAAATGGCCTTTGATAGACGCTTATTTTGGGTGGGGTATGACTGAATTAAGCTCTGAAGCAGCACACGCGATCACCATGGGAACCCATGGCGATCTGTTCTCGGTTCTCGGGTTGCATGAATGCGGGGGAACACTGGTTATCCGTGTGTTCATGCCCGGTCTGGATTGTATCGATCTGCTCGACGCCAAAACCGAAAAGACCATCGTATCGCTGACACCCAGAGACGATGCCGACGGCGTGTTCACAGCTGTCGTGCCAAAACGCAAGAAGGCCTTCCCCTACCGCTTGCGTATCCGCAATTCAGATGATGAGTGGGTGATTGACGATCCGTACCGCTTCGGCCCGGTTCTGGGCGAACAGGATACCTATTTCATCAATGAGGGTAGCCATAAAAGGCTGTGGCAGGTCCTCGGTGCTCATGTCCTCACGCACGAAAAGGTCGAGGGGACGCATTTCGCCGTCTGGGCTCCGAATGCAAGCCGGGTGTCGGTGGTCGGC
This sequence comes from uncultured Hyphomicrobiales bacterium, assembly GCA_963974065.1. Taxonomy (GTDB): domain Bacteria; phylum Pseudomonadota; class Alphaproteobacteria; order Rhizobiales. The sequence goes on along the minus strand of CAXBCI010000025.1, from coordinate 10,013 downwards.
AATTTCAACGGCTGGAATGGCAGGACCCACGTTCTGAGGCGCTGCAGCAGCAGCGGTGTCTGGGAAATCTTCGTGCCCGGCATCCGTGAGGGCGAGCCGTACAAATATGAACTGCTGGACAGCAATGGCCAGCTGTTACCGCAAAAATCCGACCCGTTCGGATTTGGCGCTGAACATCCGCCGAAAACCGCCTCGGTGGTGCGCACTCTGGACGGCTATGACTGGGGCGACAAAGCCTGGATGTCAAAACGCGCCCTGCGCCATGCCATCGATCAGCCGATCTCGATCTATGAAGTGCATCTGGGCTCGTGGCGGCGGGTTCCGGAAGATGGCAACCGGCCGCTGTCCTATCTGGAGCACGCTGACCAACTGGTGGACTACGTCAAAACCATGGGCTTCAGCCATATCGAGCTGATGCCGATCACCGAATTTCCGTTTGATGGCTCTTGGGGCTATCAGCCGGTCGGGCTCTTCGCGCCGACCATTCGCCACGGCACGCTGGCAGAATTTCGCGCCTTCGTTGACGCCTGCCATCGCGCCGATATCGGCCTTATTCTGGATTGGGTGCCCGGACATTTCCCCGAAGATGAGCACGGCCTGGGCCAATTCGACGGGACACCGCTGTTCGAACATGCCGACCGCCGCGAAGGCTTTCACCCGGACTGGAACACGCTGCTGTTCAATTACGGTCGGCTTGAGGTCAGAAATTATCTGGTCGCCAATGCCGTCTACTGGTTGCGGGAGCATCATATCGACGGCTTGCGGGTCGATGCGGTGGCTTCGATGCTGTACCGCGATTATTCCCGCGAAGATGGCGAATGGGTGCCAAATGTGCATGGCGGCCGCGAAAATCTTGAAGCCATCGACTTCCTCAAGGTGATGAACGAAACCGCCTATGGCGAGATGCCCGGCATCATGACCATAGCCGAGGAATCGACCGCATTTCCAGGGGTCAGTGCGCCCACCTCTTATGGTGGGCTCGGCTTTGGCTTCAAATGGAACATGGGATGGATGAATGACACTCTGACCTACATGTCGGAGGATCCGATTCACCGCAAATATCATCATCACAAGATGACCTTCGGCTTGCACTACGCCTTCAGTGAGAATTTTGTACTGCCGCTGAGCCATGACGAAGTTGTCCATGGCAAGGGTTCGATCCTGTCGAAAATGCCCGGCAGTCTGGATGAGCGCTTCGCAAATCTGCGGGCCTATTATGGCTTCATGTGGGGCCATCCCGGCAAGAAGCTGCTGTTTATGGGCAATGAATTCGCCCAGAATCAGGAATGGAACCACAATTCCAGTCTCGACTGGCACTTGCTGGACCACCCGGCCCATCAGGGCATGAAGTGCCTGGTCCGGGATCTCAACACACTCTATGCCGCCACTCCGGCTCTGTATCAGTTGGATTGCAAGCCGGAGGGATTTGAATGGATGGAGGGCGATGCGGCCGAAGAGTCGGTTTTTGTCTGGGTGCGGCGCGGAATAAACGGCGCGCCGCCTGTTGTTGTAGTGTCCAACTTTACACCGGTAGAGCGCAGCGCGCGCCGCGTCGGGGTGCCGCAATCCGGGCGATGGGTTGAACGGCTGAATACCGATTCCAGACATTATGGCGGCGGCGACAGGGGCAATCTCGGCGGAGTGAATTCAGCGCCGGTGGCGGTGGCCGGGCAGGCGCACTCGATCCGCATCACCATCCCGCCGCTGGCGACAATATTCTTTGAGTTCGAACAGGAATAAAAAAGCCGGGAAGGGCGCATTCAAGTGGAGGAAAACAAAATGGACACAGAATCACAAAGACTTGCCCAGCAAACCATGGCGTTTGTACTGGCAGGCGGACGCGGCAGCCGATTGCAGGAACTGACCGAAAGGCGGGCCAAACCCGCAGTCTATTTTGGCGGCAAGGGCCGGATCATCGATTTTGCGCTTTCCAATGCGGTCAATTCCGGTATGCGGCACCTTGGCGTTGCCACCCAGTACAAGGCGCACAGCCTGATCCGGCATCTGCAACGCGGCTGGAGTTTCTTTCGCGCAGAACGCAATGAATCGCTTGATATTCTGCCGGCCTCGCAGCGGCTGGATGAGGAAAACTGGTATAAGGGCACGGCCGATGCAGTGACCCAAAACATCGATATCATCGAAAGCTACAACACCAAATACATTATCATTCTGGCGGGTGACCACATTTACAAGCAGGACTACTCGCTGATGGTCAAACACCACGTCGACAGCGGTGCTGATGTCACTGTTGGCTGCGTTGAAGTGCCGCGCATGGAGGCCAGCGGATTTGGCGTCATGCATGTGGGTGAAAATGACCGCATCATCGATTTCATTGAAAAACCTGCTGATCCGCCCGCCATGCCCGGCCACCCGGATCTGGCACTGGCCAGTATGGGAATTTACGTTTTCGAGACGGAGTTTCTGTTCGACCAGTTGCGCCAGGATTCGGAGAAACCGGGGTCCAGTAATGATTTTGGCAAGGATATCATTCCTGCAATCGTTAAAAACGGCAAGGCGATTGCCCATCCGTTCAGCCGCTCCTGCGTGCGCAGCCCGAACCAGACCTCACCTTACTGGCGCGATGTGGGGACTGTCGATGCATTCTGGCAGGCCAATATCGATCTGACGGATTTTACCCCGGAACTGGATCTGTACGACAATTCGTGGCCGATCTGGACCTATTCTGAACTGGTCCCGTCAGCTAAATTCATCCATAATGAAGAAGGCAGAAAAGGGTTTGCCCTGTCTTCCATGGTGTCGGGTGGTTGTATCGTGTCCGGCTCGCAGCTCAACCGGTGCCTGTTGTTTACCGGTGTGAAGACTCATTCATTTTCGAAGATGGATGGTGTGGTGGCCTTGCCGTATGCTGATATTGGCCGCAACGCACGACTGACAAATGTGGTGGTGGACCGGGGCGTTTCCATTCCGGACGGTCTGGTCGTTGGCGAAGATCCGGAACTGGACGCAAAACGGTTCCGCCGTTCAGAAGGCGGCGTATGCCTGATTACGAAACCGATGATTGATAAGCTAGAATTGTAACATGAAAGTCCTGTTCGTTGCCTCCGAATGCGCGCCGTTTATCAAAACCGGCGGGCTGGCAGATGTGATAGGTGCTGTTCCGAAAGTCTTGGGTGAACTGGGCGTCGGAGTGAAAGTGTTGTTGCCGGCCTATCCGGCGCTCCGAGAACTGGTGCAGGCCGGCAAGGTCATCGACGCACAGCAAGAGTTGTTCGGCGGCCCTGCCAGACTGGTCGCAGTGCGCGCCGAGGGCCTTGACATGCTGCTGCTTGATGCGCCGCATCTGTATGATCGGCCGGGCAGTATCTATCTGGACGGCAGCGGACATGACTGGGCGGATAATCATCTGCGCTTCGGTGCCCTGTCATTGACGGCAGCGCGGATCGGTCTTGAAGGTGCCAGCAGCTGGAAGCCGGATGTCATCAATGCGCATGACTGGCAGGCGGGCCTGGTGCCTGCCTACCTGAAACAAGCCAATGCCAGCGTGCCACGCTGCGTCATGACCATTCACAACATCGCATTTCAAGGTCTATTCGACAGCTCGGTGCGTCACGAGTTGGGACTGTCGGATGCGCTGTTTCATCACGAAGCAATTGAATATTATGGCAAACTGGGATTTCTGAAGGCGGGAATTGCGCTCAGTGACAAGATCACAACCGTCAGTCCGACCTATGCGCGTGAATTGCTGTCTACGGAATTCGGCATGGGCCTGGAAGGGCTGCTGCAGTCTCGCCGGGACGATCTGTGCGGCATATTGAACGGTATTGATCGGGATGTTTGGAACCCGCAAACCGATCCCAATCTGGCTGCGACCTATTCCTCACGCAGTCTGAAACGGCGCGCCAAAAACCGCGCAGTGATTGAAGAGTGGTTCGGGCTGGAGCCAGATCCGGCGGCACCATTATTTTGCGTTGTCAGCCGGCTGACCTCGCAGAAAGGTCTTGATCTGCTGCTTGAAACGCTGCCTGTTCTGGTTGAGCGCGGAGCCCAACTGGCCCTGTTGGGATCGGGCGACAAACAACTTGAGATTGGTTTCAAAAAAGCCGCGGACGACTATGCCGGATCGGTTGGATGCATCATCGGCTATGATGAAAAACTCTCGCATCTGCTGCAGGGCGGCAGTGACGCCATTCTGGTGCCATCGCGGTTTGAACCATGCGGGCTGACCCAGCTATACGGCTTGCGCTATGGCACACTGCCGGTTGTCGCAAAAACCGGCGGGCTGGCCGATACGGTTGTCGATGCCAATGCTGCCAATTTAAAATCCAAAAAGGCTACCGGGATCACCTTTTCCCCGGTGAATTCTGACAATCTGTGCGTTGCGATCCACCGGGCATGCGATTTGTTTGCACTTCCCGATATCTGGCACCAGATGATGCTCAGCGCGATGAAATATCCGGTCGGCTGGGACAGCTCAGCTGCAGCCTATATGAAGCTTTATGAAACCCTGGCTCCCGGCAACTCCGGCACTGGTAAAGAAATCCAACCATGACAATTGAACTTCTCCCGGGAACGCCAAACCATCTTGGCGCCCGCCATGATGGCAATGGAACGAATTTTGCCGTGTTTTCGGCACATGCGACTCAGATCGATTTGTGCATTTTTTCCGATAGCGGCGAGGTGGAAACCGACCGTGTGCCGCTGCCGGAGCGTACCGGACATGTCTGGCATGGATACGCGCCGGGTCTGGCACCTGGAACTCTTTACGGGTTTCGCGCTCATGGTACCTATGCGCCAGACCAGGGCCATCGCTTCAATCCCAACAAACTGCTGATGGATCCATATACAAGGGAATTGCGCGGCACCTGGCCGAACTCTGATCTCATTCTGGGCTATGACAGAAAATCTGACAAACAGGATCTGTCATTCGACGAGCGTGACAGTGCTTCTGTGGTGCCCAAATCCGTCATATCCGACCCGGAACTGTTTTCGCGAATTGAAGAACGTCCAGATTGCGACTGGCACGATGCACTGATCTTTGAAGCCCATGTCAAAGGTCTTACCCAAGAGCATCCATCGGTGCCCGAGGCTGTCAAAGGTACCTATGAAGGGCTGGCTTCGGACGCCATGCTGGAGCATTTGCAGAAGCTTGGTGTGACAGCCGTTGAACTGCTGCCGGTTCATTCGTTCATCGATGACGGGTTTCTGGTGGACCGGGGTCTGCGCAATTACTGGGGCTACAACACAATCGGCTTCTTTGCTCCGGAGCCGCGCTACTACGGTCCGCAGGGCCTTCTTGGCTTTCGCAACATGGTCCGCAAATTTCACGCCCATGATATCAAGGTCATTCTGGATGTGGTCTACAACCACACTGCGGAAGGCGATCACCGAGGTCCGACCCTGAGCTATCGCGGCCTTGATAATGCGTCCTATTACCGTCTGATTTCCGGCCAGCCGCGCTACTATGTCAATGATACAGGATGTGGCAACACGTTGAATGTGGCACACCCTCAGGTGCTGCGGATGGTGATGGACAGTCTGCGCTTCTGGGTGCTGCAGATGGGCGTTGACGGGTTTCGCTTTGATCTTGCCACCACCCTTGCCCGAGAAGACCACGGTTTTGACCGCTATGGCGGTTTCTTCGATGCCTTGCGCCAGGATCCGGTGTTGTCTGATGTCAGACTGATTGCCGAGCCTTGGGATATTGGCCCCGGCGGATACCGTCTTGGCGAATTTCCGTCGGAATTTTCCGAATGGAATGATGGTTTTAGAGACACGGTGCGGCGTTACTGGCGCGGTGACAGTCATAGCGCCCAGGAACTCGGGGCACGGCTTCTGGGCTCTGCCGGTCAATTCGACAAGAATGGCCGGCGGGCGTGGTCGTCGGTCAATTTTGTGACGTCTCACGATGGCTTCACCCTGGCTGATGTGACGCGCTACAATGAGCGCCACAATGAAGCAAATGGCGAGAACGGCGCTGACGGGCATCAGTCAAACCTCAGCGACAATGGCGGAGTTGAGGGCGAAACCGACGATCCTGAAATCCGTAGCCGCCGTTCAAAGCGCCAGCGAAACATGCTGGCAACGCTGTTCGTGTCCCAGGGCACTCCGATGCTGCTGGCCGGCGATGAAATCGGCAATTCGCAACAGGGCAATAACAACGCCTATTGCCAGGATAATCCGATCGGCTGGGTGAACTGGCAGAACACCGATGAGGAATTGCTGGAATTCGTCCACCAGCTGTCGCAATTCCGCCGCGACCATAAATCGCTGCGCCAAAGCCGGTTTCTGCATGGGGCAGAACGGGCTGCTGACGGTCATCCGGATGTGGAGTGGACTGATTTTCGCGGCGGGCCAATGCAATGGCGTGATCCGGGGCTATCGCGGTTTTGCCTGACCCTGCGTTGTTCGGCGGAAGCCGCACCGGGCGAGAGTGACGGGGATGTGGTATTTCTGATTTTCAATCGTGACGAGGAAACTGCCGAGGTCAAACTGCCGGATACGCTGCAGGGCCAGCACTGGGTCTGTGCGTTTGACACGGCGGCAACCGATGTATTCCTATTTTGCAAGACCGGCGGTGACACAATGACCTCACAGGGGCGGTCTGTCATCGGACTGGTTGTGAAGTCCGACGAGCAAACCGCTTGACTGCGCAGGAAGCACTGGACGAGCTTGCCGGCCGCTTTGGGATTCTGCCGGATTTCCATGATCTGGCCGGACAGCGGCAGAGCATTCGCCCAGAGACGCAACTTGCCTTGTTGCGGGCGAATGGCCTGCAACTCGACAATGACGCAATGATTCTGGCGGAACTGGCTGAATTGCAGCAGATTGACAGCCGCCGCACCTATCCGCTTGAAATCATTGTCACATCTGGCCGTGACGCCAGCCTTGACTTGTCACCGGAAGCTGACTGGCGCTTGCAGTTGGAAGGTGAGCCTGAAATCCGGCTTGAAGGCCGGACAGGACCGCAATTCACATTGCCGCCGCTGTCATCGGGCGTGCACAGGCTTACAGTCGGCAGTGGCGCGGCCAGCGAGACGATCCGGCTGATTGCCGCGCCGCAGCACGCGCCGTCGCTTCAGGACGTGACCGGCCGCGCGCGCATATGGGGAGTGAACACTGCGCTTTACGGTCTGCACTCCGATCGCACTGCCGGAATTGGTGATTTTGGCGATCTGGCTGGAGCGGCGGCCGCAACCGGGGCCATCGGTGCCTCATTTCTTGGCATCAATCCGGTGCACAATATCGGCTGGGCCGAGCATGACACGATCAGCCCTTATTCGCCTTCGCACCGCGGATTTCTCAACACAGCGCATATTGCAACTGAGCAGATTCGCGGGCTGGAACGCTCTGGCACCACACGCGCTGTCAGTGATGAATTGCGTCAGGTTTTGGCTAATAACAGCGCTTCGGACCTGATCGATTACCGCAGTCACTATCAGAACCACAGCGCTGCACTGTGGGTATTATATGAAATCTTCGTGCGCGAGGCAGATGCCGGTGCAAAGCAGGAATTTGACGAGTTTTGCCGAGAGCAGGGTGCGCCATTGCAGAAGTTTGCCCTGTTTGAAGCGCTGAGCGTGATGCATGGCCCTGACTGGCGTCATTGGCCGCAGGCGCTGCAAACTGTCGCGGGCGGTGAAACGCATGTGCCGGACACTGCCGAGGACAGCAAACGATTTCACAGCTGGCTGCAATGGATTGCCACCGGCCAATTGGCCGCTGCCCAGCAGCAGGCCACAAACAGTGGCATGGCCCTTGGGCTGTATCTCGATCTTGCGGTCGGGCCACGGCGCGGAGGCGCGGAAACATGGTGTGAACATGCAATCGTTGCCGAAGGTGTTTCCATCGGCGCACCGCCGGATTTTCTCAGCCCGGCTGGTCAGAAATGGGATCTGGCAGGATTTGCACCGGCAAAACTGGCGGAAACCGGATATCAGGCGTTCAGGGACATTCTGGCGCAGACCATGCGCCATTGTGGCGTGCTGCGCATTGACCACGTGCTGGGAATGAACCGAAGCTACTGGATTCCGGACGATGGCAGTCCGGGAGGATATATCAGGCAGCCCTTCCAGTCTCTGCTGGCGATGGTGGCAATTGAGGCGGAACGTGCCGGGACTGTGGTAATCGGTGAAGATCTGGGATTGGTTCCAGATGGCTTCCGCGAGACGATGAAGGCACGCGGTCTCTACAGCTATTCTGTGCTGCAATATGAAAAAACCGCTGATGGCGCGATTGCCGGCCCGGACCATCTTCGGCCTGCCAGTCTGGCCTGTTTCGGCACGCACGACACTCCCACTTTGAAGGGGTTTTTTCACGGCCATGACATTGACTGGTGGCAAAAGCTCAACTGGATCGACGCGGATGGAGCGCTGCAGGCACGAGCGAACAGGCAGGATGAAATAGCTGGGATCTGCGCCTGGCGGCAGGCCTCCGGCGATGCAGACTCAGACGAGCGTTCTTTTAATCATCTGAACATCTGCGTACACAGCGCACTGGCAAACTCGGACGTGGCCATGGTCTCTGTCCAACTGGATGACGTGTTGGGTGAGATTGAAGCGCAAAATCTTCCCGGTACGATAAATCAGCATCCGAACTGGCGCCGCCGCTGTAAAATACCGGTCGAGGCGTTTGCCGACAACGACAATCTGTTGAAGATTGCAAAACTGATGCACCAGGGTGCACGCAATGCGCCTGACGCAAAGAGGGAGAATTCCAGTGACCATTGATGTTGTTTCCACAAATCCGATCGAGGGTCAAAAACCCGGCACCTCCGGGCTGCGCAAGAAAACCCGGGTTTTCATGGAACCGGATTATCTGGAGAATTTTATCCAGTCGATCTTCAACGCAATCGGTGGGGCTGAAGGTAAAACATTCGTGGTCGGCGGCGACGGGCGCTATTTCAACAAACCGGCAATCCAGACCATATTGAAGATGGCGGCCGCCAATGGGGTTGCAAAAATCATTGTCGGCCGCAACGGATTGCTGTCAACGCCTGCTGCCTCCCATCTCATTCGCCTCAACAAGACCGATGGTGGTCTGATATTGTCGGCAAGTCATAATCCGGGCGGTGTGGATGAGGATTTCGGCCTGAAATTCAACACGCCAAATGGCGGGCCTGCCCCGGAAAGCGTAACCGAAGCAATGTTTGAGCAGACAAAAAGCCTGCAATCCTACTCGATCATGAAGGCACCCGATGTGGCCTTGGACACAATCGGCATGCAGGCGCTGGGCGCCATGCAGATCGACATCGTCGATCCGGTCCTGGACTATCAGGCGCTGATGCAGCAATTGTTCGACTTTGACAAGATCCGGGCTTTGTTTTCCTCCGGTTTTACCATGCGGTTCGATGCCATGCATGCGGTCACCGGTCCTTATGCGGCTGCGGTTCTGGAAGGCGAATTGGGCGCGCCGGACGGCACTGTGGTCAACGGTGTGCCGCTGGAGGATTTCGGTGGCGGCCACCCCGATCCCAATCCGGTGTGGGCCAAAACGCTGATGGATCTGATGATGTCGGACGCAGCGCCGGATTTCGGAGCAGCTTCAGACGGCGACGGCGACCGCAACATGGTGGTTGCCCGAGGGGTCTACATTACCCCGTCAGACAGTCTGGCCGTGCTGGCCGCCAATGCCCATCTGGCACCAGGATATAAATCCGGGCTGAAAGGCGTTGCCCGTTCCATGCCCACCAGTGCAGCCAGTGACCGGGTAGCTGAAAGGCTCGGGATCGGCAGCTATGAAACACCGACCGGCTGGAAATTCTTCGGCAATCTGCTGGATGCCGGCATGGCAACGATCTGCGGCGAGGAAAGCGCTGGAACCGGGTCGGACCATGTGCGCGAAAAAGACGGCCTCTGGGCGATTCTGCTGTGGCTGAACATCATCGCGGAACGGCAATTGTCTGCCGCTGAAATTCTGCACGATCACTGGAAAACCTATGGTCGCGACTATTATTCCCGGCATGATTACGAGGCGGTCCCGGCTGATGCGGCTGCCGGCCTGATGAAGGCACTTCGTTCGCAGTTGGCAAATCTGCCGGGAAAGACCTTTGCCGG
>CAXBCI010000024.1:0-60931 GCA_963974065.1 uncultured Hyphomicrobiales bacterium | reverse complement strand
GCCCGGCGAATAACGGCATCAGCGCAACCGGCAGGTAACGCTTGTTGATCTGCCACGCTTTCCAGCTGGCAAATACGCCGCCCCCGATCAGAAAAACACTGGCGCTAAAACTGACTTCCGCAGACAGACACATATACCAACCCCATGTCCCTGTCAGGATTCATCGGCCATGCGCAGACCAGAGCTGAACCGCTCCGGTCTGTCAAGTGCAGGATTATCAGAGGCCCCAGGCATAGTCGGGAATCCGGCTCAGATTGACCGAGACATGGCCAAGCCCTTCGATGTTGTCGAGCGCAATCCGGGCAGCTTTTTCTTCTGCATCCGATCCGGCAATGCCCCATACATCCACGTGATCACCACTAACAACCACATTCAATTGTGCCGGGTTCAGACCAGGCACGTTTGCCAGAACTCCCAGCACGATGTCCCGTTTCTCGCGGTCGCTGCTCTGTGCGTCAATCATGATCACAGGCACTGCTGCAAGGGCTTGCAGCAGATTGGCACGGCTGACGATGCCCACCAGATTACCATTGTCGACAACCGGCACGCGTTTGATCCGCTTTTCTTCCAGCAGCCGCGCAATCGCTCCCGCGGGGGTATCCGGCGTTACAACCTCCACATCCTTCGTCATAATATCCGCGGCGTGGCGGCCTCGCATCGCGACGAAATCGGCGGCCGATTCCGCAGGATCGGAAAACAGCGACAGCCACCACGATTTATGCCGTTTGACTGTGCCCTCAACCCGCCGCATCAGATCACCCTCACTGATCAGTCCGACCAGCGCGCCACTCTCATCGATAATCGGAACCGCACTGATGTGATGTTGCATCATCAGAGCGGTGATCTGTTCGACAGTCGAGTCCGGCGCGGCTGACACGACTTTTTTGGTCATGATGTCCTGAGCCTGCATGTTCTGTATCCTTCCGGGTTAACGGCACCGCGGCATTGCGCCGTCTGCGTGCGGGGGCCTTCATATCAAGACGCTCCGGGCGGTGATTTGTTACAGCCGGCGCAAGAAGATGCGGCCATGATCCGCGACCGGAGATCTTGCGATTGTCGGACTGCACTGCTGGATGCCTGTCCGGCGTCACGGCGGTGAGGGTTGAATGCGCACACTTGCGGCAAGGGTTACGTCTTGAACAGCAATTGCTGCAATGAACAGTCCGATTGTGAAGCCGCCGCCTGGTTCGAATTCAGGCGTTCGGCCATCACCGCCAGCCGGAAGATGCATATCAGCAATTGTCAGGGCGTTGTTGTGGCAAGAGGCATGTGAAAACAGAACGGCACCAGCAGGGGCGGCCATTCTGTGCCAAACTTTTCGACAGAGAAAAAGCCGCCCCGTTGTCAGTGCCTATCTATTCCATCGCAGGCAGAGTGCCGTTTTCGATCGCGGCAGCGAGCTCTGCGGGATCCACCGCTTCATCTGCGTTGGTATCAATTTCGGCGTATTGTTCTGCGGTCAGATCGGCATATTCGGTCCGCATTTCAGCCAGTGAATAGAGGCCATCCTCATCGGTATCCATCTCATGCGCCAGTGCGGTTCCGGCAAAACCGGCAGCGCCAATGGCAGCAGCGACAATCAATACTTTGGCGTTCATGACAATTCTCCTTGTTTATCACAAATGCGGGCAACACTTCCGCCCACTGTTACTAAAGACGCCCGGTCGCGTCGGGCATTACACAATTTCGGAAATGGCAGGGCAGTCGTTGGTTGTTTTTCGCAAAGCGCAGGCCCCTAGCGCTCGGAGAGGCGGTTTTCGGGCCTATAAACGCTCGGCGACAACGACCTGATAGAGCCCTGCGAAACGAGTTTCCCGCCGCCAGGAAAATTCCTGCGGACGCGATGCCAGCGCAACTATCGGCGTGCGCCAATAGTGATGTAACCGCGATAGCGGCTGAACTTCGGCACTGAACCGTCGTCGATCATCATTGCGACCCGGTCCTCGGTCAGGAATTCGGGGTTTGGCCCCAACGCCTCGTCTCCGCGTTCTTCCCACTCACCGTCCTGATAGACCAGCACGTCGTTGAACAGGCTCGGCCGGTCCACTAGCCAGCGGTAGCGAAACCAGATTCGGTCGCCGTCATAGGCCGCCTTGACCTGAAGCTGCGATGTCAGTTCCTCAGGAATGACGATGTTGCGTTCAGGATCATTTTTGACAATCCCGGTGCCATGCGTTGCCCAGCCAAGCACCAAAAGCCCGGCAAAAGTGCCACCGAGACGGCGAGATATGTTGTTCGTTGGGTCATGTCGTATCCATTCTTTCTTTCGTCCGCCGGTCGGTGCTCCCTCCGAGTATCACTGGTGCCGGTATTCGAAGGTTTTCTCGATCACGCGCCCGCGCTCAGGCAATACCACCCGCACCCGGATCTCATAAAGTTCGCGTTTCTGGAATTCGACGTAGCCGCCATAGGTCAGAGCGTCGCTGACCTGAAAGGGCTCAAGCGTCTTTTCCGTGCCGCCAAGGCCGATCTCGGCGACCATGGCGGTAACGCGGGCGTCATCGATGCGCATGTTGGTTCCGGCGTCAAAGAGGGCGATTTGCAGATGGTGAATGTGTTTGCCGTCCGGGACGCCGCCATGCATCCGAGCATCTTCCGAACCCGGCGGATAGGTTCGCAGCATCTCTGCCGGCAGGATCGCATAATAGATCATCACGCCGTCAACGACCGCGTAATCGCTAGACGTCTGCCCATAGGCAGTGCCGGAAAAGACCAGAAGAAATGCGGCTAGGACCTCACGCAGGCCGCGCGCCGATCCGAATGGCCGTGACAGAACATTGATCATCACCCTTCCTCCTCCTTGTATATCACGAATGCGGGCAGCACTTCTGCCCACTGTCAAAAAGACGCCCGATAGCGTCGGGCATTACACAATTCCGGAAGTGGCCGGGCAGTCGTTGGCGGTTTTTCGCAAAGCGCAGGCCCGTGGTGCCGGACAGGCGGTTTTCGGGCCTATATGCGCTCGGCAACGACCACCTGATAGAGCCCCGCGAAACGGGTTTCCCGCCGCCAGGAAAAATCCTGCGGACGCGATGCCAGCGCAACTATCGGCATGTGCCACATCGCCTTGGCATAGGGTTCCAGCAGCGCGAAAACCGCTGCCATCACCGGCCGCATCGGATGCCAGGGCGTCGGACGGGCGTAATCGACAAACACTGCCCGCCCGCCAGACACCACTGCCGCCAGCGCGGCATCGACGACGCGGCGTTTTAGCGGGTCCGGCAGTTCGTGCAGCAGAAAGAAGCTCAGCACGCAGTCGAAACGGTCGGCGCGGGTGGTTGCGGCGTCGGCGACGCTCGTTCGAGCCCAGTCCATCCCGGCAAGTTTGCGGCGGGCATTGGCAATCTGGATTGGCGCAACATCGACAATATCGAGCCCACCTGCCGGCCCGACTTGTACGGCAAGGCGCTGCGACAGGTCGCCATAGACGCAGGCGAGTTGCAGCACCCGGTCGCCGCGCGCAATCCGGGTCAGCACCAAATCCGACAAGCGCCGATACTGACCCCAGAGGATCGCCGAAACCATTGCCCTGCGGTCAAAAATGCGGATACTGGCGGGTCGCAGATAGGCCCACCAGTAATGCCGGACCAGATGGTCCGGCAACTCAGCCGCTTTAGCCCTGTCAGGGGCGTCCGGCGATTTTACATCATGCATGGCGGCGCCATCCGGCAATGCCGATTGCGATCAGCAGCGCCGCACCGGCAAAGTAGACGGCGAGCATCCAGGTCGGCAGATAGAATGTCATATAGACGTTCCAGCCGATCCAGCTGAGGCTCTTGGTCACCAGCGACGGCGTGCCGCCCAGAGACCCACCCAAGGTGCCGGTGATCGTGATCACCAACGCGCCGATCGTGGCCAGCGCCAAGGTCACCCAGCGTTGAGCGCCTTCGAACAGATGGCGGCGGAAGCGATAGCCAAGAACGCTCATAACCGTCCAGTAAGACAGGGTCCAGGTCGCCAGCAAGATGTGGTTACGCCCCAGCGGCGATTCCGTAATCGCTGACCATGGATAGATCGTAAGGCCTAGTGAATAGGTCACAAAGCCAGCGAGCGTGCCAAGTGCGGCCACGGGCCAGATCGCTTTCTGTAGCTGAACGGCAATTGCCGAGTCCGAGAGGCTGCGGATCAGAATGAACAGATAGGCCGTCACCCACAATCCGACCGGAAAGTGCGCGACGAGAATGTGATAGACCGGGCTGAGCGACCAGGAGGGTGCGCCCTCGACGGCCACCGCCACCCCACCGTCCGCGCCATGCGCCAAGGCCGCACCGGTCGCCGCCATCAGTATGCCGGCGCTTGTTAGTCCGATCCGACGGCCGCGCGCTATCCATCCAGAGTGTTTCATACTGTTATCCTTTCCTGCCTTTACTGCAGTGCCGTAGGGAGTCTGTGTTGTGTCCAGACGGGTCATGACGCTTCCTGCTCTTTGCGGCGCATCAGCATGTTGACGCTAATGCCCAGTCCGACGATCAGGCTAAGACTGGCGAACAGCGTCCACAGCCACTGTCTGCGGATTTCCTCGGCGAATTCCATCTGCACACCGTAAATCGCCAATTGTTCCTCGGTGTGGCGAGAGGCCACCGGCACACGCTGCGCGATACGGTCGGCACCGGGGTGCTGACGCGCGTCGGTCAGACGGTCCCAAGTGACCTGGCCGGGATAGAATGTCTTGATCTCGGTCCAGGGTTGGGTCCAGCCCGGCTCGGTGCCCGGCTCGATGCGCTCGGCCACCATCTGTGCGGGTTGTTCAAGGCCCAGCGAGACCGGCAGCGAAACATAATGCCAGCGCATCGTCGAAGCGTTGCGGAACACCGCAAATGCCAGATCGTAACTGCCACCATCGCGGAAGACCTTGTCGTCCAGCGGATTACCGGTATCCATGTCGCGCACCAGCGTCACGTCCCAGAAACCGTTGCGCCAGCGCGCCACCGAGGGCTCGACTACATCACCGCGAGATCCGGTTGTCTCGCGCAGATAGCGGCGCGGGATGGTGTCGCCGTTTTTCCACGCAAGCGTCGGATCGAAGGGCACGGCGGTTTCGGCACTCAGGTAATAGGTATCGTTAAACCCGACATCTCCCGCGATTACCGCGTCGATCGACAGCGCCGGGCTGCCGGCGACTTCGGGGTTGAACATATATCTTGGCTGGTTGGTCATCTCGTCCCAGTTGGTGGTATAGGGGCCGGTACCCGCATCGCCGCCGCGCTCTTCGGCGACAAAGCCGTCATCGCCCAGGCCGATCGGGTTTGACCGGCTGGAGCGCCACTGCCAGAGGTCGATGAACTGGCCTGCTGCGCGCAATCTCTCCAGTTCGCTTTCCGGTCTGATCGACTCGAAATCATCGGAGTCGGTCCGGGTCGTGGGCAGATATTTGGTGCGTTCTTCATCGGTTTCCGGCACGCCGGTGAAGGTGGTCAGCCCTTCGCCAATGGTAATGTAACCGCCATAGCGGCTGAACAACGGCACTGAACCGTCGTCGATCATCATCGCGACCCGGTCCTCGGTCAGAAATTCGGGGTTCGGCCCTAATGCCTCACCGCCGCGCTTTTCCCACTCGCCGTCCTGATAGACCAGCACGTCATTGAACAGGCTCGGCCGGTCCACCGGCCAGCGGTAGCGGAAATAAATCCGCTCGCCATCATAGGTCGCCTTGACCTGAAGCTCGGATGTCAATTCCTCAGGAATGACGATGTTGCGTTCAGGATCATCTTTGACAATCCCGGTGCCGTGCGTTGCCCAGCCAAGCACCAGAAGCCCGGCAAAAAGTGCTGTTGATCCCGCCAGATATAAAGTGCGCATCATCAGGCCCCGTTCTTGCCGGTCATGGTGTTTCTGCTTGCGGTCTGTGATGCAGAACCGGTCCGGATACGGGCGGGAGCTTGAGCCCTGGCAATGCCGGAAACATAGGCAACCATCAGGCTGCTTCCCAAGAATAGAAAAAGCGCAGTCTCAACGAGCCATGGCATAGCGATATCCTTTCATTTGCATTTTTCGCGGCGCTTTCGGCGCCAAGTGACCCGATCAGGCCGCTTGTACATATAGACGTGCAATGAGAAGGTTTGTTACAAACCGGTTGCAAGATTTCAAATCGAGTACAGGGCCGGGTTTTGGTGGGGGTAACCGGAAACTCTGTAACGGAAGCGTCCGCCGGGCGTCTGTTACTATCATTGGATATCATGATCAGGCCTTCGACTTGTCTCCAGCCACCAGCGAACGAATGACCGCAACCGGGTGTAAGCGCCCGAGCTGTGAAGTCTTGTCCCGGCACCTTTACGCGCTCAGTCCGGGTGAGCCACGCACTGCCAAGGGAACCTGTCTGACATGACTGTATCTGCCGTAGCCAGGATCATTCTGGCGATGCTGCTCTGGGCGGTTTGTTTTCCCTTGATCACCATCGGTATCACCCTTGCGCCGCATCTGAGTTTTGCGACATTGCGCGCGGCTCTCGCCGGGCTTGTCCTGATCGGGCTGGCGCGTGCTCTTGGCCGCCCGTTTCCGCGCAGCGCTGCAATGTGGAAAACGCTTGCCATCATGGGTGTCGGAGCTACCAGTCTGGGTTTTCTCGGCATGTTTCACGCCGCAGAATTCGTCTCGCCGGGTATTGCCACGGTGATTGCCAACACCCAGCCTTTGCTGGCAGCTGGGCTTGGCGGAATTGTGCTGGGTGAGCGCCTGAGCCTGATTGGTAAATCGGGCCTTTTTATCGGCTTTCTCGGGATCGTTGTCATCGCTGCACCGGCAATGTTTTCCAGTGGCGGGGAGAGTTACCTGATTGGCGTTGCCTATATCATTCTTGCGGCACTCGGCATTACTGTCAGCAATGTCATGATCAAGAAGATTGCCGGCCAGGTCGATCCGTTCATGGCGATGGGCCTGCAACTGTTGATCGGCAGCATCCCGCTGGCCATTGCCGCAGGCCTGACCGAAGATCCCACTGCAATTCAGTGGACATTCACCTTTATTACGGTCCTGCTGATACTTGCCGTGTTCGGATCAGCACTGGTTTACGTTGTCTGGATGTCGGTGTTGAGTGAAGTGCCGCTCAATCAAGCCAATGCTTTCAGCTTTCTCATCCCGGTTTTCGGTCTGACAATGGGTGTGTTGTTTTACGACGAATCTCTGGGTCTGCTGAAACTTGCAGGAATCGTGCTGGCAATCATCGGTGTCGTTCTGGTGACCCGGAAAGGCGTCGCGCCGCCGGCCGTTTCACCCCCTTCAAAAGGTCCTGTGTCGACTTGACTCAAATCAAAGCACGGCAACCAGATCTCAACCATACATATATACAAATTGTTTCACAGAAGGTGACAGCAGATGTGCGCTGACAAGTCCGTTTCCGTTCAAAATCGGCCTCATAGACCAGAGGCCGATAACGCCTCCAATTCCATGACGCCTGCAATCGAAGCAGCCCTGAAGGCACATTATCGCGACTTCCTGACATATCTGCTGCGCCGGGTCGGAGACCCAGCCGCGGCGGAGGACGTCCTGCAGAATTTCTGCCTCAGGGTAATGCAAAGCGGAACTGAACTGAGGGATGACCGCAGCGCGATTGGCTGGCTATACAAAGTGCTGCGCTCGGTGTTGATAGATCACTACCGCAGGAACGCGGTGCGGCGGCGCGGCCTTGCCAGCTACACTCAGGAGAAACAGGTACTGGAGGAACCTCACATTGCTGTGGGGAACGATGAAGCCATATGCAAGTGCATACGCGGGCTGGTGTCGGGTTTACGGCCCGAATACGCCGAACTGGTAATGCGGATCGACTTCCTGGAGGAGCCTCGCGATCAAGTCGGTGCCGATCTGGACATCACGCAGCAGAATCTTCGGGTCCGGCTTCACCGGGCGCGGCTGGCGATCGGCTCCGCCCTGCAAAAGCATTGTGGGACATGTTGTCAAGCAGGGTATGACGACTGTTCCTGCGACCGTCATTGCACCCGGACCGGCTCCCCGGCGGATCAGCAACCTCTTTCTGTCTGACACCGCCCACCAGCTGGCATTAACTACACATTCTGCCAGCCTGGATGCCGAAAAAACTGCAAAATGTGCAGAACGCGACCGACTCTTGAAATCTGCTCAAGTTACAACCCGAGCAGATTTCCAGAATGTCAGTGCAGACAGGAATGACTTTCCTGCGCCGGGTCAGAATTATGCTTGCCGTGCCCGCAACTGCAATCGCGGAAGCTCTTTTCGCAGCAACCGCCACAGGAATTTTCCAGTTCCTTGCGCAAGGCCTGCCGGGCGCGGTGCAGCCGCACTCTGGCATTTGTCGGAGAGATACCAAGATCTGCGGCCACAGCCTCACGGGATTCCCCCGCCAGATCGATCCGCTGCAGAATTTCCGAATAGTCCGGGCGAAGCTCCGAAATGAGCTTATGGAAACACTTGCACAGACTGTCTTCCATCGGCATGTCCTCACTTTGATCGCCAAACAGCAATTGCTCTTGCACGTATGCTTCTTCGCGGCGTTTTCGCGCCGTTTCGCTGCGATAATGATCCATCAACACAGAGCGCAGCACACTGTAAAGCCAGGCAATCACACTGTCGCTGTCTCTGACTTCGTCGGCTTTTCTGACAGCGCGCAGGAAGAAATTCTGAAGCACATCCTCTGCCGTGCTGCGATTACCAAGACGGCGGGTGAGAAACCGCAAAAAGGCTTGATGATTTTCGGTCAGAGCGGTCTCGATGACCGGGCGCACCGGCGCTTTGCCCTGCACTACTTCATCAGGTGTCCTATCCGCTTTAGCCTGCTGGATTTGCGCTGCAATCATCGATAATCTCCTTGAACTCGGTTCGGGATACGGGAAGAACCGCACATTGTTTCAACTCAGCAACATGTCCCTGGCACGAGGTGGTCCGGCTATTCAAAACAACCATCTCTGCCACATTCCACTTGATCGAATCACGGGGGCGTTAGGGGCGTCGCATGGCTAATGCAATAGCCGGGTGTTCACCGGTTGGTCTTTGATCTGAGTCAATTCATTTGCATCACGCGGTCCCGCCGCCAATTTATGTCGCACCAGCCATCCGGAAAAACTGAAAACGCCGCCGCTTTTCGGGTTTTGCAGCGCTCGGGGCCAAAGCAATTCAGTTACATTCAAACCGGCTATGCTCTATTCCTGCAGGGTCGGATGCAGCGCTAACATGGCCAGATGAAGCAGCTTGCGGCGGCCGGCCTGCAGGCGCTTTGTGACTTCGCTCTCGCTGAGCTTCATTTCGGCAGCAATCTGGGAGGGCGACTGACCAAGTATTTCCGCACGCCGGACCGGTTCGCCATGAACCGGGTCAAGCAATGCGATGAGCGTGCCGACGGATTCCCGCAGAATTGCTTCCAGTTCATCATCTTCAAAGTCATCCGCATCTGCGGCATTCAGATGACCATTTTCCCGATAATCATTTTTGTCACCGCCTTGCCCATTCATCGCCGAAGCTGATCCGGTGCAACAGCAATCCGCCTGACCTTTTTCTGCATTTGGATCACATTGACACGGTCTGTTTTGCAAGGTTTGCCGATCTGCTGAACCATCAGGGCTGTCAAGACTGCACCTGATCATGTCTGCGTCCCAGGCGGCACAGGTTTTGCATTCCACTTTATCACCTAACAAATTCCGATTTTCCCTCGCCCTATGCACTTCAGGCCAAAACCTGGAGTTCCGGGTCTTATAGAGACGCCAAACAAAAGCTGATCGTTACAATTTTTTCAAACACCGCAACAAGACGCCAGTTAAATGGCGGAGCGGTCAAACTTCCAGGCAGGCTGCGGACCATTCGGCTGTAACAGATTCAACGGTCAAGCGTCTTTCAGATTATCAGGCTCACCAGTCCAGGTTGGTGCTCCCGCAAAGCCAATGCGCCTCCCCCGGCTGGTGGTTGAACACGACAAAAAAGAGCGCCTGGCGCGCAATCAAGGACGACAGATCCATGACCCACAGACAGATCGTACTTTGTTCCCCCGTTCGCACCGCAATCGGCACATATAAAGGCGCTTTGCAGGACATCCCGACCGTCGCACTCGGCGCGACGGTGATCCGGGAGACGGTCGCACGATCCGGCCTTGATCCTTCGCAGGTCCAGACAGTGATCATGGGTCAGGTGGTGCAGGCAGGCACGAGAATGAATCCATCACGCCAGGCGGCCATTGGTGCGGAAATTCCGGTGAACGTGCCAGCCATGACCGTCAACCGGGTTTGCGGTTCCGGCGCTCAGGCGATTGCCTCTGCGGCCCAGGAAGTCATGCTCGGTCATGTTGACTGCGCGATTGCCGGCGGCATGGAGAACATGGACCAGGCGCCATACCTGATGCAGAACGGCCGCTGGGGTTATCGGATGGGCCATGCCCGGATTTACGACAGCATGCTGCATGACGGTCTCAACGATGCCTTTTCCGGAGAGCATTCCGGCTGGCACACCGAAGATCTGGTCATCCAGGCCGGCATTTCCCGCGAAGATCAGGACCGCTGGGCGGAACGGTCGCAGCGGCGCTTCTCCGAGGCGCAGGCCGCAGATCGGTTCAAACAGGAAATCGTCCCGGTTGAAATCAAGTCGCGCAACGCCAAGACTGTATTTGACACCGATGAACACAACCGCCCGGATACAAGCCTTGACAGTCTGGGCAAACTCAAACCCGCCTTCCGCAAGGATGGCACCATCACCGCCGGCAATGCGCCGGGGTTGAACAGCGGTGCGGCTGCGATGATTGTCGCTGACGCTGACTGGGCCGCGAAAAACGGCCTCCAGCCATTGGCACGGCTGGTGTCCTATGGTGTCGGCGCGGTTGAACCGGGGCTGTTCGGTCTGGGCCCTGTGCCCGCCATTCAGCAGGCGCTGCAACGCGCTGGCTGGAGCATCAACGATCTCGACCGCGTCGAAATCAACGAGGCTTTCGCCGCCATTGCCGTGGCGTTGATACGCCAAACCGGCCTGCCGGAAGAGATCGTCAATGTTGAAGGCGGCGCCATCGCTCATGGCCATCCGATCGGCGCTACGGGCGCTGTCCTGACAACGCGACTGCTGCACGCGATGCAGCGTGATGCCGTCAATCGGGGCCTTGTCACCCTTTGCATTGGCGGTGGACAGGGAATCGCCCTCGCTCTGGAGTCCGTTTTATGAATGTCCGATCCATCTGACGCAGCAAAACAACCGTCTTGACGATTGTCTTGTTTGGCTGGCTTGACTTTCCATCAGTGTAAAACAATCTTGAAACTTCAAATTGTCTGTAAGCCGCGAGCCTGCGGATTCTTCCGAATCCGCAGGCTCGGTCTTTTGCATTTGGAAATAAACATCTCATTGGAAAGGAAGGCGGAGATGCTTGTTGCCGTTTTGATGGCCGTATCACTTGTAGTTGTGACGTTTCCGATTCATTATGTGGCCTTGCGTTGGATGTCGAGCGGGATGGCCAACATCCCGATGCGCTCGAACTTACGCATTTTTGTCATTGTCCTGATGGCACTTGCCACTCATCTCGTTGTAATTGGAGTGTATGCAGTTGCATTTGAACATGGAGAGGGTCTGCTCGCGCTCGGCAGTTTCAACGGCAGAGAACTAACCGGATCGCTCGATTATCTGTATTTTTCGATTGTGAGTTACACTTCGCTCGGGCTTGGTGATATATTTCCCTCAGAGCATCTGCGGTTCATCACCGGCGTAGAGGCATTGAACGGTCTGCTTCTGATCGCTTGGTCAGGCTCGTTCACCTATATGGCGATGAGTCAGCTCTGGGCCTGGCAGACCTGTGTCGAACCGGCATCCTTACGAACCTCAGCAAAATCCTAAAATCAGTGAGAATAAATAATGAAATCTGAATATCAGAAAAACAGCATCAGCCTGCTGGGCGGCATTTCGATGGGCACGGGTGTGATGATCGGCGCGGGAATTTTTGCGCTGACCGGACAGATTGCGGAATTGGCCGGGCCGTGGTTTCCGCTCTCCTTCATTGCAGGCGGGATTGTAACCGCCTTCAGCGCTTACACCTATGTGAAAATGTCGAACGCCTTTCCCTCTGCGGGCGGGATCGCGATGATCCTGCAGAAAGCTTATGGTCCGGGCGCCATCGCAGCGGCGGCTTCGCTGCTGATGGCCCTGTCGATGGTGATCAATGAAAGCCTCGTTGCCAGAACCTTCGGCACCTATCTTCTCAGACCATTCGATCTGGCAGCCAACGATATTCTCGTGCCCGTGCTTGGCGTCGCGCTGATCATATTTGCCTATATTATCAACATATCCGGCAACCGCTCCATTGGCCTTTTCTCGCTGATCATGGCGTTTCTGAAAATCGGCGGCATCGCCATCTTCGGCATTGCAGCGCTGGCCGCCAGCGGCTTTACCTTCCAGCCGGCATCCGGTGCCTCGCAATCCATCCCGATTGCAGGGTTCACTGCATCAATCGCGCTTTCAATTCTCGCGTTCAAGGGCTTTACCACAATCACCAACAGCGGTGCCGAGATCGTTGATCCGCATAAAAATGTCGGACGCACCATCATTATTTCCATCGCGATCTGTGTCGTGGTCTATCTGCTGGTCGCATTCGGGGTGGGCTCCAGCCTGTCGCTGGACCGGATTATCGCCGCCAAGGATTATGCGCTGGCAGAAGCAGCAGCGCCCGCATTCGGTGCCTATGGCTTCTACTTCACCATCGCGCTGGCAGTGGTGGCCACAGCCTCCGGCCTGATTGCAAGCGTATTCGCCGTCTCGCGCATGCTGGCAATGCTCACCGAAATGAAGATGATTCCACACCGCCATTTTGGCATGTCCGGCCCGATCCGCGACCATACCCTTGTCTATACTGTGGTGATTGCCTCAATTCTGACGGTGTTTTTCGATCTCAGCCGGATTGCGTCACTTGGGGCATTTTTCTACCTGATCATGGATATTCTGATTCACTGGGGCGTGTTCCGTCGTCTGCGCACTGAAATCGGTGCCAAAGGCTGGGTGTTGCTTGCAGCAATCACTCTGGATCTGGTGGTGCTGGTGGTGTTTGCCGGCATGAAGTTGCAATCCGATCCGATGATCGTCGTCATCGCTGCCGGTTTCATTGCCGCAGTGTTTGCCTATGAACGGGTCTTCCTGTCACAGTGGACAGGCAAAGGCGACCAGGGCGGTCACTGAAACTGCGGAAAGGCACGATCCTCACGGCATCAACCATAGAAGCCGATCAGAGCCGGGTGACCCGGCGCTGATCAGGCAGCATGGTCGACGGCTCGCCTCCGCGTCTCGCCGCTGATCAGATAATCGCGTGTCAGCGGCACGGCATCCTGCTTTTTGGCAATCTGAATCTGGAAAACCACATGACCGTTGTGGCGGAACGCCATTTCGCTGGCAATCAGGTAAAAGCGCCACATCCGGCAGAACCGCTCATCATAAATCTTCAGCACTTCGTCCAGATTCGCCTCGAACCGTTCGCGCCAGATCCTCAGCGTGTCTGCGTAATGCAGACGCCAGACTTCAATATCGGTGACATACAGGCCGGACTTCTCGATCACGGCAAGAACTTCCGACAGCGCAGGGCTGTAGCCGCCGGGGAAAATATACTTCGCGATCCAGGGATTGGTTGCACCGGGGCCATCGGCACGGCCGATAGTATGCAGCAGCGCGACCCCGTCATCGGAAAGCCGCTCCCCCAGCACATCGAAGAATTCCTTGTAATGGGGAACGCCGACATGCTCGAACATGCCCACCGAGACAATCCGGTCGAAACGGCCGGAAACCTTGCGATAATCTTCCAGGCGGAATCGGGCGAGATTGGCAAGTCCGGTAGCCTCGGCGCGTTGCTCGGCGATCCGGTGCTGTTCCCGTGACAACGTAACGCCTGTAACCTCGGCTCCGTGTTCACCTGCCAGATAAAGCCCAAGGCCGCCCCAGCCGCTTCCGATATCAAGCACCCTTTGACCGGGTTCCAGCAGCAGCTTGGTGGCAATCAGCGCTTTCTTGTTCTCCTGAGCGGTCTCCAGACTGTCCTCGGGGTGGCGGAAATAGGCACAGGAATATTGCCGATCCTCGTCCAGAAACAGATCGTAAAGTGCGCCCGACAGATCGTAATGATGCGCCACATTGCGTTGCGCCCGCTCAGCGGGATTGAACTGCGCAAGCCCGCGATACAGCCAGCGCGCCCGCGCCAGCCAACGATAGTGCCAAACGTCGGGCTGGCGCGCCAGATTCACTACCAGCAACCGGATCAATCCATAAAGATCGTCCTCATCGACGGTCAGCGTGCCATCCATATAGGCCTCACCGAGGGCAAGATCGGGATTGATCAGCAGCTTGCGGTGTAATGATCGCGCATGAAGCCGCACGGTCACTGGCGATGCGGTAGGTTCCCCGAACCGCATGGACGGCCCGTCAAGGGGTACAACAACGAGACTGCCCCGTTTTATCAGGCGGGACAGAAAAAATGACAAAAATTTGGCCCACATAATCTTGTCTCCGTCTCGAGATTTACCGGTTTACAATATCACTTTACTCAAAATATTGATCTTGACTACGGTTTCACACAAAATTTATTGACGTTGCTGAACCGTTTCCGAATTAATCAACCATAAGACGGCAGCTAGAGCCGTTCGTTACAGTAATTGATCGGCAGCAACGCTGGCTTGTTGGCAAGGTGGCCACCGGTTCCGCCAGACAAAGACATCCATCCTGCCAGCACCCCTAATCTGCACATGTCGCGGCACTGAATCAATGCCCGGATGCAAGATACCCTGGAAAAAAGTCCGCAATATGCAATACCCTGCTATCCATGCTGTGATGCAGGAATTCCATCAGCATACACTGCATTTATCCATAGGTTGGCCTGAAAGTCCTCTGGAGGCTGCCAGCGTTTGCCGGATTTTCCTATCAAGCAGCCGAGAAGAAGTGCTGCCTTTCGCGGCGGCGCCCAAGTGGGTGCGGGGTAAAAATCGCCAATCCTGGCTGTAACGAAGATACTGCTCATCCGTCTGACTGGTAATACGTTCGGAGGGCTCAACCCGCTATGGCGTGCCACTCCGGACCGCCCAAAATCGATCAGATGAACAGAATTGATCAGATGAATTGTCCAAAGGAGCCGGCCATGCCTGATACAAACTCTTCAAAAATGCCCGTTTCAACAACGCCAAGCCCCGCCGTTCTGCGGTTTCGCGGACTTGATCTTCAAGCCATGACAGAGCTGCAATTGCGCAATATCGAGGCGATCCGGCACATGGTGGAGCTGATATTCAACAGTGCCCAGTCGATCACCGAGCGTCAGGTGGCATTCTTCAACACAGCGGCAGAAAAATCCGCGGCCACGACCGGGCGCAGCGATGCCCTGCTCGACCCGGCAACCATCTTTGAACGACAGAACGAAGCCTATCGTGAGCTGTTCAGTGCGCTTGCAGACCAGGCCGGAGAACTTGCAGACGTCACGTCCAAATGCTGTAGCGCAGTGATGCACGAAGCGTCCGCAATAACGGACGACGCCGCCAAGGGGAAAACTCCCGACGGGAAGACAGGAAATCATGCCGGATGCTGTGGCGGCAAGGGCAAGGAAGTGGCCGCAAAGCCGGAAAACAAAACAGCCGGCAGCGCCGTTGCGAAAACCACCGCAAAACGCGCTGGCACGGTCTCAACAGGAAAAGCTGCGGACGGATACAAGCCACAGCCAGAGCTATGAGCGCACTGTTTTACTTTCTGGTCTGGGCCGCGGTCATTTTTGTGATGCTGCGGTTCGGCGGCGGTTCGCACATTATGGGACAAAGTCACGGCAGTTCCCGCGATGGCGGGAACCAGAGAGAGCCGCAAGGAGCGGAAGGTCTGCGCTGGATTCCGCCGAAAACGGACCTTGATCCCGTCTGCAGCAAGACCGTCCACACCAGCATCGCCAAGCCAAGCGTCCATGACGGCAGTGTCTATTATTTCTGTTCACGCGAGTGCCGCGAGATTTTCGAAGCTGCGCCCCAGCTCTATGTCGGTGCCGCAGCCAGTACCCCACAACCTCAATTGGAGAATCGTCATGTCTGACGCCAGTCTTTCCTCCGCGAGCGCCCCGCCATTCGGCACCGTTTTGCCGGTTCAGGCCACGCTGCGGATCCCGGTGATTGCCCTTGGTACAAGCCTTGGCCTGTTCCTTGCCATTACCTTTACCCTGTGTGTCCTGTTTGATCTCCTGTTTCCGGGCCAGGCGATGTATCAGGGCTGGCTGCAATTGCTGCCCGGCTTCACCTGGCTCAGCTGGCCGAGCTTCCTGCTTGGTCTGGTCGAGAGCTTTGCCTATGGCTGGTATATCGCTCTCATATTCGGACCACTTTACAATTTCTTTGCTGCGCGCAGCGCCAAGAAAGGCCGGTCATGACAATCAGTACTAGAAAAAAGATCACTGCCCGCCACAACCAGCGCCCGGCCTTGAACATTGCCGATGCTTCTGTCGCCCAGCCCTTTGTTGCGCAACCTAGCCCTGCGGCAGAACCTTCCCCAGCACAAGGCCCCACGACTGGCTCAGAATCTGGCCCGAATTCCGGCATCACTGCCACTGAGGTTCTCGATTACCAGCTGGACTACTGGCAGCGGTCCATTCTGTTCTGGGATACAATGCGCCAGCGCGCTGACAACATGCTGGAACATGAGCGGGCCGGCCTGCCGCCGCTGCTTGACTTCAAATATGAAACCATCCTCGATGCCCGCCAATTCGAGCATCCGGCAAATTATGCGCTGCTGCGTGTCAGCGAAGTGGGTGAAGATTGCTGGGAGGATTGTGTCGATCTCGCCAAGCCGCCCGTCATCGTGATCGATCCACGCGCCGGGCACGGGCCGGGAATTGGCGGATTCAAACACGATTCGGAAGTCGGCATGGCGCTGCATGAAGGCCATCCGACCTATTTTGTCATCTTTTTTCCCGAGCCGGCGCCGGGGCAGACTTTGGCTGACGTGCTGCATGCGCTGAGACGCTTTGCGGAAGAGGTTTCCACCCGCCATTCCGGCATGGCACCTGTGCTCTACGGCAACTGCCAGGCTGGCTGGGCAGTGACATTGTTGTCCGCCGACTGTAAGGGACTTGTCGGCCCTGCCGTGCTCAACGGCTCGCCGCTGTCCTATTGGGCAGGCGAGGCCGGGGTCAATCCAATGCGTATTTCCGGTGGTCTGCTTGGCGGTTCCTGGCTCGCCCACCTGATCGCCGATCTTGGCGATGGCCGCTTTGACGGCGCCTGGTTGGCTCAGAATTTCGAGAATCTGAAACCGGAAAAAGCCATCTGGGAGAAATATTCCAATCTGTTCAGCCGGATTGATACCGAACGCGAGCGCTTTCTGGAATTCGAGCGCTGGTGGAACGGATTCTATTTTCTGAGTCGTGAGGAAATCGTCTCGATCGTGGAAAATCTGTTCATCGGCAACAAGCTGGAAAAGGGACTTATGCCGATTCACGAGGATTGCGTGGCTGATCTGCGCAGCATCCGCAATCCGCTGGTGATTTTCGCCTCTTATGGCGACAATATCACCCCGCCGCACCAGGCTCTGGGATGGATTCCGGCAGTCTATGAAGACACCGACGATCTTAAAAAGGCCGGGCAGCGCATTGTCTATCTGACAAACCCCCATGTCGGCCATCTCGGCATCTTCGTTTCGGCCAAAGTTGCGCGTCTGGAACACCGGGCAATTCTTGGAAGTCTCGAGGAGATCGAAACACTTGAGCCCGGCTTGTATGAAATGAAGATCGACAATCCCAGCGGCGACCCTGACTGTCACAAATCGCAATTTGCCGTCCACTTTGAGGAACGTCAGGTTGAAGACCTCAGTTTTCCACAGCAGACCGAGGCCTTTGAGCGGGTCGAGGACGTATCCAAAGCCGGTGAAGCGTTTTATCGCAGCATGGTCAGTCCGTGGGTACAGGCGGCAGCCAATCCGTGGAGCGCCGAAGCGCTGAAATGGCTGCATCCGATGCGAACCAGCCGCTACCTGTTTGCCGAATCATTCAATCCCTGGATGAATGTCGTTGCGCTGCTGGCCAAAGGCGTCGCTGTGAACAGGACGCCTCTGCCGCAAGACCATCCGCTCAACCGCAAAGAACGTCAGGTGATTGAGCAGATTTCCGAGGCAGTGGAAAGCGCTCGAATTGCCCGCGACAGTGCCTATGAGCAGCTGTTTCTTCTGCTTTACGGAAACTCGGCCCAAAAATAATTGGCCCGTTATCTACAGCGCCAGTTCACGGAAGGCGTGAATAATCATGGTCTCAAACGGAAAATTGCTGGTCCTCAACAGCGGCTCCTCCAGTGTCAAATTCGCATTGTTCGATCTGGTACCGGACGAGCCCCGCAGGGTCTGGTCAGGCGCATTCCAGCGCATTGGTTCTGGCAGCGGGCGTTTTACGGCGGCTGACATCAATGGCGCAATTCTTGTCGAAGAGAACCTGCCTGTCCCCGATCATGTTGCAGCTCTCGACCGGCTGCTGGACTGGATCGGGCGGCAGGCCATGCCGCACGAGCTTGTTGCTGTCGGCCACCGCATTGTTCATGGCGGCGAGGATTGCGACTGCTCGCTGCTGCTCACGCCGGAACTGGAAGCCCGGCTTGAGCGTCTCATCCCGCTGGCACCGCTGCATATGCCGCACAATCTTGCCGGCATCGCAGCAGTGCGCATGCGCCGGCCCGATCTCATTCAGATCGCCGCCTTCGATACAGCGTTTCACCATGAGTTACCCCGCGTCGCCCGGATGACGGGTCTGCCCCGTCGTTTTCTGGACAACGGCATCCGGCGTTACGGCTTTCACGGCCTGTCCTATGAATATGTCGTTGAAGACATGCGCCGGCGCAGCGACCATATCGCCGCCGCCGAGCGAATCATCGTCGCTCATCTTGGCAATGGCGCCTCAATGGCAGCGATTGTGAATGGCCGCAGTGTCGAAACCTCGATGGGCTTCAGCACCCTTGCCGGCCTGCCCATGGGCACACGCCCCGGCGATCTTGATCCCGGCATCCTGATGCATCTCATGATCGAACAGCAGGTCTCCGCGGAGGAATTGCAGGACATTCTGTATCGCCAGTCCGGCTTGCTCGGCCTGTCGGGCCTCAGCCGCAATATGGCGGATCTCCTGGCCCGTCCCGACATGGCGGAAGCAGCCGAAGCGATTGATTTCTTCTGTCATCATGCACGCCGCCATCTGGCGGGTCTGACGGCTGCGCTTGGCGGCCTTGACCGGCTGGTTTTCACCGGTGGGATCGGTGCCAATTCGCCGGAGATTCGCGCGCGGATTTGCGATGGGCTGGACTATCTCGGACTTGCACTGGATGCCGGCCGCAACGTGGCTCAACAGCGTGTCGTATCAGCCGATGGCAGTCCCGTTCTGATCGAAGCCTTCAAGACCGACGAGGAACTTGTCATCGCGCGCCACGCACAAAACCTGCTCCGGGCAGCGTCAATTGCCGGAAAGGCGCAAAATTATGGCTAGAACACATTCCAAAGCAGCGACGACGCTCGATGATCTGCTGAACCGAGCCAAAACCCGTCCGCCGATCCGCGTCGCCGTGGTCGCTGCCGATCAGGCGCTGGTCCTGCAGACAATCAAACAAGCCACATCGCTCGGCCTGATTGTGCCCCGGCTGATCGGTGATCCTGATGCCATTCTTGCCGGTGCCAAAGAGATCGGTCTGACCATCCGACGCGAGACGATCATCGCCGCGAACAGTGAAGCTGAAGCAGCACGGGCCGGCGTCGATCTGGTTCGCAGCGGTGACGCTGATGCGGTGATGAAAGGATATATTCACACCGATATTCTGATGCGGGCGCTGCTGGATTCAACACGCGGTTTGCGGATACCCGGCCAGCGGGTCAGCCACGTATTCATGATTGATATCCCGTCTTATCCAAAGCTGCTCGCGGTCACCGATGCGGCCATAAACATCACGCCGGACCTCACCGCCAAACAACAGATTCTGCAGAACGCCGTCGCCCTGCTGCACCATCTTGGCACCACCACACCCAAGGTTGCCGTGCTATCTGCAGTTGAGACGGTCAACCCGGCGATCACCTCGACCCTTGATGCTGCCAGCCTTGCCGTAATGGCGCAGCGCGGGCAGATCAGTGGCGCAATTATTGACGGGCCGATGGCTTTCGACAATGCGATCTCGGCCGCTGCGGCGCGCGAAAAGGGCATCGTCTCCGAAGTGGCGGGCGATGTTGATATCCTGCTGGTGCCGGATCTCATATCCGGCAACATTCTGGCGAAAAATCTCGAATATCTGGCCGGAGCCACCGCTGCGGGCATTGTTCTGGGACTGTCCGTGCCCGTGGTGCTGAATTCGCGGGCCGGTCCGCCCTCCGCGAGGCTGGCAGCGCTGGCACTTGCCGTTCTGATGCACCGGCCGGCACCACCGCAACAACGAACCGAAGAACCGGAAGCCGTCATCCATTGCGCGGCTCAGGCCGAATCCGCCTGTTGTCCGATCGGTGTCTGAACCAGCTTGCCCGGCGGAGGGCACCAGCAGTGCAGCTTATATGAGCGTTTCATGACTGAATGGGTGTTTAAATGAGGCAGGAAGCCGGCCGAAACAGCGAGAGCCGACTGCAGGACGAGCCGGTATCCATTGCTGGCGCGGGTCCCGCCGGTCTTGCTTGTGCCATCGTTCTGGCACGCGCCGGCCGGCGGGTCATTCTGCACGAATGGCACGAAACGGTCGGAAGCCGGTTCCACGGTGATTTTCAGGGTTTGGAAAACTGGAGCGACGATCAGGATGTGCTCGACGAGTTGCAGGCCGCCGGCATCGAAAGCAGCTTCGACTGTCATCCGGTCTATGACGGCATCGCCTTCGATGCCTGGGGCGTAGCCTACCCCATCCACGGTGACCGGCCGCTGTATTATCTGACGCGCCGCGGCAGCCAATATGGCTGCCTTGAGTCCGATCTCCTCAAACAGGCTGTCGCCGCCGGTGCCGAGGTCCGGTTTGGCGACCGGGTCACGAATTCGCAACAATCAACCGTTCTTGCGATCGGGCCAAGGACTGCAGACGCCATCGCTGTCGGCTATGTCTTCGAAACCGACAGGCCGGACGGCAATTGGATGGCCTTTGATGATCGGCTTGCGCCGCTCGGCTATGCCTATCTCCTGATCCGGGGCGGACAGGGCACAGTGGCGAGCTGCATGTTCACCGGCTTCAAGCGGCAAGCCGAGTATGTCGAGCGCACAGTGGATTTCTTCGGCGAGAAGGCAGGGCTCAAAATGAACAATCCCAGGCCGTTCGGCGGTTACGCCAATTTCCGCCTGCCGCGTACTGCGGTTCAGGGAGGGCATCCGGTCATCGGCGAGCAGGCAGGATTTCAGGATGCGCTGGCGGGTTTCGGTATGCGTTATGCCCTGCGTTCCGGCATTCTGGCCGCCCGCAGTCTGCTCGCAGGAACTGATTACACGCAGCTCTGGCGCCGGGAATTTTTGCCGGTGCTCAGAACCGGTGTCAGCAACCGCTTTATCTTCAACTGTACCGGGGCGCGTGCACGCCGCTGGGCACTGCGCGGGCTCAGCCGTTCCGATACCACGCATAAGCTGAGGCGGCTTTACCAGCCTTCGCTTCTGACCCGGCTCATCTATCCACTGGCAGCATGGCGTTACCGGACGCCACTCAGCGATCAGAGCTGCGACCATGTAGCCTGTGACTGCGTATGGTGCCGCCACGGCACGGCCACGTCGTGAAGAATCCCACTTAACCCTCCCTGCGCGAAAGGAGTTCATGCGATCATGGAAATCATCGATCTGAAAGGCCGCAAAGGTCTCATTGTCGGCATTGCCAACGAACACAGCCTGGCCTGGTCGGCGGCCCGGCATTTCTCAAGCGCCGGAGCCGAACTGGCAATTACCTATCTCAACGACACAGCAAAGCCCTTTGTCGAACCGCTGGCCCGCGAGGCCGGTAGCTCGCTGCTGCTGCCTTGCGACGTTTCCAGGCCGGGCCAGTTGGAAACTGTGTTCGAAACAATCGAGCGGGAATGGGGCCGGCTGGATTTCCTGCTTCATTCCATCGCCTGGGCGCGCAAGGAAGACCTGCATGGCCGGCTGACCGACTGCTCGGCTGACGGCTTCGCCCAGTCCATGCTGATTTCCTGCCACTCATTCATCCAGATGGCGAAACTGGCCGAACCGCTGATGGACAAGGGTGGCAGTCTCATCACCCTGAGCTTTTACGGTGCTGAAAAAGTCGTCGACCATTACAATGTGATGGGGCCGGTGAAGGCAGCGCTCGAAGCCTCGGTGCGCTATCTGGCGCATGAGCACGGCAAAAAATCAATCCGCGTCAATGCGATTTCCGCTGGCGCAGTGGCCACAAGGGCAGCCTCCGGCCTCCAGCATTTTGACGAATTGCTCAACGAGACCAGACGCAGCGCACCATTGCGCCGCACGGTGGAAGCATCTGAAGTGGGCCGTACCGCACTGATCCTGGCAAGCGACTATATGAGCGCTGTCACCGGAGAAACCATTTATGTCGATGCCGGGTTTCATATTCAAGGCATGGTGTTTCACTGATGGCCGGTCTTGGACCCGACAAGGCGTTCTTTGTGACAGACCCGGTCTGCGGCAAGGAACTGGCGCTCGAACATGCGATGGCGCAAGCCGAATATGAGGACTGGGCCTATTTTTTCTGCTCCAAAGCCTGTCACGACACGTTTCTGTCTGCACCACAACAATATGCCTCCGGGCTGGTGCCATCCTTCTCAGCGTCAGCGAATGCGAAAAAATGACGCTCCCAACCGCAGCCGCTCTGTAACGCTGCAGCCCGCAATCCGTCTTAAGAATAAGCCGTTTCCGGGTTGACCGGGTGACTATCGGCTCACGGATGCCCGCCGTTACCGCCGGGCGATGGAGACTGACATGAAAATACGCATAAACACGGCCCTCCCGGCATTGGCCGCAACTCTGGTTTCGCTGCCAGCTCTGGCTCAGATACCGGCAGACGGATCGAGAAATTGGCATTACGCGTCGGATTGGGGATGGGGCCATATGGTGTTTGGTTCGCTGATGATGGTTGTGTTCTGGGGTGCTCTCATTGTTGCAATCGTGTTTGCCGTACGCTGGCTTGGCACTGGATCATCCCAGGGAGCAGCGCTGGCGAGCGAGCGCAACAAAGCGCTTGATATCCTGCAGCAGCGTTTTGCCCGCGGCGAGATTGATCAGGAAGAGTTTACCGATCGCAAGCGGCATCTCACGGACTGAGGCCGCAACGCTTCGTCTCGGGCCAGGCCTTTGCTGTAACGCGCTTGAGCCAGGCCCGTCTGAAGCTTCATTCGAAAATGCAATGCTGCGCCGCCGGTGACGGTCGCGAGTCACCACAAATCAAACGGAGAAGCCGGGTAGGGCCATGAACAAACACGAGCATCACGATCACAGCGATCATCATCACCATCATCACACTGCCGCCGACGCGGCGGGCACTGTGAAAGACCCGGTCTGCGGCATGACAGTGGAACCGGATAAGGGTAAGCCCAGCCTGCAACATGGCGGCCAGACCTATCATTTCTGTTCGCAGAAATGTCACGACAAATTTGCTGCTGATCCTGAGTCTTACCTCTCCGGCGCGGCGCAGGCTAAAACGGAAGATCTGCCCGAAGGCACCCAGTACACCTGCCCCATGCACCCCGAAATCGTGAGTGATGCGCCAGGTGACTGCCCGATTTGCGGCATGGCGCTGGAGCCAATGGGCATTCCCGCCGCCGATGAGGGACCAAACCCGGAACTGGTTGATTTCACGCGCCGCTTCTGGGTCGGCACGGTTTTGACGATTCCGCTGCTGGTGCTGACGATGGCGCCTTATGTCGGCTATGGTGTGGTGCGCGAGTTTTTTGGTGAACGCACTACGCTGTGGCTCGAGCTTGTTCTGGGCACGCCGGTTATTCTTTGGGCCGGCTGGCCGTTTTTTGTGCGCGGCGTCAAATCAGTGATCACCCGCAATCTCAACATGTTCACCCTGATCGCCATGGGCGTCGGCGCGGCTTATATTTTCAGCGTGATCGCAGTGCTGATGCCGGAGATTTTCCCGGACGGCTTTCGCGATCCGCAAGGCAATGTCGGAGTTTATTTCGAAGCCGGCGCGGTCATCGTGGTTCTGGTCCTGCTCGGTCAGATGATGGAGTTGCGTGCCCGTGAACGCACCGGATCTGCAATCCGGGCGCTGCTTGATCTTGCAGCAAAGACCGCCCGAATCATTCGCGAAAACGGACAGGAAGAGGAAATTCCGCTTGAGCACGTCAAGGTTGGCGACCGGCTGCGCGTGCGTCCGGGCGACAAGGTTCCGGTTGACGGCGTCGTCGTGGAAGGTCGCTCGTCGATTGACGAATCGATGCTTTCCGGAGAACCGATTCCGGTGGAAAAATTCGAGGGTGAAAAAGTCACCGGCGCGACAATCAACGGAACCGGCAGCCTCATCATGGAGGCAAAACGGGTCGGTGCTGACACCATGCTCAGCCAGATCGTCGAGATGGTGGCAAACGCACAGCGCAGCCGCGCCCCGATCCAGAAGCTGGCCGATTCCGTGGCGGGCAGTTTTGTGCCGGCCGTCATCATTATTGCGATTCTGGCCTTCATATCATGGTCCATCTGGGGCCCGGCACCCGCCCTGTCTTATGGCCTGGTGTCAGCGGTTGCCGTGCTCATCATCGCCTGTCCCTGTGCCCTTGGGCTGGCCACGCCGATGTCGATCATGACGGCCACCGGCCGCGGCGCACAGGCAGGCGTTTTGATCAAGAATGCCGAAGCGCTGGAGCGCTTTGCCAAAGTCGATACATTGATTGTCGACAAGACGGGAACTCTGACCATGGGAAAACCGAAGCTCGTTGCAGTGCTGCCCGTCGCCGGCCATGATGAGGCCGAAATTCTCCGCCTCGCCGCAACCCTGGAACTGGGCTCCGAGCATCCGCTGGCCGAAGCTATTGTCGCCGGTGCCGAAGAGCGGGGCGTCACCCTGGCCAAAGCTGTAGATTTCGAAGCGGTCACCGGCAAGGGTGTCACGGGAACTGTCGATGGCAAACAGGTCGCGCTTGGCAATGCAAAACTGATTGCTGATCTCGGCCTTGATGGCGGTGAATTGTCGCAAACCGCAAATGCCCGGCGCGACGAAGGCGAAACCGTGATGTTTGTCGTCGTCAACGCTCAGATCGCCGGCCTGGTGAGCGTCGCCGATCCGGTCAAGGAAACCACACCTGATGCATTGAAGGCGCTGCACGAACAGGGCTTCCGCATCGTCATGGCCACGGGCGACAATGAACGCACGGCCAAAGCGGTCGCAGCGAAGCTGGGGATTGATGAAATCCGCGCCGATGTGCTTCCGCAGGACAAGGCCCGCATCATCATGGAATTGCAGGAAGCCGACCATAAGGTTGCAATGGCGGGCGACGGTGTCAATGATGCGCCCGCACTCGCCCAGGCCGATGTCGGCATCGCCATGGGCACGGGCGCTGACGTGGCAATAGAAAGCGCCGGTTTCACACTGGTCAAGGGCGATCTGAACGGCATCGTCCGCGCCCGCCGCCTGTCCCGGGCAACCATGCGCAACATCAAGCAGAACCTGTTCTTTGCATTGATCTATAATGCGGCTGGTGTGCCGGTGGCGGCAGGCATTCTGTTCCCGTTCTTCGGCATCCTGATCTCACCGATCTTTGCTGCTGCGGCCATGAGCCTGTCCTCCCTGTCGGTGGTCGGCAATGCGCTGCGGCTGCGGTCAGTGCGGATATAGGCAGGATGCTCCATTTCACCGCAACCACCACACTGCCGCGGCAGTGTGGTGGTTGAATTACTGACCCCAGACAGGAAATTTCCAATGCCTCAAACCAGAGATCCCGGATTTTTCAACTCCCTGAGATTCAGATATGGCCTGGGTCTTGCGGTCTTTCTTGGTGCAGCCGGCTATCTGCTGTGGGACGAGCATGAGGCGCATATCCTCGGCTATTTGCCGCTGATCCTTATTCTGGGTGCCTGTCTCGGCATGCATTTTTTCATGCATGGCAGCCATGGCGGCCACGGCAGTCAGG
This sequence comes from uncultured Hyphomicrobiales bacterium, assembly GCA_963974065.1. Classification (GTDB taxonomy): domain Bacteria; phylum Pseudomonadota; class Alphaproteobacteria; order Rhizobiales. Next base: position 34,987 of record CAXBCI010000024.1, on the reverse strand, counting down.
GCAGTCAGAGCGATAAGGGCAGTCAGGGTAAAGCTGAACGGCAGGACGACCCGAATGCCGACGGACGAGACTGACCATGGAAACGCCCTCCTACGGTCTGTGGTTTCTGGTCTTCATCAATTCGGCAGTCTTCATTCTGTTCGCGTTCAGCTTTTTCAAGCCGAGGACAAAGCGCGACTGGCGCTCCTTCAGTGCGTTCAGTGCGTTCCTTGTCGCTCTGTTCAGCGAAATGTACGGCTTTCCGCTGACGATTTATTTCCTGTCCGGCTGGCTGCAGACCAATTACCCCGATATTGACTGGCTCGCGCATGATGCCGGTCATCTGCCGGAAATGCTGTTCGGATGGCAAGCAAATCCGCATTTCGGACCGTTTCATCTGCTCAGCTTTGTCTTCATCGGCGGCGGCTTTGTCCTGCTCTCGGCGGCTTGGCGTGTTCTCTATCGGGCGCAGCAGGAAGGAACCCTGGCACAGACCGGGCCCTATGCCCGCATCCGCCATCCCCAATATGTCGGCTTTGTCCTGATTCTGATCGGTTTTCTGTTGCAGTGGCCGACGATCCTGACGCTTGCCATGTTCCCGATTCTGCTGGTCATGTATTGGGGTCTGGCGCTGCGGGAAGAACGCGAGGTCGAAGCCGAACTCGGCGACATCTATCGGCGTTACGCCGCCAGCGTGCCGCGTTTTGTGCCACGCCTGCAGGATTTGCTCGGCAACCGGCCCCATCAGCAGCCGCGGCCTTGAGGCAAGTTCACTTATCAACCTGATCCCCAACCATCTGGCTCGCCGTACACCGCCCCAATGTGACTTCCGAATATTTTTGCGTGGCTTTTTTCCCGCTGCGGGAGCGACCGGGTAGCACGGCCCAAACCAGCAGCACAGCCCAGACCAGCAGGGCGGCGCTGCCGGGACGTTCCAGAAAAACAAGAGGGTCGCCGCGCGACAGCAGCATGGTACGCCGGAAAAACTTTTCCATCATCGGTCCCAGCACAAAGCCGATCAGCACCTCACGACAGCCGCGCCCGCCTGCTCGCCGTCAACAGCATCAACGAGCGGCTTGGCTTCTATGAATAGGCCGGCCTCAACCGGACCGCAATCTGTCAGTGATTCAGAATTTTGGACAAGAAGTCTTTGGCCCGGTCGCTTTTTGGGTCAGAGAAGAACGCTTCCGTCTCGCGGTCTTCGACAATTGCGCCTTCATCCATGAACACAACCCGGTCGGCGACTTTTTTGGCAAAGCCCATTTCGTGGGTCACCACCATCATCGTCATGCCTTCCTGAGCCAGACCGACCATCACGTCGAGCACCTCGTTGATCATCTCCGGGTCCAGTGCCGAGGTCGGCTCGTCAAACAGCATGGCAATCGGGTCCATTGCCAGTGAGCGGGCAATCGCCACCCTTTGCTGCTGGCCACCGGACAGCTGGCTTGGATATTTCGTCGCCTGGTCCGACAGCCCGACCCGCTCCAGCAATTGTTCCGAACGGCTCACCGCTTCTGCCCGCGACCGCTTCAGGACCTTTTCCTGAGCCAGACACAGATTTTCCAGAACCGACATATGCGGATACAGCTCAAAATGCTGGAACACCATGCCGATGCGTGAGCGCAGTCGCGTCAGATTGGTAGCCTTTGCCGTCACTTCCTGGCCATCGACACAGATGCGGCCTTTCTGCACGGCTTCCAGCCCGTTGACGCATTTGATGAGGGTCGATTTGCCCGAGCCGGAAGGCCCGCACACAACAACCACTTCACCCTTGCTGACTACGGAAGAACAATCGGTCAGGACACGAAAATCGCCGTACCATTTGCTGATATTTTCAATTTCGATCATGTGGCCATCCGGCTTTTGAGTCGTCTTACATACAGGGAACCTGCAAAGCAGATTACGAAATAGACAATTGCGGCAAACAGATACATTTCCACCAGCCGCCCCTCGGTGCGCGCAACAATGGACGAAGCTGTCATGAAGTCACGCAGGCTGACAACGAACACCAGCGAAGTATCCTGAAACAGGATGATCCCCTGGGTGACCAGAATTGGAATCATGTTGCGAAAAGCCTGCGGCAGAACGACATAACGCTGAATCTGCCAGTAATTCAGGCCGGTCGACTGGCCGGCAAATACCTGGCCCCGGCGCACACTCTGGATACCGGCGCGCATGATTTCCGAGTAATACGCCGCTTCAAACAGCACAAAGGCGATCAGCGCCGAGTAAAACCCGCCGATCGGACGCCCCAGCAACAGCGGAACCAGAAAATAGAACCAGAAAATAACCAGAATCAGCGGAACCGACCGGATCAGATTGACATAAGTTGCTGCAACCAAAGACAGCGGCAGAATACCTGACATTCTGGCCAGGGCCAGTAATGTTCCCAGTACAATTCCGCCCAAAATCGACAGGAACGTCAGCAGCAGGCTCAGTTGCAGCCCCTGCCACAGAAACGGCAGAGAATTGATGACAACGCCAAAATCAAAATCGCCCATCCTAATTATCCCCGCCGACATAGCCGGGAATCGACGTATAGCGTTCCAGCACCTGCATGATGAGGGTGACGACGAGCGCAATGCACACATAAATCACGGTCGCGGCGGTAAAGGCTTCAAAGCCCTGAAAAGTATATTCTGCGATCTGCTGGCTCTGCGCCGTCAGTTCAAGCAGTCCGATGGTCAGTGCCAGTGATGAATTTTTGAACACGGTCAGAAATTCGGAGGTCAGCGGCGGGACGATGAGGCGGAACGAAATCGGCAGCAGAACATAGCGGTATGTCTGCGCGATGCTCAGCCCGTGGGCTGTCGCCGCCGCGTTCAGGCCATCGGGAACGGTTTCAATACCGGCACGCACCTGCTCGGCAATTCGCGACGCGGTGTAAAGCCCAAGTGCCACCACAGCTGTGGTGAATTCCGGGTTTGGCATATCGCGCTTCATCCAGCGCCCCATATCATCCGGCAAAAGCTCGGGAACGGCGAAGTACCAGATGAACATTTGAACCAGTAAAGGGATGTTGCGGAACAGCTCCACATAGCCACCGGAAATTGCCCGGATGAACCGGTTCGGTACAGTCCGTCCGATGCCGACAAGCACGCCGATGACAATGGCAACGATCCAGGCACTCAGAGAAACGCTGATTGTCCACCAGAACCCGCTGATCAGCCAGCCGAGATATTCCTCTTCGAACAGAACGCCCCAGTTCCAATTGTAGTTCATCAGCCCCGCCCTGAATCTGCACTATGAAGATTTGCGCTATGGAAAAGGCCGCCGGTCAAATCCCGACCGGCGGCCTGTTTGATGGTCAATTATTCTGGCTGTTTACTCTGGCAAACCGCCCAGAGTGAACGCAGCTTTCAGCAGATCATCCGCAGGCACGCCCAGATCGTCAAACCATTTTCCATAGATGTCGTAGATTTCACCGGAACGGAACACTTCGGCGAGTGCTTTTTTTCCGACCAATTCAAAGGCACTGTCGTTCCGGGGCACCATGATTGCATAAGGATCGAATGACAGGAAATCGCCGACAACGACGAAATCATCCGGATTTTTTGACTTGGAAATCAGGCCAAACAGCAGGATATGATCAGAGGAATAGGCATCGACCCTGTCGGTTTCCAGAGACAGCATACCCTCGGCGAGATCGCGAACAGGCAGCACTTTGACATCCATACCGGCTTTTTCAACAGCAGCTTTGATCGCCCGCTCATTGGTCGTTCCCTGAGCCAGCGCAACGGTTTTGCCGTCCAGATCCGCAACCGATTGAATTCCGCTGTCCTTGCGCACCAGCAGCTTTGTACCGGTCACGAAGGTTGTCGGCAGATACTCGACCTGCTCCTGGCGTGTCAGATTGTTTGTGGTTGATCCGCATTCCAGATCAATCGTGCCATTGGCCATCAGGGCGATCCGGGTTTTCGGATTGACCGGCACGTATTTGACCGAGATGTCCTGACCCAGTTCCTTCGAAACAGCGTCAACGATCTTCATGCACAGATCAATCGAATAACCGACCGGCTTCTGAGCGTCATCCAGATAGGAAAACGGAACCGAGGATTCCCGGTGGCCGATGACAATCTCGCCACTCTGCTTGATCTTTTCAAGCGTGCCGCCTTCCTGTGCGAAAGCCGCCGAAGTTCCGGTAGCCGCCAGCCCCAGCGCCACACAGGCGGTGATAATGGTATTTTTCAGCATTGACATATTTTTGCTCCTTCAGTGTTTTCAGTTGGTATAGTCGGGAAGATCAAATGTGTCGGGATATCCGAACAACGCAGCGCTTCCGCCGGTATGCAGGAAAACGACATTTTCCATGCCTTCAAAACGGCCCTTGCCGAGCAGATCAATCAGACCATCCAGCCCCTTGCCTGAATAGACCGGATCGAACAGAAGTCCCTCGGTTTCGGCAAGCAGCCTGACCGCCTTGCGCATGCCATCGGTCGGCAAGCCGTAGCCCGGGCCGACATAATCGCAATTGGCTCGCACCTCCTCGCGGGCAATGGTGACACCGGTATTCAGATATTCTGCAGTTCTGACCGCTAGGTCAAAAACCATCTGTTCCTGCTTGTCCTGCGGCGCGCGCACACCGATACCCAGCAGATGGATATCGCTTTTGATCGCAGCCAGCCCGGCAACCAGTCCGGCCTGGGTGCCCGAGCTTCCGGTTGCATGAACCAGAGCGTCGATCTTGAGCCCGGTTTCTGCTGCCTGCTCGACCAGCTCACGGGCACAATTGACATAACCCAAGGCTCCGACGGGGTTTGAGCCGCCACCAGGAATTACATAACACTTGCTGCCGTCCGAACTCAGCTTGTCGGCCAGAATTTCCATCTCTGCTGCCATGTCGGAGCCGCCCGCTCGTTTCGACACCGTTGCACCATGGAGGCGGTCTAGCAACACATTTCCGTTGAGCCTATAGGACGGATCATTCGATCCCGTGCGATCTTCCAGCAGAATATGGCAACTCATGCCAAGCTTTGCCGCCGCTGCCGCTGTCTGGCGCGCATGGTTGGATTGGGTCGCCCCCTGAGTGATGATCGTATCTGCACCGTTTTGCAGCGCGTCAGCCATCAGATATTCAAGCTTGCGGGTCTTGTTGCCGCCCGAGGACAGGCCGGTGCAGTCATCGCGTTTCACCCAAAGCCGTGGACCGCCAAGAATTTTTGAGAGGCGATCCATGGGTTCCAGCGGTGTTGGCAGATGGCCAAGCCGCACACGCGGGAAGACTGACAGGGCAATCGAGAGTTCCTTGCACAGCCGCGTATCGATTTCGCCGGAAGGCGTGGCTGCAGAGCGCTGATCTGCCGGCTGCGCTGCTGAATGAATGTCGTTCTGCATATGTGACCCCAATTAAAATTCCTGTTCGAGCACGTTTTCATCATCATTCAACAGCTTTACGCCGGTTAATAATGCCAATATGTCTGTCTACCCAAACAATTTGTATGTCTGGAGCTCGAAATGGATCTGCGATGGCTGGAAGATGTCCTGGTGCTTTTGGAGGAGCGCAATCTGACGAAAGCCGCTGAACGGCGCAATGTGACGCAGCCGGCTTTTTCGCGCCGCATCAAGTCATTTGAAGCCTGGATGGGGACGCCGCTGCTTGAGCGCAAGGCCAATAGGGTCGAGATCAGCCCGTCACTTCTGGCAAATGAAGACGAAATCAAATCTCTGATCGCCCGCCTGCAGGAACTGCGCAACAAGATCACAACGTTCAAACCTGAACGAACCACCGTCACCATTGCCACACAGCACGCTCTGATTTTTTCGGCCTTTCCCGATATCGCGACCCTGACACGGCAACTCATGCCATCTCTCAGTTTCCGGTTGCGCGCCGGCAACCGCAGCGAATGTATCTCGATATTCCTGCGCGGCGATGCATCCATTCTGCTGTGTTATGAAGGTGAGGCCTCAAAGCCGATGCCGTTTGACAGTTCCATCCATCGCGACCAGTGGGGCATCGACCGGCTGGTGCCCCTGCTCGGCGGCAAGCTGAGATATACCCGCACGGGCGATGGCAGCATTCCTGAGCTGACGCCTGCCATTGTCTATCCCGAACAAAGCCATTTCGGTGACCTTCTGGCCGCAGGAGAGCGGCCGTTTTCGACTCGCAGTAGAGCCTCCAATCCGGTATGCGAAACGGCATTTTCGGCCGGAATCAAGGAAATGGTTATCAAGGGACTGGGTGTCGCCTGGCTCCCGGTCAGCATGGTTTACAAGGAAATCGAAAGCGGTCAGATCGTAGATCTGAGCGCTGTTTATGGCAGCGTTGCGCTGAAAATTGCGTTTTACACCGATGCCGGGAACGACGTCACCAACGCGGTGCGGGCCGCCTGGAGGCAGGACCTTCCAGCCGGTCCGGTGGCCGGATAGCTCTGACGTCCAGCCTTACCTGCGATAATCCGGATTTTCATGGTCGAACCGGCATCCTGCCTTCCAGGCATTGCGGTCATTGCCATGGCTCGGAAGTCCGGAAGCATCTTTCAGCATGCGCGCCATATGCATCAAATTCCACGTCATGATGGTGGTGTTGCGCTGGGTGAATTCATTGTCAAAACCAGCCGGCCCACTGTCCAGATCATCGCCATAGGAAGGTCCCGGCCCGGCCTCACCGATCCAGCCGCAATCGGCCTGCGGCGGGATCGTATAGCCAAGATGCTGCAGTGCATACAAAATGGTCATGGCGCAATGCTTGATGCCATCTTCATTACCGGTGATCACGGTCCCGCCGGTCTTGCCGTAATAGATGCTCTGGCCCTTGTCGTTGAGCAGGCCAGACATGCCGTAAAGCCGTTCGATCAGGACGCGGCAGACAGAACTTTCCTCACCCAGCCAGATCGGCGTGCCAATCACCAGAATATCGGCGGCCTTGATTGATTTCCACAGTTTCGGGAAATCGTCGCGGTCCCTGCCATGCTCGGTCATATCCGGCTGCACACCGAAGGCGACCTGATGATCCAGCATGTGGATATGCTCCACCGCAATACCATTGGCAGCCATGATATCGCCGCTGACACCCATCAGTAATTTGGTGTGGGACTCGTCTGATTTCTGTTTCAGCGATGTGTTGATCAGCACCGCTTTCAGATCGGAAAAGTCAGTGGTATTTTCATCGCACAAGGTTTGCTGCTGTTTGTTCAAAGCCATATCTGCACTCCGGATTCAGGTTGGACTGAGGTTTTAGGGTCAACTGACAACCACGCTAACGGCTGTTCTGGCATAAATAAAGCCGTGACATAACGCCGCATCTCTCATCGCTGCAGCAGCGAAGACTGGTCAACACTGATTGTTTCAACACTGCGCTGCAGTGTGTCATTCAGCGCCAGAACATTGTCGCATTGCCGTGCGTCCGGCGGCGTCCGGCTGTCTTCCAGCTCAATCAGCACCTGTTCCAGTTGGTGGGCCAGACCGGACACCTGCATAAAGCCGATGGTTCCGCTGCCGCCCTTCAATCTATGTGCCACAAACAGAGCATCTGAAAGGCCCGCAGCGCTGTCATCAGATCCGTCCGTCATTCTGACCAGTGCCGTATTCAGCGCAACCGCGTCTGCTTTGAGCGTCGCACAATGTTTTTCGATCAGGGCACGTAACTTGTCTTGCATTGGTCGTCTTTCATCGTGATTGCAGCCGCACGCTACGCCACGCGTTGATGTTTGGAGCGTGCCATCATGCCTGTCCGTTGGCAATGCTCTGGATCGGCTGGCGTAGTGCGGAATTCTGCGGTCTCATTAACCCTACAATTACACATCGAAGGTTAAATGGTGCCGAATGAATGCAACGGACGGTTGAATTAATCAGCATATGGTAAATTTGAATTACACCCCGGCTCCAGGACCTGAAACGGGCTCAGCTTCGCACTCAGCCCCAGAAGCTGCCTCCGAAGCCGAACCGCGCCCGGCACGAGGCGCAGAAGGCTCCAAACGCGTCATCCTGGTAGAGGACAGTTCGGTTACCCAGGATCTGGTGCAATTGATCCTGACCCAGCGCAACCATCTCGTTGATATATTCTCAGACGGTGCATCTGCATTGCAGGCCTGGCAGACCAATGACTACGATTTGGCACTGATCGATTTTCATCTTCCGGACATGACCGGTCCCGATCTTGTATCGGCGTATCTGGAAAATGCCACCTCAGCTGCCCGCCCCTATCTGGTCGCTATTACCGGTGACGTGAAGGGCCTGCAGCGGGATCCTGCCAAATCCAGGCTGTTCGACCGGATCATGCCGAAACCTCTGGATATTGATCTGGTCTGCGATCTTGTGGAGGCAACCGGGCAGCCGGTTGCTTTATCTCCTGGTCAGGATGAAGCCACCGAAGCAGGCCCGGATATCGTCGCTGAGATGCCCCCCGAACCCCTTGCCGGACCAGAGCAGACACGCAGACGGGCGCTTCCACCCTCCATTGAAGCTCTCAATCTGACCGTTCTGCATTGGCCCCCGGAAGCGGGACAGCTCAACAATCAACCCTCGGTCTATGACTTCGATGCAGTCTATGTCCACGATATCGATCGCATGTCGCAATTGTGGGGAATTCCGGGTGCACATCTGCTTCCGGTTATTGACCTGACAGGCCAGCTTGGGGCATCGGCGGATCTCGACGCGTCAAATCTGCGGATCGGCGATGTCGAACAACTCCATGATCTGATTCACGGGTTTTATGACAGGCGCACGCAATTGCAGGTTGATCTGGTCCGCTCAAACGATCTTGCTGACCAGGTTTTAAGCCGCATCTTTGTCTGCGGTAAAGGACTTGAGCCGCGATACGATGGAGCCAACAGACGCCTGGTCGGCTTCAATACCACGCTCGATCCCGAAGTGGTCATAGCGCAGGAACAGGCGCTGGCATCCAGGCAATTTCTAAAAACGACCTTCTTCGACCGGTTTCACCTGTGCGGCAATTGCAGTTCTGCCCGTTTCAACGTGCGTGAGGAATGCCCGACCTGCCGATCGTCAGATTTGCAGGAAGAATCCTACATTCACCATTTCCGCTGCGCCTATCAGGGACCGGAGTCTGATTTTCGTCAGGACGATGATCTGATATGCCCGAAATGCCGCAGGGAATTAAGTCATTTCGGTAACGATTACGATCGCCCCGGACAGATGGTGGTCTGCAACTCGTGCCGGACTGCAACCTCCGAACCTGCAGTTGGCTTTGTCTGCACCGACTGCGGACAGAAAACAGACGGCGACGCCATAAAGACCCGCGATGTAGCCGCTGCCGTGATTTCTGACGAGGGTTTGCGCTATCTGAAGGCCGGTGCCTCGCATCTCAGCCTGAGTTCGCGCTCGTTGCGTTTTGCCGATCTGTCGCTGGAACTGGTCATTGCTCTGAACAAGTCCGCGCGGTCCTACAACACCGATGGCACACCATTCCTGCTGTGCTACATCGCCTATGAGGGGGAACAACAGGCCAACAGCGAATTTGGCTCACGGCAAGTGGCACAGGCGCGAAAAGTCTTTCTGGAAGCGATGCTGCAGGCCCTTCCGCCCACTGCGATCCGCAGCCGCAGCTCTGTCTATGACTATATTCTGCTGCCGGATACGGACGCCACACAGGCCCACGACCTGCTGGAGAAGGCGCATCACAGTGCGCGTGCGTCAGTCCGTTTCGATCTGGCTGCACGCCTCACGCTTCTGGGTGCGGAGGATCTGGCAGCATGAGCCTGCTTGTTGAAGGGTTTGACTATCTGACCGCCCAAACCTTTCCCTCCCTGCTGTCGCTTTTCTGGTTCGTGTTTATCTTCGAAATTCCACGCTACTTTCTTGGCTTTCTGTTGATCCTGCTGGTCCGACGGCCGGCCCCGGTAAACCCGCATCACCGCCCTGAAGATCACCGCCTCAGCGTGGTCATCGCCGGACACAGTGAGGCCGGGGCTGTCGAACGCGCAGTCGCTGGCATGCATGAGCAAAGTCTGCCACCGGACGAGATCATACTTGTCAGCGACGGTTCGACTGACGAGATGCCGGCAAAGCTGTCGGATCTCCTCAGGCGCGGTCTCATCAATCAGGCTCACAGTACGGAATTACGGGCCGGAAAATCCGCTGGAACAAATATGGCGTCGCGCTGGGCGACGGGGGACATCATTGTCAATCTGGATTGCGACTGCTCGTTTGATCGACATGCCCTGCGCAACCTGCTGCGACCATTTGAAGACCCTGAAGTGGTTGCGGTCTGCGGCAATATCCAGGTGCGCAATCGAACGGCCACGCTGATTGCATCCTTTCAGGCGATTGAATACCTGATCGCCATATCGTTGGGTAAGCAGGCTTCTGCCAAACTGGACCAGGTCACCTGTGTTTCCGGAGCTTTCGGCGCATTCCGCAAAGTCGATTACGACGCTGTCGGCGGTCTTGATGCAGGCGGCGGCGAAGATCTGGACCTGACCCTGCGGCTGCGCCGTGCCGGTGGAAAAATTGCCTTCGCCGAAGATGCAATCTGTTACACCGATGTGCCGGCAACGGCCAAAGCGCTGATCAAACAGCGCTTTCGTTGGGAGCGCGATGCCGTGCGGTTGAGATACCGCAAACACGCCGATTTAATGAACCCCTTCTCAAAGACATTCAGGCCCAGCGAACTGATTCATGAGCTCGACTTCCTGTTTTTCAATGTGGTGTCAGCCGCAGTGCTGCCATTCTATATCATCTGGCTGTTCATGCTGTATGGCGATTTCGGATTTACAGTGATGGCCTCTGCTCAGATCGGCTTGTTTGTGCTTGATCTCACAACCTTCCTGCTCGCGGCCTACGCAACACCAAAGGCGCGCAGCTATCAATTGCTGCTCTATCTGCCGGGTTACAGTCTGTTTAACGGCGTCTATATGCGCTTCGTCCGGCTTGCTGCCTACATCCAGGAATGGGTTTTCAGAGCGTCTTACCAAGACACTTACGTGCCTGACAAAGTCCATCAGGTCAGAGGATAAAGACAGTGCGAAAATTGAGGCAAAGACCACGATCAGATACGTTGCAGAACCAGCCGCGCCGCCAGAACCGGGCAATGGGCCGTTTTATATATCTGCTGCTTCTGGCAGGCCTGATGATCGGCATCAGCAATTATGTATGGGGCGACCGGATTTTTCTGCGCGCAGACGGTCTGATCCTGCGTGAACGCACTCATGTTGCTGCAACCTCGATCGTCCGCATCGAAGAAGTTGCAGTTCGCAGGGGCCAGAGGGTTTCACAGGGGGACCTGCTGCTGAAGATTGGCTCTTCGGAACTTCTCGACCGGATTGCCGACTATTCAACGCGCAATGCGGAATTGGCGGAACGTGAGGCTGCGCTCAGAACCCGCGAAAACCTGGTGACCGAACTGCTACCTCTCGCGGAGCAGCGTAAGACGCAAACGCAACGCGCAGTGAAAGAGCTGGAAGGACCGGCGAAAGAGGGCGTGGTCACGTCGCAAAGATTCGAAGAGGCCACCATCGCCGCTTATGCGGCAAAAACCGAATTCGTCCGGCTGAGCGCAGAAAAATCAGGCCTCGCCAAAGAGATCAACGCGTTGAGAACCGCACGCGGACATTCCGCTGAGGCGCTCGACAATCTGGAACAGCATTATCGTGAAGGCATCATAACCGCCGCCAAAAGCGGCAGTATCGGCGAACAGGTTCCATCGGTTGGAGAAGTCTTCAAGGCGGGCGATCCAATCCTCTCGGTAATTTCCGGCGATCCCTATGTGCTGGCCTATCTGCCGCCATCCTATCTGTTTCAACTGGATCAGGGCATGGCTGTGACCGTGCAGAGCGGCCGCATAACCGCGCTGGGCTTCATTGCCGAGATATTGCCCGTCTCTCAACTGGTGCCACCGGAATTTCAGAACACCTTCAAACCCGATCAGACATTCCAGTTGGTGCGGGTCGAATTTGAAGGTTCGTCGCCATTCCCCACCTCGGCAAATGTCCTTGTGACGCGGCCAGGTTTGAAAGAAAAATTATGGGTCTGGATCGAGCGCTTGACCGGCGCCACAAAAGAGGCCGAAAACGCGGTTGCGCAAAGCAAACTTTAAGACATCCGCTTTGGTTTAGCAGGTTGCAGTGCCATCAGCCGGCGTTTCTCCAGCTGATACCGCCTTGTGCCACATCCGGCGCACAACATCTGACAGCTGCATCGGATCAAACGGCTTGGGGATCATCCCGGCAGCGCCCAGGCTGGCATATTCCGCCTGTTCATGTGTCTGGGTTCTGGCGCTCATGAATATAATCGGAAGATCGAGAATTTTCATCTCCTCGCGGATTTGCCGGAATGTTTCCCGTCCATCCATCTGCGGCATCATGACATCCATCAGGATGAGTTGTGGCCGTTGTTTCTTCAATATTGCCAGCGCCTCAAAACCTGATGCACAATGCACCACATTAAATCCACCCAGATCTTCCAGGGTGAGCATGGCGATTTCGGCGATACTGGCATCGTCCTCGACAAGCATGATATCTTTTAAAACGGCGCTCATGCGACATTCCTCAACTGGCTGATTTCAGCGCGCTTGAACGTTAAGGAAAATACCGTTCCCACGCCCTCTTTGCTTTGAAGTTCAATTTCACCGCCACAGGCTTCGACAATCGCCTTGGTAATGCTGAGCCCAAGACCGGATCCACCCGCCGAGCGGGTGGAAGAGCCATCTGCCTGGGAAAATTTCTCATAAATCTTGTTGCGAAAGGCTTTCGGAATACCCACGCCGCGGTCCTGAACTGAAATCCGGACATTGTCATCGCCCTGCGCTGCCACGGCTATTGTTACGCGCCCACCTTCCGTGGAAAATTTGGCGGCGTTGGACAACAGATTGGTCAGAGCCTGGTTGAAGCGGTTCGGATCCAGGGTGCAAAAGATCGGAATGTCGGAAACTTCGGTCTCAAACGAAACCTTGTAACGGTCAGCGTAGCTCATATTCTGCTCGACGATCGCCAGCACAAGCGCGTTCATTTCGGTGCGTTCCAGATGAAACGAGGTTTTCCCGGCGGCGATTTTTTCCATATCCAGAAAATCATTCACCAGATGAGTGAGTCTTTCGCAATTCTCATAAGACAGGGACAGCAGTCGTTTGGCCTTTTCGTCCAGATCGTTCCCGATCTTGGCGCGCAATAAACCAAGGGCTCCCTGGATTGAGGTCAAGGGTGTGCGCAGTTCATGGTTTACCGTGGCAATGAACTCGTCTTTCATTTTGTCCATAAGTTTTCGCTCGGTGATGTTCTCGGTGAACATGATCAGTCCACCTTTCTCACCATTGCCTTTGCTCCATGGATGCAACTCATATCGCAACCATTCCTCGGCGCCATTTTCGCGGACGATTTTTTCTTCATCCGATTTGATGATTTCGCCATTAATGGCCCGTTGGTGAAGCGTTTGCCAGTGTGGCTGCTGCTCCACAATCTCAGGAAACAGCTTATAATGGCTTTGGCCGGTTACATTACGGTCCTGCAACCCATAATCCGCATACCATCTGTCACTGGCCGCAATATACCGAACCTTGTCATCGAACATGGCAACGGCAGCGGGCGTATGTCGCACGAAAGTCGACAACACATTCTCTTTCTCCTGAACCAGGATCGTCTTCTGTCTGGAGCGTTGCGTCGCGAAAATCAGTTGCGAAATCAAAAACGCGAGAAAGATACTTGTGGCCAAGGTGATCTGCGGAAAAAACGAGGCTGACGCTGCAACCAGTCCTTCCGACGGGAAAATCGTCAGCTCCCATTCCTTGTCATAAAGGGGAATGGTTTCCTGATAGACCGCATAATCATCGTCCGGCGTTTTGTAATTTGCAGAGCGATAGAAATCTTTTCCCTCTGCGGACAGGCTGATGGCAAAATCGTCGCTTTCAGCGAAATGCAATGCCGCCGCCATCAACTCTTCGACGCCAAAGACACCAACAATAAACCCGTCAAATGCATCGCCCGTGCCCAGCGGGGAATAGGTAATGAACCCCTTATACCCCTGCACCAGATCCAATGGCTGCGTTATCGTGATGCTGTCGCTCTCCGCCGCACCGGTCAGAGCGCGTTCGCGTTCCTCGTTGAATTTGATATTGAGGCCCAAGGCGCGCTCATTTCCTGCCAGCGGCTCCACCCTGCGAATATAATAGCTGGAATCCACCCATTCCACAGCTTTCAGACCAGGCTGCTCTCGCAGATAACGTCTGGCATCCGCGCGCCATTCGTCCATTGGCGTCCCGCCTTGTTCCTTCCATCGGCTTGTCATCCGCTCCAGCGAGCGGACGCGGTTCTCCACATTGCGTAAGATCTCATTGCGAAAATTCCTGGCACCTTTGACGGTTGCGTCTATCAGGACGTCGCGGTCTTTTGTCTCAAATTCCTGCGAGAGAAATACGCCGGCGGAAATTGTCAGGAAGAAAGCCGCCGCGGGCAATATAAAGGCCCGACGCGTCGTCAGTTCTTTGCTGCCGCGAATCGTCATGATGATCAGAAAAACCGCAGTTGCGCCTGTGAACAATACACCTATTGCCAGGATCAGGAATGGCTCATTGCTTGATTCCTGCATTTCAAATTCTGACGTACTGGACCACACAAGAAGCCAGGTCTGCTCCATGATCTGAATTTCCTTGCGCAGCAGTTGCTTTGCAGCGCCCGCCGGCTCCTCATCGGCATTGCTGTCGAATATCAGAGCATCCGGGCTTTCCGCGTTGCCATCATAGACCTGTAGATGCAGTGTATCGCCCTGACTGTCTGTCAGATTGTTGAGAAAGTTCCTGGCAATAAAGGGCGCATAAACCCACCCGCGAAACGCCTCGCGCCGATGCTCCTGACTGACCAGAGGCATGCTGAGATCATAACTCGGCAACAACAACAGGAATCCGGGTGTTTTTTCTGCATCCTGCACCAGCAGAATACGTTTTGTAATGACAGCGCGCCCGGAATCGCGGGCCGCTACCGCGGCCTCACGGCGGTTGCTTTCAAAAGCAATATTGAGGGCAACAGCCTCCTTGTTGAGGCTGTAGGGTTCTATAAGCCGGATTATGAAATATTCTTCATTATCAATCTCAGGATGAATTTCAAATGGCGCTCCCCGAGCAACTCCCGCCTGGGCGGTAAATTCATCAAGCTTGTCCGGACTGACCTGATCAATCAGGCCAATTCCGTTAATTCCCGGAAAGCTTTGCGTGATGTTGATGGCGGCGACATAAGTACGCCAATCCTGATTTGTGACCTCAGTGGACCCAGTGAGGAACCCTTTCGCCCCAAGCAGCGCCTGTTGATAGGAATCGATACGGTGCAGCAACGCACTCTCGCTCGCCAAAGCGAGGCTGGAAAACCTGGCGTCGGCGGATTTCTCTATGTTGTCGTCTGTAATCTGCCAGGCGTAATAGGTGAAAGCGGCTGGGATCGCCAAAAGTACAAGCAGCCACCAGATGCCGCCTTTTGCAAAAAGATTGAGAAAATTCTTAAACATACGGTTCCAAATTCCAACACTGCCGACGCTCTGCACGGCATGTAATATTCACTGCGATACACTCTAGCCGAGAAGTCTGCAGCAATAGTTACCAAGAAAAATTGAAAAGGATTATGCCTAAATCGAAGGATTGATGGGCGTGGAAACCAGCGCCGCCGAGCCCCGGATCATCAAACCGGCAGCGCAATCAGGCGCGGCGATAATACATCCTAAACGCGCAGCGCAGAGCGGTTTCAGGAAGTTCGGGCAGTGAGCCTGGTGTTTGGATACCAGTTCATTTTGCCTGGCTCGCACCTGTGGCAGCGGACAGAACAAGAAGCCCCCCGGCAATGGCCCAATTTTTCACGAAAATGGACATCTGCCATCCATCAGATGGAATGAAGTGGAAGAAACTGGTCACGATGCAATACAGCGCCAGTGATCTGGCAACCGGAATGACATAAGTTCCAGATGCCAATAAAATTGCGGCAGCCAGGTTAAAGATGGCGGCGGGCCAGACCAGAAAGCCTGGCAAAGCAAACCGGTCCAGCAGTGCTGTGACAGTCGAAGGATCAGCAACCTTCTGCACAGCGCCTGCGAAAAACAATCCGGCCAGCAGCCAGCGGCCAACCAGCATCTCGATCCGACCCGGCCCGCTGTTGCTGCGGCCGGGACCGGGGTGGCTCATCTCAAGCCTCGGTTTTCGGTTTGAAGGTCAGGCTGACCCCATTCAGACAATGACGTTTTCCAGTCGGCTTCGGTCCATCGTTGAAAATGTGACCCAGATGGCTTCCGCATCTGCGGCAGTGCACTTCGGTGCGGGTGGTGAATAATGTATTGTCCGGTCTGGTGCCGACGGCATTGGGCAGCGCTTCATAGAAGCTCGGCCATCCGGTTCCGCTGTCATATTTGGTTTTCGCATCATAGAGTGACAGCTCGCACCCTTTGCATTGAAAAATACCGGCACGCTTTTCCAGATTCAACGGGCTTGAGTTCGGCTTTTCCGTGCCGTCTTCCCGCATCACCAGATATTCGGTTTCCGTCAGCATGGCCTGCCATTCAGCTTTGGTCCGGGTGATTTCAAACGAACCTTCTGCAGCAAAGCCAGTTGCCGGAATTAACGACAAAGCGGCGCTCATTTTCAGGAAATCTCTGCGTTTCATCATATTATCCTTCGGCGATGTTGGTTTTGGGTTGGAACCATCCCGGCTATTGTAGCCGGGATGGTTCACTGCTTCACAACTAAAAGGGCGAATTTATTTGGGAAGCAGAACTTTATCGATGACGTGAATCACGCCATTTGACTGGTTCACGTCAGCAATCGTGATTTCGGCAGCATTGCCGCTTTCGTCAAAAATATAGACTTTACCGCTGCGAACTTTAGCCGACAGGGCATCGCCGGAAACAGCTTCGAAATTGAAAGAACCGTCCTTGGAAGCTTTCGCTTTCTTCATGATTTCAGCAGATGACCAGTTTCCGGAAACGACATGTGCCGTCAGGATTTTAGTCAGCATTGCCTTGTTTTCAGGTTTCAGAAGCGTGTCGACTGTGCCTGCGGGAAGCGCCTCAAAGGCAGCGTTCACAGGAGCGAAAACAGTGAATGGGCCGTCACTTTGCAGCGTATCGACCAGCCCGGCAGCTTTGACGGCAGCAACCAATGTGGTGTGGTCAGCTGAATTGACTGCATTTTCAACAATGTTCTTGGTTTCAAACATGGCAGCGCCACCAACTTCTGGGTTGGCTGCAAATACCGCTGTTGTCATGAGGGCAGCAGCAGCTGCCATTGAAAGCTTGGATAGAATTTTCATGGGACGTCTCCTTGGTTTGACCAAAATCAGCTTTGGTACTGCAAGAACCCACGAAGCGGCGGCGAAGAAGTTTCAACTTTCCTAAAAAAAATCAAATCAAGTCGGCAAGTGACAATTTCGGGCAGCAGGCCAGCAATGTGGCAATCCGGTTAAAAAAATCTAGGTCCGGGAAATTTTGCCAACCGCAAGAACGTTGCCGGTCGGCAGTCCTGTCGGCGACCCGCCGGGAGGCTCGTCGCTGACAGCAAGTGTCAAGCTGTCAAGAGCGGTCACAAGACCTGCCGGCAACACCAGCCGAGCCGTCGCGGTTTCGGGCAGAACGCCGATCGACACCGGGTTTTCGCCTTCCGCAATGCCCCACAATTCAAGCGCCCTGCCACTGGCCGCGCCGCCATCGGTACGCGTCACCTGAATTTCATTGGTGGCGTCATTATAGACTG
This sequence comes from uncultured Hyphomicrobiales bacterium, assembly GCA_963974065.1. Lineage (GTDB taxonomy): Bacteria > Pseudomonadota > Alphaproteobacteria > Rhizobiales. The sequence continues at coordinate 17,397 of CAXBCI010000024.1, read as the reverse complement.
CAAGGATACGCAGAGTGTCGTTTTCGGAAGCCAGTTCGGTCACGTACAGTTCGCCGGTTTGCGGCTCCGGCAGGCTGACCAGCAGAAATGCCAGAAACCCGGCGACCGCCACGGAGGCAAAACTGACCGCCTGCCACAAACCGGCGCGACGCCAGAGCGATTGTTTCCGCTCCTTGCCGAACAGACGCGCTTCCAGGGCCGGCTTGATGGCGCGCGACGGCACCACCGGTTCTACTGTTTCAGCCAGACCGGCCATGTCTTCCTGCCAGTCCGCCACCTGCTGCGCAAAAACCGGATCGCTCAGCGCGCGCGCATGAACAGCGCGCAGCTCTTCGCCTTCCAGAAGACGGAGTGCGTATTCGGCGGCCAGCATGGCATTTTCATCTTTTTCGGTCGGATCGCTCATCTGTCCATGCACTCCCTCAGGGAAAGCAGGCCGCGGCGCAACCAGGTGCGCATCGTATTCAGCGGCACTTCAAAGCGGGCGGACAATTCAGCATAGCTGTCGCCATCCAGATAGGCACTCCTGATGGCTGCGCTGCGATCTTCGTCCAGTTCATTCAAGCAATTGGTGACGCGCTGCATTTCGGAGGTATGCACTGCAGAAGTTTCTGGCGATGGCAGCGACGACGCGAGGCTGTCAGTATAATCATTCAGATCTGAAGTCGGCTTTTGCGCCCGCAGCCGGTCAATCGCAGTATTGCGCGCAATCGTGATCAGCCATGTCATGGGACTGAGCCCATTGCTGGCATACCGATCGGCATTCTTCCAAACCTTGATAAATGTGTCCTGCATGGCTTCCTCTGCGACAGCCCTTTCATTCAACACACGAAGGCAGACCCCAAGAAGTTTCGCCGAAGTGAAATCATAAAGCGCAGAAAACGCCTCTCTGTCCCCAAGCGAAATCTGAGCAATCAGATTTTCAATGTCATCAATCGTGCGGGACACGCATTCCCCTCCAGAAAGCACCACTTATTTTGCATCTATGGTGGAGGATATAAAGCGCGGAATGTGATTGTCGCGAAATTGATGCAGATTTTCCACTTAAACGGTTTTGTCATGTCGGCAGATATCAATGGATTTGGCGTTCGGTTTAAAAAAAACATGTTGTCTGAAACTTGCAGGCACCCTCTCGCGTGGCTGCTGTGTCGGCAGGCAAGGGCCTGTCTTTCTGTAAAAAAGAGATGACACGTGAAAAGCTTCCACACAGCCGCAGGACTTGGCATCATCGCCGCGATGGCGTTTTCCGTCGGCTATGTCCTCGCACCATCGGCCGGTGCGGATGTGCGGAGCGTCGAAAATGTGGTGAGGCGCACCTCCGGCAGCGTTGACGCCGATCTGCGCTGGCTGGTTGTTCATCGCAGCAATGCGGACAGAACGCCGGGTCCGATTGTCGGATATTCGCGTTTGCGCAAGGACGATATTATCGATGTTGCGGCCATTCTGACAGAACCGGTCAAACCGGGCGAAACGCTGATATTGATGGTGCATTCAGCAACGGACGGCATTCCGGCAATGGGCATTGAATATGTGCAAGGTTCTGAGGCGGACCGCCCGAACATCCAGAAGGACGCTTCATAATCAGCGTCGCCGCGACAAACTGACAACAAGAAGAAGAAGAAAAAGAACAAGAAGAAAAACAGCAGTCTGTTCCATCTGACCGCTCCGGAAACGGGGCGGTTTTTTCTTGCACACCTCACTACGCAGTGACGCTATTCCGGACCCACCTGAGCGCAAGAGGATTGCAAGCCCGGGTCTCCGGCCCGTATACAGGGATTGTGAAACATCCATTCTCCTGAGGGATCATATGAGCCTGATCAACTATCTGACGCGCATACATTTTGGTCCTGGTCTGCTCGACGATGCGCTGCGTCAGGAATGCGGCCGGCTTGGCATCACCCGTCCGATGGTTGTCACCGACAAGGGTCTGGTGGCGACCGGCCTGCCCGACAGGGTGAGCCGGGTTCTTGAACCGGATATATCTTCTGTCATATTTGACGAAACGCCACAGAACCCGACAGAAGTCGCCACGCAGGCCGGACTTCAGCTCTACAGGAACGAAAAATGTGATGCTTTGCTGGCTCTGGGCGGCGGCTCCGCCATTGATCTGGCAAAAGCCATAGCCCTGACATCCAGCCATGACGGGCCTCTTTCACAATATGCGGTCATTCACGGCGGCATTGCAAAAATCACCAACCGACTCCCGCCCCTGATCGCCATACCCACTACTGCCGGCACTGGCTCCGAAGTTGGACGCGGCGCGATCATCGTGCTGAATGATCATCGCAAGCTGGGCTTCATCAGCCCGTACCTGATTCCCGATGCGGCCATCTGCGACCCGGAACTCACCCTGACACTGCCGCCCCGTCTGACCGCTGCCACCGGCATGGATGCGCTGACCCATTGTGTTGAGACCTATATTGCAGCGGTCTTCAACCCGCCAGCGGACGGCATCGCCATTGATGGTCTCAAACGGGCGGCCGCCAATATCAGACAAGCGACACATGACGGCTCGCAGATCGAGCCACGAACCCAGATGATGGCAGCGGCGATGAATGGTGCGCTGGCGTTTCAAAAGGGCCTTGGCGCAGTCCATGCCATGAGCCATGCGCTGGGAGGACTGCCGGGCCGCACGCTGCATCATGGCATGCTCAATGCGGTGCTTCTGCCGCATGTCCTGCGGTACAACGAGCCGGAAGTCGGGCACCGCTATGCCGAGTTGAAACAGGCCATGGCCCTGCCCGCTTCCGCTGACCTTGCAGACGCCATTTTGCAGCTCACAGCTGATCTGGGTCTGCCGACAACGCTGTCGCAAATGGACGTTACCCGGAGCGATTTGGACCTTGCGGCACCCCTCGCTGAGCAGGACCACACCAACGCCACCAATCCGCGCAAAGCCAGCGCCGCGGATTATGCAATGCTGCTTTCAGAGGCGTTTTAGAAATTCTGGCAGCTGCTACATGCCCCAGCGCAGACCCGGCGTGTGCACCGGAGCATCCCAATAGGACAGGGTCTTGTCGTCCAGACCGACCAGCGTGATCGAGCACCCGGCCATGTCCAGCGACGTCACATAAGAGCCCACCAGAGAGCGCGCGATTTTCACGCCGTGCTGTTCGAAAATCCGACGTGCTGAATTATACATCAGATATAATTCCATCGACGGTGTTCCGCCAAAACCGTTGACAAACAGCAGCGCCGGCTTGCCGGATGCCGCGCCCATATCTTCAATGATGGTGCTGCAGATTTCCTCGGCGATCTCGTCAGCCGGACGCATCTTGTCACGGCGGCGGCCCGGCTCGCCGTGAATGCCGACGCCAAATTCCATTTCCTGCTCGCCGATATCAAATGTCGGCTTTCCCGCAGCTGGCACCGTGCAGCTTGTCAGCGCCACACCGAAAGACCTGGCATTGCCATTCACCTCATCGCCAAGCGCCTTCAAAGCAGCAAGATCAAGGCCCTGCTCGGCGGCAGCACCCAGCACTTTTTCCACCACCAGAGTTCCGGCGACGCCGCGCCGACCAGTGGTGTAAGTGCTGTCTTCAACCGCAATGTCATCATTGGTGATGACCTGCAGCACCTCTCCCTCGGCCATCTCTGCGCCCATGTCGAAATTCATCACATCGCCTTCGTAATTCTTGACGATGAACAGCGACCCGGCACCGGTATCAACGGCCGCAGCCGCTTCCATCATCTGGTCGGGTGTCGGCGAGGTAAACACTTGTCCCGGGCAGGCCGCATCAAGCATGCCAAAACCGACAAAACCGCCATGCAGCGGTTCATGACCGGACCCGCCCCCTGAGATCAGGGCGACCTTGCCCGGCTTCAGCTCATTTCTGCGGACGAATTTTCCCGATGGATCAAGCGTCACAAGATCGCTGTGCGCCGAAGCGAACCCGGCCAGGCTTTCGCTCAAAATCGTATCAACACTGTTCAGAAATTTCTTCATGATGTCCTCCCGCAGGCCGTAACGGCCAGATTTTCATTTCTTGTGATCGCTGTGCAGAACGCCCAGCTTGTGGGCAAATTCCGCCAGTGCCTCATCGAACAAACGGTTTTTGCGGTCGCTGCCCAGATCGTGAACCATCAGCGCCAGATGCCGCATCCGCACCCCGCCGCTGAGTTTGGTGCTGCGTTCCGGATGAGCCGCCTGATAGGCTTCCAGAAAGGCATTGCGCTCGTCAGAACTGAAATGGCACACCGCGAAAATTGTCGGCAGATGCCGAACCGGTACCGGCGTGCCATAGGCGGTGCTGGTGATCTGCGTGACAAAACTGCGATTCTTGCCAAGTGCATCCGCCAGCCTTTGCCGCGTGCCGGACGGGCGCTTGTCGATGAGCAGCGACAGCTTTTCCTTGTAAACCCGGATGGCATCGTCATTCTGCTCGCGGCTCATGACATGTTCCTAGAGTCTGTTGCGCAGGTCAATTTGCGCAATCGCAGATTTCACCAGGCCAATGCGCGAGGCGGCTACAGAGAGGCTGGTGAGTCCCGTTGCAAGAAGCTTCTCGATCACCGATGTGTCACTGCCTGCATCGCCGCACAGGCTCACATCCACATCCTGCCTGGCACCGTAGTCTGCTACAGTGCCGATCAGCGCCAGCACCGCGGGATCATCGGCCTTCGCCAGATAGGCCAACTGACCGTTATCGCGAGCGGCAGCCAGCACATATTGCGTCAGATCGTTAGAGCCGATTGACAAGAACGCCGCCCGGCGAAACCGGTCCGGCAGGATTGCCACGGAAGGCACTTCAACCATGATGCCGATTTTTGGCATAAGGTGAGCAATACCAGCACCAGCCAGGGATGCCGCTTCGGTTTCAAACAGCAGGATGGCCTCATCCAGCTCCTGAGGCACCGACACCATCGGCAACATCACCTTCAACTCGCCATGGACCGCAGCCCGCAGCAGGGCGCGAATCTGAACTCGGAAAATTTCGGGATTTTTCAGCGCAAGGCGAATACCGCGCACCCCCAGAAACGGATTGGTTTCGCTCTCCGTAAAGCCCTCGACCGGCTTGTCTCCCCCGGCATCGACGGTGCGAATGGTCACCGGTTTTCCCGCCGACCAGTCGAGCACTTTCTTATAGGCAAGATATTGCACTTCTTCGCCCGGCAAGCCGGTTGCGCGGGAGAACAGAAATTCTGTGCGCATCAGCCCGACCCCATCGACATGGCTGACGGGGATGGTTTCCACTTCCGCCGGATCGGCAATATTGACCAGGATGCGGATTGCCGTCCCATCAGCCGTTCTGGCCGGTTTATCGGCGAATTTCTCGGCGTTTTTCCGCGTCTTGAAGAATTGCTGCCGGGCCAGTTGGAATTGGGAAATGAGTTCTTCGCTCGGTGCCAGTATCAATGACTGCCTGTCGCCGTCGAGCAGCGCCGTTGCCGCCTGTGGACTTTCAAAGGCACCCAGACCGATAATTGCGGGAATGCCGCGCTGACGCGCCAGCATGGCCACATGACCGGTCACGCTGCCATCCCTCAAGGCAATGCCGCCACCGGTCCAGTCATGTGACAGAAACAGGCTCGGGGCAATATCGTCAGCCAGATAGATCGAACCTTGCGGAATGGTTTGCATATCGGCGCCGGTCAGTGCGGCCAGCACCCGGTCACGCAGATCCCGCAAATCCACGGCCCGGGCACGAAAATATTCATCCTCTGAGGATTCATATCCGGCGATTTCCGCATCCAGCACTTCACGCCAGGCGACATCGGCGTTCAACCCCGCCTCAATCAGATCACAGGCGGAGCTGGAAAATGTGTCGTCTTCCAGCATCGCAAGCTGAAACTCAAGGATATCTACGGCATCGCCCTCGGCATCCGCTATCAACGCCGCTGTCCGGGCGCTGGCTTGCGCAAGTGCGTCCAGCAGCGCCTGCTGATCAGCCTCATACGTGTCTTTCGGCTGGTAGCTCAGTTCTGCTTCATTCCGCGCCATCCACAACGGGCCGGCGGCAAAACCTTCACTGGCAATCTGACCCTTGATTTCAAGCAGAGCCGGCATCAGCAACGTCCTTGTCCGCCCCGGGTTTGGCATCCGATTCACCGAAATTCTGCTCAACCAGATCGCGCAGTGCCGACACCGCCTGCTGCGCGTCAACACCATCGGCGCGAATATGCAGCCTGGTGCCTTCCGGGGCTTTCATGCCCATAACCTTCACAATGCTCTTGGCATTGATCCATGAGGCTGTGTCATCGGCCGACACTTCAACCGCGCTTTTGAAAGTCTTTGCCAGTTTGGTGAATTTCACCGACGGGCGTGCATGCAGGCCAACCGCATGGGTGATGACAATGTCTGTCTGCGCAACCATATGTCCATCTCCCCCGCTTAAAGCGGCGAGAGCTCCTGTGCCGTTGCAACAACTTCTGCCAGCGATGCGCCGCCAGAGGCTTCCGTCGCCGCCATGATGGCACCTTCCACAATCGGCGCATTGCAGATGATGACGCTGTTGTTTTTCGGTGAGCCGAGAAACTCGATGGCCATTTCCGAATTTGTTTCCGCCCCGCCAAGATCCACCAGCACTGCGACACCGGCAGGCGACCAGACCTTGTTGATCGCCTCGGAAATAGCTTCAACGCTGGTGCCAAGGCCGCCATCAGGATCGCCGCCACACCAGGCCAGCGGAACTTCGCTGCCAACCATCTGGCGCACCATCTGGGCTGCGCCTTCGGCCACCATGGGAGAATGGGATACAATCACGATACCGACATTCCCGGCCGCCTCACTCATGTCCGCTGCTCCAGCCAATGCGCAACAGCGCCAATCAGCAGCGCCGTTGATTTTGATCCCGGATCGACATGACCGACAGAGCGCTCACCCAGGAAAGAAGCCCGTCCGCGTTGGGCCGTCAGCGGTTTTGTCGCCTCGACGGCGGCGTCTGCCACTTCGGTAATTTCCGCGGTGCTTTTTTCCTCAGCCAGAGCCTTTGCAACCGGGTAGAGCACATCCAGCATGGTTTTCTGCCCGGCCTTGGATTTGCCTCTTGCGGCCACCGCATCGCTCGCTTTGGAGAAGGCTTCGGCAAAACCGGCCTGATCCATATCCTTGTCGATCTGCTTGCCAAGCGTCATGAAGAAGGTTCCAAACAACGGTCCTGAAGCGCCGCCAACCGTCATCACAAGTTTCATTCCCGCTGCGGTGACCGCCTCTGGAAACGGCTTTTTCGAAATCGCCTCCGCATCGGCGCGCATTGCCGCAAAACCACGTTTCATATTATATCCGTGATCGCCGTCACCAATAGCGCTGTCCAGTTCGGTCAGCTCGTCGGCATGGGCTTCAATGACGTCTGCGCAGACGTCGATCAGGGCAACTATGTCGTCTTTTTCAAGCATCAAGTAAAAATCCTTTCGCCATGTGCATCGAAGAACAGCGGGTTCTTCAAACTCAGTTCAATTTCCGCACCCGGATTGAACGGGGCCGCAGGGTCGGCCAGCGACACCAGCTTGTGCTCACCGCACAGCAGATGCAGATGGTTCTGATCGCCCAGATGCTCGACCCAGTCGATTTTTGCATTGGCCTTGCCGTTGGCAGACAGTTGAATATCCATATGTTCCGTCCGCGCCCCCACGATCGTTGTCCCGTTTGGCGCCGGTGTGCCCGGCAGAAGATCCGGCGGCAGAAGATTGATATGAGGCTGGCCGAGCCGCGCGGCGACATGCAGATTGGACGGATTTTCATATATCTCGCGCGGTGTGCCAATCTGCACCAGCACACCATCAGCAAGAATGCCGATGCGATCCGCCATGGTCATCGCTTCAATCTGGTCATGGGTGACATACAGCATCGTCGCGCCGATATCGGTCTGAATGCGTTTCAACTCAAGCCGCAAGTCAGCGCGCAGCTTGGCATCCAGTGATGACAGCGGTTCATCCATCAGAAAAATCGATGGATCACGCACCAGTGCCCGGCCGATGGCAACGCGCTGCATCTCGCCGCCGGATAATTGCGTCGAGCGGTTTTCCAGCTTGTGATCGATCCGCACCATTTTTGCAATCTCACGCACCCGCGTTTCAACATCTGCCTTGGCCATCCGCCGCGCCGGCGAGAGCAGCGGAAATGCCAGATTTTCAAACACCGACAGATGTGGGTAGAGCGAATATTGCTGGAATACAAAAGCTGTATCGCGCACCGCAGGCGCTTCGTCGCGCACACTGATGCCATTGATCAGAACGTCGCCGGCTTCGGCTTTTTCCAACCCGGCAATCACCCGCAATGTAGTGGTCTTGCCGGCACCGGTCGGTCCCAGCAGCACAACAAATTCGCCATCGGCAACGGTCAGGCTGAGATCCTTGATCGCCGTCGCATGGCCGAAGGACTTGCTGACATTCTGAAGCCTGACCTCAGCCATGACTGGCCCCCTCATGCAATGCGGTTCGGATAGCCCGTCCCGAACCCTGTTCAAACAGCGAGAGTTTCGGGCCTTCAAATGTCAGTCCCACGGTTTCCCCGATCCTCACCAGGCGGTCCGAGGGCACCCGCGCCTTGATGATATCGTCACCCAGTTCGACCGCCACAATCTGGGTGGTTCCGAGATATTCAGCGCCGTAAACCGAGCCGCGCAGCGGTGCGGCATCGTCAAACCGGATGTGTTCCGGGCGAATGCCCAGCGACAAGGAAGTGGGCGCCAGATCCTCATGCAATTGCGGCACATCAATTGCGGAGCCATTCACCATTACAGTGCCGGAGCCCTTTTCCAGTCCGCCCTCAAACGGGATGAAATTCATCGGCGGCGAGCCGAGAAAATTGGCCACAAACATCGTCGCCGGCCGGTTGTAAACCTCAGAAGGCGTGCCGAACTGCTCGATAAGCCCCTGATTCATCACTGCAATCTTGTCAGCCATAGCCATCGCTTCCAGCTGATCATGGGTGACATAGACAGTTGTGGCGTGAATGCGGTTGTGCAGTTCCCGCAATTCGCGCACCATCACATCGCGGAATTCCGCGTCCAGCGTGCCCAGCGGTTCATCCATCAGGAAACATTTTGGACGGCGCACAATGGCCCGGCCCAGCGCCACCCGCTGACGGTCCCCTCCGGCCAGGCCGGAGACGGATTTGTTGAGAATATGATCGATCTGCAGCAGCCGGGCGGTTTCCTCGACACGCTGTTTGATTTCTGCTTTGGCAACCCTTTGCGCGAGCAGCGGAAAGCCAATATTCTTGCGCACATTAAAATGCGGATACAGCGCGAACAGCTGAAACACAAAGGCGATATCGCGATCCCGCGCCCGGTTGAAGGTGACATCTTCGCCATCCAGCAGAATGCGCCCCTCTGTCGGCAGCTCAAGCCCGGCAATCATCCGCAATGTTGTCGTTTTACCGCAACCGGATGGGCCAAGCAACGCCAGAAATTCGCCATCCTCAACCACAAAGGCAGAATTTTCCACAGCGACAAAATCACCAAAGGTCTTGCGCAGATTTTCAACCCGGATTTCAGCCATCATTCGCCTCCGGAAATTTGGAGACAATGATGAACATCACCGTTCCCGCCAGAAGCGTTATGAAGGAATAGGTGTAGAGCACCTTCAGATAGGGCTGAAACATCATGATGAAGCCCAGCGCAATCACCACAGTGGCAAGATTTTCCATCGGTCCGCGCGTCAGCCAGCGCGGCCAGCCGGTTTTGTTATCCTGCGCACTCATTTTCGAACCGCTCCGAATGTAATGCCGCGCAGCAATTGCTTGCGCAGCAGAATTGTGAACACCAGGATCGGCACCAAAAAGATGGTGGTCCCGGCAGCCACAGCCGGCCAGTCCTGGCCACCCTCGCCAATGATCGTGGGAATGAAGGGAGGCGCTGTCTGGGCAGTGCCGGAGGTCAGCAATACGGCAAAGGCATATTCGTTCCAGGCAAAGATCAGGCAGAAGATCGCCGTCGCCGCGATGCCGGTGGTGGCTTGTGGCAGCACGACTTTGAAGAAGGCCTGCATTCTGGAATAACCGTCAATCATCGCGGCTTCTTCATATTCACGCGGTATTTCGTCCATGAACCCCTTCAGCAGCCATACAGCCAGTGACACATTTACCGCCGTATAGAGCAGGATCATGCCGAGTGCCGTGTCCGACAGGCCGAGTTCGCGATACATCAGATAGATCGGAATCGCGATGGCAATCGGCGGCATCATCCGCGTCGAGAGGATGAAAAACAGCAGATCATCCGCCAGCGGTATCTTGAAGCGCGAAAAGCCATAGGCGGCCAGCGTACCGAGCGATACGGCGAGAAACGTCGAGCCGAAGGCGATGATCAGCGAGTTCTGAAACCGTGGCCAGTAATTGCTGTCACCGACGATCACCATCTGGCGTTTGCGGACAACTTCGTCGCAAATGCCGGTGGGTGGCCCCTGTTCGGCGATATATTCCCGGGTCTGGCGCGACCGTGTGGTGAAGAGATTGCAATAGCCTTCCAGAGACGGCTCGAACAGGATCTTCGGCGGATAGGAAATTGAATCCGGTGGTGACTTGATACTGGTCAGGAAAATCCAGACCAGCGGGATCATCGTCACAACCGCGTAAAGCACGACCAGCGTTCCGGCCACGGATTTTGACGTCCGGCTTGGCTCGACAACGGAATATGCGGAACTGGAGCTCATCGTTGTTTCACCTTGTTCAGCGCCTTGACGTAGATATTGGCAAGGCCAAAGACAGCGACAAACAGCACGATCGCAAACGCCGATGAGCGCCCGGTGCGCCAGCTTTCAAAGGCTTCGCGTTTCAGCGTGATCGATGCCACTTCCGTCGTCGAGCCGGGCCCGCCACCGGTCAGCAGCACCACCATGTCGAACATCTTGAAATTCTCGATGCCGCGGAACAGAACCGCCAGCATGATGAAGGGCAGCGCCATGGGCACGGTAATGGACCAGAACTGGCGCCAGGCCGACGCCCGGTCAACTTCTGCCGCCTCATAAATGTAATCGGGAATTGAACGCAGGCCGGCAAGACAGATCAGCATCACATAAGGCGTCCACATCCAGGTATCGACGATGACAATCGCCCAGGGAGCCAGCGTCACCGAGCCGAGCATTTCAAACGAGGACGGCTCAATTCCGGTGAAGAAGGACACGATATAATTGAACAGGCCGATCTGCGGCTGGTACAGGAAGCGCCAGAAATTGCCCACCACAGCAGGCGACAGCATCATTGGAATCAGAATAACAGTGGTCCAGAAGGCATGGCCGCGAAACTTGCGGTCGATCAGATAGGCCAGAGCGAAGCCGATGACGGTTTGCAGTACAATCGTCCAGAGTACGAAATTGGCAGTCGCCTGCATTGCCAGCCAGGTATCGCTGTCGCCAAGCACCCGCACGTAATTGCGCAGTCCGACACTTTCAACTTCGTCATTCGGCCGGTTGGCCCGGAAATTCGTGAATGACAGATAGACCGCCCACATCAGTGGAAAGATATTGATTGCCAGCAACAGGATGATGGTTGGCGAGATAAACAACCAGGCAATTGTCCGGTCGGAGAAACCGCGCATTTTGGCGGCCATTCCTGGCGGAGTGGCATAGGCAGCCTTGCTCGCGGCCCTGTCCAGAATGGTCGAGGACTTGTCGGTCACTGGTTTGTCACCCGATTTAAGAAAGAATGGACTGCCAGCCCCGGCATGTAGCCGGGGCTGGCGGATGAAGCGGCAGCGCTAGAGCTTGCCGTCGTCTTCAAAGACTTCGGTCCAGTCGACAATCAACTGATCAAGCGCTTCCTGAGCAGTTCCCTTGTCGGCCACCACATAATCATGGAGACGCTTCTGCATGTCCTGCAACAGGATTGCATAAGAGGGTTCCTGCCAGAAATCCTGAACCTGGTTCATCGCCACCAGGAAGTCTGCAGCGAATGGCTGGCTGTCCTTGAAGGACGGATCGTTGAGCACGTCGTTGTGCACAGCATAGCCGCCGAGAGCCCACCATTTTTTCTGGATTTCAGGATTTGCAAACCACTTGATGTAAGCCAGAGCGCCTTCCATATTATCCGTATTGGCGACAACGGAAATGCCCTGTCCGCCCAATGTAGAGGCGGCCACATTCTGCGCCGGATTGACAAAGAAACCGATTTTGTCACCACCGACATTTTCATCCTTGGCAAGGCCGGGGAAGAAGGCGAACCAGTTCATCGCCATCGCGACCTGACCGGATTTGAACGCATCCAGTCCCTCGCCCATATAGCTGTCGGTGTAGCCGGGAGGCGTACAGCATTGATACAGCGCCTTGTAGGCTTCCAGGCCGGCTACGGCTTCCGGAGAATTGACCGCACCTTCCATGTCGTATTTGCCGGGCGTATTTTCATATTTGAAGCCATAGGGATACATCGCCGATGTAGCCCCCATGGTAATGCCTTCCGATGCACGCTCGGTGAAGATTGCGGCACCGTAAACGGTTTTGCCATCGATCTCACGCTCCTGGAAGAATTCCGCAACCTCGCGCAATTCGTCCCATGTCGCGGGCGGTCCGATATCGCGGCCGTATTTTTCCTTGAATTCAGCTATGATTTCGGGACGGCTGAACCAGTCCTTGCGGTAGAACCAGCCATTGGCATCGCCCATCGCCGGCAAGGCCCAGTAATTCGGCGTGCCTTTCGGCCAGGTGGAATAGGCATTCACGGCAGCTGCCGCAAAGTCATCCATGGAAATGCCTTCGACGTCGAAGAAGTCATTGAGTTTGACGTAATAGCCGTTTTCGGCGGAACCGCCGAGCCATTGTGAATCTCCGATCAGCAGATCACACAGCTTGCCGCCGGCATTCAGCTCATTGAGAATGCGGTCTGCAAAGTTTGGCCACGGTACGAATTCAAAACCCATGTCGATGCCCGACTCGGCTTCAAATTCCTTGGATAATTCGACCAGCGCATTGGCCGGATCCCACGCGGCCCAGCACAGCGTCAGTTCCTGAGACTGTGCGGCGGTGGAAAAACCTGTCGACAGCAGCGCTGCCGAAGCCAGGCCCAGAACGGCCTTGCCCAATCCGGTTTGTGTCAGTGTTTTGGTAAATATTGGCTGCATATTCATCTCCCAATTTGAACCCGGCCAAATCCGGTTTCAGATCCCAGAATTCTGCCTCGCAAGCGCAAGGAAAGCTCCGCCAATTAACTTGGCATGTTTAGTATTTTGTTTAGTAACGCAGCAATTACTAAACAAATCAACGGAAAAATACGCTGCGTTGCAGCATTGCGTTGTTGAGTGACTTTTGCAGTGCGATGATCAGAACGTATCGGGCCCGTTAGCATTGTCCACGGAGATATCTTCAATGGCACGTCTGTAAATGTGCCATGTCGTGTGGCCCAACACCGGCAAAACCACGATGAGACCCAACAATGCCGGCACCATGGCCATGACGATCAAACCGCCCATTACAGCTCCCCATCCCAGCATGACAGAAGGGTTTACGCGCACGGTTCTGATGCTGAGCAACATGGCGGAAATGAAATCAATCTGCCGGTCGAGCAGAAGCGGCATCGAAATAACGGTGAGGCCGAACAACACACATGCCAGCGCCGTCCCGACAATCGTGCCGATCCCGAGGAACAGCAGTCCCTCGCTTGTTCCGGTGACAATCTGAATAAAACTCTCAAGCGATGAAAAAGGCCGCAGACCCAAAAACAACGCGATCAGCAGCCTCACTTGATAGATCCAGAGCCAGAAGACGAACAGCACGACAAATGCCATCCATCCCAGTTCCTTTCCCGATTGCCTGACGACAATCAGGTAAATGTCGTGCCAGTCGAACGGCAAATCCCGGGCCAGACGCCGGCTCATCTCATAAAGACCGGCCGCGGCAAAGGGTGCGATAAGGGGAAATCCGAGCGCGACGGGAATGACCATCCAGATCTTGCCGAAGTAAAACAGGCTGGCGAACACAAACAACCCGCCGGCGGCGAAGACCAGTCCGAACGAACTGCTCAACAGCGGCCGTGCCAGAAAGTCCGATAATCCGGCCTGCAAGGCGGTCCTGATATCATCTGCAGTCAAACTGCGCACGCGCAGCGCGTCAATCGGCTGCGGCCCGACGCGATGAGATGGTTCTGGATCAGTCACGGCAAGTCCCCCCGGCAGCAAACATATGATAAATTTGCATGCCGGCGAGGCGAAAACCTTGATCCGGATCAATAGTCAAATCCGGACCCGGAATTGGCCGTTATGCCTCGCTTACTTACGCCCAACTTACCGGGGCAGATCGACCCAGGCACCTTGCTGTTTGGCCGAGGCAACTGCCGCAAAAACGGCATTCATTGATTGCAGGCCATCGTCGGCAGTTGGATAATGTGTCGCCGCCGGGTCCGGGGCGCGTCCCTGTTTGCCGGCAAAAATCACTTCGGCCAGATCGGAATAGATGTTGGCAAACGCCAACGGCATACCTTCCGCATGACCGATGGTCACCCGCGAGGCACGGTCCGCTTCCGGTGACAGGCCGGGGCCCCCACGTTCCAGAACCCGCGTTACCGGCTCGGTAATCGGCGTGTAGTAGACCTGATTTGGCTGCTCCTGCGCCCAGCGCAGACCGCCGGTCTCGCCGAACACCTGCAGGGTCAGCCCGTGCATCCGGCCAACGGCTATCGAGCTTGTCCACAGCCGGCCTGCGGCGCCGCCATTCATGCGGAAATTGATCATCGCATCATCTTCCAGCTGCCGGCTGGCAATGGTGCTGACAAAATCCGCTGACAGTTTCTCAACCTCCTGACCGGTGACAAAACAGGCCATATGCAGGGCATGAATACCGCAATCGGCAAATTGCGCCGAGACGCCGATTTGCACTGGATCGTAGCGCCAGCGCACCCGGGGATTATCCGCGTCAGCCGCATCGGCGTGAAAGCCATGGGCAAATTCTGCCTTTACCATGCGCACCTTGCCGATATCACCGCGGGCAACCATCGCCCGCATATGACGCACCATCGGGTAGCCGGAATAGCCGTAATTCACGGCACAGATTTTACCGCTGGCTTTCGCCGCCGCGACTACCTGCTCAGCCTCTTCAACGGTCATCGTCATCGGCTTTTCGCACAACACATGAAATCCGGCTTCCAGAAACGCCTTGGTGATCTCAAAATGCGTCGAATTGGGTGTCGCCACCGTCACCAGATCAAGTCGGCCATCTTCCGCCGACCGGGCGCTTTCCGCCGCCAGCATCTCCTGCCAGTTGCCATAGGCACGGCTGGCGTCAACCCCAAGCGTTGCGCCGAATTCCCGGCTCTTGCCGGGATCAATGTCAAACGCACCGGCGCTCAGGCTAAAGAGCCCGTCAAGACCCGCACCAAGCCGGTGTGCCGGTCCGATCTGACTGCCCGCACCACCACCGATCAGACCCCAATTCAACCTGTTCATAGCTCTCTCCAAATAGTCGCTGTCTTATTGCGTTTCTGTTGTCATAAAATCGTCAGATCGGCCGCGTGAGAATTGATGGAACACCATCAAAGTTCCTGCTGCCGGCGATAAGTTGTCGCAGCGCGCAAAGCGCTCGACGATACATCAGACCGTGGCCCGTGCAAGAAGGTCCAGGCCGGTGGTTTCATCAGCGCCAGAACAGCGGCGTTGCGTTCCGGCACGCGGAAGCGCGCCAGCGCCTGCGCGGCCACCGATGAGCGTGCCGCGCCGGACGATCCGGGCCGGTCGATAATAGCCATCGGCATCAATTGCGCAATCTCCTGCCAGCCCTGCCAGCGGTGGAATTGCGCCAGATTGTCGGCACCCATCAGCCAGACAAATCGCGTCGCCGCAAAGCGCTGTTTCAGAATGGCCAGCGTGTCATAGGTGAACCGCGTACTGATGCCGGCTTCCAGACCGCTCACCGTGATCAAGGGATGATCGGCAAGCTGTTCGGCAGTGCGCGCGCGTTCCGCCAGGGGTGGCAAGGCCTTATTGTCCTTCAGTGGATTGCCTGGCGTCACCATCCACCACACATTCTGCAATTGCAGGCGCTGCAGCGCCATCAGCGAAATATGACGGTGGCCATCATGAGCAGGATTAAACGTGCCCCCCAGAATACCGATACGGTGTCCCGGCAGGGCTGGTGGGATTTTGCTCCAGTCGCGCAACTTGCAGCCGCGCTTACGGGCGGGTCTGACCGGTGCCGCGCACACGGTAGTTGAAACTCGTTAGTTGCTCCAGGCCAACCGGGCCACGTGCATGCATTTTTCCGGTTGCAATACCGATCTCCCCGCCCATGCCAAACTCGCCGCCATCAGCAAACTGGGTGGATGCATTATGCAGCAGAATTGCGCTGTCGACCTCGTTGAAAAACCGTGCGGCAGCCGCTGCGTCCTCGGCGACAATGGCTTCGGTATGGCTGGAGGAATAGGTATGGATATGGTCCAGCGCCGCATCCAGATCATCCACCACACGCACTGCCAGAATGGCGTCGAGATATTCCGTGCGCCAGTCTTCTTCCGTGGCAGCCTCCGCCCAGTCTGCCATACGGCACACAGTGTCATCGCCGCGAATCTTGCAACCTGCTGCGCGCAGATCGTCAAGCACCGGCATCAGATGGCTGGCCACAACGGCACGGTCCACCAGCAGCGTTTCCAGCGCGCCGCAAATTCCGGTGCGCCGCATCTTGGCATTCACCACCAGCTTGCGGGCCATCTCAAGATCTGCGGATCTGTCGATGATCATGTGACATATGCCTTCCAGATGGGCGAAGACCGGCACCCTGGCTTCGGCTTCCACCCGCGCCACGAGGCTTTTGCCGCCGCGCGGCACAATCACGTTGATCGCGCCATTGAGGCCGCCAAGCATGGCTCCGACGGCTGCCCGGTCTGTTGTCGGCACCAGTTGAATGGCGGTTTCAGGAAGCCCTGCCACCTGCAGCCCTTCTACCAGGCAGGCGTGAATTGCCCGCGAAGAGAGATTACTGTCCGAGCCGCCGCGCAGAATGGCCGCATTGCCCGATTTGAAGCACAAAGCCCCGGCATCGGCCGTGACATTCGGCCGGCTTTCAAAGATCACGCCGATAACGCCCAGCGGCGTGCGCACCCGCGATATTTGCAAGCCGTTTGGCCGCTCCCATTCGGCAATCACCGTTCCAACCGGGTCGGGCAGAGCGGCAATCGCTTCAAGGCCCGATGCAATCGCTTCAACGCGCTCTGCGTCAAGCGTCAGCCGGTCAATGAAAGAAGCCGCAGCGCCTTTGTCTTCCATCGCAGCAACATCCTTGGCGTTGGCTGCCAGAATGGCGGGCGTGGCGGCACGCAGCGCTTTTGCCGCTGCCTGCAATGCAAGATCCTTTTGCGCGCGCGGCGCAATGGCCAGAACCGCAGCGGCCGCCTTGGCCGCAGCGCCCAGTGCGTCCATCACGGCTGGCGTATCCTGAGCCTCGGCCCCGGCCAGATCAGCGCTGTTGATTTGCGTATTCATCCCTGACGTCCCTCAACCTGCCCCTCAACCTGCCCCTCAACCTGCCCCTCAACCTGCCCCTCAA
>CAXBCI010000023.1:0-63189 GCA_963974065.1 uncultured Hyphomicrobiales bacterium | reverse complement strand
TTTCAGCAGCCCTGCCATATCTTTCAGGCCTATTATATGCGCCCCGGCTGCTTCCAGTTCCCTGGCCAGATTGACATAATATTTGAGACTGTATTTGGCCCGGTCCGGGTCGAGAATATCGCCGGTATAGCAGATCACGCCTTCGCATAATTTATTCGCTTCGCGCACGGCGTCCATTGAGACGCGCATATTCTCCACCCAATTGAGGCAGTCGAATACACGGAACAGATCAATTCCACCCGATGCCGCCTTGGCGACGAAATCCTGCACCACATTATCAGGGTAATTGGTGTATCCGACCCCGTTGGAACCGCGCAGCAGCATTTGCAGCAGCAGGTTCGGCACGCGCTCGCGAATTTTCGCAAGCCGCTCCCATGGATCTTCCTGTAAAAACCGCATGGCCACATCAAAGGTCGCGCCACCCCAGCATTCAAGTGACAGCAGATTGGGCAGGGCCGTGGCATAGGCGTCCGCCACATTGACCATGTCAAAGGTTCGCATCCGTGTTGCCAGAAGGCTCTGATGCCCGTCACGCATGGTGGTATCTGTGACCAGCGCCCGTGTTTCCGCCCGCATCCATTTGGCAAATTCTTCCGGGCCGTCCATATCCAGCCGCTGTTTCGTGCCGGGCTGCGGGCTGCCTTCAAAGCGCGGCACCACCGGTTTTGCCGCTTCCGGGTCGGGCCGGCGGCGGTTCTTGGCTTCCGGATGACCATTTACCGTGACATCAGCAATATAGGTCAGCAGCTTTGTCGCCCGGTCCTTGCGCGAAGAGGTGTTGAACAGCTCAGGCGTTGTATCGATGAACCGTGTCGTATAGCGGTTCTCCTGAAAGTCGGGATGCGAAATGATGTTTTCCAGAAACAGCAGATTGGTCGCCACGCCGCGAATCCGGAATTCCCGCAATGCCCGGTGCATACGCTGGATCGCCTCCATCGCGGTCGGTGCCCATGCGGTCACTTTTTCCAGAAGCGGATCGTAGAATCTGGTGATCACAGCGCCTGAATAGGCGGTTCCGCCATCCAGACGGATACCAAAACCAGTGGCACCACGATAAGCGGTGATGCGGCCATAATCGGGAATGAAATTCTGCTCCGGATCTTCCGTGGTAATGCGGCATTGCACCGCATGGCCGTTGAGGCGCATATCCGCCTGCGCCGGCACGCCGGACTGTGCCTCACCGATCGTCGCCCCTTCGGCAATGTGAATCTGCGCTTTGACAATATCGACTCCGGTCACTTCTTCGGTAACCGTGTGTTCCACCTGAACCCTTGGATTGACTTCGATGAAGTAGAATTTATCGCTGTCCACATCCATCAGAAATTCGACGGTTCCGGCACCGCAATACGACGCTGCATGACCGATCTTCAGGGCATAGCCGCACAATTCGTCTCGTTGTTCCTGCGACAGATAAGGCGCGGGCGCCCGCTCCACGACTTTCTGGTTGCGGCGCTGAACCGAGCAGTCGCGCTCAAACAAATGCACCAGATTGCCATGGGAATCGCCGAGCAACTGCACTTCGACATGGCGCGCCCGCTCGACCAGTTTTTCCAGATAGACCTCATCCTTGCCGAAAGCCGCTCGCGCCTCGCGCTTGCCTTCCAGCACTTCACGGGACAAATCATCAGCCGAGCGGATCGAGCGCATGCCACGGCCACCGCCGCCCCAAGAGGCTTTCAACATCACCGGATAACCGACTTCTTCGGCCAGCCGGTGCACGGCGTCCATATCATCGGGCAGCGGCTCTGTGGCAGGCACCACCGGCACTCCGGCCTCAACGGCAAGATTGCGCGCTGAAACCTTGTTGCCCAGCGAGCGCATTGTATCCGCCGTCGGCCCGATAAAGGTCACGCCCGCAGCACTGCAGGCATCGACAAATTCAGGGCTTTCCGAGAGGAACCCATAGCCTGGATGAATCGCATCCGCGCCGGATTCCTTGGCCACACGCAAAATTTCCTCAATCGACAGATAGGCCTCAATCGGTCCCATCTGAGCCTCCAGATGCGGTCCCTTGCCAATCTGATAGGCTTCATCGGATTTAAACCGGTGCAGCGCCAGCTTGTCCTCTTCAGCGAACACGGCAACGGTTTTCAGGCCCAGCTCATTGGCGGCGCGAAACACCCGGATTGCAATTTCAGAGCGGTTGGCGACAAGAATTTTGGAAATGGCCATAAATGTCGAAAGTCCTGATTGAAAACGGTTAGGAAGAACGTCTGCGCTCTTTTACCGTGCAGCGCACAAATTCGCAAAGCCTTTGCGGCAGGCGGCTTTAATTCCCTCCTCCGCCATGTTGTATACAACTGTCAGCTCGCTTAAAAACAAGCCACTCGCGTCAGCATCCAAGGTCGAATCCCGCCATGTTGAAAGATTTTTCCCTGCAGGCCTTCTTCATGGGCTGGCTGGTCGCCTTTGTCGGATTTGCCAGTTCCTTCGCTGTCATCCTGCAGGGCTTGAACGCTGTCGGCGCCAGCCAGCAGCAGGCCGCATCCGGTCTCATGGCGCTCTCCATCTCCATGGGGATTTGTGGAATTATCCTCAGCGTCTGGACAAAAATGCCGGTCAGCGCCGCGTGGTCGACGCCGGGTGCAGCGCTGCTGGCAACAGCTGCGGTCCCGGACGGCGGCTTTGCCACGGCCGTCGGTGCCTTTCTCATCGCCGGTGTGCTGCTGGCCCTTGCCGGCATCTGGAAACCGCTTGGCCGCGCCGTTCAGGCCATTCCGGCACCGTTGGCAAATGCCATGCTCGCCGGTATTCTGATCGGGCTTTGTTTTGCGCCCTTCAAAGCCGTGGCATTTGATCCGCTGCTCGGCCTGCCAATCTTGATCGCCTGGCTGATCGGAGGCCGGATTCACCGTTTCCTCGCTGTGCCTGCTGCCCTCGCAGCGTTCTTTGTCGTGCTGCTGTTTGCCGTCGATCTGCCGGACAATATGCGTTCAGAACTCGGCGCGGCGCTGGTGCCGGCCTGGCTCTTCATCTGGCCGGAATTCAGACTGTCCGCCCTGATCGGCATTGCCATACCGCTGTTCATCGTCACCATGGCCAGCCAGAATATCCCCGGCGCTGCCGTTCTCAGCGTGCATGGCTACAAGCCGCAGCCCGGCCCGCTGTTTGCTGTCATCGGTGTGTTTTCCTTCCTGTCCGCGCCGTTTGGCGGCCACGCGGTCAATCTGGCGGCGATCACCGCTGCGATGTGCGCCAGTGAAGATGCCCACCCCGACCCGGCCCGGCGCTACTGGTCAGCGATCACAGCTGGCGCGGTCTATATCATCTTCGGCCTGCTGGCAGGTGTAGCGACATCCTTTATCAGTCTCGCCCCCGGGATTCTGATCGAGGCCGTGGCCGGACTGGCGCTGATCGGAGCTTTCAGCGCCTCGGCCCTTGCCGCCTTTCAACAGGCCGAGACCCGTCAGGCGGCTGCCGTAACGTTTCTGACCACAGCTTCCGGCATGAGCCTGTTGGGGATTTCCGGGGCTTTTTGGGGGTTGCTGGCCGGGATTGCTGTATTGGCACTTCAGCGCCGCACGCCCGCTGTCAAAGGTTGAACAAGCGCCGCAACCAGACTGCAGCGTCGCCAACGATCGATACACATTTTGCCTCGGGCCTCGGCGGTTGCTGCACCATCACCACGGGCAGGCCCATCCAGCTGGCAGCTTCAATCTTGGCGTAGCCGGGACCGCCGGAATTTTTCGAGACGACACAATTGATGCGGTGATCGGACATCAGCGCGCATTCATCATCGGCAGTGTCGCGCGGGCGTTCCAGAATGACCTTACCTGGCGGTATCGGCGGGTCCGGTTCTTCCATCATCCGGCTCAAAAACCAGCAATCCATGCGTTTGGCAAATGCCGGTGCTTCCTGGCGGCCAACCGCCAGAAGTACACGGGCACGGCGTGGAACCTGTTCCACTGCCGAGGCAATATCGGTCACTTCAAGCCAGTGATCCTGCTCCGTCTTGACCCAGGGCGAGCGGCCCAGCAGCAAATACGGCACGCCCAATTGCTTTGCGGCATCGACCGCATGATCGGTGATGGTGGCGGCAAAGGGGTGCGTGGCATCTATCACCGCTTCAATCTTCTGATCGGCAATGAATTGCGCCAGCCCGTCAACGCCGCCAAAGCCGCCGATGCGCAGCCGCCCGGCCGGGCGGCGCGGTGAACTGGTCCGCCCTGCCAGCGAGCTGATCATGTCGAGTTGCGGTTCGCTGGCAAACAGCTGCGCCAGACGGAAAGCCTCGGTAGTTCCACCCAACAAAAGAACCGAATGCGCCGTTGCAGATGGCGCATCGCCCTCAATTATCGGATCCGGCTCCGTTTCCAAGATTGCCATTTCCTATCGCCCCTTGATCACCGGCGGTGTTGGCCAGTATCCGGCCATCCCGTCCCACAATCAGAATATCCAGCACAACTTTGCTGCCGGCACCGCCCTTTTCCAGAGCCGCACGGCCGGTCTGTTCTGCCTGGCGAGCCACATCCAGCGTCAGTGCATCAGCCAGGGTGCTCGCTTCCTCAACGGCTAATGAAAGCACTTCTGCCGCAGTGTTGGCAATCCGGGAGTTTTCCACAAGGCCGGCAGACCCGCCCAGAGCTTCGATTCGCAGTGCCAGCCATTCGAAATCGACCTGTGATCTGCCGGAATGCAGATCCAGCGCGCCCTGTGCCAGTTTCACCAATTTAGCAAAACCTCCGGCAATGGTCAGACGCGGTACCGGATGGCTGCGGACATATTTCAACACCCCTCCGGCAAAATCGCCCATGTCCATCAGGCCTATATCCGGCAGTTCGTAAAGCGCCTTGACCGCGGCTTCAGAAGTTGAGCCGGTGGAGCCGGCAATATGGGCGAGCCCGGCAGCCCGCGCCACATCCACCCCCCGATGAATAGAGTGTATCCAGGCGGCGCAGGAAAACGGATGGACGATGCCGGTCGTGCCCAGAATGGAAAGCCCGCCGAGAATGCCGAGGCGCGGATTCCAGGTTTTCAATGCCAGTTCAGCGCCCCCTTTTACTGAAATTTCGATGATTATATCGTGTGGTTGCATAAATTCGTCGCACAGGGTTTCAACAACGTCGCGCATCAGCTTGCGGGGCACCGGATTGATCGCCGGCTCACCCGGCGGAACCGGCAGACCAGCCCGTGTCACCATGCCGACACCACGGCCAGCGCTGAACACGATGCCGCAGCCCGGCGCGCCACGGCGCAGCGTTGCAATGATCTCCGCACCATGTGTGACATCTGGATCGTCTCCCGCATCCTTGATGATGCTGGCCATGGCATAATCCGCGCCGAGCTCCTCACGGCACAAGGCAAACAAAGGCATTTCGCCTTTCGGCAGGGTGATTTCAACCGGATCGGGGAACCCGCCTGAGAACAACGCAGTCAGCGCCGCCTTTGTGGCAGCGGTGGCGCAGGCCCCTGTTGTCCAGCCCCTGCGCAAATTCCGGTCTGTTGGCTTGCGAGCATTCATGACCCATGTCTAAGCGGCCTTTTCGCCGTTGCAAAGACCCAGCGCGCGTTCTGGAACGTTTCATGGTTTCAAACCGTCTCGCTTTCCTCTAATTTGCCACCATGAACAACGAATATGATCCGACTCCCCTTTTCAATCTGCCGCGTTTTGAACCCGGCTGGGTCTGGCTTGTGGGTGCAGGTCCCGGCGACCCTGGCTTGTTGACGCTGCACGCGCTGAACGCCCTGCAACAGGCCGACGTCATCATTTATGACGCGCTTGTCGGCGAGCAGGTTCTGGAACATGCAAAGCCCTCTGCAATCAAGGAATATGCCGGCAAACGCGGCGGCAAACCCTCTCCCAGCCAACGTGATATTTCGCTGCGCCTGATCGAACTGGCCCGTCAGGACAAACGCGTCTGCCGCCTCAAGGGCGGCGATCCATTCGTATTTGGCCGCGGCGGCGAAGAAGCCCTGGCGCTGGTCGAAGCCAGTGTGCCATTTCGCATCATTCCCGGCATTTCGGCAGGTATTGGCGGTCTGGCCTATGCGGGTATTCCGGTGACCCACCGGGACATTAACCAGGCGGTAACCTTTTTGACAGGTCATGATCAGACCGGCCTGACACCCGCCGCGATTGACTGGGAGGGCGTTGCCAAAGGCGCTCCGGTGATTGTGATGTATATGGCGATGAAGCATTTGGGGTCCATTACTGACAATCTCATCAATGCCGGCCGCAAGCCAAGCGAACCGATGGCGATTATCTGCAACGCCTCGCTGCCGCAGCAAAGCGTTCTGGAGACCACATTGGGCGAAGCGGTCCGCGACGCGAAGGCGCAGCAGATGGAACCGCCCGCCATGGTGGTTCTGGGCGAGGTGGTCCGCTTGCGCGCCGCGCTGGACTGGCTGGGGGCGCTGCAGGGGCGCATTCTGGAGAAGGACCCGCTCAACAGCCGCAGTCAAAGCCGAGCCGGATGATGGCCGGACCAAAGGCCCCGCGTGGTCTGGTTCTGTCCGCACCCGGCTCCGGTTCCGGCAAAACGCTGATCACTCTGGCCCTGCTGCGCGCCCTGAAAAATCAGGGTCTTGATGTCGCCGGTGCAAAGAGCGGTCCAGACTACATCGATCCGCGTTTTCACGAAGCAGCCTGTGGCCATCCCAGTTATAATCTCGACGGATTTGCCATGACGCTGCCGGATTTGCAGCATTGGGCCGGAATTGCTGCAGGCAACGCCGATCTGCTGCTCGTCGAAGGTGCGATGGGCCTGTTTGACGGCGCAGCAAGTGGGGATGGTTCCACCGCCGATATTGCCGACAGTCTCGGCCTGCCGGTAGTGTTGATTATCGATTGCCGCGGCGTCGGCCAGTCTGCCGCAGCGCTTGCCAGCGGCTTTGCAGGCTTTCGCAGCACGACGCGGCTCGCCGGTGTCATTCTCAACCGCGTCAGCTCACAGCGCCATTTTGATATCCTGCAAAGCGGCTTTGACAAAATCGGCCTGCCCGTGTTCGGCCATGTCAGATCCAACGTGAAACTGGCGCTCCCCGCGCGTCATCTCGGTCTGGTTCAAGCGGGCGAACACGCCACCCTCGACAGTTTTCTGAATGCGGCGGCAGAACACGTCACCCGCCATATTGATCTGGCCGCCCTTGTCGGCGCTGCCGCGCCCTTGCAGACAGATCAGGCTTTGCCACCCGCGATAAAACCGCTGGGGCAGTCGATTGCCATTGCCCGCGATGAAGCCTTTGCATTTTGCTATCCGCACCAACTGGTTGGCTGGCAGAAGTCCGGCGCAAGCCTGAGTTTCTTTTCACCCTTGAATGACGAAGCACCAACTAAAGATGCCGACGCTGTATTTCTGCCCGGCGGCTATCCTGAGCTACATGCCGGACACCTGGCCCACGCCGATAATTTCCGCGCAGGGCTGGAAAATGCGGCAGCTGCAAACGCCCTGATTTACGGCGAGTGCGGCGGCTACATGGTTTTGGGTGGCTGGCTGGTTTGCGATCAAAAACACTGCCATAAAATGCTTGGCCTGCTGCCGCTGGAGACCAGTTTTGCCGAACGCCGGCTGCATCTGGGCTATCGCAAGCTGACACCACTTCAACCCGCGCCCTTCACCTCACCGCTGCGCGGCCATGAATTCCATTATGCGACAACCATCCGCACTGGCGAAGCCGACCCCCTGTTCCACGCAGAAGACGCCACCGGCGACGCCCTCGGCAACACGGGCCAGCGCCGCGGTAATGTGATGGGTTCATTCATCCACCTGATCTGAGCAGTTTTCACGAAAACTGATTTCAGGCGCTGCGTTTGGGTCGCAGAATATGGGCGTGTGCACCGTCATATAGCGCGCTGTCGCGAAACCCGCCCTGTTCGGCGAGGGCTTGGCCAACAAAAATCAGGGCGGTGCGGGTGATTTTCGCCTGCCGCGCCTGTTCGCGAATATTGCTCAACGTGCCGTGCAAAAACGCCTCATCCGGCCAGCCGACCCGGTATGCGATGATGACCGGACAATCCGCGCCATAAAGCGGGATCAGCTTGCGTTCGATATCGCGCAGATTGCGCACGGACAGATGGATGACCAGCGTTGCGCCGGAACGGCCGAGGATCTCCAGATCCTCGCCGGGCGGCATTGCCGAGGATTTCATCGCAGTGCGCGTCAGAATCACGGTCTGGTTGATCTCGGGCACTGTCAGTTCACGTCCGAGTTTTGCCGCCGCCGCCGCATAGGCCGGCACACCGGGGGTGATTTCATAGGCAATACCGGCCGCCTGCAAACGCCGCACCTGCTCGGCAATGGCACCATAAAGCGACGGATCGCCGGAATGCACCCGCGCCACATCCTCACCGCGTCCATGCGCGCTGGCGATTTCCTCCATGATCTGATCGAGCGTCATGGAGGCTGTGTCGACCACCCGGCCCGGCGCTTCGGCGACCACCGCCGGCGGCACCAGTGATCCGGCATAAAGGCAAAGCGAACAGGATTTGATGAGGCGCAGGCCGCGCACCGTAATCAGTTCCGGATCTCCGGGTCCTGCCCCGATAAAATGAACGGTCATTCAGCTGCTTCCTGATTGCTTAGCGCGCGTTTTTTGGCATATCCGCGCGGCGTGTAAACCCGTGTTTCACCGTCAAATGACAGCTTGCGTGTGGCGCTGGAGCCGACCAGCACAACGGTCAGCATATCGACATCATCAACATTCAAATCCTGTAGATCGACCACCCGCAATTGTTCTTCGGCGCGGCCAAGATTTGATCCCAGCACAACAGGCGTATCCGCAGGACGGTGCTGCAGCAGCATGTCCCGCGCCCATGCCAGCTGGGTGCGGCGGCGTCTGGAGACCGGATTGTAGAAAGCAATGACGAAATCCGCTTCTGCCGCCGCCTCGACACGGGCCTGAATGGCCTGCCACGGCGTCAGAAGATCGGACAGGGAAATCGTGCAGAAATCATGTCCCAGAACCGCGCCTATCCGGGCGGAAGCTGCCTGCAGCGCTGAAATGCCGGGCGTTGTGATGATCTCCACCCGTCGTGCACCATCGGGCAAATCCGTCTGGTCCAAGCACTCCCAGACCAGCGTCGCCATTGCGTAAATTCCCGGATCACCCGAGCAGACCAATGCAACTGATTGTCCCTGTCCTGCCAGCAGCAGGGCATGGCGTACACGGTCTTCCTCTGCACCAAGCGGAAAATCATGCCGTGTCTTGCCGTCGGCCTGCGCACCAAGCAGATCAAGATACAGCGTATAACCAACCAGATGATCGGCCTCTGCTACCAGCCGCGTCACTTCCGGGGTCTGCCAGTCGCTTTGCCCCGGCCCGAGTCCCACCACTGCAAGGCGGCCCCGGGCGCGGCCAATCCGGTCCGGCTCAATGATATCTGGTGCTGCAGCTATGGCGCAGGTGCCCTCAACCGATTTTCGTTTCTCGACAAGCAACTCGCCTTGCGCACCAGCCGCGGCCAGCGCTGCCGCTTCAGCAACGCCATGACAGCCAACTTCGGCAAAGACGATTTCTGACGGGTTTTTGAGGCGCGGCGTTTCCGCCTCCAGCGTCCCGGCCTCCAGAAACCGCGCCGGGACGCCGAAATGTGCAGCGACAGCATGGATCGCCGCTTCATCGGCCTTCACCACATGGGAACACACGCAAGCGAGGGCCCCGGCGCTGAGATGCGCGTCTGCAAGGCATTGTTCGGCCAGTTCAATCATCCGGGCCGGGTCGGCATTGCGGATCGCCCCGAGACCCATGACAAGGCGCTTGGGGTGATACACCAGATGATCATTCGCTCCGGTCCGGGTTTTCACCGTGATTTCCAGCACCAGATCGCCGTCATCTGCAAGCGGCAGATTGCCGGCGGGAAACGGCGCTTCACCGATTATCCTGACCTTACCGCCATTCAGCAGAGCCGCCATAAAAGGCTTTGCATCATCCCGGTTGGCCAGCGTCCAGCCCTTCGGCGGCTCGTCCAGCGCCACCCCATATTGCACATCTCCGGCCGTGGTGATTGCGGCATGACCGCTCAGATATGTGGCAATCTTGCGTGCCAGTGCATTGCCGCCATGATGCCCTCCCAACAGCGGAACGATACTCTGTCCATCGTCGCTGACCGCAAGCAGCGGTGGTTCCTGGTGCTTGTCAGCGAGATAAGGCGCGACGGCGCGGATCAGGATTCCGGAGGCGCAGACACCGATAATCGGCCTGCCGGATTTGAACAGTCCGCCAATATGCGGCAGCGCGTCTTCAAACAGCACAGCAATATCATCCGCTCCCTGCAGACGGGCGGCTGCACCATGGATCTCGGCCTGCAGAAACCCGGCGAGCGATTGCGCGAGCGGCAGCGCCGCCTGCGTCAGAACCACAATGACCGGTTTTTCGCTCATGAGCCAGCGTCCGGTCCGGGACGGCTGCCCTTGTCAATCAGGATCATTGAGAAATACGGCGCGCGGTTTTCCGGCACGTCAGCCAGCGGCAGCACGCGCTGCTGCTCCAGCGTGGCGCGCTCGACATAGATCGCCGCTTCCGTCAGCCCCTCTGCCTCTATCAGCTTGCGCAGGCGGCCGAAATGACGTCCCACCTTGATAATGGATGCGGCATCGCAAGCCCGCAACTGCGCCGCGATGGCTGCATCATCCAGCGGACCGGGAATTACCGTCAACACGCTGTTCCGGCCAGCAAGCGGACGTCCGGCTGCCGCGGCACAGGCGGTCAGCGACGACACGCCGGGAACCACAACGCAGGAAAAATCAGCTGCCAGAAGATCATACAGATACATGAAGGAGCCGTAGAAAAACGGATCTCCTTCACACAGCACCACGACATCTTTCCTGCCCTTCAGATGCCGGGCTATATTAGCGGCCGCACCCTGATATATCTCATGAGGAAAACTGTCCGGCAGCATGGGCACTTCAATGGCAAGTTCGTCGACCCCCTGTGTGAAGTATGAAGCGGCAATAGTCCGGGCAAAGCTCTCGCCGCTTTCGGGCGCGGGATAGGCGATCAGAGCGGCACTGCCGATCAGACGGGCCGCTTTCAGGGTCATCAGTTCCGGGTCACCCGGCCCGACGCCAACGCCATACAATATTCCACTCATGCTTCATCTTCCTTCTGCCACGCCCACTGGGTAATGGTCATGGCCGGTTTGAACCCGTGCACCGAGCCAAGGGATTGCAATCTGGCAACACTGATCCGGGATAAGCTGCCGCCATGCTTGCGCTGCGCTGCAAACAGATCAGCTTCCGATTCGATCGTCACTGCATGACAGACAAACCGGCCTCCAGGTAACAGAAATCGCAGCGCTGCATCAATTTTGTCGCGGCTGATGCCACCGCCCATGAAAATTGCATTGGGGCGCGGACAATCAGAATCGCCAAGCTGCAGCGGCATTTCGGTCTGATATCCGGCATGAAGGCCGGATAGCGCGAAGCGATTGGCATTTTCCCGTTGATGCGCCTGCGCCTCAGCATCAATATCAAATGTATAGGCCGCGCCGCCCGGTGCAAGCCGCAAAAATTCAACGGCAACGGACGCCGAACCTGCGCCAACATCCCACATGATGTCACCGGGCAGCGGCGCCAGCCTCGAAATCGCCAACGCCCGCAATTCACGCTTGGTCATTTTTCTGAATTGCGAAAACAGCTCGTCCGGCAGGCCGGGCGCGCTGGAGACAACTTTGGCCCCGCTCCCGGCGACGCAGTCTATGGCCAGGGTGTTGAGGTTGAAATCCTCATTGGCTTCAAACTCGCTATCGAAAAAGTCTGCGCCATCGCTGGCGATCACATCAAAGCGGTTTTCCCGCTCGCCGTTCAAATGCGTCAGCACACTGACCTTTGAGCGCTCGTAACCCAGTTCCACCAGATGGGCGCAGACGGTTTTCGGTGTGGTGGCATCTTCCGACAGGACAATGATTTTTTGCTGCGGCGCAAACACGCTGCGGATGCTTTTATCATCCCGGCCATGCAGTGTGTGCAGCACCACCTTGTGCTGGGGCCAGCCCATCCGGGCACAGGCCAAAGCAAAGGCGGAGACGCCGGGAATAATCACCATCTCGTCCAGTGAAAACCTGGTCAGCAGCCAGTTGCCGACGCCGTAGCAAAGCGGATCACCGGTTGCGATCACCGCAATTTTTCGCGGTCGCTGTGCTGCGATCGCATGCAATGTGTCAGCGAACGGACTTTGCCAGGTAATGCGCGGACGGTCATCCTGCGCAATCATTGCAAACAGGCGCGTTGAGGACACCAGAATTTCCGCTTCATCGAGTTTCTGTCTTGCCTTCGCCGACAGACTGTCCGGCCCGTCAGCGCCCATGCCGATGATTGACAACCATGGATTCGCCGGTCCTGGCTCAGCCATGTGTTTTCTCCCCCAGGGCCAACGCATTAACTGCAGCGGCCGCATAGGCCGACCCGCCCCTGCGTCCTTTCAGGGCAATATACGACAATTCCAGTGTGTTGCCGACCAGCGCCTGTTTTGATTCCACAGCACCGACAAAGCCGACCGGAAAGCCCAGCACCACAGCAGGCGCGGGCGCGCCAGCGGCGACAAGTTCCAGCACGCGGAACAACGCCGTCGGCGCATTGCCGATTGCGACGATGGCACCGGCAAACCTGTCAGCCAGAACCTCCATTGCCGCGGCAGAGCGGGTGGTCAGGTCTTTGGCCGCAATGATATTGGTTCTGGTGTCGTCCAGCGCGCACAGCACCTCATTGCCAGCTGGCAGCAGCCGCTTGGTAATGCCGGCCGCCACCATGGTGACATCGCAGATGATGGGTGCGCCGGCAGCAAGCGCCGCTGTTCCCGCCTCTGCCACGCCATCGGAAAAAACCAGATCATCCAGCAAATCCACCATCCCGCCGGTGTGGATCAGCCGCCGCGCCACAGGATGCAGAGCCACAGGCAAAGCTGAAAAATCAGCTTCCCCGGCGATGATCGCAAAGGACCGCCGGTAAATCTCTGCCGGATCCCTAATATACTGATAGCTGGTCATGACGCCTGGACGGTTTCCTCGATCAGATGGCTCGATGGTCATAAAGTCTACTCTAATCCTCCAGCAGGGTTTTCGGGCCCATGGGATGATCAGCATGAGGATAGGGGTGATGGCTGTGTCCGCCATCATGGGTGTGGTCATGAGCATGATCGTGGGCATGCCCGTGTCCAGTCTCATGGCTGTGGTCGTGAGCGTGATGATCTGCCATATGCGCCCGGATTTCCTGTTCACAGGCGCCGGTGCACTCGCCATTGGCATCACATAGATTGCACGGTTCATTCTTGCCCTCGACGTGATGATGGTGGCTTTCCTGTGCAAGACCCACCTGATCTTCAAAGCCAAGCACCTGCGTTCGGTATTTACACATCTGACAATTCATCAGATTTTCACCGCCGATGATTTCACGCACACGCTCTGCGAAAGTCTCGATCACCAGCGGATGATCGTTGAGAAATCCGGCCTTCAGAAATTCCGTCTCCGGCTGACTCGCCGCAACAGCATCGACACCATCGTAAATCCGGCGCACCAGAACGCCGGTGAACAGAAAATAGGGAAACACGATGACGCGTTTGAAACCCATTTTCGAGATATTGCGCAGCGCCGGCTCGACCAGCGGAAATGTCACACCAGAATAGGCCACTTCACCCCAGCCGAAGCCGAAACCTTCCCATAACAGCCGCATGATTTTGGCAATATTGGCATTTGCATCGGGATCAGACGCTCCGCGTCCCACCACCAGCAGCAGGGTTTCATGATGCTCCGCATGGCCGGCAGCGCCGTCAATGCACTGCTGAATGCGCTCGCCGGCAGCTTTCAGCATGTTGGGATTGATCCCCAATTCTCTGCCATACTCTATTTTGACGCCCGGATGCTGCGCCTGATAGGTATTCAGAACCGAGGGAATATCGTTCTTGGCATGGCCTGCGGCAAACAGCATGCCAGGCACCGCCAGAATGCGGTTGCAGCCCTGTTCGCGCAGCTTGTCCAGTCCATCACCGATGATCGGATTGGCAAACTCCAGATAGCCATACTCAACCGGCCAGTCCGGGAAATGCGGCCGCAGCCGTTCAGCCAGCACGGAAAACTGGCCAACTGCATTGCGGTTGCGGCTGCCATGCCCGCACACCATCACACCGAATTTATCTGGATTTGTTTCGCTCATATTCCCGCCTTGCAAATTGGGTGTCATGGCAGGAAGGCAAGACCAGCAGAAGGGTCATCACCGGTTTGAAATGGCTGGTTTTGGTTCCGCAATTGGGTCAACCGCACCGACGATCACTTTCAGCCCCTGCCGGGACACATTTCATATGGCTGTTGATTAGCCTTCACCACGCTGCGCGTCAATTACCGTTGCGACGGACAAAGCCTGCAGGCGCGACTTTTCAGCGCATACTGCGATGAGTATGGCCCGGAATACCGCTTGGATTACCGATCCATTGTGGATCATCGGCGCAGGAATAGGATTTGGCATTGGCATCGGCAAACCGCCGCGCCATGGCCAGAGCTTCCTCATTGGCAACAACATCGACAAAGCCCATGTGACACACCTCATCACCGGCAATTCTGGTTATCACCCAGGCACCCTCATCCAACTCACCGTCTTCATCATAAAAACGCCAGAGCTGCAGGGCGGCCATCGGTTGGTTCCCGTCAAACCGCCATTCCACTTCCAGATCAGGATGATGTGCCCTGTTGAAACCCTGATTGAGCACCAGACCCGACGGGCGGTCTTTGTGAAACGACACGGTCCAGCGCGCGTCACCGATGGAAAACCAGACATCGACGTCGAAGACGCCGGGGCAGCGATACTCGAGCAGCGCATCGGTCTGCGTAACGACCTCGCAATCCTCATCCGGGATATAGCTGGAGATAATGGCATCCTGGCCAAAAACAGGGGGCACACTGAGAGACAGCCATACAGCACAGCCTTGCAGCAGGCGTTTCAGCCGGGTGCTGCTTTGCAGTGACAGGGCGGGCATGCCGCCGCTCTAAAATACGTTCGGATAGATATAATATCTGATGATGTTCTGCAGCAGAAAGATAATCAGGATGACGATGATCGGAGAAACATCAATGGTTCCGAAAGTCGGGACAAAGCGCCGCACCCGCGACAGCACCGGCTCGGTCAATTGATGCAATGCATTGCCGATGGTGGCGACAAACTGGTTTCTGCCGTTGATCACGTTGAAGGCAAACAGCCATGAGAACACCGCTGATATGATCAGAATCCATACGTAGAGTTGAAGTACCACTAGGATTACATCAAGAATAGCCCGCATTGCACTGCCCGTTGTCTGGTTGGATCATTGGGGATGTAGCGCCCGAACTGCGACCCCGCAAGCGCAAAACACAAAGAAACGCGCCTGCAACGCATACGGCGTGCAGGCGCGGTCATTATTTGGTTGGAACGCAATACTTGATACCAACCTGCTGTTTCATGTGCAATTGTCCGGCCAAGTGAGAGAATTTCCACATATGGTCAGCTCGGCAAATTCCACTCAAGATATTGAAATATTTACGATTAATTAATTTCTACATCGTGCAGATTGCAAGGCACTTTGGCTGAAAATTGCAATTTGCAAGCCCCGACCGGCATGCAGTTTCAGGCGGTTTTGCGCTCGCTCATATCCATGATCCGGCGTTGATCGCTGGCTAACCACACTTTCAAGAACCGGTCCAGCCAGTCGCGGATCGGCGCGTCATACATCATCCGGCCTTCCATATGGGCCTGCCTTTGCTGAGCGCTGGGCAGCCCCAGCCTTGCCCGTCCGCGCACCAGCCAGCGGCGCATCATCGCCTCGGTCAGTTCGGTATGAAACTGCACCCCGAATGCGGACGGCCCGACACTGAACGCCTGTTCGGTGAACAAATCGCCGGTCGCCAGCATTTGTGCTCCGTCGGGCAGGGTGAACCCTTCCCGGTGCCACTGATAGATCATAGCCGGCCAGCCAGGCAGCAGCGCATTACCCTGTTCGGTGGCATGAAGCGGGTAGTAGCCAATTTCAGCATGGCAATCCGGGTGAGAATTTACCAGACCGCCGAGCGCCCGCACCAGCAGTTGTGCACCAAGACAGATGCCCAGAAACGGCACGCCCTGTTGCAGACAATGGCCACACCAGTCAATTTCCCGGTGCACATAAGGCTCATCATCATTGGCGCTCATCGGGCCGCCAAACACCACCGCTCCCGCATAGCCGGACAGGTCTTTGGGCAGAGGATCACCGAGCGGAGGTTTGCGGATATCCAACCTGTAACCATGGCGCACCAACCATTGTCCGACACGGCCTGCGCTGGAGCCGGCCTGATGCAGGACTATGACAATGCTGCCCGCATTATCGCCCGGTCCGGGGTTCGGATTGCGGCCTGGTTCGGCCCCGGCCGTGAAGTTCATCTGGCAAGCTTTCCGGCACGTTTTTTCAAGATCATCCGGTCCCGCGACGATATGCCCATCAGTTCAGCGATCCGCCACACCAGATTGTCCTCAAACTCGTGGACCACCCCGTCGGCATAGACGATGTCCCAGATCATCGCCACAATATCGAGCCGTTCTTCCTCGTCGAGGCTGCGCTTCAGAATGCTGGTAAAGCCATACAGATCGACAGCTTCCTTGTCAGCCGTTCCAGCTTCCGCGATCAACTCGTCGGTTTCTTCCGCACTCAGCGCGTATTTGCTCTGGAGCACTGTGCGCAGCAAGGTTTTCTCCTCATCAGCAACCACACCATCGATCGAAATCGTGTGAACCAGCAGCGCCGCAGCTGCCAGACGCGGGTCGGTTTGGGAAAAATGCTGCTCATCGTCACCGGTGAACGTGTTCAGGAAGGTCTTAAGGGTGTCAAACATCGAAAATACATACGGCGCATTGGCGATATCATCAAGCGCCTGCGAGGGACAAATATCGGCAGAAACGGAATAATTCGCTCTCGCAGTGCCCGTTGTTGACGTAGCGACAGCTTGATGCGGTGCAGCATGCCCGCTTGCATTAACCGAAACGATCTTTAAGCTGGCAGCATGAACAACACCGAAAAAACATTCTTTGATGAAATGTTCGGGCATCGTCAGGCTGGCGCTCCTGGCCAAAGCCAGAGTCAGGGCCAGAATTCAGGTCAAAGTCAGAGCAGCGACGTCATAAATCCGGATCAGACAGGCGATTTATGCCGCCCGCCTTACGAAACATTCAATGCCTGGTTTTGTGATGAAGACCTCAAACGCCTCAATGCAAAGGCCACCGAGGCGGAAACCATGTTCCGCCGGACCGGCATCACGTTCAACGTCTACGGCGACGACGCTGCTGCAGAACGGCTGATCCCGTTTGACATCATACCCCGCATCATATCTGCCCAGGAATGGAGCCGACTTGCGCGCGGCATTGACCAGCGCGTCCGTGCCATCAATGCATTCCTGCATGACATCTATCACCGTCAGGAAATTCTCAAAGCCGGCCGGGTTCCCACGCATCTGATCGCCCAGAATGATGCATTTGAACCCAGCATGATCGGCATGTCGCCGCCAGGCAATGTCTATACCCATATCGTCGGGACGGACATTGTGCGCACCGGAGACAACGAGTTTTACGTACTTGAGGACAATGCCCGCACGCCCTCCGGCGTTTCCTACATGCTGGAAAACCGGGAAACCATGATGCAGATGTTTCCGGAGCTGTTTTCACGCAACCGGGTGCGCACGGTCAGCGATTATCCACGGCTTTTGCGCCGCAGTCTTGCCAGCGTGGCCCCGCCGGGCTGCGACGACCGGCCAACCGTTGGCGTGCTGACACCCGGCATATTCAATTCCGCCTATTTCGAGCATTCCTTCCTTGCCGACCAGATGGGTGTCGAACTGGTGGAGGGGCATGATCTGCGCGTCATGGACGGTAAAATAAAAATGCGCACCACCACCGGCTACAAGGCGCTTGATGTCATTTACCGCCGGATTGACGATTCCTATCTGGATCCGCTGACATTCCGGCCCGATTCCATGCTCGGCGTGCCCGGCATCATGGATGTCTATCGTGCCGGCAATGTCACCATTGCCAACGCGCCGGGAACCGGAGTGGCCGACGACAAGGCGATCTATTCCTACATGCCGGATATTGTCGAGTTCTACACTGGCGAAACTGCCATTTTGAAGAATGTGCCGACCTGGCGTTGCTCCGAACCGGACTCGCTGCAATATGTTCTGGAACATCTGTCGGAACTGGTGGTCAAAGAGGTGCACGGATCCGGCGGCTATGGCATGCTTGTCGGCCCGGCCGCAAGCCGCAAGGAACTGTCTTTGTTTGAAGCCAAATTGCGGGCCAAACCGTCGAATTACATCGCCCAGCCCACTCTGTCCCTGTCCACTGTTCCGATCCTGACCAAGAAGGGTCTTGCACCACGGCATGTGGATTTGCGGCCCTTTGTTCTGGTGTCAAAGGACAAAATCGACATCATCCCCGGCGGCCTCACACGGGTGGCGCTGAAACCGGGGTCCCTGGTTGTCAATTCAAGTCAGGGAGGCGGCACCAAGGATACCTGGGTGCTGCAGGAATAGGGCTATGCTGGGGAAAACCGCAAACGGCCTGTTCTGGCTGTTCCGAAATATTGAACGCACCGAAAACACCGCACGGCTGTTGGATACCGGGCTGCGCATCGCACTGACCCGGTCTTCCGGCAATGATGAGGAATGGATTTCCGTTCTGGCAACCGCCGGTGCCCAGGCCAGTTATGATTTGAAACATGACACGGTGTCGGGCAGTTCCGTGATTGATTTTCTGCTCCGCGACAAGACCAATCCCGCCAGCGTGATTTCGGTGCTGGAAAGTGCCCGCAACAATGCCCGCACAGTGCGCACGGCTTTAACCCGGGAAGTCTGGGAATCCGTCAACGAGGCGTGGATGGAGCTGGATGCAACACTGAAGCCTGCAATCAAGGACCGTGAACTGCCTGCCCTGCTGGAATCGATCCGCCAGCAAAGTGCTCGCATGCGCGGCGCTTTGCACGGCACCATGCTGCGCAATGACATGTATAATTTCTGCCGGCTTGGCACCTTTGTGGAGCGCGCCGACGCGACAGCACGCATTCTGGATGTAAAATATTACGTGCTGCTGCCATCACTGGCCTATGTCGGCTCGTCATTGGACAACGTGCAGTGGGAGTCGATCCTGCGATCCGTCTCGGCCCACCGCTCGTATCGCTGGGCTTATGATGATGATTATCATGCAGCGACCATTGCCGATTTCATGATTTTGAATTCCCGCATGCCCCGGTCCCTGGCATTCTGCTACAACAAGATTGTCTCCAATCTGGGCTATCTGATGTCTGACTACGATGCCCGTCATCCCTGCCATGATCACGCAGAAGCCATTCGGGAACGTTTGAGAGGCAAGCATGTGCAGGAGATTTTCGATCAGGGCCTGCACCAGTTCATTCAGGATTTTATTCGCGACAATAACCGCCTCGGTCATCTGATCGACGAGGCCTATCGTTTCAACAGTTGATGCCTGATTTCGGGCACTGATGATAACCAGCAGTTAGAAGGCCATGCTCCTTACAATTTCTCATGTGACAGAATATCTGTACAGCGATCCGGTTTCCTATGCGCTTCAGCAATTGCGCGTGACGCCGAAATCCCGTGGTGGCCAGACCGTCAAAAGCTGGGACACCCAGATCAGCGGCGGCGCGGTGCAATTGTCGTATGAAGATCAGAACAACAATCACGTCCAACTGGTGGAAATCGAGCCGGATGTGAGCCGGGTTGAAGTTCGCTCCAACGGGCAGGTTGAAACCTCCGATACGTCCGGCATTATTGGTGTTCACGGCGGCTTCTCACCGCTATGGATGTTTGAACGCAGCACCGATCTTACTCTGGCGGGACCGCAGATCAGAAAACTTGCGCAGGATTCCAGACCGGAAAATACCATTTCAGGGATGCATGCGCTGTCCGCGGCCATTCTCGACAATGTGGATTATGTCACCGAAACAACTCATTCTGCGACCACCGCCGAACAGGCGATGAAACTGCGGACCGGCGTCTGTCAGGACCACACCCATATCTTCATTTCGGTCTGTCGGCTGAGCGGTATACCGGCCCGCTACGTCAGCGGCTATCTGATGATGGACGGCCAGACAGACCAGAGCGCAAGCCACGCCTGGGCCGAAGCCCATCTGCCCGATCTGGGATGGGTCGGCTTTGATGTGTCCAACGGCATATCACCGGATGAACGTTATGTGCGGGTTGCAACCGGTCTCGATTACCAGGAAGTCGCACCCATAAAGGGTGTGCGCTTCGGCCCCCTGGGAAGTGAACTTGATGAAACTCTGGTTGTTTCCATACGGGTGGAACAGTAGAGTTTCTCTCCTTGATTCTCCTGCCAATGAAAGAATGTCAGAGCAATGACCTATTGCATCGGTCTGAAACTGAATAGGGGCCTGGTCTTCATGTCGGATACCCGCACCAATGCGGGCCTCGACAATATCGCGTCATTCAAGAAAATGCACACTTGGGAAGTTCCCGGCGATCGTGTGATCACCTTGCTGACAGCGGGCAATCTGGCAACCACACAAGCCGTCATCAGCCTGCTGGAAGAGCGCCGCAAGGCGCCCGAAGACCGCAATCCGTCGGTTCTGGAAGCGCCATCAATGTTTCGGATTGCGGGCATTGTCGGCGAGGTTCTGAAAGACACCATTTCGGCCAATGCCAATGTCGGTCAGAAGAGCGACAGCTCCTTCAATGCGACCTTGATTGTCGGCGGCCAGATCAAGGGAATGCCTCCGAGGATTTTTATGGTCTATCCGGAAGGCAATTTTGTCGAAGCCAGCGAGGACACACCATTCTTTCAGATTGGTGAAACCAAATACGGCAAACCGATCCTGGTGCGCGCCTATGATCCTGACATGGGTTTTGAAGAGGCCGTCAAGCTCCTGCTGGTATCGTATGACAGCACCATCAAATCAAATCTCTCGGTTGGTCTGCCACTGGATGTAATGACCTATGAAACCGATACCTTTGTCATCGGCCATCAGATCCGCATCACCGAGGAAAACCCGCATTACAAGGCAATCTCCGACAATTGGAGCGATGCTCTGCGCGAGGCGTTTGTCAGCCTGCCGGACTTTGAATTTTAGCCCGTTTCATTGCGATCAGGCCACTGCACGACAGTGTGGCATCAGGCGAATAGTGACCCCTATGGTTTTCCGGCATGCTGCATACAAAGCGCGGCCGTTCAGACCTCGGCAGATCTGACGTTGATTTCGCAATCCAGATACACGATCTGCGGCGCAAGATAGGGTTTTGCCAGCCTGTTTTCGATGATGTCTACCAGTGCTTTCGCCCCATCTGAATAGCGTCCGCCGGCAATGGTGAATTGATCCAGATGCTCTGTCGGCACATCAACATGGCCAAGCACAACGACATCAAGATCATTGGTCTGCATGAGCGCACGTTCACGAAGAACTTCCGCGACGCCCATGCCATCGGAAATGCCGACGCAGATAAGCGCTTCGACCTTCAGCCCGCCCGCCTCATCTGCCAGATCGTCAAGCGCATGGTGCAACGCACTGGTGACGTTTTCGGTCGGGTGCTGGAGGCCTTTCAAGGTCACCAGCTCTGTTTCGATAGGTATGGAGTCCCATTTTCGCTGCCGTTGAAAAAAACGGCGCACGCTGAGGATCGGCTGTGATGAGCTGTCAAGCGAGACCAGCGCAATACGCCGGCGGCCGGCGCCAACCAGATGATCCAGCGACAGTGACAAAGCCTCTTCCCAGTCGATGCCCATCCGATCCACATCGACACCGGAAACCGTGTGTCCGTCGACGACCAAAGCGCGGGTCTTTGCCTGCAGCATTGCCAATAGCCGCACCGGAATGACCTCGTAATGAGATTGTAAAATGGCGCCGTCGAACGATGGAATCGACTTGAGGATGTCGAGCAGTTGATCCGTGTCATGATAGGAGATCTGCATCACATGACCATTTTTTGCTTTGACCTGCTCCATGATCGCGTTTTGCACCCGCGCGCATCTTTCATTCATGCTTGAGTTTGAAAGGATCAAAATGTTTCTTGAACTGTCAGATGGAAAGTTGTCGAGGCCGCCATGCATGGCGGGCACCTTGCCGGAGCCGTCTTTCACCACATATGAACCGCGCCCGACCTGGGCCGATATCTGACCCTTTTCCTTGAGCAGCGAAAACACATCCTGCACCGTTGACTGACCCACGCCATATTGGCGCATCAGTTCCCTGACCGTTGGCAAGCGCGTGCCGTGATCAGACCGTTCGATCAAATCTTCCAGTGAGTTCAACAGGTTCTGTGAAATTGTGGGTTGCATTCGGACACTTCTTTCTCTCCTTTAAATACATTCACAGATACAATATGACAAGAGTTGATTTGGTTTTTTCCGCGGAATAATTGAATTATCAGCGCGTGAAAAAATACAAAAAGTGTTTACAATACAATACATATCGGTATTGTATTTGAAGGTGTTGAATTCGCGTTCGGGAGGAGCCGTATTTATGACCGCGCCAAGTTTGACCGCGGAGGCTGAAGGGGCAGCAAACCCACTGCCCGTGATTCACATCGGCTCACTCTCCAAGATATTTGGCGAGCCCGCAGCGGACGCGGTGACGGTGCTTGAGGGCATTGATCTGGATATCGCGGAAAATCAATTCGTGTCGCTCGTTGGCAGAAGTGGCTGCGGGAAGACCACCCTGCTGAACATCATCGCCGGGCTTGAAGCGCCGTCGACGGGGACTGTCCAGATCAATGGCCGCGATGTGAAAGGTCCGGGTCAGGGCCAGGGCGTCGTTTTCCAGCAGCATGCCCTCTTTCCCTGGCTCACCGCGCAGGCCAACGTGGAATTCGGCTTTCGCACCGCTCGCATGTCCAAAGCGGAACTGCGCGATCAGGCCGAAGAGCTGCTCAGCCTGGTCGGTTTGGAGCAGGCATCGAACCGATACCCGCGTGAGCTGTCCGGCGGCATGCAGCAACGCGTTGCGATTGCACGGGCGCTGGCGCTGGATCCCGACATTCTGTTGATGGACGAACCGTTCGGCGCATTGGATGAACTCACCCGGATCGAGATGCAGCAAGAGCTGCTGCGCATCTGGGAGGTCCGCAAGAAGACCGTTGTCTTCGTCACCCATTCGATCAATGA
Source organism: uncultured Hyphomicrobiales bacterium (assembly GCA_963974065.1). Taxonomy (GTDB): domain Bacteria; phylum Pseudomonadota; class Alphaproteobacteria; order Rhizobiales. The sequence goes on along the minus strand of CAXBCI010000023.1, from coordinate 40,138 downwards.
GGCACTGATCCTTTCTGATCGCGTGATCCTGCTGGCGCCTCACCCCGGACGGATCGCCCGGGATCTGACCGTCGAGCTGCCCCGGCCCCGCCAGCGCACCAGTGTCGGCTTTAACGAATTGTATCAGGACGTCTGGAGCGGTCTGTCATCATGATCCGCCGGTTAATCTCATATGTCAGTGCATTTGCGGTCATCTCCGCCCTGATCCTGCTGTGGGAGTTGGGCGTTCGGTATGGTTACCTGAAGGAATATCAGTTTCCACCTGCCAGCAAGATAGCCCGCGGGTTCGTTGAAATATCCACAATTGGTTTCCCGACAGGCGTGACGCTTTGGTCGCATACACTCACAACTGTGTGGCGCATTGTGCAGGGCTATACAGCCGCCGTCGCGCTGGCCATCCCGGCTGGGCTGGTAATCGCCGCCTTTCCGGTGCTGGACAAAATGCTGGCACCGGCCATCGTTTTTTTCCGCTCGATTGCGACGCTCAGCCTGCTGCCCCTTGTCATCGTCTGGTTCGGTGCTGGTGAACTGACCAAGATCGTATTGATCGGCTACGGTTGTTTCTGGGTCATGCTGTCGAACGTCATTGCGGGCGTCAAATATGTTGATCCTGTTTTGATACGCGCTGGCCGGTCCTTTGGTCTGAGCGGCATAGAACTCTACCGCAGTGTCGTTCTGCCGGCGGCCCTGCCCCGCATCTTTGCAGGAGCCCGCATGGCACTGGGCGTCGGTTTCATGGTGATCGTCGGGGCCGAGATGATCGGCACTATCGAGGGGTTGGGTGCCCTGATCATGGAAGCGCGCACCTTTTACAAAAGCGAAATCACCATCGTCGGCATGCTGGTCATTGGTGTGCTTGGCTTTCTCATCTCAACTGGTCTGGCTGCGCTTGAGCGCGTCATGCTGCCCTGGGCATCCGGCATTGACGAGGTGAAGCGATGAAGCGGCTGAGCCAAAGCAATGCCTTGCTGGGTCTGATCGGAAGTGCGCTTGTCATCCTCGCCTGGGAGTTTGCTTCGCGCAGCGGCGCGATTGATCCGACTATTTTTCCCAGCCCGACAATGGCCATTGCACAAGCGGTCAAGCTGATGTCCGCCGATCGCGTGGCCGAGCATATGGGCTGGAGTCTGATGCGGGTCTTTCTGGGGTTCCTGTTGGGCGCGTTCGCAGGTGTCGTCATCGGCATCATGGCTGGCTGGTCGCGCGGCTTCGGCCTGATCGTGCGCCCAATAATCGAGCTGCTGCGCCCTATCCCGCCGCTGGCCTGGATCCCGTTGGCCATCATCTGGTTCGGCTTGGGAGAGCCCTCAAAACTGTTCATCATCTTTCTCGGCGCATTCTTTCCGGTGGTGACAGCGGCCTATCAGGGGGTGCGGTCCGTCGACCCGGTCCTGATCCGGGCCGCACAGACATTTGGCCTGACCGGCTGGCGCTTGTTACTGCGCGTCATCGTGCCGGCCGCCTCACCCGATCTGGCGACCGGCATTCGCATCGGCTGGGGTCTCAGCTTTGGCATTCTGGTCGCGGCCGAGTTGATCGCTGCCGACCGCGGGCTTGGCTACATGATCATGAATGAGCGCAACACCGGAGGATCGGTCAGCGTCATCATCGTTGGCATCCTTCTGATCGGAGCACTGAATTTGCTGACTGACGCCGCCATTGGCGGGGTCATCCAGCGTTGGATTGGCCGCTGGCACGGCAGCCGATGAAAGACTGACCATCACTATCAACAACAAAACAGGAGGTAATCATGATCAAGATACTCAGACATACAATCCTAGGCGCAGCCTTTGCGCTGGGTGCCGGAATGGCGACCGCACAGGAGCTGGAAACCGACACACTGTCGATCAGCATTGGCGTTGATCTGCCATTTCTCGTGCATATCGTAGCGCAGGAGAAAGGCTTCTTCAAAGACGCCGGTTTTGAAAATGTCACGTTCGAGAAATTCCAGTCTGGCAATCTGGCAGGCGAGGCATTGCTTGCCGGCGAAATCCAGCTTTGGACTCCAGGCAATTTGCCGCCGATTGCGATGACACATAATGGTATACCGGTTGTGGTTCTGGGCACGAATGCCGTCAGCCACGGGCTGGAGAAAATCGTTGTGCGCAAGGATGCAGGCGTCGACAATCCTGAAGATCTCTACAATGTCAGGCTGGGCCTCTTCGTCAGTTCCACCTCGGGTGCGCTGGTCGGCAATGTTGCGAAACACTACGGACTGGACAGCAGCAAGCTGCAATTGGTCAACCTCGCCCCGTCCGAGGCGATGGCGGCAATGAAAAACAACGAAATTCAGGGCATCGTCTTCTGGGAGCCCTGGCCTTATCTGGCTCTCAGCCAGCAGGACACCAAAGTTGTTCATACCGGCACCAAAAGCGGCTTTGCCCAGAACATGGACGAGGACGTGCAGGTGTCGAACAACCGCACTGTCTGGGTCGCCTCGCAGGACTGGGTTCGCGACAACCCGAATGCCACGAATGCATTGGTGAAGGTTCTGGTTGAAACCCAGGCCTATGTCTCCGATCCGGCAAACAAGGACGAAGTTCTGAAAATATTCTCGGATTTTCAGGATCAGCCGATGGAGATGAATCAGGATCTGCTGTCGAACTACACGTTCGATGCCACCATCGACGAAGCCTATGTCGAAGACATGAATGCGATCACCACATTCCTCCAGGAGACCAACCGCATTCAGCAACCCCAGGATCCGCTGAGCTATACCTACTCTGATCCTCTGGCTGCAGCGAATGCTGATCTGGTCAAAATCGAAGGTCTATGGAAACCCTGACCCTCATCTTGTGACACGGCGCTCCGGTGAATCCGGGGCGCCAAACTCCCACACCATTTGCGGAATGACAATGACCCCTCGCGTCGCAAAAAAACTGAACATTGCAGTGATTGGCGCTGGATTTATCAGCGATTATCACGTCGCCGGTCTGAAAGCCGCAGGTGCGACAAATATCTCGGTCCTGGTCGGGCGCTCGCCTGAAAAAACCAGGAAGCGCGCTGATGTATTGGGCATCCCGAAAACTTCGACCGATTACCACGCGGTGCTGGCTGATCCGGCAATTGATGCGGTGGTGATCGCCACGCCCGACGCCACCCACCACCAAATGGCGCTTGATGCGTTGCAGGCCGGAAAAGCCACCCTGCTGCAAAAACCGATGGCGATGAATTCCAACGAATGCCGAGATATTCTGGCTATGACCAAGACCGTAGCAGTGCCTCTGACTGTCAGTTTCATGCACCGCTATTTCCCCGAAATCCGCTGGCTGAAATCACTGCTGGCTTCCGGCGCTCTGGGCGCGATCCACTCCATCCGCATCCGCAATGCCACGCCAGGTGCCGATTGGGCCGACTGGTTCTATTCTCCGGACAATGTGGCAGGCGGAGTGGTGATGCAGCTGGGTGTGCATGGCATTGATCTGGTGCAGCATATTGCCGGTCCGATTGCCACTGTGAGCGCCGCCATGGCGACACACAGACCGGAACGTGTTCTGGAGGGCGGACGGCGCATCCGCACCACACTTGAGGACAACGCGGTCGCACGATACGCGCTGCAATCAGGCGCTTTGGTCAGCCACGAAATGAGTTATACGGAAATTGCCGGATGTGACCGGTTTCGCCTCGAGCTCTATGCCGACAAGGGCACAGTCTGGCTGCGCACAGAACGCGGAGCCGCCGCCATTTTTGCCCCGGAGGTGACCGGACAGGACGGCTGGGTAACGCCGCCTGAAGTGGCGGAGGAACCGTTGGGCCAGGCACATCATTTTCACTGGATCAGTGTCGCGGCGGGCCAGATGCCGGTCGATGATACTGCAAAGGCAGGCCTGTCCTCAATCCAGGTGGCCGAAACCATCTACAACGCCGCCAAAAGCGGATCGACCGTCACTGTTCCGCCGACCCCTCAGCACCGGGAGACAGGCCAATGACCGGCGGTATTCGGATTGCTTTGCTGGGCGTGCAGCACTACCACGCAAACTTCTGGGCAAACGCCATCAAGCAGAGCGACAAGGCAGAATTGGCCGGGCTTTGGGATGCCGATCCCACCATCGCAGCGGCGTTTGCAACGGAGCATGGCACCGAGCGCTGGCGGGACCTGCCTGCGCTGCTGGATGCCTGTGATGCTGTCGCCATCTGTTCCACCACAGTTGAACACAAGGCATTGATAAAACAGGCTGCCGAAGCCGGCAAAGCCATCCTCTGTGAAAAACCTCTGGGCATTTCAGAGGCGGACGGGCTGGAAATCCGCGATGTTCTTCAGCGCACCGGCGCAGTGTTCATGCAAAGCTTTCCCAAGCGGTTTGATCCGGTCACGCAAGCGATCAAAGAGTGTGTCGACAGCGGCGATCTGGGCCAGATCACAATGGTGCGGGTGCGCCATGGCCACAGTCATGGGCTCAATGAGGAATTCAAAAGCGCCTGGTTTGTTGATCCGGCCAAATCGGGCGGCGGGACTCTGCTCGACGAAGGCGTGCATGCCGCGGATTTTCTTCGGCTGGTTTTTGGCGAGCCGGAGAGCGTCTCGGCGATGATTTCATCGGCAACTTTGACCCTGCCTGTGGAAGACACCGCTCTGGCAAGCTTCTTCTATCCAAATGGCCTCATTGCAGAAGTCGCGACGAGTTGGTGTTTTGCTGCCGCCGACGCCTCAATCGAAGTTTACGGCACAAACGGCACTGTTCTGGTCAGCGGTGTGGATATTGCATCCCGGCCCAAACGCGAGCGCGATTTCATGCAGATCTTTCGCCGCGACGGCACCGGAGGAGACTGGCAAAGCCTTGATCTGGTCCCGCATTTCAAAACCGGTGTGTTTCATGAGCACGTTGCCTGGGCCTTTATCGATGCCTTGGCCCAAGGCGGTGCGATGCCAACCGGCGTCGATGATGGTCTGCGCGCTTTTGCCATGATCGACGCTGCCTATAATGCTGCGCGCACCGGCGTTCGCCAGTCCATCAAATATCCCGAGGGCGCGCAATGACACTCATGGCGGCCGGCGTGGGTGAGCAGGTTCACAATGATCCTATGACCCAGCTGGTCTGCGATCTTGGCGGCACCTATTGTCGTTTGGCTCTGGTTGAGCATGACAAAATGGTCCCGGCAACTTGCATCAGCCTTGAGAATGATAGTTTCCAAAGCTTCGACGCTCTGCTGGCTCACTATCTTGAGGATTTTACCGCATCGCATCAGATCTCCTGTGTCGTGATTGCGCTGGCGGCCCCGGTCACGGGCGATCGCGTTGCCTTGACCAACCGGGACTGGACTTTGGACCGAAATGTGATCTCCGATATCTGCGGTGGTGCCGCCGTGTTCCTGATCAACGATTTTGAGGCCCTCGGCCATGCTTTGAACCGTCCCGCTGATCTGTCGCTGCGCGCAATTACGCCTGATCTTGCTAAAGGCGCGGCCCAGACCCGGATCATTCTGGGTGCCGGAACCGGCTTCAACAGCGCAGCCTGCACGCCCTCAGGCGAAATTATCCGTTCTGAAACCGGGCACACAACGCTCGCTGTGGAAACGGATATCGACAGACATCTGCAACAACAATTGTCAGACCGTTTCGGCCGCTGTTCGCAGGAGCGGATATTGTCCGGCGTCGGGCTTATTGCGGTCTATCGCGCAATTTGCGAACGCGAAGGACAGACCGCACAATTTTCCGGCAGCTTCGACATTGTCCGGGCCGGGACCGCCAGCAACGATCCTTGCGCAGAACAGGCCTGTAAAGAATTCGCCCGCATTATGGGGCGCGCCGCCGGCGATCTGGCACTGATCTTCATGGCCTATGGCGGCGTTTTTCTGAATGGCGGCGTCACCCGCGCGCTTGCGCCGTTTCTGACGTCTTATGACGGCCCGTTTGGCATCGCGTTTCGCAACAAGGGCCGCATGGCAGAGCAGATGAAGCAATTCCCGGTCTACCTCATTTTGGACGATCATGCGGCTTTGTCTGGCTGCATGGACTGGCTTGTCAGGAACGCCGCGAAAACCCTGGAACAAGGCCGATCAAATCAAACATCACTCAAAAAAGGGGCTTATTGATGCCAACGGAACGCCTCCCCGAACGCCTGATGCCGCTCGCCGCAAGGTCCGGCGTGAAGGCATATTATGGTGATATTCATAATCATTGCGCCATTTCCTATGGCCATGGCAGTCTTGAAGGGGCGTTGGAAAATGCGCGCCAGCAACTGGATTTCGTGTCTGTCACGGGGCACGCCTATTGGCCGGACATGCCGATAAACGATCCCAGCGTGGCACATATCGTCGCGTTTCATGTGGAAGGGTTCGCGCGCCTGAAGCAGCTATGGCCGGACCACTTTGCAACCTTGAAAAAGTACCATGACGCAGGAAACTTCACGGTTTTCCCAAGCTATGAAATGCACTCCTGCGCTCATGGCGACTACACGATTGTGATGCGGGAACTTGACAATCAGGCGATGCCAATGGCTGACACACCGGCCGGGCTCTTGGCCGCGCTCCGCCAGGAATTTGGCGATACCGCCTTCGCATTCCCGCACCACATTGGCTATCGAACCGGCGCGCGGGGCATCAATTGGGAGACGTTCAACGAAGAACTGTCGCCAGTTCTGGAACTGATTTCGATGCATGGATGTTCAGAAAGCTCACTGGTTGAGCGCCCGTTTCTGCACTCCATGGGTCCATGCGATGGCGTCAATACGGTGCATAATGGCTGGAACCGGGGACATGTGTTCGGCGTCATCGGCAACACCGATCATCACAGCGGACATCCGGGATCATACGGTCACGGACGTGGCGCGGTCTATGCGCCGGAAAACACAAGTGCCACAATCTGGCAAGCATTACATGCCCGCCAATCCAATGCGCTGACGGGGGATAACTGCCATCTGTTTGGCATGCTTGACGGCACCATGCAGGGCGGTTTCGTATCACCCACAGCCGATGCAATGCTGGATGTGGAAGCCATTGGCGGCAGTGCCATCGACTTTATTGACGTGATCAAAAATGGCCGGATCATGCAGCGCATTACCCCGGCCGTCACGCCATGCCCCATTGATCGCGATGCCAGCGGCGTTGAAAGCTTGCTGACGTTGGAACTGGGTTGGGGTTCGCGTGGCACCCATCACGATTGGATCGGATCGCTGACCCTGGAGGGCGGCGAAATTCTTTCCCTGGAGCCCCGGCTGCGCGGACCGGAAGTCGTCTCCCCAACAGAGGGCACAGCACGGGTTCAAAGGCAGAATGTTCTCACTCGTGAGGGTAACCGGGTTCAGTTTGATGTTCGCTCCTATTCCAACCCCAACAATTCCACACCATCCACCCAATCCTTCTGTTGTCGCGTACGCCTGACCGCTGACGCAATCATTCGGGCAGAGTTCGGCGATGTTCACATCGAAGTCCCAGCTGAGCGGCTGGCCATGGGCGCGTTATCAGGAAACCTCGGCGCGATCGATACGCCTGCGTACCGCTTTCATCCGCTTATCAGGCCGGAGCAATGGCAATGGCACGGACGCTTGGCCGCAGGCCCGCTGAAGCAGGGCGATTGGGTGAGTTTGAGGATGCGGCAGCTCAACGGGCAATGGGCCTGGAGCAGCGCATTCTTCTGTCGATGATACAGCCTCCGGTGCCGCAGACCAGAATTCCGAGGACTTCATTCAAGGTCATTGCATCAGGCGAATATTGACCTGATCTGTTCTGCCTTTTGCATCAATCACCGTCAGCGTGGAAAAGCCTGGGCCGGCAGGGCGGAAAAAGCTTTCACGGCGCAAGGCGCGACTGGCAACCGGGCGGCCATCGGCCAGCCAGGTGAACGGCGCGGCTCCGCCACGGACTTTCAGCGCAACCGATCCATCGCCCTGCAGTTGCAGGTCTGTATCCGCCTGCGGAAATGCAATGACCGGGCTGGGTGAGGCGATTTCCGTACCCGGCCCCGACATCCTGCCGAACCGTTGCAAATGAGAGGGCAGATCGGCATTTGCTGTCAGGACCGCGCTGTTCAACGCTGGATGCGGACTGGTGCCGAGCCGCGCGAACACATCGAGAAAAATCGGCAGGGCGGTCGTCGCCCCGGTTATATATCCCGCCGGAGCATTGTCGGGCCGCCCGACCCAGACACCGACCACATTACGTCCGTCAAACCCGATGGTCCAGGCATCTCTGTAGCCGTAGGATGTCCCGGTCTTGTAGACCAGATTTCCACGCTTCGGATCGCGCCCCTGCGGCTCATACTGCATCGATTTCATCAGCAGATCCGAGGCCGCCGCGCTGAGCACCCGGCCGGCCGATCCCTGCGGCCCGATCTGCGGGCGGGTCTGCAGCTCCAGTGCGGCTCCGTATCGTGCAATCGCGCCATAGAGACGAACAAGCTCTTCCAGCGTCAATCCGACGCCGCCAAGTCCCATCGCCAGCCCCGGCTGGGCTTTTTCGGCAAAGCGCGGCTTGGCCCCGGCCCGCCGCAGCCGGCTGGACAATCGGCGCGGGGTGATTTTATCGAGAACCGCGATGGCCGGAATGTTGAGAGACAGCTTCAGCGCCTCGGAAATGGTCATTGTGCCTTTAAATCCGGTATCGAAATTTTCCGGAGCGTAGTCGGAAAAGGCCACTGGCCGGTCATTGATCAGCGTATTGGGGTGGGCAATACCGGCCTCGAATGCAAGACCGTAAATCAGCGGTTTGAGAGTTGAGCCGGGCGAGCGGATTGCTCGGATCATGTTGACATAGGCCGCCGCATTGCCGGACAGCAGTCCCGGTCCACCGACCGAAGCACGGATTGCGCCGGTCTGGTGATCAACCACCAGTGCTGCGATGGAAAATCCGCGGCCAAGGCTGGCGCTGCGCTGTGTGAGATGTTTTTCCAGCGAGGCCTGCAGTTCAAAATCGATACTCGTCTGAATAATCTGTCCCGCATCATCAGCTGATTGCAATTCTTCGGCAAGATGCGGAGCCAGCATCGGAAACGGTTTTCGCCGGTCAGGAATCGCGGCGGCGGACGCCCGCTCGGCGTCCTCAACGGATATAAGCCCATTGGCTGCCAGACGCTGCAGAACCCGGCCGCGCGCCATGCGGGCAGCCTGTGCAAACCGATCCGGCCGTCTTGCCTCCGGCGCCTGCGGCAAGGCAATCAAAAGGGCAATTTCCGCCAGGTTCAGCCAGCCCGGCTCCTTGCCGAAATAAGCCCAGCTGGCCGCCCTGACACCTTCCAGATTGCCGCCATAAGGCGCATGATTGAGATAGAGTGTGAGTATTTCCTGCTTGCTGAGCCTGGTTTCCAGCCGCCGGGCCTGCACGATCTGCCGGATTTTGCCGGTCATGGTCCGCGTGGTGTCATCACTCAGCAGCCGGGCCACCTGCATCGACAGGGTGGAGCCGCCTGAAATCACCCGCCCATTCGTCAGCAACTGCCAGGCCGCGCGCAACATAGCCCATCGGTCAACCCCGTCGTGTTCGAAAAAACGCTGATCTTCATAGGCCAGCAAAAACGTCACCAGACGCGGGTCGACCTCATCCGGCTTCACCGGAATGCGCCAATAGCCACCCGCAGCCGTGAACGGGCGCAACAATTCACCATTCGCCGCGACGACTGTTACCGATTGCGGTTGTTCAACGACGAGCACCGGTGTAGCGCGGGCAATCCGATGCACGACCTGCAGCAAGGTCAGCCCGCCCGACAACAGCACCAGTCCCAGAAGGGTCGGGATCAACAGGCGCAGACGCTGGTTTATGCTCAGGTTCACACAGGTGTTCTCTGGACTATTGCAGCGGACCGGCAATGCTGATGCTGGAGGCTTCGGTCATTCCGAAGATTTCCGGCTCGTACATATCTTCCACATAAGTTGGCGGCAGCGTAAACGCGCCGGGCGAAATCGCCCGTACCTGATAGGCGAAACTCCAGACATTCGACCCGTCAGTGACCGGCAGGCTGTCCAGCGCCCGGCCATCGAATCCTGCCACGAACCGGTCATCCAGAAACGCTGAATAGGCGGGGGCTTTCGATTCTGGCAGCCAGTTCAGTCCGGTGTTCGCACTTTGCAGAAGCGTCGGATTATCGATTTCAAAACCGGCCGGCAATGGATCGACCAGCAGCAATTGGTCTGTCCTGGCAACCATCTGACGCACGGTCAGTACCACAACCAGCCGGTCATTCTGCGCCAGCATTTCCAACTCTGCCGGCGAGCCATCGCGGTTGAAGAATTCCCGTGTGACAATAAATCCGTTGCTTCTTGCAACCGGCGAGGCTTGCGGCACACCACGGGTCTCGATGCGCAGTGGCAGGCTGCGGCTCATCAAATTGCGAACCACGACCTCGCCCCTTGCCAGCGCTTCCTCATCAAAGTTGAAAGACAGGACACCACTGCCGGCCGGTTCTTTTTCATAGCGAATTCCGGCCAGACTGACTTCGGCCTGCAAAGTTCCCTCGGTTTTCGCAAGGGCACCGGACGCCATCGCCAGCCAGGCCATTTCCTGCGTACTCAGATAGCTGTCCTGGCGCCGGTCTTCGCTGACCGCTTCAGCCAGTTCCGTCAGATCAATCTGATCCAGACCACTTTCCGCGATCAGTACCATGATCGCCGCACCATCGCGCATATTCGAGCCATAATCACGCGGTCCGGGGCGGTAGCGTCCCAAGGACCGGCGGGCCATATAAGTCGACTTTGCCGCTTCGAACGCCGATATGGCGCGGGCCTTTTCGCCGGAAAGCGCCAGACCCGCTGCCAGTTGCGCCTGTGCTATCGGGGTTGAAAACGATGTGAATTTGGCATCGGCAAAATAGCGCAGATCGCCAAGCGTTGCTTCGCCATTGCGCGCCAGCACATACAGCGCATATGCCATCGGATTGGCATCGGCATCAATATTGCTGTCAAACGACAAAATGTTTTTCAGATTATTGATGGCCTGTTCAAAGGCTGTGTCCGGCACGTCGAAACCGGCCTCACGGGCTCTGGTCAGAAAGTCGCTGACATAGGCATCGCGCCACAGGTCCCGGCTCCAGGAACTGTCCCACAGACCGAATGAACCGGCGCTGTTTTGATAACTCACCAGACGGGTGATGGCCTCGTCGATGGTCTCCCTGTCCGCGGTGGATAATTCCGTCCGCGCCAGCAGCGGCAGTGCCCGGCTGGTGGTCTGTTCCGAGCAGCGATAGGCATAGCGCTCCAGCATGGCGTAAAGTGCCGCCGGATTGAGCGCCGCCCGCGCTCCGAGTGCCAAAGCGAGGTTCCCGGTTCCCGGAACATACTGCTCCAGAATATTATCATCAATGGTGAACGCATCTCCCTCCGCACCATCCGCTGACAGGACCACGGTTTCAGCATTCGACACCGGCTGGGTATTGGCCCGCAGCGGCAGCATCAGATCCTTCAACACGATCTGGCCATCCGGCCCGGTCAGGCTGATTTGCAGATCCGCATTTCCCACCTGTGAAGCGGTCAGCGGCACGAGTTGTCGGGCGCTGCCACCCGCCTCCAGCGTGATAGTGCTGAGTACCTGCTGGCCCGGCTGAAGTTCCGCAGAGGTGGTCACAGCCAGATCATAGTCGCCTGCAGGGCCATCGGTATTGTCAAACTGGATGAGCAGCCGCGAGCGGTCTCCCGGTGCCAGAAAACGTGGCAAGGTGGTAGTCATCACCACCGGGTCGCGGACAATGACATCGTCACTTGCACTGCCCAGCTTCAATTCGCTCCAGGCCACCGCCATCAGCTTCAAAGTACCGTTGAACTGCGGCACGTCGAAGGACACGATGGCTTCGCCATTTTCATCCAGATCAACCATGCCGGAATACAGCGAGACGGGCTTTTCCGCCGGAGGATTGCCTTCCATGGCAAGTCCCGCCGCCGCTGCATCTCCGCCGACGCGAAGCCGTCCGGTCGTCCCCGACAGACCATCGATCAGTCTGCCATAAAGATCGCGCAGCACCGCCCCGAGCTGGCGCTTTGAAAAATACCAGTTTTCCGGCTGCGGAGGGGTATATCGCGTCAGATTCAAGATACCCAGATCCACAGCGGAAATGACAATATGCGCGCTGCCGGCATCAGCACCGGTCACCTTGACCGGCACCTGTAATGTGGTGCGCGGCCGGATTTTTTCCGGCAGGTCCATGGTCACTGCAAGTGTGCGTGGTTCGGGATTGATACCAAGCCATTCCACCCCGATCGAGCGGGTTGGCAACTGCCCGCTATCGAGGTCCATGGGATGATACAAAGTCGCCAGAACATAGGCCCCGGCGCCCCAGTCGCCGCCCACCGGCACATCGAAACTCTGCTCCCCTGCGCTGACGTCGAATTGATAGCTCGCCAGAAGCGCCTCGTTGGCGACCAGCAACTGCAGCTTGCCCGGCCTTTCAGCGGTAAGCCGCACTTTGGCGACATCACCGTCCGCATAGCTGCTCCGGTCCAGCCCGACCTGCAGCGCATCCGGCGTATCAAATGCGGATTTCTCGATATACCATCCGGCATAAAAATCGAGACTGGCAACTGTGTTCCCCGCAGACACTTCCAGTCGGTAAGAGCCCCAATCCACATCGACATCGAGCCGCGCGAACCCGTCGTCTGTAAGAGTCAGCAAACCACTTGCCACACGCTCGGTCCGCGTCACCGGCTCCCAGCCCCATCTTCCATTGGACTTGCGGTACCACTGATAGTTCCTGATGATGCGTTTCAATTCGTAACTGGCAGTTTCAACGGCGATCTGCTGGCCCGCTTCATCCAGCGCAACCAGTTGAAATCCGGCAGCACCGCCTTCAGGGGCAGATCCATCAAACAGCGGGCGGATGCCGATTGACGGGCCGGTGGCCACCAGAGGGACATTGATCTGGCGCTCGACAGGACGTCCGCCGCCATCATTCATCGTCACCGAGATGGTGGCCGCCAGCGGCAGCGTTGTTTCCGGAACCGCAGGGACTGCCAGCTCAAACTCGCCGCGTCCGGCGGCATCGGTTCTCATCGCGGGTGCAAATGTGTCGTTCACCGGGGTAAGCTGCTCATCCGACAGGCCAAACACAAACCCTTTGAGCGGCCCGTCAACCGGTTGGCGAGGGGCAATACTTATGTTGCCCTCAACGGCCAGACCGGTTGCCGGCGCACCGAACAGATATCGCGCCGCCACGCTGATGGTTGCACCCTCTCCCGCCTTCAGTTCCGCACTGTCGAGGCTCAGATCGAAATCAATCCGTTCGGGCAGAAAATCCTCGACCAGAAACCGTTTGGTTGCGACAGGTTGCGCTTCGGGATCGGTGTAAAGCTGCAAATCCCAATTGCCCCGCACCGCGCTTGGCGGCAGGACAAAACTTTGCGAATGGCCGCCACTGCGGTCATTGGTTGAGATTATCCGCATTTGCTCCACGCCATCGGGGCGTTTCAGCACGAAAGTCACCGGCAGACCAGCCAAGGCTTCGGCCTCGGCATCGCGCACCAATGCAGTTGCATAAACAGTGGCCCCGGGCCGGTAGACCCCGCGTTCGGTATAGAGAAAAGCATCGACAGCGCCGGGCGACATGCGCCCTTCGACGCCCCGGTCAGTCAGATCAAACCCGCTCTGCTCCAGATCAAGCAGCGCATAATCGGGCGCATCGGTTTCAGCAACAAGCGTTGCCGCTTTCATCGCCCCTGCCCCGCGCTGCAGACCCGGCGCGAACCGCACATAGCCGTTCTCATCGGTCAGACCACGTCCCAGGATCTCGGCGTTGCGCGCAATCAGTTTGACCGCGACTCCGGCCAGCGGTGCAGTATTTTCCAAAGACCGGGCAAACACGTGCAGACCATCATCCGCCGAAACGCTCGACAGGCCAAGATCGCTGACCACAAACCACTGTGTTGCTTTGGGTTGCCAGAAACTTTCGCCGGTTTGCGGGCCTTCCGCGATCATCACATAGGCGCCGGGCTGCAGATCGCCGATGACCCGGAACACCGGCATCAGTGTCGTCGTTTCCTGGTTCAACGCGCCGTCGGTTTCCAGCACACCGGACCACACCGCTGTCGCAAGATCCGATTTCAACTGCTCCAGATCGCTATTGGTCAGCGGCCGGTTGAACTTGTCACTCCTCAGCAATTCCGCCACTGCCGCATCACTGACCCGGTGCAGGCTGATATCAACCGCGTCCATATTGACGCTGACGACCGGGATGCCCTTGGCATAGGAGCGCGACAGCACATAGCCAGAGCCGGAAAAGCGCACATTGGGCAAGCGATCGCGAACATAGATATCCAGCGAGACGAGACCTTCGATGCGCTCGCCGATCGCGGCAGGAAGTCCGGCCCTCAGATCAAGCCGGTAGCGCTCGCCATGGCTAAGACCGCCAACGCAGATTTCCTTGTCAGAAACCCGGACATCAGCCGGCTCAGAGCCATTCAAACGCAGATAATCGGTATATTCGGTCGTGTCGGCATCCAGTCGTTCAGAAAATTGCAGACAGGCACTGGGACTGGCAGCATCACTGTCAATGGAATAGTCCAGCATGCGGAAGCCATATTTCGCATTCAGCGTCTCATAAGCCACTCTGATCGTGGCATTTTCCTCGACCTCCAGGCTCGATTTGAAGGCTTCCAGGGCGGGACGGTAACGCTCTGACTCTGTTAATGCGCGCGCCAGCGTCGCCAGTGCATCGGCTTTCTCGCTGTTGGTCTGCGCCAGCCGATAGTATTCCAGGGCACCGCTGATGGCGGCGCTGCGATAATCCCGCCTGTCCTGCCAGTTACTGGAGCGGCTGCGCGAGAACGTCTCGGCGAAGGCACGCCAGGCCTCCTGATTCAGCGGATCGGTCATAACCCATGCCGTCGCCAGATCGCGCAACAGGCTCAAATTGCTGTCACGCAACGCTTCGGCGTAGCGCGCAGGCAGATTTTCCGCCTCTGCTTGCAACGTATTGACCGCAAATGAAGCGCGCATCGCATCCAGATCGCGCAACAGTTCAGGGCGGATGAAGCTCAACTGGTCCAGATCGTTGAAAGAATCGGACACCCGCACTGTCTTGAAAAAAATCCGCCCCGCGATGGCCCCTTCTGCGCTCTCCAGGGTGCCGAATCCGTTTTTCAGAAAACACCAGCTTGCCACGATATTGTAGGTGAAAGTCTTGCATTCCCCGTCTGCGATACAGGCTTGGGAGCAGGCATCGGCAGTGACGTTCTTGTCGGTGCGGTAATCAAAGCCGGAATAATCGGCGTTTTCGATGGTTTGAACGCGGCGCTCGATTTCCTGGGCATTGGCGTCAGGCGCGAAAAAATTGCCCGCCAGGACAATTGCCAAAGCGACTATTGATGTTGTCTTGAATACTTTGCCCGATGGCGCTGCTCTGCGTAAGGTATGCGGAACCGAATATCTCATCATATCGCCCTTATCCACCGCGGATTGTCTGCTCTGCGAGCCGCTATCCTATAGCAATATCTGACGAAGCCAAAATGACGGAATCAAGGCAAAATTCGGCCCCAAAAAAAACTCATATTCGAGTGCAAAAGTTGCCCCCTGTCGGAATTCGCGTATATGACTGTCTGAATTCCGACTTTCGACTAACATGAATTGAAATGGGGCCATATGAGCAGCCAAATTATCCCGGTGGAAGAATTCGATCTTGTCGTGTTTGGCGGCACCGGCGACCTGGCACAGCGCAAGATCATTCCTGCACTGTATCATCGTCATCTGGATGGCCAGATTGTCGGCAAGAGCCGCATCATCGCCGTCTCGCGCAAACCGCTCAGCCAAAAGGAATATCTGGCCAAGGCGAAGGAAGCGCTGGAAGAGTTCATCCCCAAGGAAGATCGTAATCCGAAAGCCGTGAAAACCTTCATGGAGCGCCTGTCCTATGTGGCAGTGGATGTCACCGATGATGCCGGTTGGAAGGATCTGAAAACCAAACTGGATGACTTCCCGGACCGGGTGCGGGCATTCTATCTTGCCGTCGCGCCGAGCCTGTTCGGCCAGATTTGTGAGTATATCGGCAATACCGGTTTGATTACCGACAAGACCCGCGTCGTCATTGAAAAGCCGATCGGCAAGGATCTGGCGTCGGCCAAAGCGCTGAACGATGCGGTCGGCAGGGTATTTCGCGAGGACCAGATTTACCGCATTGATCATTATCTGGGCAAGGAAACCGTGCAGAATCTGATGGCTCTGCGGTTTGCCAATGCTCTGTTTGAGCCGATCTGGAATGCAGCCCATATCGATCATGTGCAGATCACCGTGGCTGAATCCATCGGCGTTGGCAGCCGGGGGCCCTATTACGACACCTCCGGTGCGATGCGCGATATGGTGCAGAACCACATTCTCCAGCTGCTGTGCCTGGTGGCCATGGAACCGCCAATGTCGATGAATGCAGATGCGGTGCGCGATGAAAAACTGAAAGTGTTGCGCTCGCTCGACCCCATTTCCGGCGAGAAGGCTGAAAAACTCACCGTGCGCGGCCAATATACCAGCGGTGCCGGGCCGGAAGGTGCGGTTCCCGGATATCTGGAAGAGCTCGGCGATCCCACCAGCAAGACCGCCACTTTTGTCGCCGTCAAGGCGACGGTCGGCAACTGGCGCTGGGCAGGTGTTCCGTTTTATCTGCGCACCGGCAAGCGCATGCCGCAGCGCTCATCGGAGATTGTCATTACTTTCCGGCCGATACCGCATTCCATTTTCGAAACCGATGCCGGCGGCGTGGCTGAAAACCGTCTGGTGATCCGCCTTCAGCCCGATGAGGGCGTGAAATTGTGGCTGATGATCAAGGACCCCGGCCCCGGCGGCATGCGGCTGCGCCATGTGCCGCTGGATATGAGCTTTGCCGAGGCGTTTGAAGTGCGCAGCCCGGATGCCTATGAGCGGCTGATTCTCGACGTGATCCGCGGCAACGCCACACTGTTCATGCGCCGCGACGAAGTGGAAGCGGCCTGGGAGTGGGTTGATCCGATTCTGCAGGCCTGGGAGGAAACCGGCGACACGCCGAAGAAATACACTGCCGGCACCTGGGGGCCTGCTGCTTCGGTCGCCCTGATTGAGCGCGACGGGCGCACATGGCATGATGATGACTGACACGGTGGCAAGCATGAACAAACAGATACTGGCCGACAAAGAGGCTCTCGCAGAGGCATTGGCAACCCAGGTGGCCGAAGCACTGATGGCCGCATTGCAGGCAAATGGCAGGGCATTGCTGGCGGTGTCCGGCGGCTCCACGCCAAAACTGTTCTTCCGCAAACTCAGCGAAAAGGATATCGACTGGGCTGGCGTTACAGTGACACTGGTGGACGAACGCTGGGTCGATGAAGCCAGTGAGCGCTCCAATGCGGCTCTGGTAAAATCCAGCCTGCTCATCGGAAAAGCTGCGGCAGCAAGGTTTTTCCCGCTCTATACGGCTGACGAAACTCCCCAGGCCGCTCTGGCAAGACTTGAAGCCGATTTTGAAAGCCTGGACCTTCCCATCACGGCCGCTGTTCTGGGCATGGGAAATGATGGCCATACGGCCTCGTTTTTTCCGCAGGGCGATAGATTGTCCGCAGCGCTTGATCCAGACAATCAGAATACCTTTATTGAAATGAATGCGCCGGGTGCCGGGGAGCCGCGCATCACCTTCACATTGTCTGCTTTGCTGACTTCAGAATTTCTGGCGCTGCACATCGAAGGCGCGGAGAAGCAGCAGGTTCTGGGCAAGGCTCTGGCCGGCGGCCCGGTTGAAGACATGCCGGTGCGCGCTGTGTTGCAACAGACCCGGACCGAGCTGACAATTTTCTGGTGCCCATAGCACTGGCAAGAACTCTTAGGAGATAGAGCCATGACCGACGTTCAACCGCGCATAGCCGAGGTTACCGAACGGCTGATCGAAAGAAGCCGCCCGACCCGGAAGGCCTATCTGGAGAGGATTGCCAAAGCCGCCCAGGAAGGCCCCAACCGGACCACTTTGTCTTGCGGCAATCTGGCCCATGGATTTGCCGCCTGCAGCCCGCACGACAAAGAAGCTCTGGCAGGGGATCGGCTGGGAAATATCGGCATAATCACGTCCTATAATGATATGCTCTCGGCGCATCAGCCGTTTGAACAATTCCCCAACCTTATCAAGCAGGCCGCGCATCAGGCCGGCGGAGTGGCGCAGGTCGCGGGTGGCGTGCCCGCCATGTGTGACGGCGTCACCCAGGGTCAGCCCGGCATGGAATTGTCACTGTTTTCCCGTGACGTGATTGCCATGGCGGCCGCCGTTGGACTGTCGCACAACATGTTCGATGCAGCGGTCTTTCTGGGCGTATGCGACAAGATCATCCCCGGTCTGCTGATTGCGTCTCTGACATTCGGCCACCTGCCAGCCGTGTTCGTTCCCGCCGGCCCGATGCCAACCGGGCTGCCCAATGGCGAAAAGTCGCGCATCCGCCAGCTTTATGCTGAAGGAAAGGTCGGACGCGCGGAACTGCTGGATGCGGAATCCAAATCCTATCACGGCCCCGGAACCTGCACTTTTTACGGGACGGCAAATTCCAATCAGATGTTGATGGAAATCATGGGTCTGCATCTGCCGGGCGCCAGTTTCGTCAATCCGAACACACCATTGCGCGATGCGCTGACACGGGCGGCCACCGAACGCGCCCTGGCCATCACTGCACTTGGCAATGACTATACGCCTGCCGGTGAAGTCATTGACGAGCGGGCCATCGTCAACGGCGTGGTTGGTCTGCATGCCACTGGCGGCTCCACCAATCACACCATGCATCTGGTCGCGATGGCTGCTGCCGCGGGAATCAAGCTGACCTGGGACGATATTTCCGATCTGTCGGATGCGGTGCCGCTTCTGGCGCGCATCTATCCCAACGGGCTTGCCGACGTGAATCATTTCGAGGCGGCTGGCGGCATGGGGTATCTCATCAGCCAGTTGCTGGATGGCGGCCTTGTCCACGAAGACGTGCGCACCATCTGGGGCACCGGCCTCAACGGTTACCGAACTGAACCGAAGCTGACTGAACAGGGCGGCGTCACCTAGGTGCCGGTGGCCGAAAAAAGCCACGACGAAAATGTCCTGCGCCCGGTCACCAATCCGTTTCAAAGCGATGGCGGGCTGAAAATGCTGACAGGCAATCTGGGGCGCAGTGTCATCAAAATCTCTGCAGTCAAGCCTGAACACCGTCTCATCGAAGCGCCAGCGCTGATTTTTCACGACCAGAACGATGTCCTGCAGGCCTTCAAGGACGGCAAGCTGAACCGCGACTTTATTGCCGTGGTGCGCTTTCAGGGACCACGCGCCAACGGCATGCCGGAATTGCACAAGCTCACGCCTACCCTTGGCGTGCTGCAGGAACGCGGCCTGAAAGTGGCGCTGGTGACCGATGGACGCATGTCCGGCGCCTCCGGCAAGGTGCCCGCAGCGATCCATGTGACACCGGAGGCCAATTGCGGCGGCATTATCGGCAAAATCCGTGAGGGCGACATGATGCGCCTTGATGCGGATGCCGGAACTCTGGAGCTTCTGGTCGCTGCCGACGAACTGGATCAGCGCGAATTTGCGCAAGCGGATCTGTCGGCCAATGATTTCGGCATGGGCCGCGAAATGTTCGCAACCTTCCGCGCGGTGGCAGGCACAGCAGATACCGGCGCCTCGTCCCTTTACGGAGTTGCATGATGGATCAGAACCGATTCAAACCGCTGCAGGCCCTGCGCGCCTCCGAGGCTGGTATACCGATCAAATCGCTGTTTGAGGCTGATCCGCACCGGTTCAAGAATTTCTCCACCGAGGGCGCTGGCATTCTGCTGGATTATTCCAAGACACACATCTCTCAACAGGCGAAAACCATGTTGCTGGAGCTGGCCGCGCAATGCCAGCTCGAAGAGCGCCGCGACGCCATGCTGTCCGGCGAAAAAATCAACACCACGGAAGACCGCGCCGTGCTCCACACAGCGCTCAGGGCGCCGATGGACGCCGACATCGAAACAGATGGCGAAGATGTGGTCGGTCCGGTGCACAGCGTGCTGACAGCGATGCGTGTGTTTGCCGATGGCATTCGCAACGGCACCATCAACGGCGCCACCGGCAAGCACTTCACCGACGTCGTCAATATCGGCATTGGCGGGTCGGACCTTGGCCCGGCAATGGCCACTCTGGCGCTGAGACCCTATCATGACGGGCCGAAGCTGCACTATGTCTCCAATGTGGACGGTGCGCATATGGCCGACACGCTGGCGGCGCTGGATCCGGAAACCACCCTCTTCATTATTGCCTCCAAGACCTTCACCACCATCGAGACCATGACCAATGCCCGCTCCGCCCGGGCCTGGCTGTCCGGCAATCTGGACGATGCCGCGGTGCCGCATCATTTTGCCGCGATTTCCACAAATCTCGATCGCGCCGACCAGTTCGGCATCCCCGAAGAGCGGGTGTTCGGATTCTGGGACTGGGTTGGCGGGCGCTATTCGCTGTGGTCGGCGATCGGCCTTCCTGTCATGATTGCCATCGGACCGGAAAATTTTGATTCGTTCCTTGCCGGCGGCCACGCCATGGATCAGCATTTTGCTTCGGCACCGCTGGAACAGAACCTGCCGGTGCTGCTCGCGCTGACCGGCATCTGGCACCGCTCCATCTGCGAATTTCCAAGCCGTGCCGTGCTGCCCTATGACCAGCGCCTGTCACGGTTCCCGGCCTATCTTCAGCAACTCGACATGGAATCCAATGGCAAGCAGACCACCCTTGATGGCGAGCCTCCTGTCGGACCCACCGGTCCGATTGTGTGGGGCGAGCCCGGCACCAATGGTCAGCATGCGTTTTACCAGCTGATCCATCAGGGAACGACAATTGTTCCCTGCGAATTTCTGGTCGCCGCCAACGCTCATGAAGAGGCAGGCACGCTGGGCGTGCATCATGATCTGCTGTTGGCCAATTGCCTGGCACAGGGTCAGGCGCTGATGCTTGGCAAATCCAGAGAAGCCGTTGAGAGCGAGTTGAAGCAGGCCGGACTTTCCGACAGCGAAATCGCCGCTCTGGCGCCGCACAAGGTGTTTCCCGGCAACCGCCCATCAGTGACCATGATGTACAGCAAACTGACGCCGGATATGCTGGGCAGGCTGATTGCCCTTTATGAGCACCGGGTGTTTGTCGAAGGCGTCATCTGGAACATCAATTCATTCGACCAATGGGGCGTTGAACTGGGCAAGGTTCTGGCCAACACGCTGCTTCCGATGGTGCAGGGCGAGACCAGCAAAAAACCGGTCGACGGCTCAACCAAGGGCCTGTTGAAGCATTTGCACCAATTGCGAAAGTCGCCAGAAAATCAATAGGGCCAGATTGGGTCTGACAGGTATTGCGTCAGACCCTAAATTGCGAACCTACTTCTTGGCGCGCGCCATGGCATCGATCAGCATTTTCTTTGCCGTTGCGGCATCTTCCCAGCCGACGATCTTGACCCATTTGTTTGGCTCAAGATCCTTGTAATGGGTGAAGAAATGCTCGATCTGTTTCAGGGTGATTTCCGGCAGATCGGTGTGGTTTGTCACTTTATCGTAGCGCTGGGTCAGCTTGCGTGACGGCACTGCGAGGATTTTTTCGTCGCCGCCGGATTCATCTTCCATCACAAGCACGCCAATCGGACGGCAATTGATCACCGAGCCAGGCATCAGCGGGCGGGTATTGGCAATGATGACATCAGCCGGATCGCCATCTTCGGAAAGCGTATGAGGCACAAAGCCGTAATTGCCGGGATAGCGCATCGGTGTGAACAGGAACCGGTCGACGAATAGCGCGCCGGATTCTTTATCCAGCTCATATTTGATCGGCTCGTCGCCAATCGGCACTTCGATAATGACATTGATGTCTTCCGGCGGGTTCTTGCCGATTGCGATTTTATCCAGATTCATCTGCTGTTGCCTCATCTGTTGCAGCACTTTGGTGCGGCGGTCATGCCGCAAGCCGCGTCATCTTTCAAGAAAAAGCCGCCAAGTTCTGCAATGAAGTCTCATTTTCAGCAGATTGCAGCCGCTTCTCCGAGCTTAAGCTACAGAAATGGTATCATCCTTGGACCTGTGCCAAGGATCCAGCAAAGCAAACACTCCACCCCTCAAAACGGCCATTCTGCCCATGCGAAAAATCAGCGCCAGTGGTAGCCAATGGTGGGGGTCTGGATGCCGCCAAATATCTCGTGAGAGCGGACAAAGCGCTCGCCGCCCATTGCAAGGTAAAACCCGGTCGCCAGATCATTTTCTTCCAGCGCCCAGACAATCAAAGGGCCAAGGCCCATCTCTTTCAACTCTTTGCGCACCTGATGAAACAGGGTACGGCCGAAACCAAGTCCCTGAAACTCCGGTGCCAGATACAGCTCGAAAATTTCACCCCAGCGGGCAATCGATTGCGGCAGATAGCTGCGCCGGGCGGTACCGAAATTGGCATAGCCGACAGCACGCCCGTCAAATTCCAGAACCAGCAATCTGGACCGCCGCGAGCCGGCATCTGGCGACGGGGAGCCCGGTCCGATTGAAGCCGGTTCTGCGTTCAGCTTCTCGACAGCCGAGCGCCACCACACAGAATTTCGTCTCGCCACCGACTCGCGCAATGCACTACCGTTCAATATGCCATGATAGGCATTGAACCAGGAGGCGCGATGCACCTTTGACAAATCAGCAGCATCGCTGATTCTGGCCGCGCGAATGAGGATTGACGGGCTTTCCATGGAATCCATGTTTCGTCACAATTCGGGCAGGATCATGGCCGCCGGGACGCCAGCAAAACCGCCGGTCTGCCCTAATCGACGCCGCCCAGGTTTCAAATCCCGAACCACCACGCTGCCAGGCCAAGAAACGCAAAGAAACCAACCACATCGGTAACGGTTGTGACGAACACGCCGGACGCGATCGCCGGATCCGCCTTCAACTTGTCCAGCACGATCGGGATCAGAATTCCGGCAAAACCCGCCGCAACCATATTGATGACCATGGCCAGCGCGATGATGATCGACAGCGCGCCATTCCCGAACCACATGGCGGACACCAGACCGATGACAATGGCAAACAGAATGCCGTTGATCAGACCCACGGCACCCTCGCGGCCAATAATGCGGCGCACATTATAGGCGTCGAGTTCCCGCGTCGCCAGAGCACGCACTGCCACTGTCATGGTTTGCGTCGCAGCGTTGCCGCCCATGCTGGCAACAATCGGCATCAGCACGGCCAACGCCACCATTTGCTGGATGGTGGCGTCAAACAGGCCGATGATAACCGATGCCAGCACAGCAGTGCCGAGATTGACCATCAGCCAGATGAAGCGACTTCTGACCGCATTGAAAACATTATCGGAAATCTCTTCATCGCCGACACCGCCCATCCGCTTGATATCTTCATCATGCTCTTCATGAATGACGTCGACGATATCATCGATGGTCAGAACGCCGACCAGGCGTTCCGCTTCATCCACAACCGCCGCTGACACCAGATTGTAGCGCTCAAAAGTCCGGGCCACTTCTTCCTGATCTTCCTCAGCGCGCACCGTGTGAGCCGTCTCGCCCATAATGTCGGCCACGGAAATGGGCCGTTTGGTGCGCAGCAATCTGTCAAGGGCCACGGTTCCCAGCAGGCGATAGGTCGGATCGACGACAAACAACTCATAAAAACTGTCCGGCAGATCTTCGGTGTCGCGCATATAGTCAATCGCCTGGCCGACCGTCCAGAATGGCGGAACCGCAATGTATTCGGTCTGCATCCGCCGTCCGGCAGATTCCTCGGGATAATTCAGTGAACGCTGCAGAACAACGCGTTCAAGTGCCGGAATCTGGTCCAGGATTTCGGCCCTGTCCTCAACCGACAGATCCTCCAGGATGAAAACTGCATCATCACTGTCAAGTCCCGCCAGCGCCTCGGCAACCGTATCGACCGGCAGGTTTTCCAGCAGACTGAGCCGTACCCCCTCATCCAACTCGGTCAAGGCGGCAAAATCGAAATCAGATCCGAGCAGGGCAACCAGCCGGGAGCGCTCGGAACCCGGCAGGGCTTCGATCAAATCAGCCAGATCGGCCTCATGCAGATCCTGGGTCAGTTGCCGCGCCAGCACCCGATCACCAACATCAATTGCCAGCAAGACCGCATCGACGAACGCCGTCGCCATGCCGCCGGTTTCAGGATCGCGGATGTTCCAGTCTTCCGGCTGTTGATCGCTGCCGGTCGAGACGTCAGATTGATCGTTGTTGGAAGTGTCTTGAACCATGTGAGTTGTGCTTTTGGGAGTTGGACCGCGTTACAGACATCCATAGCGCCTTCTCTGCAAAGGTCCAACGCAAACGAAAAGGCAAAACCGGGTTTTCGCCGCCGCTACTCAAAGTCAGCCTTGACTATCGGTGTCAGGAAATCAGGGCGCTGATTCTTGGTGCTGTGGTTTTCAGCAACTCGGCAATCCGCTTCCTGGATTTTGCGAAGCGATAGGAGGGCACAGGGACAGACAGCGCATAAATCTGTCCCGAGGAATCGCGAAAGCCAAATCCGACCGCCGAAAGTCCATCAGTATGTTCATTGCAGTCCCAGGCCAGTCCGGTGGTTCGAATCTCTTCCAGTTCGGCGACGAGCGCAGAAAGCGGTTTTTCCGAATGGCTGGACTTCAGTTCCCGCACCGCCAGGGCAATCGCCACTTCATCATCGAGCAGTGCTAGCGCGGCCTTGCCATTTGCCGTCGAAATCAACGGGAATGTCTCGCCGACCCCTGAAACGGTGCGCACGCGGTGGGTTCCGACCACCTGGTCGACAAACACCATATGATCGGTGCGAAACACCGCCAGATCAACCGTTTCACCGCAGCTTTCGGCGATGTCCTGCAACACCGGTCGCAGCAATTCGGCGGCATCTATACGCCCCGCCGCCGCCAGTGACTGGATCTCCGGTCCAAGCCGCAGACCGCCCTCCGCAGCTGTATTCATGATCAGCTTTTCAGCCAGCAACGCATTGACGATGCGCTGCACCGTGGAGCGCGGTAGACCGACCCGGTCGGAAATTTGCCCCAGGCTCAGGCCACGATTATCCTGCTTCAAAACGCGCAATATCTCGGCAGCACGCGCGATGACCTGGACCCCCTGATTGGAGGCGGATTTTGCAGCGTGGTCCTGATTCATTGGCTTCTTCCGGATTGTCGAATCGGTTGCTGAAGACGACACATCTATATCCTTTTGCCTGTGAGCTGGGTGATCTGTAAAATTCAGCAAATCCACTTGACCGCATTATGGTACATATGTATCGTATTGCAATACATTTTGCAGCATATTATGGAATCTTGGGAGGAGTCATCATGACAATTACAGTGCGCGGTATTGAGTTTCAGGACAATCTCGACAACGACATGGGCGTCGAATTTTACAACCTGTCACATCGTTATGGCTTTCAGTGCCCCAACTGGCCGTATTTCAAGGACGTCCAGATTGAGCGCAAACATTACATGGCCAAATCCGGTGTGCTCAGCCAGACGCTGACCACCACCATGCATGTCACCACCCATATCGATGCGCCCGCCCATGTTGTGCCGGGCACACCTTTCATTGATGAGGTGCCGCTGCCGCATTTCTTCGGCTCCGGACTTGTCGTTTCCATCCCGAAGAAGAAGTGGGAACAGATCACAGCCGATGATCTGGAAAAGGCCTGTGGCCACGCGATCCGCAAAAACGATGTCCTGATCATCAACACCGGCTGGCACAAGCAATATGAGGACGGTGACTATTTTGCTTATTGTCCTGGTCTTGTGCCCTCTGCCGCAGACTGGATGGTGGAAAAGGGCATCAAGGTTGTCGGCCACGATACCCAGGCCAATGATCATCCACTGGCAACCGCAATCGGCCCGCAGCGCAATGGCCCGATCCTGCCGCATCTGGAAGCAGAATATAAGGAATGGTCAGGCGGCGTTGACTGGAAAGATGCCTTTCCGGAATGGGAACCGGTTCATAACAAACTGTTTTCAAACGGTATTCTGGGCATTGAAAATGTCGGCGGCGATCTTGATGCGGTCACCGGCAAACGCTGCACCTTTGCCTTCTTCCCATGGAACTGGGATCGTGGCGATGGCTGCATTATTCGCCTCGTCGCCATGATCGACAAGGGACAGAAATACCGCATCGAACCCGGTGAGGCATTCTGATGCATCTCAAACGCTTCGCCGACGCCGAGCCTTATGAAGCTCCCAACCATCGCGGCGTCGCCGGGCTGCGTCTGCAGGGCTTTGAAGAGGGCGGGCCGGAAAATCAGTGGATCGGTTATTCCCAGTTTCTGCCCGGCGGCGGCGCCGGGCCGGATTCAACGCCGTTTGAAAAAGTCTATGTGGTGCTCTCAGGCGAACTGTCGATCATCGTCGACGGTGTGGAAACTGTGCTGGGCGCGATGGATTCCTGCACAATTCCACCCGCCGAAGAACGCGAAATCATCAACCGCTCGAACCATGTCTGTACTATGCTGGTGGTGATCCCCTATCCTGCCGGAACACGGTCTGGAGCAAAATCATGAGCTTTGACAATCCCCTCGCCATGTTCAATGTCGAAGGCAAGGTTGCGCTGATCACCGGCGCATCGGGCGCATTTGGTGCTGTGGCGGCAAAGGCCCTTGCCGGAGCCGGCTGTAAACTGGTTCTTGCCGCCGGCAATGCGGTAGCCTTGCAGGAAATTGCAGGCGAATGCGAAGCCGCCGGTGCTGAGGTAGAATCCGTTAATGCACGACCGCAGGACGAAGCCGGATGTGCCGCGATGATCGACGCCGCAGTGCAGCGCTTCGGCCAACTTGATATTCTGGTCGTCGCCTCAGGCATGAACAAAGTCGCGAAAATCAAGGATATGCCTCTGGAAACCTTCACTGCGGTGATGGATGCCAATGTCACGCAATCCTGGATGCTGGCCAAGGCGGCAAGCGTTCAGATGACGGCCCAGATTGAAGCCGGCACCAGCGACAGAGGCAAGATTGTTCTGGTGTCGTCTGCTCGCGGTCTTCTCGGCCATCCGGCCGGCTACACCGCCTATTGTGCGTCCAAAGCGGCAGTGGATGGCATGACAAAGGCGCTTGGCTGCGAATTGGGCCCCACAGGCATCACCGTCAATGCCATTGCTCCAACCGTGTTCCGCTCGCCCCTCACCGCCTGGATGTTTGGCGATACCGACGAGGCCAAGGCTGTGCGCAGCGGTTTTCTCGCCCGTGTCCCGAAAGGCAGGCTTGGCGAGCCGGACGATCTGGTTGGTCCGCTGTTGTTCCTGGCCTCCAGCGCATCAGACTTTTACACCGGCCATATTCTGTACGCAGACGGTGGATATACGGCGGGCTAGATGGCAAACAGCTTGCATAATATAGCGATCATCGGTGCAGGTCTCATGGGCCACGGCATCGCCTTGAGCTTTGCCAGAGCCGGCTTTGAAACCCGCGTCCACGACCCCCATGCCGAAACGCTGGAAACGCTGATTGCACGGGTTACCGACAGCCTGCTTGCATTAGGTGTTGCAGCCGAAGACACCGCTGGCATCACAGCCCGCATCTCGCCCTGCCAAAGCTTTGAGGCCGCCGTCAGCAACGCTGATCTGGTGGTCGAGGCGGCACCGGAAAAACTGGCGTTGAAGCAGGAGATATTTGCCCGGATCGAGGCCGCTGCCCCGGCCCATTGCCTGCTGGCGTCCAACACGTCGGTAATCCCGATCACCAGCATCATGCAGGGACTTTCCGACCGCTCACGCGGCCTTGGCACCCATTGGTGGAACCCGCCGCACATGATTCCGCTGGTCGAAGTCATCCGCACTGAATGGACCACCGATCAGGCGATGGATCAGATGGTCAGCATTCTGACACAGATCGGCAAAACGCCGGTGCGGGTTGAAAAGGATGTTGCCGGTTTCATCGGCAACCGCCTGCAGCACGCTTTGTGGCGTGAAGCCATCAGCCTTGTGGAAAATGGTGTGTGTTCGGCAGAAGCGGTGGATGACGTCATCAAAGCCAGTTTCGGACGCCGTCTTGCGGTGCTTGGACCGTTGGAGAACGCCGATCTCGTCGGCACCGATCTGACCCTCGACATTCACCAGAACGTTCTGGCGGATCTGGAAGCCAGCGGCGCACCTTCGCCGCTGCTGGAAAGCCTTGTTGCCGAAGGAAAACTTGGCATGAAATCCGGTGAGGGGTTTCGCAAATGGACGCCGGAAGCTGCAGCAGCAACCCGCAGCCGCGTCACCACACATTTGCAGAAACTCGGCACCATACTGGAATAGTTCACCGGACCTTGGAGGAGGGCCGGATTTTAGGAGGAAGACCATGACGAAACATACCATTCTGTCCGGCGTCTCACGCCGCACCATACTGACCGGTCTGGGCGCGAGCATTGCGGCACCGGCCATTCTGCGCCACAGCCGCGCCTATGCCACCCACCCGGTTCTCAAAATCGGTCATGTCAGCCCGCGCACCGGCCCGCTAGCCGGCTTTGCCGAAGCTGATGACTTTGTTCTGGCTGGAATTCAGAAAGCCTTTGCCGGCGGCCTGATGAACAATGGCAAATCCTATGACGTTGAAATCATCTCAAAGGATTCCCAGTCAAATCCGAACCGCGCCGCAGAAGTCGCGGCCGAGTTGATCCTTGGCGATGAGGTCGACATCATCGTTGCCGCATCAACGCCCGACACCACCAATCCGGTCGCCGACCAGGCAGAAATCAATGAAGTCCCCTGCATCACCACAGACTGTCCGTGGCAGCCTTACTTCTTTGGCCGCAACGGCAATCCGGCGGAAGGGTTCGACTACACCTATCACTTCTTCTGGGGCCTGGAGGATGTCATCGCCTCATTCCTCGATCTGTGGGGCTCAAGCGGTGTCGCCAAATCAGTTGGCGGGCTGTTTCCCAATGATGCGGACGGCAACGCCTGGGGCGACCCGGAACTGGGCTTTCCCAAGCCTCTGGCCGCTGCCGGTTACACCTTGGTCGATCCGGGCCGCTACCAGCCTCTGACCGATGATTTCTCTTCACAGATTTCCGCTTTCAAGGAAGCCGGCTGTGAGATTGTCACCGGAAACATGATCCCGCCCGACTTTGCCAATTTCTGGTCGCAGGCAGCCCAACAGGGTTTCAATCCGAAAATCGTCACTATCGGCAAGGCCCTGCTGTTCCCCTCGGTCATCAATTCGCTCGGCGAGCGTGCCGACGGTCTGTCCTCTGAAATCTGGTGGACACCAAATCACCCCTTTGCCTCCAGCCTGACAAATGCGTCGGCAAAAGCTCTGGCCGACAGTTACACGGCAGAGACAGGCCGCCCCTGGACCCAGCCAATCGGCTTTAAACACGCGCTGTTCGAGGTCACTGCCAACGTGATTTCGCGGACGGCCGATCTGGATGATCCAACGGCCATCGTCGAGGCGATCCGCACCACCGCTCTGGATACCATTGTCGGCAATGTAGACTGGTCAAAAGGGCCGGTAAAAAATGTCACCAAAACGCCATTGGTCGCCGGCCAGTGGCAGAAACAGGGCGATGCATTCGAACTTGTGGTGACAGCCAATGCCAACGCGCCCGAGATCCCTGTTGGCGGAGAGCTGAAACTGCTCTGACCACCTTTCTAAACCCGCCTCATCGCGCATCAGTGCGATGAGGCCCGTGGGAATGCGCGATGCCAACGGTCTTGAAACTGCACAATGTCTCAAAAGCGTTCGGTGCTGTTACGGTGTCGGATGCGCTGAGCTATGAGCTGGAAAGTGGCGAGGCGCTGGGGATTATCGGTCCCAATGGCGCGGGCAAAACGTCGATGTTCAATCTCATCACCGGCGCCCTGCCCGCCGATGCTGGCAGCATCTGGTTTGATGGCCGCGACATCACCCATATGAAAGCTGCCAAGCGCTGCCGCAGTGGCATTGCCCGCTCATTCCAGATCCCGCAGCCATTCGGTGCCATGAGCGTGTTTGAAAATGCGCTGGTCGCCGCCACCCAGGGCGCAGGCCTTGCCGGTGCACAGGCCAACAGGCTCTGCCTCGACGCGCTGGAACAGACCGGCCTTCTGGCGAAAGCCAATACCCTGGCCGGAAACCTGACCCTGCTGGAGCGCAAGCGCCTGGAACTGACGCGCGCGCTCTGCGCCAAACCGAAATTGCTGCTGCTCGACGAAATCGCCGGAGGTCTCACCGAAAAAGAATGTCATGCGCTGGTTGAAACCATCCGTGCCATCCGCTCCACCGGCATCAGCATCATCTGGATCGAACATATCGTCCATGCCCTGCTGGCGGTGGTCGACCGTCTTGTTGTCATCGATTTCGGCCGCAAGATCGCCGAAGGCGAGCCGAAAGCCATCATGGCAAGCCGCCAGGTCAGGGAAATCTATATGGGAATCGAAGTCGATGGCTGACCCGATCCTCAGACTGGAAAATCTCGACGCCTTCTATGGCGATTTTCAGGCCCTGTTCGGCATTAATTGCCAGATTAATCGCGGCGAGGTCATCGCCATCATTGGGGCCAACGGGGCCGGAAAGACCACATTGATGCGGGCCATTACCGGCCTGCTCAAAAGCAAGCCGGAA
Source organism: uncultured Hyphomicrobiales bacterium (assembly GCA_963974065.1). Lineage (GTDB taxonomy): Bacteria > Pseudomonadota > Alphaproteobacteria > Rhizobiales. The sequence continues at coordinate 9,754 of CAXBCI010000023.1, read as the reverse complement.
ATGGTGCAGTGGCAGCAACGCCCGGTCGGCGCCCTGCGCGCCGATCAGATCGCCGGTCTTGGCATTGCCATGGTGCCGGAAGGCCGCCAGTTGTTCCCCTCTCTGTCGGTTGAGGAAAATCTCAAGATCGGCGGCCAGATCGGCCGTCCCGGGCCCTGGTCTCTGGACGCTGTCTTTGCGCTGTTTCCTATCCTCAAGGAGCGCCGTCATGTGCCCTCCACCGCCCTGTCGGGCGGGCAGCAGCAGATGGTCGCCATCGGCCGCGCGCTGATGGCCAATCCGGATCTGTTGCTGTTTGACGAAATCAGCCTTGGCCTTGCCCCGATCATCATCAAGTCGATCTATGACGCCCTGCCGAAGATCGTCAGTGGCGGCATGACAAGCATCATTGTCGAGCAGGATATTGCCAAGGCGCTTTCGGTCTCCAACCGGGTCTACTGCCTGCAGGAAGGCCGGGTTTCGCTGGAAGGCGACACCACCTCCGTGTCACGAGAGGACATCAGCCATGCCTATTTCGGAGTGTGATCAATGGATTGGGTAAACGCTGTTCTGCAAGGCGTTCTGCTGGGTGGTCTGTACGCCCTGTTCGCTGCCGGATTATCCTTGATCTTCGGCGTCATGCGGCTGGTCAACATCGCCCATGGCGATTTCATTGTTCTGGCGGCGTTTCTCGGCCTTGTCGTGACCGGCACTCTGGGCCTGCACCCACTGCTGGCCCTGGTCATTGTGGTGCCGGTGATGGCCGTGCTGGGCTATGTGCTGCAGCGCGGAATTCTGAACCAGACCCTGGGGCGGGACATCCTGCCGCCGCTGCTGGTGACCTTCGGCCTATCCGTCATACTGCAGAACGGGCTGCTGGAAATTTTTACCGCCGATCCGCAAAAGCTCAGTGCCGGCGCGCTGGAAACGGCCAGCATACCCCTTGGCGGCGGGCTCAATGCCGGTGTTCTGCCGGTGCTGACCTTTGCTGCGGCGGTGGTGATTATCGCGCTGCTGCAGTGGATTTTCTACCGCACTGCGCTTGGCCGCGCCTTCCGTGCCGTGTCCGACAATCAGGATATCGCCCAGCTGATGGGCCTCAACAAGGCCCATATATTCGGCCTTGCCATGGCGCTGTCCATGGCGGTGATAGCGGTCGCCGGCATTTTCCTGGCGGTGCGCACCAGCTTTGACCCCTCCGTCGGCCCGGCCCGGCTGATTTTCGGCTTTGAGGCGGTGATCATCGGCGGGCTGGGCAATTTGTGGGGCACATTGATCGGCGGCATCATTCTCGGTGTCAGCCAGAATATCGGTGCCCAGATCAATCCGGGCTGGCAGCTTCTGGCGGGTCATATTGCATTTTTGATTGTCCTGGCAGTGCGTCCCCGCGGTCTGTTTCCAAGGATTGACGGATGAGCGCCGCCAACGATCACATCATCGTCCAGTCCTCCCGCACCAGCCGCGCGGCCGCCATTGTCGCCGTGCTTCTGCTGGCCTTTCTGATTGCCGCACCGTGGTGGGCGGGGCGCGCCGATCTGCGCCTGTTCGGCGAAATCTATCTCTATGTCGCACTGGCCTGCCTGTGGAATTTTCTTGCCGGTTACGCCGGTCTGGTCTCGGTCGGCCAGCAGGCCTTTGTCGGCTTTGGCGGCTATTGCCTGTTTGCGCTGGCCATCTTTGCCGGCGTGCATCCACTGCTCGCAGTTCCGCTGATTGTGCTGTTGGGAACGCTGGTGTCGATCCCCGTCGCGGTGCTGATCTTTCGCCTGCGCGGCGCCTATTTTGCCATCGGCACCTGGGTCATCGCCGAGGTTTTCCGCCTCAGCTTTGCCCAGATCTCGGCACTGGGCGGCGGCTCGGGAACCAGCCTTCCGGTCGGCATTGTCAAATCGATTTCCGCCTCCCGGTCAGGCCGGGAAAGCGCCGCCTACTGGTCCGCTCTCGGCATTGCCGTTCTCGTCATCGCCAGTGTCTATCTGTTCCTGCGCTCACGCCAGGGGCTGGCATTGAAGGCCATCCGCGATAATGAATCTGCCGCCGAAGCCATGGGCATCGATATCTGGCGCACCAAGTTTTTTGTTTACATCGCGACGGCCGGGCTGACCTCGGCGGTTGGCGCGCTGATCTTTCTGCAAAAGCTGCGGATTTCCCCGGATGCGGCCTTCAGCGTCAATGACTGGACGGCGTTCGTCATCTTCATTGTGGTGATAGGCGGCATCGGCACTATCGAAGGCCCGATCATCGGCACCATCGTGTTCTTCCTGCTGCGCGAAACCCTGGCGGATCTGGGCACCGCCTATCTGCTTATTCTCGGGGTCGTCGCCATTGTGGTGATGCTGCGCGCGCCAAGCGGGCTGTGGGGTTTTATCAAAGCCCGCACCGGCATTGAACTGTTTCCAACGACGCGGCGCGTCGAGCGCCGGCGACAGACTTGAAATTCACATCAACGGAGGCCGACATGGCTAAAAAGCAGAAGAAAACCATCATCACCTGCGCCATTACCGGTGCCATTCACACTCCGACCATGTCGGACGCCCTGCCGTATACGCCAGAAGACATCGCCGACCAGGCGATTGCCGCATCTGCAGCAGGGGCCTCGATCCTGCATCTGCATGCGCGCCGGCCCGAGGATGGCGGGGTTTCCATCGACCCGGACCATTTCAAGCGCTTCTTGCCGGTCATCAAACAAGCCACGGATGCGGTAATAAATGTCTCCACCGGCGGCAGTCTTCTCACCACCATGGAAGAACGCATCGCGCCCGCGAAATGGGCCTCGCCGGAAATGTGCTCGCTGAATATGGGTTCGATGAATTTCTCGTTCCATCCACTGGCGGAGCGCTACAAGACCTGGAAATTCGACTGGGAAGAAGACTATGTGCGCAATTCCGATGGCTACATCTTCCGCAATACCTTTGCCGATATCGGCTTTGTGGCGCGGCAACTTGGCGAGGAACACAACGTCAAATTCGAGCATGAATGCTACGATGTCGGACATCTCTACAATCTGAAATTCTGCATGGATACCGGCCTCTTCAAGGCCCCGATCTTCATCCAGTTCATTTTCGGCATTCTTGGCGGCATCGGCCCGGACATCGACAATCTGATCTTCATGAAGCGCACCGCCGACCGCCTGTTCGGTGATGATTATCAGTGGTCGGTGCTGGGCGCAGGCGGCGCGCAAATGCCATTTGCCACCACCGCCAGCCAGATGGGCGGCAATGTCCGCGTCGGGCTGGAGGATTCCCTGTTCATCGAGCGCGGCAAACTGGCCAGTTCCAACGCCGACCAGGTGACAAAGATCCGCCGCATCATCGAAGATCTCGGCTGTCAGGTGGCAACACCGGATGAAGCCCGCGAAATGCTGGACCTGAAAGGCGCCGACCGGACCGGATTTTAAAAGAAGTTTTGTAGGCGGTAGGTGAATTTGCCGATTCGCAGATAATCTGCAACATGTCGGCCATCCAGTGCATTTACGCCGCCTCATCGGAGACGTTTGCGCAGCAAGCTGTCTTGAGATGAGAAAATGGTGCGGTCGAGAAGACTCGAACTTCCACGGGTTTTACCCCACAGCGACCTCAACGCTGCGCGTCTACCAATTCCGCCACGACCGCACTGTTGCGAAACCGGGCACCCAAGGGTGCCCTGCAGCCGCTGCTCTATCAAACCTTTAAGCGCTTCACAAGGGCCTTGTTCGCTGCGGCAAACTTATCCGTTCTGCAGGGCGGCTTGTTTCTGCGCGCGGCCATGCACATGTTGGATTTCTATGGCGATCATGTCGCCCTGAAGCACAACCTGCACATCGGCAACCGGCATGCCATTGGCAAACAAAGTCAGATTCTCATCGGCGTCGGTGTTCAGCGCAATCACCGCACCACGGCCCATTCTCAGCAACTGGTGCACGGGCATATGCGTGTGGCCAAGGCCAACAGCAAGATCGACATCGATGACGTCAAGGGTCGCCATAAGTATGCTCCATCTGATAAGGACGTGCGGGCCGGAGTCCGCATGCAAAGCAATGCTCCACACCACTGTTGTGCAGAATTTAAGGTAAACAAATGATTAACGAACGCGGCGGGATCGCACTGGAGTTGAAACGAACTTCCATTCGGCCGCAGTTTTCCGGGGAAAAGGCGGTGGAATGGGCCATCAGCGATCATCCCGTGGCCTATCAGGATGCATTGCTGCAAATGGAAGCCCGCGCTGCGGACATTGCCGCCGGCACCGCACCGGAACTGGTCTGGCTGCTGGAGCACAGCCCGCTTTATACCGCCGGCACCAGCGCGCAGCCGCAGGATCTGCTTTTGCCCGACCGGTTTCCGGTGTTTCAGACCGGGCGCGGCGGACAATACACCTATCACGGGCCAGGCCAGCGCATTGCCTATGTCATGCTGGATCTGTCCGGCCGCACCCGCGACGTGCGCCGCTTCGTGGCGGTTCTGGAACAATGGATCATCAACAGCCTCGCCTCATTCGGCATCACTGGTGAGCGCCGCGAAGACCGGGTCGGGGTCTGGGTTCGGCGGCCTGACAAACCGCCCTTAGCTGATGGCACAATGCGCGAAGACAAGATCGCCGCCCTCGGCATTCGCCTGCGCAAATGGGTCAGTTTTCACGGCATCAGCATCAATATCGAGCCGGAGCTGTCGCATTTCGATGGCATCGTGCCCTGCGGCGTCGCCGGCCACGGCGTCACCAGTCTTTATGATCTTGGCGTGACCGCCAGCATGGCGGATGTAGATGTCGTGCTGAAGCAGGAATTCAGCCGCCTGTTTTAGTGCGTTTCATGGTTACATTGAAGCCCTCTAACTCAGGTCTCAAATTCCATAATCACCGCATCGACCGCAAGACTGTCGCCGGCGCTGGCATGAATGACTGAGATTACGCCATCGTGCTCGGCGCGCAGCACATTTTCCATTTTCATCGCCTCAACTACCGCAAGAATTTCCCCTGCCTTGACGGTCTGTCCGGGCCGCACCGCAACCGACACGACCAGCCCTGGCATTGGACACAGCAGCAGGTTCGACGTATCCGCCGCCAGCTTGACCGGCATCAATGCGTTGAGGTGTGCCAGAGCGGCCGGCAACACACGTGCCAGAGCGCCAATTCCGCGCCATTGCAAAGACATTCCACCCGGGGCCGCCCTCACCTGCACCAGCAGCTCTTCGCCATTGATACGCCCGCGCCACAAAGGCGTCCCGGCCCGGTGCGAAGACTGGATTTCGTAAGGGTCGGCACTGTCGGCGAACACCAGATCCGCAGAAGCAGTTTCACCGGGCGTGAATGACCTGACATTAATTGAAAATACGTGATCTGCAATCGCCACCGACCAGTCCGGGCGCAACGATCCGGAATGCGGCCGCAGGCGTCCGGTCATATGATCAAGCCGGTCCTTGCGCGCCAATTCCAGCGCCAGCGCCGCACAGGCCAGCTTTCGTGCGGTGTCTTCGCTCAGCGCCGCCCCTTCAAAACCATCGGGATATTCTTCGGCAATAAATCCGGTCGACAAATCTGCCGCCTGCCAGCGCGGATGGTCGACCAGCGCCGCCAGAAACGGGATATTGTGGCCGATGCCCTGCAGCACAAACCCGTCCAGTGCCGAGGCCATGGCCCGGTTTGCCCCCTCTCTGGTGGCGGCATGGCTGCACAATTTGGCAATCATCGGATCGTAAAACATCGAGATCTCGTCACCCTCGACGACGCCGGTATCGACCCGTATCGTGGCACCATCCTGCAATGTTTCTGCCGGAGGCTGAAAGCGCACAAGCCGGCCGATGGAAGGCAGAAAATTGCGATAAGGGTCTTCAGCATAGATGCGGCTTTCGATCGCCCAGCCATTGATGCCGATATCGCTTTGACGGAGCGTCAGTTCCTCTCCTGCAGCAACCCGGATCATCTGCTCCACAAGGTCAATGCCGGTGGTCAACTCAGTGACCGGATGCTCCACCTGCAGGCGTGTATTCATCTCCAGGAAATAGAAACTCTTGTCCTGTCCGGCGACAAATTCAACGGTTCCGGCACTGTCATAACCGACGGCACGCGCCAGCGCACAGGCCTGTTCGCCCATTTTCGCCCGGGTTTCCGGGTCCAGCAATGGCGAGGGCGCTTCTTCAATGACTTTCTGGTTGCGGCGCTGGATCGAACATTCCCGCTCATTGAGATGAATTAAATTGCCGTGCTTGTCGCCCAGCACCTGAATTTCGATATGGCGCGGATCCTCGATGAATTTTTCGATGAAGATGCGGTCATCGCCAAATGAGGTGGCAGCCTCGGAGCGGGCGCGTTCAAAACCCTCAAGCGCTTCCTCATGGTTCCAGGCAATGCGCATGCCCTTGCCGCCGCCCCCTGCAGAAGCCTTGATCATCACCGGAAACCCGATTTTCGCAGCAACCCGCGCGGCATCCTCGGCATTGCTGATTGTATCCGGCGCGCCGGGCACGGTGGACACACCAGCTTTTGCGGCCACGATTTTAGAGCGGATCTTGTCGCCCATTTCCTCAATCGCGATCCGGTTGGGACCGATGAACACGATCCCCGCCTTTTCCAGTGCTGCGGCAAAGCCGGCATTTTCCGACAGAAAGCCATAACCCGGATGCACAGCTTCGGCGCCGGTTGCGCGGCAGGCTTCGATAATCCGCTCGCCCAGCAGATAGGAGTCCGTGGCAGGCGGCGGGCCGATATGCACCGCTTCGTCGGCCAATTGAACATGCAGCGCATTGCGGTCCGCATCGGAATAGACCGCGACGGTGGCAATGCCCATGCGCTGTGCCGTGCGCATTACACGGCAGGCAATTTCGCCGCGATTGGCAATCAGTATTTTTTTGAACATGGACAACAATGCAGCCAGGTTGTTTGAACGCCCAGACTAGGGTCTGGAACGCTGGCCCGCAAGCACTGCCCTATTGAACTTTTGACTGGCACCAGTCCTTGGCTTCAGTCGCTGGCCTCGGCAACCGGCACCACGATCAGTGTCGCGCCATCGGAGCGGCTGATCTCGATCCGGGTTCCCGCTGCCAGATCAGGCCCTTGCACGCGCCACAAAGTATCGCCGATCCGGATCCGGCCTTCGCCATCTGCAATCGGTTCTGACAAGGTGAACCGGCGTCCGATCAGGGCCTGTCCGCGTTCATTGAGATGAGGCCGGTCGGATTGGGTGCGCTCAGCGGAAAACCAGCGCCGGCCCAGCAGCAGCAATATGAGTGCCAGAATCGCAAAGCCGATCCAGGCCGCCTGCCACGACAGATCAACCGCAAAGGACACCAGACCGACGACGACAGCTGCAAGTCCAAGCCAGATGAGAAAACTGCCGGGTATTGCAAGTTCCAGCGCCAGCAGGACAATGCCGCCGATCAGCCAGGCCCAGGGTCCGAGCTCTTCTGCCAGAGTCAGAATATAGGAGCCGCCCTGTTCCATCAGGAACGCTCCTCAGCGGCCGGTATCAGGCAGGCGCGAGCCGCCTTTGCGGGCAGTACTGCCCTCGCCGAACGCTTCGCGGGCAATTTCCGCGACACCGCCAATTGATCCGATCACGGAGGCGGCCTCCAGCGGCATCATCAGCAATTTCTGATTGGGTGCGCTGGCAATTGCCTGCAGCGCGTCGACATATTTTTCGGCAACAAAATAGTTGATCGCCTGAATGTCGCCATTTGCAATGGCTTCCGACATCACGGCCGTCGCTTTGGCTTCCGCCTCGGCCTCGCGCTCACGCGCTTCTGCATCCCGGAACGCGGCCTCACGGCGGCCCTCGGCTTGCAGAATCTGCGACTGTTTTTCGCCCTCGGCGCGCAGGATTGCCGATTGTCGAAGACCTTCCGCTTCCAGGATGGAGGCGCGCTTTTCGCGCTCCGCTTTCATCTGCCGGCCCATTGCCTGAACCAGATCAACCGGAGGGTTGATGTCCTTGATTTCAATACGGGTGATTTTCAGCCCCCATGGCGACACGGCCTGATCGACCACCGACAGCAACCGCGCGTTGATCTCATCGCGATTGGACAGCAGCTGATCCAGATCCATCGATCCCATCACCGTTCTGATATTCGTCATAGTCAGGTTGAGAACCGCATTTTGCAGTCCCGACACCTCATAGGCGGCCTGGGCGGCATCCAGCACCTGATAGAATGTCACCCCGTCGGCGGTGATGCTTGCATTGTCTTTGGTGATGACTTCCTGGGACGGTACGTCCAGCACCTGTTCCATCATGTTCATGCGCGCCCCGACGCGGTCGATGAAGGGCATCAGAATATTCAGACCGGGTTTCATGCTTCTTGTATAGCGGCCGAACCGTTCCACTGTGTAATTGAAACCCTGGGGAACCTGCTTCAGCGTAAAAAACAGCAGGACGATCAGCAGAACGACGAGCGCCAGAACAAACAGATCAAAACCGAACATGAAAAAATCCCGAATAAAAGTCAGACCGGACCGACCGGTCTGTTCCTGCGCATCGCAGCCTTAGCCATAACATGGGCATAAAACCACCAATGTGCAATCCTGACCGCTGATCCGGCAAGTCCGGGACGCACATCCCAAGGTGGTCCCTCAGGCCCCGTGTCAGACCCAGCCTGACAATTCGCGGCGCACCATTGTCTCGATCACCGCCATGCCTTCCGGCGTGTCGTTGAGGCAGGGAATGTGGGCAAAGTGTTCACCGCCATGATGTCGGAAAATCTCACCCGCTTCGCCGGCAATTTCCTCAAGGGTTTCCAGACAGTCGGAGACGAACCCCGGATTGAACACCGCGATCCTGCGGACCCCGTCTCTGGCGAGTTGTTCCACAGTCTTGTCGGTATAGGGCTGAAGCCATTCTTCTGGTCCGAAGCGCGACTGGAAACAGGTCATGAACCGGCCTTTCTCCCAACCCAGCCGCTGCTCCAGCAGCCGGGAGGTTTTCATGCAGTGGCAGTGATAGGGATCGCCTTTTCTGAAATAGCTCTGCGGAATGCCGTGATAGGAGGCAATGACTTTCTCAGGTTCAAAATCCAGCTTGCCAAGGCAAGCCTCGATACTTGTTGCCAGCGCATCAATATAGACCGGATCATCATGATAGGGCGGCACCGTGCGCAGCGCCGGCTGCCAGCGCATCTGCATCAGCGCTTCAAAGGTTTTGTCATTGACCGTGGCAGTCGTGGCCGCAGCATATTGCGGGTAAAGCGGGAACACCAGAATGCGCTCACAGCCCGCCGCCTGCAGGGCCTCGATCCGTTCCTTGATGGGTGGTTTGCCGTAGCGCATCGCCCAGTCCACCATCACGGTTTCATGATCCGCCAGCAGCTCGGCCAGCTTGTCGCCCTGGCTGCGGGTAAAGGTGCGCAGCGGCGATTCATTCAACTCGTTGTTCCAGATTTCCGCATAGGCCGCACCGCTCTTTTTCGGCCTTGTGTTCAACACGATGCCGAAAAGGATCGGGTACCACAGCGCACGCGGCCACTCGATCACGCGTTTATCGGTGAGAAATTCTTTCAGATAGCGCCGCATCGATTTCTTGTCGGTGCCATCCGGCGTGCCCAAATTGACCAGCAGCACACCAATCCTGCCGGCTTTGACCGGTGGATGATCCGCCGGAAGATGAATTTGTTTCATCTTTGCGAAGCGCTTGTCAGCGGCGTTTGCACCCGCCGGATCGGATTTTGGCACGCTCTGTTTCGGCATCGACACGTTCACCTGTTTTCTTGCACACATTCTTATCCGCTGCTGCCGGCCAGCCGAGGCATCGGGCAACACTGCATTAGCTAGAGTATCCGTCTTGATCAAGTTGTTTTTGGGACCCAGTTTCGATCCTGCT
>CAXBCI010000022.1:0-63227 GCA_963974065.1 uncultured Hyphomicrobiales bacterium | reverse complement strand
TGATGCTCCACCTTTTAAAGCCCTCCGACCCTGTCGGCGGGCTTTCCTGTTTTGGGCAGCCGGTCGTTCCGTGCATCTGGGGCAGAATTTTCTTTATTTGCGAAGACCGAGCTCATCCGATGATCTGCTGGTCGTCTTCCATCAATTGCTCATCGATGGCGACCGCTGCAGCTGACAGATGCAGCCTCATTTTTTCCGTTGCCAATTCAGAGTTGCGATTTTCCAGGGCGTCAATGATCTGCTGGTGCTCGATCTGAGACGCTGCGCGGCGGTCGGCGGATTTGAACGGAACTCGCTGGAAGGGCGCAATTCGAACCCTGCAGAACTCAACAGAATCCCGGAGATCGGGATTGTGAGTGGCGGCGATAATCGCGCCGTGGAATTTACGATTATGATCCGGAGCCATACGTGGCCCGTCCCGACCGGAATTTCCTGGCACGCACGCCTGCTGCTGCTGGCATGGGGTATTCTCGCCCCCGCTGCGATACTGGTTGCACGGTTTTTCAAGATCACCCCACATCAGGACTGGCCCCGCGTTCTGGACAATCCGTTCTGGTGGCGGACCCATTGGATCACACAAAGCCTCGTGATTTTTCTGTCGGCCGTCGCCCTGGCGATCATTATCCTCACGACGCTGGCAGACAGCGCAGCAGGTCTGCATCAGTGGCTGGGTTACACCGTGCTGGTGTTTGGGGTCTTTCAAGCTCTGTCGGGTTATTTTCGCGGCAGCAAGGGCGGTCCGGCAGACAGTATATCCAGCGAAATCCAACCCGGTGATCACTACGATATGACGCCTTGGCGTCTGGCCTTTGAAACAGTCCACAAATCCATCGGCTATCTGGTTCTGCCTGTGGCCGCCGTGGCAATCATTTCCGGCCTCTGGAGGGTCAATGGTGCTGTCTGGATGTGGGTGACTATTTCCTCCTGGTGGATTTTTCTGATTTTTGGATCGTTCTATCTGCAAGCCGGAGGCAATGCCGTTGACACCTACCAGGCGATCTGGGGCGCTGACCCAAGCCACCCCGGCAATCAGATGAAGCCGAGAGGCTGGAAAGCGCGCCGCCTGGACGTGCCGCCGCGGCGCGGTGGCGACCCGCGCACTTAGATCATTTGCGGAATCACCACAGCGTTTTGCGGTGTGAAAATCAGGCGGATTTCGCGCTTGGAGAGCGGACGCGGCTGAGGGCAGCGGTTTACGCACAGGTTTTTGCTGGGCATTGCGCCTTTCCGCTGTTGTTTTGCGACATTAGGTCATGGTTCTCTGCATTTTCATCAATCATAATGGGTCAACAGCTGCTGCCAGCTGATGTGACGGCACTTAATCGCGGAGATATATGATGAGCACCATGAAACGGTTTGAGGGACGCAACGCTGTGGTCACAGGGGGCGCAGCCGGAATTGGCTTTGCCGTCGCGCAGCGGCTGGCGGACGAAGGCGCATCTGTGATGATCTGGGATGTCGATGCTGACAGCATAGCGAAGGTCAAAAAGGCCCATGATTCAATTGATGGCGTAGTGCTGGATCTGACCGACAATGATGCCGTCGAAAGGGCTGCGGCTGAAACGGCAGAAAAGCTCGGCGGCATTGATGTTCTGGTGTGCAGCGCTGGCATAACCGGTCCCAATACAAGCACCTGGGAATATCCTGTTGATGCTTGGCGTTCGGTGTTCGACGTCAATGTCCATGGCCTGTTTTACAGCAACCGCGCCTGTGTGCCGCAGATGCTGAAAGGCGGTTACGGCCGGATTGTCAATATCGCCTCGGTCGCCGGCAAGGAGGGCAATCCCAACGCATCGGCCTACAGTGCGTCGAAAGCGGCGGTGATCGGACTTACCAAATCACTGGGCAAGGAACTCGCCAAACATCCGGTGACAGTGAATTGCGTGACCCCGGCAGCCGTGCGCACCGCCATCTTTGATCAGATGACTCAGGAACATATTGATTTCATGCTCTCCAAGATTCCCATCGGCCGGTTCGGCACAGTGGACGAAGTGGCCGCTCTGGTCTGCTGGCTGGCCAGTGATGAATGTTCCTTCACTACCGGCGGTGTGTTCGACGTCTCCGGCGGGCGGGCGACTTACTGAGTGTATTTATAAAAATATTGCAGCGCTGACGATCTCAGCTGTTGCGGCGCAGTGATGCCGGGAGTCATCAGTCCGATCTGCTTGTTCAGAACAACGTTTGATAGTGACCTTTTTCTGGTCACCTGCCTGCTCTATATAAACTCAGACATTTGGAAATATCAGAAAGCGCTAAATGACCCTCCCTTCGATGGTGCAATCCCTTGTGCTGCATTTTGGTGAAATGGGCAGCCGCCGGGGCATCACAACATGAGTGCGCTTGATCCGTTTGTTCTGGCGCGGATTCAGTTTGCCGCCAATATTTCGTTTCACATTCTGTTTCCCACCATCACCATCGCGCTCGGCTGGGTGCTGCTGTATCTGCGGCTGCGCTACAATCGCAGCGGTGACATGAAATGGATGGATATCTATCATTTCTGGGTCAAGGTGTTCGCCCTGTCGTTTGGCATGGGCGTGGTGTCCGGCATCACGATGAGCTTTCAGTTCGGCACCAACTGGCCCGGCTATATGGAACGTGTTGGCAATATTGCCGGGCCATTGCTGGCCTATGAGATTCTGACCGCATTCTTTCTGGAAGCCGTGTTTCTGGGCATCATGCTATTCGGCTTCAGCAGGGTCTCAGCGCGTGTTCACACCGTGGCCACCTGTCTGGTCACCATCGGCACCAGTGTGTCAGCCTTCTGGATTATCGCCTTGAATTCGTGGATGCAAACGCCGCAAGGTTTTGAGCTACGTGATGGTGTGGCCTATGCAACGGACTGGTTTGCAATTGTCTTCAATCCGTCCATGCCCTACCGGCTGAGCCATATGCTGATCGCCTCCGGTCTGACGGTAGCGTTCCTGATCGCCGGTGTCTCTGCACTGCGCTGGTTGCTGGGTCAGCGCGCCGACGCGGTGAAAACCGCATTGCGCCTGGGTGTCACTGTTGCCGCTGTGCTGATCCCGGTTCAGATCCTGGTTGGCGATCTGCACGGCCTCAACACGCTGGACTATCAGCCGGCGAAAGTCGCGGCGATGGAAGGCAATTGGGAAACCCAGGGCAATGCGCCGCTGTTGTTGTTCGCCTGGCCCGATGAGACAGCCCGCGAAAACCGTTTTGAAGTCGGTATTCCATCAGGTGCCAGTGTGATTTTGAAACACAGTCCGGATGGTGTCGTGCCGGGCCTCAATGACTTTGTCAGCGCCGATGGCGAGATCCTGCATCCACCGGTGATCCCGGTGTTTTTGGGTTTCCGGATCATGGTCGGCATCGGCATGCTGATGCTGCTGGTGGCCTGGGCGGCGGCATGGCAAATGCGCAAAGGGCGGGAGTTGAAGAAGCCGATGGCTTATGCGCTGGTGGGCATGATGTTCTCCGGCTGGGTGGCGACACTGGCCGGTTGGTATGTAACGGAAATCGGTCGCCAGCCCTGGCTGGTTTCGGGGGTGCTGATGACACGCGAAGCGGTCGGGCCAATCGGGCCCGGCATGGTTGCCTCGTCGCTGGTGGCTTATCTGATCGTCTATGCGCTGCTGCTGACTGCCTATATCAGCGTCATCATTCATCTGGCGCGCAAGGGGGATGAAACGGAACGCAAGGATGAGGCAGACCTGGCAGGTGGCGGGTCGCTGCCGGCGGTTGATCCGGCAGTAAGAGCGGAGTGACATCATGGAGACGATAGACTGGACAACTATTCTGCCTGTGGTGTTTGCCGGGCTGATGGGACTGTCGATCCTGATCTATGTGGTACTGGATGGCTATGACCTTGGCGTCGGCGTGCTGTCTGTCTTTGCCGAACCGGACGAAAAAGACCGGATGATCGCGTCGATCGGCCCGTTCTGGGATGCCAATGAAACCTGGCTGGTGCTGGCCGTGGGTCTGTTGCTGGTGGCCTTTCCGGCGGCCCATGGCGTTATTCTGACCGCGCTTTATGTGCCGGTGGCAGCAATGCTGATCGGGTTGATTTTCCGTGGAGTCGCTTTTGAGTTCCGCGCCAAGGTGAAGCCGGGGCACAAGCGCTGGTGGAACCTGTCGTTTTTCTGCGGCTCGCTTATTACCACTCTTTCGCAGGGCTATATGCTTGGCATTTATGTGCTGGGTCTTGACCAGTCCTGGACGTCCATGCTGTTTGCAGCCGGGGTCGCTGTCGCGCTGAGCGCAACTTATGCGTTTCTGGGTGCCGCATGGCTGATTTTCAAAACCGAAGGAGCGCTGCAGAAGAAGGCGGTGGCCTGGGCGCGAAGCCTGCTGCTTCTGATGGCGCTTGGCATGGCTGCAATCTCGCTGGTAACGCCACTGGCCAGCGCGCGGATTTTTGGCAAATGGTTTTCATTTCCGGAAATCCTGCTGCTCGCACCTTTGCCTGTGTTGGCCGCTGCGCTGTTTGCCGGTCTGTGGCTGATGTTGCGGAAAATGCCGTTCTCCGGCGACCGCTATGCCTGGGCGCCGCTGGTGATGGCGGCCGCTGCCATGGTCACCGGTTTTGCCGGGTTGGCCTATTCGTTCTATCCCTATGTTGTGCCGGACAAACTGACGATCTACGAAGCGGCGAGCGCGACGGCGAGCCTTGGCATCATTCTGGTTGGAACCCTGTTCGTGCTGCCGATCATTCTGGGCTATACGATCTATGCCTATACCGTGTTTCGCGGCAAGGCGACTGCGCTGTCTTACAGATAGACCTTCGTGCAGCTTTCTGACCGTCGGGTGTCGAGACAATTTTCCTGATCAGGCGGCAGAATTGACGGCGGTGTGCCTTGCGCGCCATTCATGGCGGGACTACTGTCGCCGCGTTTTTTGATTTCCCGTAATTCTGGAGCCAAGCCCATGGCCTTGATCGCCGATGCCCTATCCCGCGTACAACCATCTGCCACAATTGCAGTGACCAACAAGGCGCGGGAGTTGAAGGCGGCAGGCCGCGATGTCATTGGCCTGGGCGCAGGCGAGCCAGATTTTGACACGCCGGATAACATCAAGCAGGCGGCCATTGATGCGATCAACCGCGGTGAAACCAAATACACCGCCGTTGACGGCATCCCGGAACTGAAGCAGGCCATTGCCGACAAGTTCAAGCGCGAGAATGGCCTCGACTACGAACCGAGCCAGTGTTTTGTCGCGCCAGGCGGCAAGCCGATCATCTACAATGCCATGATTGCAACCCTGAATCCCGGTGACGAGGTAATCATTCCGGCTCCCTATTGGGTCAGCTATCCGGACATCGTGCTGCTCGCCGGCGGAACTCCGGTTTTTGTCGAAGCCAAAGCGGAAACCAACTACAAGATTACCGGTAAGCAGCTTGAAGGGGCGATTACATCGCGGACAAAATGGGTGATCTTCAATTCGCCTTCAAACCCGACCGGGGCGGCCTATTCGCGCGACGAATTGAAACAGCTGACCGATGTTCTGGTGAAACACCCGCATGTCTGGATCCTGACGGATGATATGTATGAGCATCTGGTCTATGACGATTTTGAGTTCGTCACACCGGTTCAGATCGAGCCTTCCTTGAAGGATCGCACGCTGACCATGAACGGGGTCTCGAAAGCCTATGCCATGACCGGCTGGCGCATTGGCTATGCCGCCGGTCCGCAGGAGCTGATGGCAGCAATGCGCAAGGTTCAATCGCAGTCGACGTCCAATCCGACATCCATATCGCAATGGGCCGCTGTCGAAGCCCTGAACGGCACTCAGGATTTTATTCCCGAACGCGCTGAAGTTTTCAAAGGCCGCCGCGATCTGGTTGTGTCGATGCTGAACCAGTCCAAGGGCCTGTCCTGTCCCACACCAGAGGGCGCGTTTTACGTCTATCCCTCCTGCGCCGGCTGCATCGGCAAGACCACAACGGGTGGACTCAAGATCGACAATGACGAGGATTTTGCCACGGCACTTCTGGAAGAAGAAGGCGTTGCGGTGGTGCACGGAGCAGCCTTTGGCGGCTCTCCGGCCTTTCGCATTTCCTATGCTACCTCGACGGAGGCACTGACAGAGGCGTGTCAGCGAATCCAGCGCTTTTGTGCCGGTTTGCGCTGACAAGCCTTGTTGGCAGACAGAGTAGCGAGCGGCAAGCTCCGTTGGTGGACACTGGAGGAGTTACGTCGGCCATGGTAGCCCGATCATCATCGGCCGCTTCCGTGTGATTGATCTGCGCTGCGACACTTTGACCTGCGACAAAGTGCAGCCTGTGGTATTTTCGCGACAATTCATTTCCAAGGCAGAAATGTGGCACGGGGCGGTTGTATTTTTAAAAAACCGTATGGTACAGGATTCAGGTAACTTCCTTCCATAATGTGAGTCATTTATGTCCAATCGCAAGTTCTTCCTCATGACGACAGCCCTCGTCAGCAGTCTTGGCGTGTCGTCGGCAGCATTGGCCGCCGATCCGGTCATGGTTACCGGTATCCCGGTTGAACCGGTCG
This sequence comes from uncultured Hyphomicrobiales bacterium, assembly GCA_963974065.1. GTDB lineage: Bacteria > Pseudomonadota > Alphaproteobacteria > Rhizobiales. The sequence continues at coordinate 56,754 of CAXBCI010000022.1, read as the reverse complement.
TTCTGCCCGCTGTTTCCGGTATCAACGGCAAGATAGCGTTTGAGGGTGGTATGTTTGATGAGGAAGAATTCGGTGTTGCAGCCGGATCGCTTTCGCTTCCAATCGGCACACGCTTCGGCTTCCAGATTGACGGCATGGCCGGCATGCGCGACGAGGAATTCGTTGGCGGCGGCGGCGGCCATCTGTTCTGGCGTAATCCCGACTATGGCCTGCTTGGTGTTTACGGATCCTATACCCAGCGCGATGATTTTGACGGCTCTGTCAGCCGGGTTGGCGTGGAAGGCGAATATTACTGGAGCAACTGGACAGCAAAAGCGCTGGTTGGCTGGGAATTTCTGGAGGCTGATACCGATACGATCGTGCTGGAATCAGACGACAATTTCTTTGCCTTCAGTGACATTTCCTATTACGCGGCTGACAATCTGCAATTGTCGGTCGGCCATCGTTATACCAATGAGCGCAATGCCCTGGCGCTGGGCGTTGAATATCAGCTTGACCAGCAGGTTCTGGCCAGTGGTGTAGCGCTGTTTGCTGAAGGACGCATCGGCGAGGATGATTATCAGGCGGCCTGGGGCGGCGTCAGATTCTATCTTGGCGACAGCAAGAGCCTGATCAGGCGTCATCGCGAAGATGATCCGGATTTTATGGGTGATGAGGATCTGTTCGCACTTCAGGGATGTGTGCCTGATCCAAGGGTGCTGTCTGATGACGGAATCAACACCTGTACCGTCAGCATAAAATAATTCAGAGACTGCAATCTGCTTTATGTCTCCGGATTGCCGGTTATGTGAGACCGGTTTCCGGAGACATTGACGTGGCTGATCCAGGTTTCAAATTTTCCCGACGCGGCCCGTGACAGTTCGGGCACCCGCGTCAACTCTACAGTAATGTCACGGTGCAAGGTGTCCTGCAGCAGCGCGGTGAAGCCGACCAGATCAACCGGTCGCGAAACATCATCAGCCACATAGCGCACTTCAAGACGCGTTGCGGTGTGCTGGATCACCTGAAACTGTTTGGCCGACAGAAATGGCTCATATTCCGATCGCATCATGTTCGGCCATTTCCGGCTGCCATCAGAGAAAGTGAACATGTTGCGTTCGCGGCCGAGGATGCGCTCGATTCGTGGGAGCGTTCGACCACATGGACAGGGCTGGGGAGACAGATCGATCTGATCACCATTGCTGTAGCGTATCAGAGGCATGGCATAATTATAAAACGGCGTGACAACAAGCTGGCCACGGCCTGAGTCAATCACGCTCTCGCCATCTGGAGACAATGCCTCCATGAATGCGACTTCGCTGTATTGGTGATGCCACGGACCTTCCGGACACTGCGCAGATATGGGCCCGACTTCGACACTGCCAAATCGGTTGATCAGTTTCAGGCCAGCTGCCTCGATAGTCCGGTTGGTATCGGGCTCCAACACTTCACCATGAACAAGCACGGTGTGAAACGGGATGGGCAAGCCCTGTTGCACAAACGCTTCTACTATGGCTTCGGCATTTCTGGGATAAGTGCACAGCAGGCCGGGTTGCCTGCGCACAAGCCATTCAACCTGTTGAGCCACGGTAGCGCCAACTGACAAATTATAACCCGGGGCCTCCGGATTTTTCAGGTTCCAGTTGTCTCCCGCTTGACCATCCGGATAGGGAAATCTCCGTTTTTCATCAACGATGAAGCAGATCGATTCATCAGGGTCGATTGCGTGCCAATTAAAAAATCGCTGGTTGATAGACAGACCCATCAGGCCCATCAGGGCACTGCGGCGTGTGCGCAGCGGCATGCCGGTGGAGCCAGATGTGGTCTCTTCACTGTAGGCGCCGGTCTGTGCCGGGGTGTCTTTGGCAAACAGCGTGTCGCCGGCCTGCTGGGCGTCGGACCGGGTAAAGGCAGGGATATCGGACCATGCCTCCCAGCGAATCGTATCATCAGCACCGAACAGCGGATCCAGTCGAGTTGCGTAGAATGGAACTTCAGCTTTGGCGTGACGAACCAGCCGTTCCAGAAGGCGACGCTGGTAGGTCTGCATTTTTGCCGCCGGGTAGGTTTCGGTATTGTGCAGGATCTCCACAAAGCGGACAGCGTTGCGCAAGGTTGCATCGTCCAGTGCCATGAATGCATCTCCATTTCGGTCGACCCGCCGGTCAGATTGTTTGCGCCAGATTGTCTGCCACAAATCGGCCTCTGTGATATTTCAGCGACAAATTTTTTGTTTGGCGGAAATGTGGCAGCATGTGGTTGTTTTTGCGGAAATCTGTATGGTACAGCTTTAAAGCAAATCCATTCCAACGCGCGAGTCATCTATGCCCAATCGTAACAATTTCCTCTTCACGACAGCGCTGGTCAGCAGCCTGGCCCTTTCTCCGGCAGCATTTGCTGCCGATCTGTATGTGGAAGGTGAGCCGATCTTTCCGACGGTCCTGCCTGCTGTGTCCGGTGTCAATGGCAAGATTGCCTTTCAAGGTGGCGCTTTTGAAGATGAAGGATTCGGGCTTGTGACTGGATCGCTGTCGCTTCCTATCGGCACACGCTATGGATTCCAGGCTGACGGCCTGGCTGGCATGCGGGATGAAGACTTTGTCGGCGGCGGCGCCGGTCATCTGTTCTGGCGCGACCCATCCTTGGGTCTGCTCGGCATTTACGGATCCTATACCCTGCGCGAAGACATTGGTGGCGATGTGGCCCGGATTGGCGTGGAAGGCGAATATTACTGGAACAACTGGACGGTGCGTTCAGTTGCAGGTGCGGAATTCCTCGATGCCGGAAATGCATTTGTCGAGCCTGATGACGGATTTTTCGCATTCTCGGATATCTCCTATTATCTTGATGAGAATCTGGAATTGTCCGTGGGTCACCGCTACACCAATGAACGCAATGCGCTGGCACTGGGCGCTGAATATCAATTGAGCCAGACCGTGTTTTCCAGTGGCGTATCGCTGTTTGCGGAAGGCCGCATCGGCGAAGATGATTACAATGCGGTCTGGGGCGGCGTGCGGTTCTATCTGGGCGATGACAAAAGCCTGATGCGCAGACACCGGGAAGACGATCCGACCCAGTGGAATGATGAGGATCTGTTTGACCTGGAGGCGAAAGCGGACGGCGACGGCGGCAGCGAAATAATCATCTGTAATTTTTGCTGACACCAGTTCTGTCTGATATCGAGTTTAATGGAGCCATATCGGAGACCTTCGATATGGCTCTAAATTTTTGACACGAAATCTTCAAATTTTCCGCCTGGCGTGCGGCTGATCTCATCACACAGCTGGATTGTGATGCTGAGCGACGGGTGCAGCGATTTCCGGAATACGGCCTGCAAGGCACTGTGATCGATCTCGCCTCCGGCGATACTTTCCACCATGTGAACCGTCAGATGATCGATTTGGTCCTGAACCACCTGCATTTGCCGGAACGGATAGATTGATCGCAAATCCTTCATTTTCATATCCGGCCATTTCGTTGTGCCATCGATGAACCGGAACAGATTTCTCTGGCGCCCGGCGACGAATTTGAGCGTCCGGCTGGAGCGGCCGCAAGGGCAGGGTGCTTCTGAAATCGCGCCAAAATCGCCGAGGGCGTAGCGGATCAAAGGCATGGCAAAATTATAGAATGATGTGGTCAAAATCCGGCCGGTCTGCCCAGCCGGCAGAGCGCGACCCTGCTCGTCAACCACTTCCACAAAGCTGATCTCTTCATGAAGGTGAAGCCCATCATGCTCCGGGCAGGTTGTGGCCAGACGGCCGGATTCGCTGGCCCCGTACAAATTGATCACAGTACAGCCAAACGCCTGTGCAATGAGCTCCCGGGTTTCAGCTTCCAGCACTTCGCCGCTCAGCATGATGGTCTGCAGAGGCGGCAAGGCCTGCCCGGATTCTGCAGCCGTTTCGATCAATGCGCGGGCATTGTTTGGCGCCGTGGTGAGATAGGACACATCCTGCCGGCAAAGCCATTCCAACTGCTGTTCTGTGGTCGCAGTCATGATGTCCAATTGGAACGACTGGCCATCTTCGTAACCGTGCCGCCATTGGTTGGCGGCAGACCCGTGCGGATAGGGAGCCGGATCTTTGTACGCTGTCGCGAGCACCGCCAGTCCCTTATTGCCATCAATATTGTGCCAGTTGTAAAGCCGGTCCAGAACGGCCTGATTCGCGGCATGCTGAAGTTGGCTGCGATGGTGGATGAGCGGAGTTCCGGTGGAGCCCGACGTGTGTTGGGTCTGCGTAGCGCCCGACTGTGGCGGTACGCTTGCAGCTCTCAGATCGCGCGATTCCCGTTGCACGTCCGTCCGGGTCAGTACAGGCACCTCTTCCCATCGGGAAAAATCCAGGTCAACGCTGGATTCGAATAGCGGCGACAATCGCCTGCGGTAGGCGGGCACCTGATCGCGTGCGTGCTGGAGAAAGCGGTTGAGACCCCGCATCTGAAGGGCTTTGAGACGCGCGGCGGGAAAATGCTGGCTCTGATTGAGCAGGGTTACATAGCGGTCGTAGCCGTCTTTCATTGAAATTCCAGCCTGATATTCGACGTTGGAAACGTGAAGCGCATTATCTGTTTGCTGGCGTTTTTGTAACACGTTCAGTTCCGTGTCTACAGGCAGCAGGCCAACTCTCCAGCATCATGTTGCAGATTGGTGACAACTGAATCAAAATCGAAAAAGACAACCTCAAGTAACTTGCAAGTTACTGCCATAGATACGATGGTGGCTTCTGATATTTGCTTGAACAGGAAAATTTGTATGTTTCGTCTTGTCTGCCTTTCGTCCACCGCGCTGATCAGCTGCGTGGCCCTTACCACCGCTTCGTTTGCTGCTGATCTGTATGTTGTCGGCGAGCCGGTCTATCCAACGGTTCTGCCAGCGGTCTCTGCGCTCAACGGCAAGATTTCGATTGAAGGCGGCGCTTTTGATGCTGAAGGTTTTGGTGCCGTGACAGGCTCTGTGTCCGTGCCGCTGGGGCAGCGCTTCGGTCTGCAGCTGGATGGAGCGGTCGGCGTGCTGGATGATGATTTTTATGGCGGGGTTGGCGGCCATCTGTTCTGGCGCGATCCGGCTTATGCGCTGCTGGGCATCTATGGCTCGTACACATCGATCGAAGATATTGACGGCGAAATCTCGCGCATCGGTGTTGAGGGCGAGTATTACTGGAACCAGTTCACGGTCAAAACAGTCCTTGGTGCCGAGTTTATAGATATTGATCCGCCGGTGGATTTTGACGACACCAATTTCTTCGCCTTCACCGATCTGTCCTATTATGCAACGGACGATCTGGAGCTGTCAGTCGGCCACCGCTATACCGGCGAGAAGAATGCATTGGCGCTGGGCGTTGAATATCAGCTCAATCAGCAGATTTTCTCCAGCGGCGTTGCGCTGTATGCGGAAGGCCGCATTGGCGAGGATGATTACAAAGGCGCCTGGGCCGGCGTGCGAATGTATCTGGGTGACAATAAATCCCTGATCCGCCGTCACCGTGAAGATGATCCGACCGACTGGTCGGAAGATAATCTGTTCGGTATCCTCAACGGCAATCCAGGGGCCTGTGTTCCTGACCCGGATGCATTGTTTGGTCAGGATTATTATGATTACTCTGATGGTTACAACACCTGCACTGGTGAGCGTGTAGATTCCCGGCCAGTCAAGGATGCGCAGAGCTGATCATCTGCGATCACGCTGTCTTTTGCCAGCGGCCAGAAACACAGATTTCATAGCCGGCAGTCTGCCGTCCATCAAGTTGAAGAATGGATCACTGCACCAGCGTGATCCATTCTTCGTATTTGCCTGAGGCACTGCGCGGGATTTCCGGTGTTTCGACGAGATCAATCGTGATCGACGGGTGCAGGCGTGCGCGCAGAAATGTCTGCAGACCTGGGACATCGACCTGCTGTGAGCTGGCTTCATCGCGCACAAAGCGGTTTTCGATGTCCGTCGGGGTCTTCTGGATGGCCTGAATCTGCCGGGATGGCAGAAATGGTGCATATTCATGTTTCAGCATGAAAGGCCAGGATCGGCTCCCATCAGTATAGGTAAAAACGTGTCTTTCCCGGCCGAGTATCTGTTGGATAGAGGGCAGTGTGCGGCCACAGACGCAGGGGTCTGAAGTCACCTCAACCTGATCCTGATTTTCATAGCGGATGAGGGGCATTGCGTAATTGTAGAAGGGTGTCAGAACCAAACGGCCGCGGCCATCGGTGATGGATTTGCCATCGTCGAAATCCAGCACTTCCATAAGGCTCGCTTCGCAGAATTGATGATGAAGGCTGCCATCAGGGCATTGCGCCCCGACGACGCCCAGTTCTGACGAGCCATACCGGTCAATGAGTTTCAAACCGTGGGACTGAGCAAGGTAGGTCTTGGCCGCATCGCTGAAGACTTCACCCTGTCCGACAAAGGTGTGAAACGGCAGAGCAATGCCGCGTTGTTCAGCAAGTTCACCCAGAGCCACGGCAATCGAGGGATAGCTGGTCACTGCTCCCGGCCGGGTTTTCAGTATCCATTCCAACTAATTTTCAATCGTCTCCGTTAGAGATAGCTGGCAGGCAGGAGCTTCCGGTTTCGTGATATTCCATTGCTGGCCGGGGGCGCCGTCGGAAGCGGGAAATCGGCCGCGAGTATCGGCAATGATGGCCATTTTCGCGGAGTAGTCGATCGCGTGCCAATCGAAAATCCGTTGCGATGTAGCTGTGGCCATCAACTGAGCCATGCCGGTGGTGCGAAACTTCAACGGAGTTCCTGTCGAACCGGAGGTCTGACCTTCGGAAAAATTGCCCATTTGCTCCGGATATGATTTTGCAAACAGCGCATCGTCGGCCTGTTGTGCGTCAGCGCGGGTGAATGTGGGAATGTCTGCCCAGGCGTCCCAGCGGATCGACCCATCTGGAGCGAACAGCGGGTCCAGCCGTGTCGCATAGAACGGCACTTCGCGCCGAGCGTGGTGCAGAAGCGGCTGCAGCAGCCGGCGCTGATAGGTCTGCATTCGGTCGGGCGGATAATATTGTGTTTTCTCAAGCACGGTGACGAATTTCCGCGCCGCTTCAAGTGAGGCTGACATTCATGCTCCGGGCTTCAATTGATCTGGCTTGAACGCGGGCAGAACACGCGCTCCTCACCAACAGTTTATTTGATTTTCAGGTGAGTTGTTCCAATTGTATCGGCAATGACAGCAAAAAGGGAACACCATGTTTATCAAACGCCCCAAGAGTTGGGAAATCCCGGAAGACAAGGCCTCAAACGAAGCCACTTTTCTCAACCGCCGCACATTGATTAAAGCTGCAGGCTTCAGCGGAATTGGCGTGGCGGCCGGACTATCTTGGCCATCAGGTACGATGCGGGCGGCTGAAAATGATCCGACCGCTGATCTGTATCCGGCGACTGCGAACCCGGCCTATGCGGATGCCGGCAGGCCGATTACCCCGGAAGAAGTGAATTCAAAGTATAATAATTTCTACGAATTCGGTTCCCACAAGCGGATTTTCAATGAGGCGCAAAAGCTCAAGACGCGGCCTTGGTCCGTAACGTTTGATGGTCTCGTGGATAAAGAAATGACGGTGGATTTTGACACGTTGGTGCGCGCCATGCCACTGGAAGATCGGGTTTCCCGCCACAGATGCGTGGAAGCCTGGTCGATGGTTATTCCCTGGTCCGGCTTTCCCCTTAAAGCGCTGGTGGACTACGCCAAGCCGCTCTCCTCGGCGAAATATGTGCGCTTTGAGACGTTCAACGATTCGAAAATGGCATCAGGTCAGCGTCAGATCTGGTATCCTTGGCCCTATATTGAAGGCCTGACGATGGCAGAAGCGACCAATGAACTGGCGTTTATCGCGACCGGTGCCTATGGCAAGCCGCTGGCCAAACAGTTCGGCGCGCCATTGCGTTTGCACACACCCTGGAAATACGGCTTCAAATCCATCAAATCGATTGTCCGTGTCAGCTTTACCGAAGAGCGGCCGGTGTCGTTCTGGGAAGAAGTGAACGGCAATGAATACGGGTTTTACGCCAATGTGAATCCGAAGGTGCCGCATAAACGCTGGAGCCAGGCGACAGAAGAAGTTCTCGCCACCGGGGGCGAGCGGGTGCCGACACAGCTTTATAATGGCTATGGCGAAGAGGTCGCGCATCTCTACGCCGATGTGCCGGAAGAGCAATTATATTTCTGACCGGATTTGTGGTGACCTGATATTACTGCACCGAGGCCGTCACAGCATAATTGCATCGCGCAGATCTTGAGTGTTTTGTGGTCAGAAAAAATAAAACCGGGCATTGCCAAAAGCAACGACCCGGTTTTTAAAATTCTGTTTCTGGGGGAGGAATCGAAACAGAAATTTTGGGGAAGTTACATGGGAAGCAATCGAGGGAGGAGAACAATTGCTTCGTAACTTACACGATGAATGTACGCCTATTCTGCAATTCTTCAAGCGCTGCATTTGCGGGGCTGCCATGCAAGGTTCGCATAGCTCTGTAATTTAGAAACGCCAGCGCTGTGCCTGGTCTATCAGGAAATCGCGAAATGCCTGAACCCGGGCTGATGAGCGCAATTCTGCCGGATAGGCAAAATAAGTGTCCAGTGACGGCACATCCTCTTCGGGGAAAAGCTCGATCAACTGGTTGTTCTCATCGAGCAGATAATCCGGCACCATGGCGATCCCGGCGCCATTTTCCGCAGCTTCCTTGATGGCCACCACACTGTTGACGGTGAGTGTCGGCTTTCTGGGATCGTTAGGAGGGCGACCGGCAGTTCGCAGCCAGTTGATATCGCGCAGAAAATGCGGCACCGGCTCGCCGAATACGATGATCTGGTGGTTGTCGAGATCGGCCAGATTCTTCGGATGCCCGTATGTCTTGAGATATTTGGCCGAGGCATAGACATGAAAATGCACTGTGAATAATTTACGCTGAATCAGGTCCGGCTCAGTAGGACGATGCAGGCGGATTGCCACATCGGCCTCACGCATGGTGAGGTTCAGATCATTGTCTTCAAGACGGATCTGTAATTGAATCTCGGGGTAGAGTTCGACAAACCGGCGTATACGGGCGGCCAGCCAGGTTGAGCCAAGGCCGACCGTGGTGGTGACCCGCAGAGTTCCGCTCGGTTTTTCCTTACTGTCCTTCAGCCGGGTTTGAACCGCCTCAAGCTTCATCAGGACATCATGGGCAGTGCGAAACAGCAACTCACCCTGTTCAGTCAGCACCAGACCACGGGCATGGCGATGGAACAAGGAAACGCCGAGATCCAGCTCAAGAGCACTGATCTGGCGGCTGGCTGCCGACTGGCTGAGATGCAGCACTTCGCCGGCATGGGTGAAGGACCCGGCCTGAGCGACCGCGTGAAATACTCTGAGTTTGTCCCAATCCATGAGCCGCTTTCAAATGATGACGTGTTTTGTGGCGTCTTATTCGGCTGCTTCTCTGGCGAGTGCAAGCTCAGCAAGGTATTTTTCCGCTTCCAGAGCCGCCATGCAGCCCATTCCGGCCGCGGTTACGGCCTGACGGTAAATATCATCGGTGACGTCGCCGGCGGCGAATACGCCGGGAATACTGGTTTTGCTGCTGTCCGGCTCAGTCCAGACATAGCCATTATTCTTCATCTTGACCTGTGTCTTGACCAGATCTGCGGCAGGCGCATGACCGATGGCGACAAATATGCCGTCAACCGGGAAATCCGTCACGACGCCGGTTTTCATATGCTTCAGCCGAACGCCCTCTGCGGACGGCGGAAAACCATCCTTTCCGGTAATCTCGTCGACAAAACTGTCCCAGATGACATCGATATTCGGTTTGGCAAATAATCGCTTTTGCAGAATCTGCTCGGCACGGAAGCTGTCGCGGCGATGAACCACGGTCACTTTTTTTGCAATGTTCGACAGATACAACGCCTCTTCGACAGCGGTGTTGCCGCCGCCGACCACCAGTACATGTTTGTCACGATAGAAAAATCCATCACAGGTAGCACAGGCGGAAACGCCAAAACCCATGAATTTTTCTTCCGATGGCAGTCCAAGCCATTTGGCCTGTGCACCTGTCGCCAGAACCAGAGCGTCGCAGGTGTAAAGCGTACCTCCGTCGCCGGTCAGTTCAATGGGGTGTTTGGACAGATCAACTGATGTGATGTGATCGGAAACGATACTGGTGCCGACATGCTCGGCCTGCGCCTTCATCTGTTCCATCAGCCAGGGACCCTGAACGGTGTCGGCAAAACCGGGGTAGTTTTCCACATCGGTTGTGATGGTCAACTGGCCGCCCGGCTGGATACCTGAAATGAGCATCGGCTCGAGCATGGCGCGGGCCGCATAAATGGCGGCGGTGTATCCTGCGGGACCTGAGCCGATAATGATCAGTTTTGCATGCTGGGTCGACATTGTGTTTCCATTCAATGCGCATTTGGCGCGGCTTGGCGTGAAATCAGGCGTTGGCGAATCTCTTCTGCGATGATTGCAGAAGAGTCTATCGGCTTCTGCGGCGTCAGTTCAAGCGTATGCCGTGCCGTTTTGCCCATTGGCGCCGCCAGATTATCTGCAAAAACCGATTTCACAAACCTTGCGAGCTTGGTGGACAGTTTTTCGGGCGCAAAGATATGAACGGGAACACCGGTGGCCAGCGCTTCACTGACCATATTGTGACTGTCTGCCGTCACGACAAGGGCGTCGGCATGGCTGAGAAAATCAAGATAGGGATTGGGCGTTGCCTCTGCCGGCGTCCAGACAAGGCCGCGCCGCCCGATCATGATTTTATCGATCATTTCCATCCAGTGCGCAGGCGTGCGCCTGGAGCCGGTCACCATCAGGCTTGCGGCCTGATCTGCAAGCTGCGTCAGGGCTGCGGCGAAGACTGCCAGATCGTTCTGCGAATAGACCGTTTTGCGCGCCGGCCCCCCCAGCACGACGGCCAGTCTGGGCTTTGGAAGTTTTGCGATGTGCGCGGGCGGGTCGGCCCGCTGGTCAGCCAGCAATTGCGGGCTGATACGGTGCGGGGCCATGGCCGAAACCAGCACGTTGTCGCCCCTCAGCCGGTCGTGGCCCGGCACCCAGACAAGATCGGCGCCGTGACGGCTGGTTCTGGGATCTTTCAGGAACACTGTCAGGCAGCCGGGCGCGCGGTGTTTCAAGGACCTCAGATAGGGGACTGCGCGCCGGCCGGAGGCAATGGCTACATCGGGATAGGGCGGGCGCAGTGGATCGTCCTGGGAGCCGCGCTTTTCCAATGGGCTGATTGGGCCATGAGGCATCAGCCACAGCCACGGTGGTTTGGGATCGACAACGCGCTGTTCGATGGTCGCAGTGCCGGCATCAGCAGTCCAGATTGTACCGAGCCGTTCGGCCACGCCCAGACAGGATTGCAGATCGCCGGCTTTGCCATCGGTGAGCACCCAGATGTGCATAATGAACCTTTTTGCTGTTCGGCGGGACTGATTTGCCGTCTGCCCCTTGTCGAATCTTTCCATTCAGGGCAGTGAAAGTCAGATCATAACTCAGGTGCGTGCCGACCGATGGACGGACGAACAGCCCTGTTTGTAGCCATGAAACGGTGTGCATGAAAGACCGGCTGGACGTTATTGACTGGAAAATTCTGGCAGAGTTGCAGCGCGACGGCCGGATGACGAATGTCGAACTGGCGAAACGCGTCGGCATTTCAGCGCCGCCATGCCTGCGCCGGGTGCGGGCGCTGGAAGATAACGGCATTATCGAAGGCTATCGAACCCTGCTGAACGAGCGCAGTCTGGGCTATCAACTGACCGCGTTTGCCCTGGTTGGCCTGTCCGCACAGGGCGAGGCTGAATTGCAGGCTTTCCAGCGGGCTGTCGGCAACTGGGATATTGTCCGCGAATGCTACATGCTGTCAGGCGACGTGGATTTCATCCTGAAATGCGTCGCGGTCGATCTGGATGCGTTCCAGAGCTTCATTGTCAATGATCTGACTGCAGCACCGCATGTGGAAAGCGTGCGGACCTCGTTGACGATCGGCAAGGTGAAGAATGACCCCACCGTGCCCCTGGACCCGAAAGCGGGCGGCGCTGCCAGCTGACGGCGCGGCGGGACATGCGCTATGGCATTGGGATGCCGGGGTCATTTCCGGGAACGTCGTAACCCCTTTGTACCGCCTCGCGTTCGGCAAGGCGCAGATACCATGCCTTGACCGCCGGAAATTCGTTGAGATCCACTTCCTGTCTTTCAAAGCGCGCTGCCCAGGGCCAGATGGCGATATCGGCAATGCTGTAATTCCCGACCAGATAATCGGCTTGTGAAAGCTGTTTTTCCAGTACACCGTAGAGCCGTCTGACTTCTTTTCTGAAGCGTTCTTCCGCGTATGGCGCCTTGCCCGGATTATAAAACAGAAAATGATGAGCCTGACCGAGAATTGGCCCGAAACCGCCCATCTGCCACATCAGCCACTGTATCGTCTGCCAACGGATATTTTCTTTTTTGCTCAGTAATTTACCCGTTTTTTCAGCTAGATACAGTAAAATAGCGCCGGATTCCATCATGCTGATGCCGGCTTCATGATCGACGATGGCCGGTATTTTGTTGTTCGGTGAAATTTTCAGAAAATGCGGCTGAAACTGGTCGTCTTCTCCAATATTGATGGGACGAACGGTGTAGTCCAGGCCGAGTTCTTCCAATGCAATGGAGACTTTTCTGCCGTTTGGTGTGCTCCAGGTATAAAGATCAATCATGCAACATGTCCTTGTCATCAGCTCTGCACCGGACCGGGCAGGGCACGAAATGGTGATGTATAAAAAACCGTCCGATTATTCAGACCAATTCAGCGTTGCTACAACCGGGCGATGGTCTGAGCCAAGGTACGGACCGGTTCCAGCATCGCGCAGGATTGCCTCATCTGGCAGCAGAATCTGGTCGATGGGCAGAAACACCGGAAGTTTCAATGGCGATTTAAATCCCAAAATGGTGAAACGGAATCCCGGTACGACTTTGGAACTGGTGATGGCCTCCATTGTCCTGACCGCCTGGCTCCACGGCACCGCGTTGAAATCGCCGCCAATGATTATGGGTGGCTTTGGCTCCCAGGCCGCCATTTCCTGGCGGATTTTGTCAATCTGTTTCCACTGCCCTAACGGCCATGGCCAGTGCAGATGAACTGATGCTGCGCGCACAGGTCTTCCGTTCAGAGCCAACTCCATCCAGGCCACTTCACCTTTTGCCAGACAGCCTTGTGCCGAAGGCTGCGTTTTCGACAGGACCATGGTGGCCATGGTGTCGCTCAGCGAGCAACTCTGGCGGTAGGGATATTGCGGCAGCAGATCGAGAAGGCCCCTGTTGTTGGGGGAAACTTCCTGCAGCATGAGGATATCCGGATCCTGCTGCGTGAAATAGTCGGCGATGCGTTCGATCTGGTCATTGCGGAACAGGAGATTGAAGGTGATGATTTTTACCTCATCGCCGGTTGCTGCATTCAAGGAGGAGGCACTGGGAAGGGCAAAGGGCCGCGCAGGACCCAGCAGCCACACTGCAACCAGCAATGAGACAAATGCGAGGAACGCAGTCTTTCGCAGTTTCAGTAATCCGGCAACAACGGCCACAATGATGAATACGAGAACATAATAGTGCAGAAAATGCGAAAAACTGTCCAGGGGGCGGAACCAGCGGCCGCCGAATGCCAGCGCGGTGAACAAGGCCGGAAAGAGCAATCCGCCATAGAGCGCCAAGGTAACGGCTTTATTGGTCCGACTTCGATTTTTAAAATTATTTTTCATGGTGTGGAAATTGGTTGCGTATTTTTCAAGACGTATTTCCAATCTGCTGGAGGGCTTCACCCTGCACAGGATGTATTCAAATGTGCTTTAGCCAAAATCCGGATTTCAGAGTAATCAATCCGGGGTTCAAAACAAGATGCAGATGATGCAGAGCGGTTGGGCCGCTGCGTTGTAGTGCATTTTACAGTGTTGATGTGCCTGTTTGGGTTCATATTTACACGCCATACCAACAGGGGTACGAGTCTGCGGGCAGCAATTTTTTGGTTGAATGCCGCCCGGCCCAGATTGAGCCGAAATGTCGAATGGGAAAAAAGTCAATCATGTGTTCGCAGGAAAGCCATGCCATAGATCATCTTCTGAATACACTGGAATTGCGAAACGAGTACACGGCGAAATATGAAAATCTGATTTACGCGATAAAGCTTGCGATTGACGAAAACGTGCTTCTGCCGGGCACAAGCCTTCCCGGTGAGCGGAAACTGGCGGAGATGCTGAATTGCTCAAGGACCACTGTTCGCAAAGCGATTGACGCCCTTGTTTCTGATGGTGTGTTGTCCCGACGTCATGGCGCGAGAACCAGCGTTTCGAGCAAATTGAAAAAACAGATTTCCAACCTGCTCGGTTTTTCTGAGGATATCCGATCGCGCGGCATGCGTCCGGGAATGAAATTGCTTGGAGCGGACGTGCAGGAGCCGTCTGATCAGGAGCGTCGAAAGCTGCAACTGGTGAAAGGCGCGAAAATCATTAAGATTCGCCGTGTCAGATTTGCCGATGGCAGACCAATCGCGCTTGAAACCGCGGTGATACCGCATTCCATAGTAAATTCCCCGGATGCGATTGGCCCCTCGCTATATGCGACACTGGATGCGCTTGGGAAACTACCCGATCACGGGGTTCAGAGAATCAGTGCCGGTGCAATGGATGCTGCGCAAGCCGAGATACTGGAGACCAAACCCGGCACGCCGGTTCTGATTGTAGAGCGGTGCTGTGAGACTGCCGATGGCGAACCGATCGAGTACACCATAACGCATTACAATGCCGAGGTTTTTGATTTTGTGACCGAGTTGCTCAGATAATCCAGTAAGGAACCTGTTGACGACTGGTTGTAAACTGGTATCTTTTTAAGCCTCTTAAGGGGAGGTTTTCTTGCTGCCGTATTTTTCAAATCAACTGATTGTGTCCTGTCAACCTTGCGTTGGCGGTCCGATGGATAATCCATTGATCATCGCAGCTATGGCACAGGCAGTGGTCGCGGGCGGCGCATCGGGCGTGCGGATTGAGGGCGTCAGGAATGTGGAAGCGGTAAGATCTGTCCTCAAGCAGCCAATTATCGGCATTGTTAAAGTCGATTTGGAGACCAGTCCGATAAGGATTACGCCGTTTTTGCAAAATATCAGGGATCTGGCATCCGCCGGCGCAGATATTATTGCAGTCGACGCCACTGACAGGCCACGGCCGGAAACTCTTGACGCCGCTATTCAGGCCATCAAGGCGGCCGGCGCGCTTTCAATGGCGGATTGTTCCTGCATCGATGACGGAAACAATGCCGCTCGCCTCGGCGCGGACATTCTCGGCAGCACAATGGCTGGCTATACCACAGATATGACTCCCGAAGGTCCGGATCTGGAACTGGTCAGACAATTGGCCACATTGGGCAAACCGCTCATCGCCGAGGGCCGTTACCATACGCCGGCTTTGGCTGTCGAAGCGCTGAAAGCGGGCGCAGACGCTGTTGTCGTTGGAACAGCAATTACGCGGACTGAAGTTGTCACAGGCTGGTTCTTCGATGCCCTGAAGTCATCGGAGTTCGCTCGATGAGGTCGCTTGGGGACAAAAATGAAGCCGGTGTAACAGTGCTGGCCGTTGATATAGGCGGCACCAAAACCCTGGTTTCACTTATTCGCGGTGGCAGGGTGGTGAAACTGGAAAAGCTGGAAACTGCGCGCGACACCAGTCCGGAAGACTGGCTGGCACAGGTCCAAGATGCTGTTCGTAAGTGGAACGCGGCCTATGACTGTGTCGGGGTGGCGGTCACGGGTCATGTTGAAAATGGTTATTGGAAGAGCGTCAATGACAATACGCTTGCCATAGAAAAATCATTCAATCTGGCGGATGCAGTTGCAAAGTTTGGTTGCCCTTTTGAAATCATCAACGACGCGCAGGCTGCGGCCTGGGCGGAATATGTCGATGGGGCCTGCAAGGGGTCCGATCTGGTCTATCTGACGGTTTCGACAGGATTGGGCGGCGGCATTGTCTGCAATGGGAAATTGCTCAAAGGCCACCGTGGATTAGCCGGACATTTTGGGCAAATCGCACAGAATTTGATGTCCGCAGATGAGGGCGCTGAGCCGATCGAAGATATAGCCACCGGCCGCTGGATGCTGAAAGAAGCTGAAAAAGCAGGCCGCGAGATATCTGCCAGGGAGATTTTTGAGGCGGCAGGTGCCGGGGATTCCTGGTCTCGCAAAATCATCTCGGCATCGGCCTGGCGCATAGCAAAAGTCTGCCGGGATATTCTCTACACACTTGATCCACCGGTCATCGTAATTGGTGGCGGTATCGGACTTGGTAAGGGCTTTCTTGCTGAAGTGCAGCAGAATGTTGCGCGCCTTGCCCCATCTCAAGAGACGCGAATTCGTGCATCCTCGATCAAGGAGCATGCGGGGATAATTGGTATCGCTGCGATTGCAGCGCAGTCTTATTTGGAAACAGGAGAAAGACATGAGTAGATACAAGAATTATCTGTTGAGTGCTGCTGCGGCGGCAATTCTGGCTGTGACACCTTCCCTTTCAAGCGCGGAAGTAACCGTTCTGGGGTGGCCAGGGGGACCCGAAGAGGTTGCTCTTCGTTCCGTTGTGGAACTCTACAACGCAAAGAGCTCTGTGACTGAAGAGAACAAGGTGGAACTGATCTTTTTCAGCAGGGAAGGCTTTTATGACAAGCTTCAAGCTGACCTGGCTGCAGGGACCGACGCATTTGATGCCAGTTTGTTGGCGACTTATTCAATCGGACGTTATGCGCCTTACATGAAGCCGATTACTCTCTCGGATGAAGCGGAAGATGTCTTCGGCGCATCGGTTTTGACAACAATGCAGTTCGAGGGGAAGCAATATGGTGTCCCGACAGATCTTTCGCTGCACTTTTTGTATTATCGCACAGACCTCATTGAAGCGTTGCTGAATGATAAGGAGCAGTATGATAAATATAGCGACATTTCCGAGCAGTATCTTGGTGTTCGATTGACACCAAAAGATCCTGACAGCTGGACATGGCAGGATTTTGCGGCAAACGCACTGTACTTCACGAAATCGGTTAATCCTGACAGTCCGACCCGCTACGGCACCGTGTTGCAGTTGAAAAACCTGTTGTTCAACATGATGGTTTTCCATTCTCTGCCGCGCTCCTATGGCGGGAACTGGATGGATGAAAACGGCAATATCACGGTTGACTCAGAGGCTTACAGAGCGGCTCTCAACTTGTTCAAAATCCTGGTGGATGCCGGTGCGACGCCGAAGGATTCATTCTCCTACGAATATGCTGAAGCAAATGCTGCCTTTGGCGCCGGTCAGGTAGCGGCCATGATCCAGTGGAATGCTGCTGCAGCAGATCTGATGGATCCGGCCAAAACACCGGTGACAGCAGAGACCACAAAAACCATCGCGCCTCCGGCAGGGCCGGAAGGCCGCTTTACCCATACGCACGGTCTTGGCCTGGGCGTAAATGCCAGCGGGAAAAATGTTGAAGGTGCGGAAGCATTCGTTCGTTTTCTCTCAACAGCGGAAGCGGCCAAAGCCTACGCCCTTGCCGGCGGCGCTCCCGGCCTGACCAGTTCTGTTGTGGCTGATATTGCGGATGAGCGACCTGATCTGGTTCTTCTGGGTGAGTATGCCTCCAATTACGGGTTCGTGATGAATGGCGGCACAGCCGCGAAGGCATTGTCGGTTTATGAACTCCAGGCCAAGGAATTCACCGGATTCCTGTCGGGCGGGCAGACTTTGGATGAAGCTCTGGCGAACACCGAAGCCGGTATGGCCGAGTTGCTGAAATAGTCCAGTAACTCATGCAGTCAGCCGCGCTGTGGCTGACTGCAATACGGGTGGCATGAGCATGAAAGCATCAACTGAAAACAGGATTCTGGCGACACCTATCGTCGTGTTCCTGCTTGCCATGCTGGGGTTTCCCGCGCTCATTGACATACTCTACAGTTTTTCCGACGTCTCGTTTGAGACGCTCAGATCGCCAAAACTGAATGGGGTTCAGAACTTCGTCGAAGTCATGCGCGATCCTGAATTCTGGTCAGCCTCGTGGTTTTCATTGAAGTTCGGTGTTTCCACCGCGCTGGCTGAGTGCATAATTGGGCTGGCGCTCGCGGTTTATCTGGCGCCGATCATCAGAAACAACAGTTGGATCATCGCCGTGCTGATCATGCCGATGATCATCGCCCCTGCAATGATGGGCCTGATGTACCGCTTGGTGCTGCACGAATTTGTCGGTTCGCTGCCGCATTATCTTTATCTGTGGCTGGGTGACAGCCCGGCATTTCTCAGCCGTGAAAATGTCTTTCTGACCGTCTTCACCATTGAAACCCTGCAGTGGACGCCGTTTGCCTTTCTTCTGTTCTACATGGCATATGAGGCAATTCCCGGAGACATGCGCGAGGCGGCCGCCGTTGACGGAGCGCGACCCTGGCGGATGTTCTGGTTCATCGAAATCCCGCAGATGGCACCCACCCTGGCGGTTGCGTTCTTCATCAGGTTCATTGATGGATTCCGGGTGTTTGACAACATATTCGTGTTGACCGGATCCGGAGCCGGTGGATCGACCACATCGCTTTCCATCTATATTTATCTTTCTTTCTTCCGCTCAGGTGACATTGGAAAGGCACTCGCAGCATCCGTCGTGCTGTTCATCGTCGCCTTTGTTCTGCTGTATTTTGCCGGCGGTTTTCTGCGCAGGAGCCGGGCATGAAGAGACAGGGCTTGCAGAGAAAATACAGAAACCTTCCGCGCTGGATTGTTTTCGCGGTTGCTGCATTCGTGATGAATTTTCCGGTTATCTCGACCATATCGGCCTCGCTGAAGACCGGTGCTGAAATCAGCCGCAATCCGGGCCTTTGGGTCTATGAGCCGATTTTGCAGAATTATGCCGCCATTCTGGAAGTGACCGAACGGTTGAACATATTTGCCTATCTGCAAAACAGCCTGATCGCGTCGCTCATCGGCGCGATTCTGCCGATCATGCTGTGTTTCCCGGTCGCCTATGCAATCGCCCGGCGCGGCTATGGCACCAATGTGATTTTTCCCACAATTGTCAATCTGCGGGCGATGCCTTTGATCATCTTCGCGATCCCGCTGTATATGATGTATCGCACGGTCGGGCTGCTGGACACATCATTGGGTCTGGGTCTCATTCTGGCGGTGGTCAATTTACCTTTGGCTCTGCTGCTTCTGGTCAATGCCATCAATGACGTTCCCTACGAGTTGGATGAAGCTGCACGCATGGATGGCGCCCGCATTTTTCGAGTGTTGGTGAAAATCGTGCTTCCGATTTGCCTGCCAGCGCTGGCAACAGTCTTTATTTTCAGCTTCATCACCGCATGGAACGAGTTCCTGTTCGGATTGATGATTACCACCACCAGGGCGGTACCCATGACCGTTGGCGCATCGTTCTTTTTCTCGTCCGGTGGCGCCGGTGTGCAATGGGGCGTGGCAGCAGCGGTTATTGTGGTTGCCTCGTTGCCCCCGGTGGTGCTCGGCATCCTCATGTATAAACAGATCAGCCGTTCGATGACAGCAGGCGCGGTTAAAGGGTGAGTTATGAAAGTTCTGGTTTTTGAGCACGCACAGCAGGCCGCTGAAGCCGTTGCAAACAGGTTGGTGGAGCGGGTTCTGTTAAGGCAAAACTGCACGCTCGGCCTGGCGACCGGCGGTACTGTGGAACCGGTCTATCAACATATGTTTCGGATGTATGAGGCCGGCAAAGTCAGCTTCTCCAAAGTGCGGAGTTTCAATCTGGACGAATATGTTGCGCTCCCGGTCGAGCACGAATTATCCTATCACAGCTATATGGCCAGACATTTGTTCGAACCCTGCGATTTCGACATGGCCAAGACCAACATTCCGGACGGCAATGCAGCTGATCTTGCCGAAGAAGCCCGGCGTTATGAGACGGCGATATCCGATGGCGGCGGCATTGATTTCCAATTGCTGGGAATTGGTGAGAATGGGCATATCGGCTTCAATGAACCAACCTCCAGTCTGTCATCTCTCACACGATTGAAAACGCTGGCACCCAGTACAGTGAAAGCGAACAGCCGCTATTTTGAGCGTCCGGAAGACGTGCCCCGCCTGTCACTGACAATGGGTATTGCGACCATATTGAGGGCGGATGAGATTGCGCTCCTCGCGACCGGGGAACGCAAGGCCAGGGCGGTCAGAAATATGGTTGAAGGACCACTCTCTGCCATGTGTCCTGCCAGTGCATTGCAGCTTCACCGGAATGTCGCGATCTATCTGGACCCGGATGCCGCATCAATGCTGGAACTGCTGGATTATTATAAGTCGGTGCATCCTTGCGACGGGGCTCTACGCCAATGACAGGTCCGCGAAACTCAAGTCCAGGCGGGGTCATCCGTTTTTTGAAATTCAAAAGGCTGACCCAGCAGCAGCAAAGCCTGAATCCGATACAAGCTTCCGCCTGTCGAACCGGCTTCAATGTAAACATGGAACGATCCAGAGGATCCCGATGAGCACAATCGAGCTGAAAAATATCAGCAAAAGTTTTGGCAGTGTCGAGGTGATCAAGGATGTCAGCCTGTCGGCCGAAGAAGGAGAGTTTGTTGTTTTTGTCGGGCCTTCCGGTTGCGGGAAATCCACCCTTCTGCGTCTGATCGCCGGTCTTGAGGAAACAACCAACGGAACTGTTTTCATCGATGGTGAGGACGTCACCGCGCTTGATCCCTATCATCGGAATCTGTCGATGGTTTTTCAATCCTATGCGCTCTATCCGCATATGAGTGTCTACGGAAATATCGCATTTGCTCTGGAAACCGCTCGTGTTGAGAAGCACGAAATCAAGCGGAAAGTCCGGGAGGTCGCCGAAACACTGAAGCTGACACCCTATCTTGATCGCAAACCCAAGGACCTCTCAGGCGGTCAGAGGCAACGCGTCGCGATCGGTCGGGCGATTGT
Source organism: uncultured Hyphomicrobiales bacterium (assembly GCA_963974065.1). Classification (GTDB taxonomy): domain Bacteria; phylum Pseudomonadota; class Alphaproteobacteria; order Rhizobiales. The sequence continues at coordinate 35,869 of CAXBCI010000022.1, read as the reverse complement.
GCGTCAGCCAAAGGGTTTCCTGTTCGATGAACCATTGTCCAATCTGGATGCCGCATTGCGTACACAGACCCGGATCGAGATTGCAAAGCTGCACAAGGAACTGGGCGCGACGATGATCTATGTCACACATGATCAGATTGAAGCGATGACTCTGGCCGACAAGATTGTGGTTCTCAAAGATGGCGAGGTGATGCAGGTCGGCTCACCCAAGCAGCTCTATTCACATCCGAAAAATACATTTGTGGCCCAATTTTTGGGAAGCCCAAAGATGAATCTCCTGCCGAAAGCCAGCTATGATGGAGATCATCTGCGATATGACGAAGGCGTGGCGATCAATATTGGAAAGGTTGAAGGCAGCCCCTCGATTCTGGGCGTGAGACCCGAAGATATCCATCTGGCGGACCCTGATAATGCGGAACTGACCGGGAAAGTCATACTCAACGAATTCCATGGTGCGGATAACAACATGTTTGTTTCACTCGCCGGAATCGGCGATTTGAACGTACGTGTGAATGGCAAGGTCGAATTGCACGATGGCCAAATCGTAGGTCTGAACCTGGACAAATCACAGTTGCATTATTTCGATGGAGCCGGCGTTCGCACGATCTGAGCGGCAGTCAGTTTAACACGCGGATCGGATCGTTCAGCTCGATACGGCCGGCGGAGATGACCTTGCACAACACCCCGAAATCACGGTGACCGTAGGTCTTGAACAAATGGGACGGCATGTCGATGTCGCGGACGCCCGAGCTTGTATTGGCGCTGGTCGCGGCGCAACGCTCTATGCGCTCCGTGACCGCAAAGCGTGCAGAGCCGATGCTGATTTCCCGGCCGATCCAGGAGAATTCCTCCCAGGGGGCAAGACCGTCGCACCAAAGATTGCTGCGCCAGCGCCTCTGCGAAAGGTCAAGTCCACTGCTGGCAGATACGGCGTCGTGAGAGGCCCTGCTGTGCAGTGACAGAGTGCGGGTGTTACGATCGGCAAGATTGCCACCGGGGATATGAGCCAACCCATAGGGGCCAGGTTGCACAGCGCCGCCAAGGGCTTCGATCCGAGCCGCAAAGCGGATGACATCCGAAGGGTCCGAGAGATTGAACCGTTGGTTCGAACCGTCTTCATTGCCCATGGTGAGGATGCCGCTGGCATCGTCATAGCTGGATGCAATGGTGGCCAGCTTCGGGCTGAGCGCAACAACGACAAAATTGCTGCGCTTCAGCCAGACGGGATTGGCAGGGTCGTATTTCGAAGTTCTGTGAGCGAGCGCAAATTTCCGGTCTCCGGCGAGCGGCTGATCCGGCATCATTTCCGCAAAGGGAAGAGATTCCGGAGCAAGCCCCTTTACCGGATAAGTCTGAATACCGGTCAGTTTCACGGCAGATCAACCTGTCTTCCCGGCCCGATGACTAAATGAATTTGACTTCCAGAATTTCATAACCGCGGGAACCGCCCGGAGCGGTTACTTCTACGGAATCGCCAACCGATTTGCCGATAAGCGCCCGGGAGATGGGTGAGGAGATGGAGATCTTGCCCGCTTTCACATCGGATTCGGCATCGCCGACAACCTGATAGGTGATTTCCTCGTCAGTATCCTCATCTGCCAGCCTCACCGTTGCCCCAAACTTGACCGTATCGCCGGACAATTTGGAAATGTCGATGATTTCAGCGCGGGCGAGCTGATCTTCCAGCTCCGCAATGCGCCCTTCATTGTGGCTCTGGGCCTCTTTGGCGGCATGATATTCGGCGTTTTCCGACAGGTCACCATGGGCACGGGCTTCGGAAATGGCTGCAATAATTTGTGGACGCTGTTCCTGAGTGCGTCTTCTGAACTCTTCCTGCAGCGCACTGTTGCCACTGGCGGTCATAGGGATCTTATCCATCGATGTCCCTCTCTCCAAAAATGGGGTTCCTGCTGGTGCCACCGGCGTCAGTGCTTGGAGCCCGGACAAAAAGAAAAGCTGACCGCCCATTCCGGTATGGGTGGGCGGTCCAGCTCAAATACATATTCAGTTAAAGTACGACTGAAGTGCGCGAACTTCAAGCGTTCCGCGTGTAAAGGCTTCAATTCCGTTGGCAGCCGCCATCGCTCCGGCCAGAGTGGTGTAGTACGGAACCTTGTGAATCAGCGCCGCCTGGCGCAGGGAACGGCTGTCCGTCAAGGCCTGCGCGCCTTCCGTGGTGTTGAAAACCAAGGCGATTTCGTTGTTCTTGATGGCGTCAACAATGTGCGGACGACCTTCCAGAACCTTGTTGATTTTGGTGCTGGGCACACCTTCCTCATTGAGAAAACGCGCCGTGCCGCCGGTTGCGACGATGGAAAACCCTAGATGCTCAAGCTTGCGAATCGTGTCGAGAATGCGCGGTTTATCCTTGTCGCGCACCGAAACGAAGACGGTGCCCCCGGTGGGGATTCGCGTTCCCGATCCAAGCTGACTTTTGGCAAAGGCCACAGGAAAGTTGCTGTCCAGTCCCATGACCTCGCCGGTGGAGCGCATTTCCGGTCCAAGAACGGTATCGACGCCCGGGAAGCGGCCGAAGGGAAACACTGCTTCCTTGACGGCGATGTGATCGAAAGCCGGCTTTTCCAGCTTCATTGAGGCAAGGCTTTCACCGGCCATTACCCGGGACGCAAGCTTGGCGACCGGCAATCCGATGGTCTTGGCGACAAATGGCACCGTGCGGCTGGCACGCGGGTTGACTTCCAGCACATAGATATCATCGCCCTTGATGGCGTATTGCATGTTCATCAGGCCGATAACGCCAATCGCAAGGGCCATTTCCCGGGTCTGCTGTTCCAATCGTTCGATGATATCCGGGCCGAGCGAGAATGGCGGCAGGGAACAGGCACTGTCGCCGGAATGAATGCCGGCTTCCTCGATATGTTCCATGATGCCGCAGACAAACACATCGGTGCCGTCGCACACGGCGTCAACATCGACTTCAATGGCATCCGACAGATAGCTGTCGATGAGCACGGGAGAGGACCCGGAGACCACCACAGCTTCGGTGATATAGCGCTCCAGATGGGCGGTATCGCGGACGATTTCCATTGCCCGGCCACCCAGCACATAAGAAGGCCGGATAACCACCGGATAACCGATCCGCTCGGCAATATGGCGGGCTTCTTCACCGGAGCGGGCAATGCCGTTTTCCGGTTGCTTCTGTTTGACCTTGTCGAGCAAGGCCTTGAAGCGGTCGCGGTCTTCGGCCAGATCGATGGCATCGGGCGGGGTGCCAAGAATCGGCACGCCGGCATCTTCCAGTGCCTGCGCCAGGTTCAGTGGCGTCTGACCGCCGAATTGAACAATCACGCCGTGCAATGTGCCGTTGGAGGTTTCGGTGCGGACAATTTCGAGTACATCTTCCGCAGTCAGCGGTTCAAAATACAACCGGTCCGATGTGTCATAATCGGTCGATACGGTTTCCGGGTTGCAATTCACCATGATGGTTTCATAGCCCGCATCATGCAGGGCAAAAGCAGCATGGCAGCAGCAATAATCGAACTCGATACCCTGACCGATGCGGTTGGGCCCGCCGCCCAGGATCATGATTTTCCTGGCATCTGTCGGCTCTGCCTCATCCACCGGTGCGCCGCCGAATGGGGCTTCGTAGGTCGAATACATATAAGGTGTCGGCGAGGCGAATTCTGCGGCGCAGGTGTCGATCTTCTTGTAGACCGGGCGCACATTCAGCTGGTGGCGCAGGGCCGAGACATCGGCTTCGTTCAAAGCGGTCAGTTCGGCCAGTCGTTTATCTGAAAAGCCGGACGCTTTCAGTGCCCGCAATGCGCCGGGCGTCTGCGGCAGGCCATGGGCCCGCACGCGCTGTTCCAGATTGATCAACCCGCGCAACTGTTCCAGAAACCAGGGGTCAATTTTACAGGCGGCAAAAATCTCCTCGTCGCTGAGACCAAGCCGCATCGCCTGCGCCGCTTTCAAAAGCCGGTCGGGAGTCGGCGTGCCAAGGGATGCCCGAATGGCATTCTTGTCATCATCCTGACCCAGGCCTGGGATTTCGACTTCGTTGAGGCCGGTGAGCCCGGTTTCCAGTCCGCGCAAGGCTTTTTGCAGGGATTCCTGGAACGTCCGGCCAATCGCCATGACTTCGCCGACCGATTTCATGGCCGTGCCCAGAATCGGTTCCGCGCCCGCGAATTTTTCAAAGGCAAAGCGTGGGATCTTGGTCACGACATAATCGATTGTCGGCTCAAATGCCGCCGGTGTGGCGCCACCGGTGATGTCATTGTCCAACTCGTCCAGAGTGTAGCCGACCGCCAGTTTTGCCGCGATCCTGGCAATCGGGAAACCGGTGGCTTTCGAGGCAAGGGCGGATGAGCGCGAGACGCGCGGGTTCATTTCAATGACCACCAGCCGACCATCAGCGGGGTTGACAGCGAACTGAACATTGGAGCCGCCGGTTTCAACACCGATTTCGCGCAACACCGCAATCGAGGCGTTGCGCATGATCTGGTATTCCTTGTCGGTGAGCGTCAGGGCAGGGGCCACGGTGATGCTGTCACCGGTGTGCACACCCATCGGATCGACATTCTCGATGGAGCAGATGATGATGCAATTGTCATCCTTGTCGCGGACGACTTCCATTTCATATTCTTTCCAGCCGACAATGGATTCCTCGATGAGGATTTCCGATGTCGGCGAGGCATCGAGGCCGCTTTCCACGATGGTCAGGAATTCTTCGCGGTTATAGGCAATGCCGCCGCCGGTGCCGCCCATCGTGAAGCTGGGCCGGATGATGGTTGGAAGACCTATTGCCTCCAGCGCGTCGATTGCCTCGGCAACGGTGTGGGCGAGCCGTGAGCGCGGGCTTTCCAGACCGATCTTGTCCATCGCCTTGCGAAACAGATCGCGGTCTTCGGCCTTGTCGATGGCCTCCGGCGTTGCGCCGATCATTTCCACACCGAATTTTTCCAGCACACCCATCTTGCGCAAGGACAGTGAACAGTTCAGCGCGGTCTGGCCACCCATTGTGGGCAGCAGCGCATCGGGGCGCTCTTTCTCGATGATCTTCGCAACAATCTCCGGCGTGATCGGCTCGATATAGGTGGCGTCGGCCAGATCCGGGTCGGTCATGATGGTTGCCGGGTTGGAATTCACCAGAATGACGCGGTAACCCTCTTCCTTCAACGCCTTGCAGGCCTGAGTTCCGGAATAGTCAAACTCGCAGGCCTGGCCGATGATGATGGGCCCGGCTCCGATAATGAGAATGGACTGGATATCTGTGCGTTTTGGCATGGTTGATCTTCTGGAAGTCTGTGGTTGCGGATGGCCGGAGGCGACCTGAGCCGAAGTTGTCGGGATGTTTGACGCTGCTATAGGCGATTAGCCCGTGCTGTGGAAGGGGATGGCCCAAGATTTCTTGGTTGTCGGAGCGCCATGTTTGGGCCAATGTTGCGTTTCAGACTGCACGTGAAACGAACCAAGGATTGCCCATGCGCTGGAAAGGCCGCCGTCAAAGTTCAAATGTAGATGACCGGCGCGGATCGGGCGGGGGCGGCTTCCGGTTCCCAAGAGGCCGGTCCTCTTCACCGCGGTTGCGCTTTCCCTCCGGCAGGACCGGGCGCGGCGTGCGCGGGTCGGGAAAAGGCATTCTGACGCTGGTGGTGATCGGCGGCATCGCCTGGTTTGTGTTCGGCATCAACCCGCTCCAGTTGCTCGGCGGTCTGACCGGTGGCGGCAGTGGCGGGGGTCTGCCATTTGAACAGACCCAGCCGGCCGGACAATCCGGAGGAGCGGCGCGCAACGATGAAATGACAGCCTTTATCTCCACGGTTCTGGCCGAAACGGAAGATACCTGGAACGCGATTTTTGCAGCCAGTGGCCGCGATTATGAAGAGCCGCGCCTGCAGCTTTTTACCGGCCAGGTGAGCTCTGCCTGCGGCTTTGCCTCGGCAGCGTCCGGGCCGTTTTACTGTCCCGGCGACAAACAGATCTATATCGATCTGTCGTTTTATGACGAGTTGCGCAAACGCTTCGACGCGCCGGGCGATTTCGCCCAGGCCTATGTTCTGGCTCACGAAGTCGGCCACCATGTGCAAAACCTTCTCGGCGTGTTACCGCAGTTCAACGAAGCGCGGCGCACGATGAACGAGGCAGACGCAAATGCCCTGTCGGTCAGAGTGGAACTGCAGGCCGATTGCTATGCCGGGGTGTGGGGCTTCAACGCGGCCACGCAAAACCTTCTGGAAGAAGGCGATCTGGATGAGGCGCTGAATGCGGCCAGGCAGATCGGCGATGATGCCATCCAGAAACGCACCCAGGGCTATGTTGTCCCGGAAAGCTTCAATCACGGCACATCGGAGCAGCGCAAATACTGGTTCCGCCGCGGCTTTGAAGCCGGAGACACGTCGCAATGCAATACGTTCGACAGTACACGAATCTAGGTTAACCGACGTTTATATCGAAGCATCTGAAAAGATAATTGCAAGTCGTCCGGCTTGCAATCCGAAATTTAACTGGTTTCTCGCTGAACCTGAACCTGAACTGGTCGTGTCGCGCAGCAGAATCAGCTTTCCGTGGAAACCAATCAGAAATTGTCGAAGGCCTTGGCACCCGTCACAAACTCAGAGCTAACATCATACCCACACATAATCATTGCTTTTTGGCCACAGTCCTGCCCGAAAATGAGCGAAATCATGGCGGCGAGGCTGATTTTAGTTTTCTTTGAGCGACTTTATGTCACAGTCGAGTTGAATTTGTCGTTTATCGCTCTTTATTAGTTGGGAATGAGACTCATGAAATCCTTAAATACACTTCTTTTGGCTTCGGCCTGCACGCTCGGCTTTGCCACATCTGCGTCCTACGCCGCCGATCCTGCCGTCGACTATGCCGGGGAGAGACTCGAGACGATGGAACAGACGCTGATTCTGGCGGGCCTCATTGAGGTCTATGGCGACTATTCTTTCATAGATGGCGCAAGCGGACATGCTGAACACACATTCTCCGGAAGCAGTGACTCCGATGATTATTTTGAATTGGGCGGTGCTGTGCGCCTGAGTGTTCCCTTCGCAGACCGAATCTCGGGACAGTTTGATTTCGATGCTGAATATCGCCCGCTCAATGATGATGATGCGGATGGTGACCATTATAGCGGCTCCAACACAGTTGGTCTCCATCTGAGCTATCGGGATCCAATGAGCTATTTGTTCGGCCTATTTGGCGGTGCGGGCCAGGTGGATTACGTTGATGAAGATGGGTCTCGTTTCTGGTTTGGCGGTGTGGAAGCCCAATATTATTTCGATCAGGTAACACTCTATGCCCAGGCAGGGTTGCTTGATGGGAGCGAAGAGGCCAATGACGATGGGTTGAGGAACGCTTGGTTTGCGCGCGGGGTCGGGCGTTATTTCCTGTCTGATTACTCCATGGCTCAGGCTGAAATCGCTTATGTCGACGGCGAGCGGGATTTTGACGACGACGATATGTACGGCGTTTCCTGGGGATTGCGCCTGGAACATCAGTTCATGCCTATTCCAGTCTCATTATTTGCTGCTTATGAAGGCAACTACTTCTCATCAGAGGACGCCAATTCGTCCTTTGACGATGGTTCCTTCACCGAACATGCCTTCCTGGTGGGTGCCAAATACAGCTTCGGTGCAACCGGCCTGAAGGTGAATGACCGGTATGGTGCCACGCTGGACACACCCGGCTTTGGCCGGTGGGTCGCTGCCGGTAATGAACTCGATTAAATCTCTCAAACTACTTGGGAAAAAGGCGGGCGTAATGCCCGCCTTTTTTGTGCTCTCGCGTGGTATGGGCGGGGACCGCCGCTACTGCTGAATTTGCAGCACAAGTTTCAAGCGGAAATTTCCTGCCGGATAAGCGTTGCTGGCACGCAAGAACACCAAATTCACCATCAAGCTTGACCGGGACCTGTAAAGCGCTGACAGTCGGTCCGCCGGATAGACGCCAATTGGCGTGACGCCAACACTTTAATTCAAGCCCCTGAAAATCCAGAATATCCCGGATAACCTTTTCATGACGAAAATCATTCTGGCTGGTGTCGCACTGGTGTTAAGCGCGTCTGTATCGCTGGCGCAAGAGGTGACGCCGCAGGCTGGCAACCGCTGGTATCAGGATGGCCAGGCTACGCTGACAGAGAAGCTGGCGCGGCAGCCGAACACAGGCACAGCCAAAAACATCATCCTGATGATCTCGGACGGCAATGGCATCGCTTCCAATTATGCGACCCGGCTTTTCCTTGGTCAGAAAAATGGTGGTTATGGAGACGAAGCGGTTCTGCCACAGGAAAAGTTTCCTTATCTCGCTCTGGTCAAGACCTACAATGTCAATGCTCAGACACCGGGTTCGGCAGGCTCCGGCACGGCGCTGCATTCCGGCGTCAAAACGTCGCTTGGTGTGGTTGGTGTCGGCGAGGGCCTGAAGCGGGGAGATTGCAGCCAGGTTGAAGCCAACAAGGTGAAATCGATCGTTTCCATTCTGGATGACATGGGTAAATCCGTTGGCGTGATCTCGACAGCCCGGCTGACCGACGCAACGCCGGCCACCGCATATGCCCAATCTGCGAACCGGACATTTGAAGATGATTCAAAATTGCCGGATAAATGTGGCGTCAAGGATATTGCCGATCAATTGCTGGATGCGATCAAATCGGGCAGGGTTGACGTTGCACTTGGTGGCGGTCGCCGGCATTTCCTGCCGAAAGAGGCCACGGATTTTGAAGGCGAAGCTGGCAGACGGAGGGATGGCCGCAATCTGATGGATGAGGCACGGGAAGCGGGCGCTGAAATCGTGACGGATGATGTGGAATTTGCCGCTTTGAACCCAGACGATACTGCGCCGGTCCTTGGCCTGTTTGAATCAGATCATATGAAGTACGAATATGACCGCATCGGCGAGCCCTCTTTGGCCGAGATGGTGGAAGCCTCAATCAAACGGCTTCAGGGCAATGAAAACGGTTTTTTCCTGTCGGTGGAAGCCGGTCGCATCGACCATGCGAATCATGATGGAAATCTCTACCGGGCGCTGACAGACGGTGTGGCGTTTGCCGATGCGGTCAGCAGAGCTGTTGCGTTGACCAGTTCGCAAGACACGCTGATCATCGTCACAGGAGATCACAGCAGTGCGCTGACCTTTAACGGCTATTGCGGGCGTGGCAGCCCGATTACCGGTCTTTGCTACAAGATCAACAAAACCGGTGTGAAGCATCTTGAAAAGCCTGCCAGAGCAAAGGACGGCAAGCCCTATACGGTGGCCGGATATCTGAACGGCAAAAGCTCGGTGCTGAAAAAGGACGAGAATTACAGTGGGTCGCGGCCTGTCGTGACTGAGCAACAGGCGAGCGATCCCGATTATCTGCAGCAGGCGCTGGTTCCGTTGTCAGCAGAAACCCATTCGGGAGCGGATGTGGCGGTTTATGCAAGAGGCCCATGGGCACATCTGCTTGATGGCACAATTGAACAGAATTTTATTTTCCACGTGATGAAATACGCTGCAGAAGCCCAATGAGGCAGCGCTCTGGCTGCGCTGCAGACAGGCTCTCGGCAAAAGGCTCGACATTCCCAAAACGTGGTTTAAACTGAGACAGTTGATATCGCCGCAGACTCACGCTCCCGGTGCGATGCGATTTCAACCAACAGCAACCAAGAGCATATTTTATCGGTGTCGGGTCAACTGACTCGACCTCGAAAAATCGTGCTGTGACACGACCACCGGACGTGCCGGCAGGTTGTACCCTGACAAGGAGATACGGTCATGTCTATTGACCCGATTGCAACTGGCGTGCCGGCGCCGGATGTAAGAGAGGGCGACAGTATGCTTGGTCTTGCCTATATGGCCGGTGGCATGTTCCTGTTTTCGGCGGTTGATACGCAAGCCAAATTTCTCACCGAGACGTTGCATCCGATCCAGATCGTGTGGTCGCGTCAATTCGGGCTGCTGCTCGGTGTGTTTGTGCTGCTGGCGATCCGTGGTCTGAGGGTTCTGCACACAGCGCATCCGCGCCTGCAGATTACGCGCGGTGCCGTTGCGGCGGTCTCGGCGACATTGTTCGTCATCGCAGTCAGCTATGTGCCGCTGGCAGATGCAGTGGCGGTGAGTTTCGTGGCACCCTTCATTGTGACCATGCTGGGCGCGCTGGTTCTGAAGGAACCTGTCGGCATCCGCCGCTGGAGTGCGGTTCTCATCGGTTTCGCCGGCACGCTGATCGTTATCCGGCCGGGGTTGGGCGTCGTCCACCCCGCCGTGTTTCTGGTGCTGATTGCGGCTGTCTGCTTTGCCCTGCGTCAGGTAATGTCACGAGCGCTGAGCCGGTCCGACCGCACTGAGACCACAGTCGCCTATACGGCACTGGTCGGCAGCCTTATACTTACTGTGCCGCTGCCATTTGTCTGGCAATGGCCAACGAGCGGGCTGGAAATCACCCTGCTCATCAGCATTGCAATCATGGCGGCATTTGCCGAGTTGCTGGTGATCAAGGCGCTGGAGGTGGCGCAGGCCGTGGTCGTGGCTCCAGTGCAATATACCCTGCTGATCTGGGGAACCATGTATGGCTATCTGGTGTTCGGACAGTTGCCGGATGGCTGGACATGGGTCGGCACGGCGATCATTGTCGCAACGGGAATTTATACAGTGCACCGGGACAGCAAGGCGGCCCGTGCGCGGCGGCGTCTGGCGGGCAAGATATCAGCACCGTAGACGGGGCGCTCTTTAGCTGCCGTATTTCAACCTTATGTTGGGTTCCATGACGCGACGCAAATTTTCCAAATATTTGTCTCTGTCCGGTGTTGCCGCGTTTTGGAACGGGGCTGCGCGGTTGGCATCTGGCAAACCTGAAAACCCGTATTATTCCGGTCCGCCAGAGCGTAATTTCGACGGAACTGTCTTCTTTAATCCGAACGGTACAGCACCGCGCGCCTTTGCCGATTTTCTGAAATGGCAGTTGTTTGAACGAAGGGCGCGATGGCCGCAGACTTTCCCAAGTCCGTTTGAAGGCGCTGTGCCTGAGCACAGGCGTGAGCAGCTGACGATCACGATGATTGGTCACGCAACACTTCTGATTCAGGTGTCGGGGCTCAATTTTCTGACAGATCCGGTGTTTTCAGACCGGGCCAGCCCGCTGTCTTTTGCCGGGCCGAAGCGGATTGCAAAACCGGGTGTGGCGTTGCAGGATCTGCCGCCGATCGATTGTATCCTGTTGTCGCACAATCACTATGACCATCTTGATCTTGCCTCGCTGCAGGCGCTGGTTAAAGCGCATGATCCGCTGATCATCACCCCGCATGGCAATGATACAATCGTCCGCAAAGGTGTTCCCGATGCGCGGTTGGAAACCGGCAACTGGGACGATACAATTGCAGTCGATGCTACTACGAATGTGCATTTTGAGCCGGTGCATCACTGGTCGGCGCGGGGCACGCGGGACCGGCGCATGGCGTTGTGGGCGGGATTTGTGGTCGAGGCGCCTGCGGGCAAAATCTATGTGGTCGGCGATACCGGATTTCATGACGGCATCAATTATCGCGCGGCCGCGCAAAAACACGGCGGGTTTGACGCTGCAATCCTACCGATCGGAGCCTACGATCCGAGCTGGTTCATGGAAGCCCAACACCAGAACCCGGAAGAAGCAGTGAAAGGGCATATATTGTGCCGGGCAAATGTGTCGATTGCCCACCACTGGGGCACATTTCAGCTGACCAACGAACCGCTGGAAGAGCCGGTTGAGCGGCTCGCCGAAGCGCGCTCAGCCAACAATATTACGGATGATGCCTTCATAGTCCTGCGGCCCGGCGAAGCCTGGACCGACAAACGGTCGCCTAGGCCGCTTTCATAAGATCGACAAAGCGTTTGAACAGATAATGGCTGTCCTGTGGTCCGGGAGAGGCTTCCGGATGGTGCTGGACCGAGAAAATCGGTTTGCCAGTAACCTGAATGCCGCTGTTTGAGCCATCAAACAAAGATTTGTGGGTCGGCTCAATGCCCTCAGGCAGGGTGGCTCCATCGACAGCAAAACCGTGATTCATGCTGGTGATTTCCACCTTGTCGGTGGTGTGATCCAGAACCGGGTGATTGGCACCATGATGGCCCTGATGCATTTTGCTGGTTTTTCCGCCCAGCGCCAGAGCGAGCATCTGGTGGCCCAGACAAATGCCGAAAATCGGCAGTCCGCTTGCAATCAGCTCCTGAATGGTGGGAACCGCATAGAGAGCGGTTGCGGCCGGATCTCCCGGACCGTTTGACAGGAAGATGCCGTCGGGCTTGTGGCCCAGAATGGTTTCGGCAGTGGCTGTGCCCGGAACCACGGTCACTTTACAGCCAAGACCGGCAAGAAGCCGTAAAATATTGCGTTTTACGCCATAATCCACCGCGACGACGTGCAAATCAGGGTTGACCTGCTGGCCAAAACCATTTTCCCAGGTCCAGGGTGTCTCGTCCCAGCGCACCATCTGCAAAGTGGTTACGTCTTTCGCCAGGTCGACTCCTTCCATCGATGGCAGGGCGGCGGCCATGGATTTCATGGCGGATTCGTCGAACTCGCTGGTCGAATTGTGGACGATCAGGCCGTTTATCAGGCCGCCCTCACGGATTTTTGTTGTGAGAGCGCGGGTGTCGATACCGCAGATGCCGACAATGCCCCTTGCCTTCAGCCAATGGTCAAAATGCTGTCCGGCACGATAATTTGCCGGATCGGTGATCTCCGCCCGAATGACACAGCCGCGCGCTCCGTTGACGGACGCCAGATTGAGGCTTTCAATATCCTCATCATTGCTGCCGACATTGCCGATATGAGGGAATGTAAAAGTTATGATCTGACCGGCGTAGGATGGGTCTGTCAGGATTTCCTGATAGCCGGTCATCGCTGTGTTGAAGCACAATTCACCGGCAGCTTCGCCGGTCGCGCCACAGGCCATGCCATACAGGACTGTGCCGTCAGCCAGCACAAGAGCGGCTGAGGGAACCGGCTCCTGCCAGGGCGGCAGGTCCGCGCTATTCGCGGTCTGGCTGGTGGTTTGCATAAAACACTCCAATAGATGTGCAGGGACGCAACGGATGCGGCAATTCGTCTCTGTCCGCACTATTCCACATATATGATCGCGCCCGGATCGCATGTCTATGCCGGAAATTCAAGCCTGTCCTGTAAACATCGCATAGGCAAAGCCTTGTCAAACGGTCACAAAAACTACACATAAAGGCCATGATGAACGCCAGGGTTGCTTCAAATTCTGGCAAACAATGGTATAGAGGTTGTCCTGGCGGGTTCTTGAAACAGAGAATCAGCTGGCGAGACCGACAGCGCCGTTGTGATATTGAGTGCAGAGAAGGGTCATAGATCTACATGCGCGAACAAATTGCTGAAGCTTTGAATGAAGCTGTGAAGGCGCGGGATAAGAAGCAGGTATGTACCCTGCGGCTTATCAACGCTGCTATTAAAGATCGTGACATTGCGTTGCGCGGAACCGGCAAGGACAAGGTCAGCGACGAGGAGGTGCTGAATCTGCTGGGTAAAATGATCAAGCAGCGCGAGGATTCCTCCCGTCAATACGAGAATGCCGGCCGTCTTGATCTGGCCGAGCAGGAGCGCAAGGAGATGGAGATCATCCGCACCTTGCTGCCCGCCCAATTGCCGGATGAGGAAGTGCGCAAGGCCGTCAAGGATGTCGTGTCCGACATTGGCGCCAACAGCCTTCGTGACATGGGCAAATGTATCAATACGCTGAAAAAGCGCTATCCGGGACAGATGGATTTCTGCCATGCCAGTGGCGTGGTGAAAGAGCTGTTGCGGTAAGCCGCAACACGGCCGGGTTTTCCACAGACAGTTGCCATGGTCTGAGCACAATCTTTCAATTGTGTCCTGACCATGGAGATTTTTGCCAGGTGCCGGGTTATGCTGCCTGATACTTCTCCGCAGTCATGTCCTATTGAACCTGAACAGAGCCCATGCGTTTTGATGACAGATTTCTGGATGACATTCGCGCCCGTCTGAATATTTCAGATGTGGTGGGCAGGCGGGTGACGTGGGACCGCAAGAAATCGCAACCATCCAAGGGCGATTTCTGGGCCTGTTGTCCGTTTCACAATGAAAAATCTCCCAGCTTCCATGCCGATGACCGCCGCGGGCGGTATCATTGTTTCGGCTGTGGCCAGTCGGGCGATGTGTTTCGCTTCTTGAGCGAAACGGAAGGCGTATCCTTTCCTGAAGCCGTCGAACGGCTTGCCGGCGAAGCCGGGCTGGCGCTGCCGGAACGCAATCCGGAAGCGGAAAAGCGCGCCGAACGGCGCAGTTCGCTTTATGAAATCATGGACCTGGCCAGCGGATTTTTTCAGCAGTCGCTGCAAAGCGCCGATGGCGCGGAGGCGCGGCGCTATCTGCGCGACCGGGGCCTGTCGCTGGCCATCCAGCAGGAGTTCGGTATCGGTCATGCGCCGGACAGCCGCAATGCGCTGAAGCAATATCTTACAGGCAAAGGCATTTCCCAGGACGATATGGTCGAGGCCGGGCTGCTGATTGCCGGGCCGGATATCGCGGTGTCCTATGACCGGTTTCGCAACCGGGTGATGTTTCCCATTGCTGACGCCAGGGGCCGCAACATTGCCTTTGGCGGACGCGCGCTTTCAGCGGATGTGCCGGCCAAATACCTCAACTCGCCGGAAACTCCGCTGTTTTCAAAAAGTTACCTTCTGTACAATCATCATCGCGCCCGTGAGCCCGTGCATCATGGTGCGCAGTTGCTGGTGGTGGAAGGTTATATGGATGTCATTGCCTGCGCAGCCCATGGGCTGGACGGGTCGGTGGCACCGATGGGTACCGCGCTGACGGAAGAACAATTGCAACTGTTGTGGCGGATGAATGACAGTCCGGTGCTGTGCTTTGACGGCGACAGCGCCGGCTTCAAGGCAGCCGGCCGGGCGGCGGATCTGGCACTGACCCATCTGAAGCCCGGCAAGACAGTGCGCTTTGCGCTGCTGCCTGACGGGCAGGACCCGGACGATCTGTTGCGCAGCGTTGGTCGGGATGCGATGGACCGCTTCATTCGCACCGCCAGACCGCTGAGCGACATGGTGTGGTCGCGCGAGACCGAAGGTGCTGTGTTTGACACGCCGGAGCGCCGGGCCGAGTTGGAAAACCGGATGCGCGGCCTGACGCGGATCATGACCAACGACACCATTCGCCGCCATTATGAACAAGAGTTCCGCGAACGGCTTCAGGCGTTTTTCGGCCAGGCCGGCGGAAAACCATCTTCAAAGCGAAGCGGCAGCTTTTCCGGCAAGGCGGGGAAGGGCCGGGCTGGTGGCCGCCACGCAGCGTTTTCTGTCAGTCGCAGCCTGTCCCAGAGCCCGCTTGTGTCCAGTTTTGCCGCTGGCGCTGGTGCCACCATCATCTCTCCGCGCAATGCGGTGTTGCTGATGACGATGATCAACCACCCTGTGCTGCTGGATCGCCATGATGAAGCTTTCTCGGCGCTGCAATTCAACCAGGGCGAGTTGAACCGGCTGCATCAGGCGCTGATCGGTATTCTGGCCGAGGATCCGGAGCAGACCGCGAGCGCCATCAAGGATGCCCTGATCCGGCGCGGCCATGAAACGCTGGTGCGGCGACTGGAACACACGCTGGCCTCTGTCGGGCTGTGGCAGACCCGCGAGCAGGCCGACCCGATTGACGCCGAAGAAGGCTGGCGCCAGGCGCTGGCGCTGCATGAGAGGGGTGCAGTGCTGCGCGATGAGCTGCGTGCCGCCGAGCGGGCACTCAACGAGGAGGCAACCGAAGCCAATTTTGCCAGGCTTGTCGAAATTCAGCACGCTTTGGAAAGCAACGAACATATTCATGCGCTGATCGAAGGGTTCGGAGCCTTGTCCGGGCAATGATCGTTTGATGGTTCAATGGAACCAGGAAACGTTCTATTGCGGCTATCGGATAGCTGCCGGCTGATCAAACACCATGGCTGCGATGCCGATCAGGCCGGAATTTCCCGCCAGCTCGGCCGGGACCACTGGAACATCGCGAAATGGCGGCATGGCGGAGCGCTTGATACGGTTTGGATGCCGTCTGCCAGCGTGTCGAAACCATGGGCAAGTCCGCCGCCGAAAATCAGGATTTCGGGGCTGTAAAGATGCAGCAGATTGACGATGCCGATACCGTGCATATCTGCGGCAGCGTTGATGATTTCGTTGGCAGTGCTGTCGCCCTTGCGTGCCGCGTCAAACAGCACTTCAGCATTTTCATATCCGGAGTTCCGAGCCTGCTGATCCAGTGCCGAACCTGAAGCGAAGGCTTCCCAGCATCCCCGGTTGCCACAGGAACAGCCCCAGACCGCAAACCGGCTGTGCACCGACCGCAGCCGCGACCTGTCGTGCCAGCATTTCGATCTGGCCCAGGACCGCGTCCGCGCCGCTTTTTGCAAGGGTGGCGGTTTCGGCTCTCTGCACAATGCTGCCATTGTCCGCCACCAGCGCGGCGCGCAGTCGTGTTTCACCAAGATCAATGCCGATGGCGAGGCGGGGCGCGGTCATTCAGGGCCTTGCAATCCTGTCAGCCAGGCCATGCGTGCCTCAAGATCGTCGGCTGCAAAAGCCAGCGAACCGAGCACTACTGTTTGCGCGCCAGCGGCCACGAGTTTTGGCACTGTATGTTCGCGAATGCCGCCATCTGCGGCCAGAATGCAACGTTGCTCATTATCTCGATTGTCGATCAGCGAGCGCGCCTGACCGAGCCGGGCAGGGGCTGCCTTATCCAGATCCTGGCCTTTGACGCCGATGGCAGTGCCAAGCAGGGTGAGAAAGCGGATATCTTCGATGAAGGGCGCAAATTCGTCGACCGGGGTATCAACGCAGGCCACGAGACCAGCGGTCACACCGAGCTTTTTCAGCAGGGCAAACGCGTCTGAGGCAACAGATTTGTTTTCCACATGAAAGCTGATGAGGTCCGCGCCGGCCTCGGCGAATTGCGAGATTTGAGCCAACAGAATGCTGTCCTGCGCCATCAGGTGGATGTGAAGCGGCAGACCGGTCTGCTGGCGCAAGGCCGCCACCAGATCGGGGAAAATCAGCAGCGCCGGGGCAAAATGGCCATCGGCCACATCAAGATGCAGAATGTCGGCGTAAGGCGTAATGCGTTGCAACTCCGATGACAGGTTCAACAAATCCGCCGACCAGACGGAGAATTCGGCAATGCAATGCTCCTTGGGTAACAGTTCAATCCAGTCTTTCGGCGGATTTGGCATCAGCATTGATCCTTGAGAAAATTCTGAAGTGTGGCGCGGAATTCACGGGTGTAGGCAGATGCATCGACGGATTTGGAAGTGATGACAACCCGCTTTGCGCCGGGAATGGCGGCGGCCAGATTGTCGGCCAGCAAAACCGGGTGGACAAAATCCTCACCCGTGGCAATAACCAGCGCCGGCAGATTCAGAGCGGCGATGTCGGCCGTGCTGACACCAGGGCCCTCTGCCGAGATGCGGGTCAGCAATTCGGCGGTGACACGCTGGGGAGCCCGCTCAAACATATTCATCAGCGACACCAGATTGTCGGGGGCAATATCCTTCAGCATGGCGGCAGTGGGTGATGCGAGAAATTTCTGTCTGGCCTCTGCAGCGCTGTGACTGGCAAGCAGCCGGCCGACTTCTGCACCGGGTTCCAGATTGGGCGGGGCGGCTTCGGTGTACCAGGCCGGGCGCGCCAGAATCAGCGCCGACACCAGATCGGGCCGCTTGACCGCCAGGCGCAAGGCAATGGCCGCGCCCATGGAGATGCCGCCAATCATGCAGGGTGCCTCGATATGCTGCTCGATAAATGCGATCAGATCATCGGTGAAATTGGCGATGGCGAACTGCTCAACCGGGCCCGGCTGCGAGCCGCCATGGCCGCGGCAGTCAAGGGCAAAGTGGCGGTGGGCCATATTGGCCGGCATAACATCGGCAGTCTGGCTGGAATCGCCGCAAAGCCCGTGTTGGAACAGCAGTGCAGGACCGTCATTATTGCCCCGGTATGCGGCGAAGGTCAGCCCGTCCCGGCTGAAGGGTAGCTGTTCGTAATTGTCCATCAGCGGGCACCCTCCAGTTTGTTGCGCAGGAAGCGGGCGGTTGCGGCGGCATCTTTCGCTTCGATTCCATGGGCGACCAGCGGTCCGGTAAAGCCACTTGCCAGCAGCGCATTCAGATAGTGCTCATAGTCAAGCACGCCCTTGCCGGCGATTGTAAAACTGCCGTCTGCGCGGCGGTCCTTGGCGTGGGCCATGACGATGCGATCTGCCAGCCCGTCAATGGCTTGCGATACCAGACGCTGCTGTTCGGTGCGCTCGGCGCGTTCAAACAGATTGGCGGGATCCAGTACAATTTTTATCCGCTCGCTTTGCAATTGCAGGATCAGCCGCCGTGCGGCGGTTGGCGAATTCACCACATTGGCCAGTTCCGGTTCAATGCCCAGATCAATGTCGTGGGCCTCGGCCACTTCAAGGGTCTGTTCCATGGCGCGCAGCAGATCATTCCAGGCCTGCGGGCTGGCATTGTCGGGGTGGCCGCGCCACTGGTCGGTGGCATCGCGGGTGCCGGTGCACAGGGTCAGGAGAGGTATACCCATGGCTTTTGCCTTGGCAGCGATGACCTGGAGACGCCGGTGGCCAGCTGCGCGCTCCGCCGGGTCCGGGTGGATCATATTGTAGGTCGCGGACACAGCTACGAGGGGGATTTGTGTGGCCGTGCTGGCACAGCGCACAGCGGCGGCAGTGGCTGCGTCGATTGCGTCGGGCATGGCGGGCAGGCCGGAGCATGCCATATTATACTGGGCGCATTCAAAACCGGATTTGCGCACCGCCTGCAGCACGTCCAATGGCGTCTTGCCGGAGAAGGTCTTGGCGAAAATCCCGATCTGCATCACAGCGATCCGCTGACATCGGCAAGGCGCACTGAAGTGCCGCTGTGCACCGAGCGCTGAATGGCGAGCATTGCCCGCACGCTGGCAAGACCGTCTTCAATATCGGCACCGGTCATCGGGCTGTTGTGCAAGACACTGTCGGCAAAGCCTTCGACCTGGCGGCGATAGAAATGTCCGTCAGCGCCAAGCACCCGGCTCGATGCACCATCGTGTTCGCGGAAAATATCGACTTCCGAGCTTTTGAAATACCACGGATTATAGGTCTTTCCGGTGACAGAGCCGTTCTGACCATAAATCTGAAAGCCTTCATGCCAGTCCATGCGCACAGCAATTGTAAGGTCGAGATGGCCCAGAACGCCATTGGCAAATTCAACATCGACAAACCAGCAATACAGGCCATGGCGGTCTGACAGGCGGGCCGTAACCGAGACAATATCGCCTCCAAAAAAGCGTGCCGTATCAACCAGATGGCTGCCATGAGCCAGCATGTAATAGCGCTCCAGATCAGCTTTCGGATTGTGCTGCGGCTTGCGCGCCGAAGCGGATGATATGATGAGCGGCTGCACCGCATCGGTCATGGCATAGCGGTGGGTGCTGTCGCAATACCACGCTTTCAGGGCCACCATGCCGCCCATCTCCCGGGCGATGAAATCATGAGCGGCCTGCAGTCCGGCATCGTAGCGTTTCATGTGGCCGATCTGGAAGATTTTGCCGCTGGCACGCACTGTGGCGGCGAGCTGTTCGGTCTCTTCCAGGCCGGTGGCAACCGGCTTTTCGCACAGCACATGCTTGCCCGCTTCAAGCGCCCGTATCGAGGTTTCGACATGAAACGCGTCGGAGGTGGCGATGATTACCGCATCGAGATCGGGATCTGCCAGCATTGCGTCATAGTCGGCAAAGCTCTTGTCAGGATTGTGGGTCCAGGCCATGCGCTCGCGCAGATCATCGGCGACATCGCAAATCGCATAAAGCCGGGCGTTTTTGGCTTTGGTGCAGCTTTCAAAATGGGCCGACTGGGCAATCTGGCCGCAGCCCAGAACACCGATATTGAGTTGCGTTTCGCTCACAGGGCCACCATCCGCCAAGGCGAGCGAACCCCATTATGGACGTGCCGCCCGGTTGGGCCGCAGTGTTGCCGTGGCAGCGATTATTTGCAAGGGGGCAGGCGCTACCAGACCCCGATCATGATGCCCGACGAGCCTTCGCCGGCGCGGGTTCGCAAAACCTGTTCGTCCGTCATTGTAACCCGGTTCTTGCGATCCGTGAGGCGTTCCAGCAGCAGGGTCTGCATTGTGGCCCGAATTTCGCTATGGTCCGGCGATGCGCCCAGATCATCAAATTCATCGGGATCGGTCTGCAGGTCGAATAATTGCGGCGGGAAACCTTTGTAATAAATGTACTTCCAGCGTTCGGTGCGCATCATGTAAGCGCGTGCCTTGCTGGCCGGCACGTTAAGAGTTTCCCGTGCTGAGTAGAACGCATAGTCGATTTCACTGAATACGGCTTCGCGCCAATCCTCCGGATTTTTGCCATGCAGCAGCGGCAGCAGCGAACAGCCTTCCAGCCGGTGATCCGCCACTTTCATGCCCAAAGTGTCCATGAAGGTTGGCAGCAGATCAATCGCCTCGACGAGATGTGTCTCAACGTCGCCGCGGGTACTGTCGGCCGCTTCACTGGGGTCGTAAATGATCAGCGGCACGCGCACGCTGGCTTCGTGAAACAATTCCTTTTCGCCCATCCAGTGATCGCCAAGATAATCGCCATGGTCTGAGGTGAAGACAATCATGGTGTCGTCCATGCGGCCGGTTTCCTCAAGATGGGCGAAGAGGCGGCCGAGATGATCGTCGATCTGTTTGACGAGACCCATATAACCGGCCATGACCCGTTCGCGGGCTTCGCGTCTGGAGAAGGTTTCCGACACATCCATCTTGACGAAAGCATCCAGGACCGGATGAGCGTTGTCGCGCTCGCGTTCAGACCGGTGCACCGGCAGGAACTGGTTGTGATCATACATTGCGTGATAGGGGGCAGGGGCGATATAGGGCCAGTGTGGCTTGATATAGGACAGATGCAGGCACCAGGGCTGATCGCCGGTTTCGGTGATGAACTCAATCGCCCGGTCGGTCATATAGGCGGTTTCTGAATGCGGCTCGGCAACGCGTGCAGGCAGATGCGAATTGCGCAAATGCCAGCCGCTGAGAATTTCACCATCCGGGCCTTCCGCCGAATTGGCCCAGGTATGCCAGGGATTTTCACCGTCATAACCTTTTTCGCGCAGCCAGTCATTATAGGCCAGCTTGCCACCGCGCGCGCGCAGGCCGGCATCGGGATGCAGGCCATCATCGCGCTCATAAGGCTCAAAACCGGGCTCGGAGATCATCATGCCGAGTTCGGTGTCGGGCGTCAGGCCGAAGCGCTTCATGCCGTCCTTGTCCGGTGTCATGTGGGTTTTTCCGACAACGGCGGTGCGCAGCCCGGCCGGTGACAGATAATCGCTCATGGTCCATTCGCCAATTGGCAGCGGGACCCGGTTCCAGGTCGAGCCGTGGCTGAAAGTGGTGCGGCCGGTATAGGTGGAGGCGCGCGAGGGGCCGCAGACCGGCGACTGCACATAGGCCCGGTCAAAGCGCACGCCTTTTGCGGCGAGGCGGTCGATATTGGGGGTTTGCAAATAGGGATGACCAGCGCAGGACAGATAGTCCCAGCGCAACTGATCGGCCATGATGAAAAGGATGTTTCTGACTTTAGCCATTACTCGGTTCCTGAAACATTGGGCCCGGCCGTGACGCATGAGACTCTTTTGCTTGAGTCGCTAAGGCATCAGACATCATCGCATCAGACTGGGCAGGATTGTGGCAATTGCCGGTATCAGCAGCACCAGAATAAGGGCCAGCACATCGGCAAAAATGAAGGGAGTGACGCCGCGGAAGATATCGCCGAGGCGGATATCGGGCATCACCGATTTGACGACAAAGACATTCATGCCGATGGGGGGGGTAATGAGGCCAAGCTCGGTGACCAGAACCACGACAATGCCGAACCACACCATATCGACGCCAGACTGCACCAAAGTGGGCAGAAAGACCGGCACCAGCAGCAGCAGAATGCCGATCGATTCAAACACCATGCCCATGAACACGGCAATGATGGCCACCGCGATCACCAGACCGAGCGGCGAAAGGTCGAGTTCCTCGACGAAAAACACAATATCGTAAGGCATGCCCGACAGATTGATGAACTGGGCAAAGACAAGAGCGCCAAAAATGACGATGAACAGCGAGGCTGTGGTTTTGGCCGCTTCGCCGAGCACGTCAATCCATTCCTTTGGGGTGCGCAGATGGCCGCGCATGATGGCAATGACAGCAGCCCCGAAGGCACCGATGCCGGAGGCTTCCGTCGGTGTGAAGATGCGCCCGTAAATGCCGCCCAGCACCAGCACAAACAGGCCGATAATCGGCCAGACTGCCTTGAAGGCGCGCTTTTTGTCCTGTTCTGACAGTGGCTCGCCTGCCGGCCCGGCATTGGGATTATAGCGCACCGTAATGGCGACAGCGCCCATAAACAGTGAGACCAGCAGAATGCCCGGAAGAACACCGGCAATGAACAATTCGCCGATATCCTGCTCGGCCACAACGGCATAAATTACCAGCGGCACGGAGGGCGGGATCATGATGCCAAGGGTGCCGCCTGCGGCAATGGTGCCGGAAGCCAGTGAATCGGAATAGCCATATTTGCGCATCGGCGGCATGGCGACCTTGGTCATGGTGGCGGCGGTAGCCAGAGACGAGCCGCAGACGGCCGAAAAGCCGGCGCAGGCAGCCACGGTAGACAGAGCAAGGCCGCCGCGAAACCGGCCAAGTCCGGCATAGGCCGCATCATACAGATCGCGGCTGATTTCAGCGCGGTAGATGAAGACACCCATGAGAATGAACAGGGGAATGACGCTGAGATTATAATTCATCGAGTCTTCGATGACCTGTTGCCCGGTCATGGCGAAAGCAGCGGTCCAGCCCCTTTGTGTGGCAAAGCCGACCAGTCCGACAAGCAGCGTGGCATAGCCGACGCGGAAGCCGAAAAAACACAATGCCAGCAATATGGCAAAGCCGATCAGAGCTGTCGTCATAGATCACCTGCGATGTCTTTGCCCGGTCCATGACGGGGCCGCTGGATCAGACCCAGCACCTGGGCGACAAGACTGAGGGCGGACAGGCCGGCAATGATGGCGGCAAGATAGGCCAGCGGCCATTCCAGAACGACGGTAATGCGGTTGTTCTGCGCCGCTTCGCCAGCGAATACGGTCAGCTGCCAGGCGATCACCGTCATGCCGATCAGCGAGAACAGCTGGATGATGAAAGGCCTAAATCTGGGCAGCCAGGCCTGCAGCGGACCTTCAAACAGTTCAACGGCAATGTGCTCATCATATGCATTGACAAGGCCCAGTCCGGCAAAAATCGACATGGCCAGAAGAAACTGGATCATTTCCGCCGCGCCAAAAATCGGCGCGCTGAACACATAGCGGCCGACCACATCGAAGAAGGTCAGCATCATCATCATGAACAGCAGGGCGGCGGCGATGAAATTCATGGTCGGCAGCAGGAGCGCAAGCGCCCCTGCTGCCAGTTTTTTCACACCGGAAACCGGCTGTTGGTTCACTGAGACAGTTCCTTGACCCGCTTGACATAATAGTCATAGGCACCCTGACCATCGATGCCGGCCTCATTGGCCTTGGCAATCCAGTTTTCCGCAACAAAGGCTGATGCTTCTTTCAAAGCCGCTTCAAAGGCCGGATCAGCGTCGATGGTTTCAATGCCGGCTTCCTTGAACTCTTCCAAAGCGGTCTTGTCGGCATCGACCCAGTGCTGCGCTGCCATGCGGCCGAAATTAGCGCCGCTGATTTTGGTGATGGCTTCGCGGTCCGCTTCGGAAATCTCGTTCCATTTATCTTTATTGATGATCAGCGAGAAGCTGGTTGAATAGATGGAATCCTTGAAGCGGGTCATGGATTTCGTATAGGGGATGACGCGGAAATCGCGCACCGCTGTGGGGCTGAGGCCGATATGAGCATCCACCACACCGCGGGAGATGATTTCATTGGCCTGTACCGCCGGACCGGAGACAACGCCAGCGCCGATTTTCTTCATGGTTGCAGCCAGCGCGCCGGGCAGGGCCCAGATCTTGCGCGAGACCAGATCTTCCATGGAATTCAATG
Organism: uncultured Hyphomicrobiales bacterium; assembly: GCA_963974065.1. Lineage (GTDB taxonomy): Bacteria > Pseudomonadota > Alphaproteobacteria > Rhizobiales. The sequence goes on along the minus strand of CAXBCI010000022.1, from coordinate 11,823 downwards.
GCTTGTCGGTCTGGCTGAACAATTCTGCCGGGGTGATGACCCAGAGCGACAGCAGATGCACGGACTCCATTTCATCGGGGAAGAATTTGTTGCGGGTTTCCCACAGAGCTTCCGACATGGCGGGCGCATCGGTGGTGGCGATGAACGGATTCATGGCGACCAGCGGGCCGGTGACACGGCCCTGAATGAGACCGTTGAACTGGACCGCAACATCGGTAATGCCCTTTTCAACAGAGTTGAGTTGCTCGGGCGGGGCGGCGACCGATTTGGGCGGTATAATGCCGGTGACGCGGCCCTCGGTTACTTCTTTGACTTGTTCAAGCCATTTCGGCAGGACCGACTGGCAGACATAATGTTGCGGTGCCCAGAAGCAATTGACCAGCAGCCGGGTTTGGGCATTGGCAACGCCGGCAAGGCTGCTGAGCAGGCCTGCCAGAAGCAGTGTTCTGATTGTAAGACGCATAAGTTTCCTCCACATGCGTAACAGGCGGGACGGGGCCATCTGCCGTTACGCGTTCTCCCTGAGTTGACCCCGTTCCATATCCAGACCGTGGCTCTGCACGGCGGTTTTCAGTTTGACGATCATCTGCATCAGCTGCTCGACCTCTTCGGGCGAAAAGTCTGAAAAATAAGCGTCAAACAAACTCATAATATCCGGTGCCGCCAGCTCGATCATGTCTCTGCCAGCTTTTGTCAGACTGACGGCGGACCGGCGACGGTCCGCCCGGTCAACCTGGCGAGCGACAAAGCCGCGCTCCTCGGTCGTGTCAACAATCTTGCTGAGTGTCGAGCGGTCAAAGCCGCCATAGGCGGCCAGATCGTGGACCGACTGCGGGCCCTGTTCCTGCAACATCACCAGAACCCGCCAGATGCGGTGGTCGATGCCATGGCGGCGCAGCACGCGGGATGAATTCAGCCGGTGTTGCCGTTCCAGCAAATTGAGATGGAACATCGGCAGTTTAGAAACTTGGAAGTCGGCACCGCGCATAACAGCCAGACTGCTTATGTGATCGTATTCTGTGAATATTCACATAACTTTCACTTTTGTGCAATGGCATTTTTGAGACGACGAATTGTTTCGAAAACCGAGTGGCGATTGCGACGGTGTGCCTGGAAGGCTTTGCGGCGTTGTGACAGATCGTCGGGTGTGTGGCACCATCGGGGAACGGGTTGGCTGTATTAACCACTCGCATCCAGCGCTACTCACATCTCTCACCACCGCCGCAGGTTCAGCCGACGCCCCAGGTGTCTTTCAGCCGGTAGCCCTGTGGCCAGGGGTCATCCGGGTCAAGCATGTGCTGGTGGGTGCCGGTGATCCAGGCGCGGCCGGTGATCTGCGGGATGATGGCGGCGTGGGGGCCAATTCGGATGAGGCCGGCGATGCGGCCGTCAAAGCGGGAATCGAGAATGGAGCGGGCTTCAAAAGTCTGGTCCTGCTGCATCTCGCCACGGGCGTGCAGCACCGCCATGCGCGCCGAGACGGCGGTGCCGGTGGGCGAGCGGTCGATCTTGCCGGGGGCGATGGTGACTGCGGAGCGGGCGGCAAAGCCGGTCTTTGTGGGGTGCAAGGGACCGGCAAACAGGCAGAAGGAAAACGAAGTCCAGTCGGGATTTTCCGGATGGGTGAAAGTCAATTGGGCGTTGGCGGCATCCAGAATGCGAATGCCCGTGCGGGCGATTTCCCGGGCCTCATTGGCGACAATCTCAAAACCGAGAGCAGCGGCATCGACGATGACAAAACTATCGCCGCCATAGGCAGTGTCGACGTTCAGCGTGCCAAGGCCCTCGACCGGCAATGCGACATCCAGAGCTTGAGCGAAGGACGGGACATTTTGCACGCTGATGCGCTCGGCCTTGCCGTTTTTGCAATGGGCCTCCACGCGCACCAGCCCGCCGGGCGCTTCCAGCACCAGATGCGTGAGCGGCTCGGACATCGGCAGAATGCCGCTGTCGAGCAGCACGGTGGCGACGCAGATCGAATTGGAGCCGGACATCGGCGGTGAGGCCTCCGGTTCCATGATGATGAAAGCGGCGTCGGCTTCCGGGTGTTTGGGCGGCACCAGCAGATTGACATGGCGAAAGACGCCGCCGCGCGGCTCGTTGAGGACGAAATTGCGCAAGGACTGATCGCGCTCCAGAAAGCTGCGCTGCTGCCACAATGTCTCGCCGGGCGGTGGCGGCACACCGCCGACAATGACATCGCCGACTTCGCCCTCGGCATGGCAGGAGATGATATGGATGGTTCTGATGCTGCGCATTGACCGGCTCCAACTGGTTGCGCCCCGACCATGCGATGGAAGCCGGGAGAGCGTCAATCGGTGTCAGGGATTTCAAGTCCCGCGATGCCATTTGCAGCCGGAACGCGCCTTCAATGCTGGTGTCAAAGGTAATGCCGAATGTCAGCCTGTCAGCAGAAGGTCGCCTGCTGACAGGCCTGATCTGCGGTATCAAACGACTCGACATTCATTGAATGTCCTCTAGGTTTTGCAGCATGACTGCAGTGCGGGAGCAAATCATTGATAAGCAGCCGACTTGAATTTCTGGTCCGTCGCCTGCGGGAGCGGCTTTGGGTCAAGCCGCTGGGCTATTGTCTGCTTGCGGTTCTGGGCGCTCTTGTTGCCCACGCGGCTGATTTCACCGAAATGGCGTCTTATATTCCGCAGATTTCCACGGACACGGTCGAAACATTGCTGGCGATCATTTCCAGCACCATGCTGGCGGTTGCCACTTTCGCGGTTGCCTCGATGATTTCAGCCTATGCATCCGCCAGCGGTTCGGCGACGCCCCGCGCCTTCACCCTGGTGGTTGCAGATGACATGTCGCAGGTGGCCCTGTCGGTGTTCGTCGGTGCTTTCATCTTCAGTATCGTTGCCACTATTGCGCTTCGCACCGGTTATTATGGCAAATCCGGCCGTTTCATCCTGTTCCTGCTGACGTTGTTCATATTCTCTGCCGTCATTCTGACCTTTGTGCGCTGGGTCGACAGCATTGCGCGGCTGGGGCGGATGGGAACGACGATCGAGACGGTTGAATTGGCAGCCAGGAATGCGCTGCAGAGACGGCGGTTGAACCCGACGCTTGGCGGGCGCACGGCGAATGAGGCGGGGACAGAAGGAACCCCGATTTATGCCAGCGATATCGGCTATGTTCAGCACATTGATATGGAAACGTTGCAGGGAATTGCCGAAGCTGTTGACGCCCGAATCACCGTTTCCTGCCTGCCGGGCGCGTTTACCAGCCCTGGCAAGCCTGTAGCCTTTCTGAGCGGCGAAGGCGATGAGCTCCAGGACGAAGTCCGCGACAAGATCTCTCATGCGTTTCTGATTGCAGATCAGCGCTCGTTTGATGAGGACCCAAGGTTCGGCCTGATCGTGCTGTCGGAAATTGCCGCCCGGGCGCTGTCGCCCGCAGTCAATGATCCGGGGACGGCAATTGCCATCATCGGTACAATTGTGCGTCTGTTCGCCGGCTGGATCCAGCCTTTGAGCGATGAGGAGCGCTCCGAGATCCGATTTGACAATGTCTATGTGCCGGAACTGTCGCTGGCAGAGCTGTTCACTGATGCCTTCACCTCGATTGCCCGTGATGGTGCCGGCAATGTGGAAGTCTGCGTGCGGTTGCAGAAGGCGTTTTTAGGTCTGATACATCTGGACAATAGCAGCTTGAGCGAAATCGCCCGGGGGCACTCCAAAACAGCGCTTGCGCGCGCCCAGCAGACGCTGACACTTGATGCGGATGTGAACGTTGTGGAGGCGATTGCGGCAAAGGTGGCGGCGGACGGGTGACGCAGTGGGTCCAACTTGACCGAATCAGCTGCCATCCAATGCGAATCGCAAATAATGATTCTCCTTGAATCTTGGCGTGATTCGCTGCAGTTACCGTTTGACCCGTGACACAATGTCCGAAAATTGCGGCCTGAGTCGCGAAACAGGACTTATTTCTTGTGCAAAGGCTTCAAAATGCTGGCTTTGTGCCTATCTTGTTAGGACGCTACAGAAGCGTCTCGAACATGTTGGTAAAACCGGCAAATGATTTTAGGGTTAATTGGGGATTAACATCCGAAATCTATGACAGGGGTGTGAAGATGGAAATGGCCACCGGTTGGCCAGGATACCGTCTTGCGATTTTAGAGTAGGGGTGTTGCCGGCCGCAACGGGATGACGAAATCTGCTGAAAGGTGTTTCGAAATGCCCGGGCCTGTATCACATGAGTTAACGATTTCCGAAGTGGTGTCTTCATGAGCTTGGAGCAGGCGCGGATTTTTCCGCCGCTGTGGCTCACAAACGACCCGCTTCATTCAATATATAACCGAGCAGCCGGGTGCGGGCCTCAGCCGACCCGGCGTTTCGTTTGGAGAGTTTGCATGTCCTTGGCAGGAAAAACAGCAGAAACCGCGCCTAAAAAAACCACACCGCCAGCAGCCAGCGGTGAAGGCAGTGACGGGCCATTGCTGGATCTGAACGACGCCGCCGTCAAAAAAATGATCAAGCTGGCAAAGAAACGCGGTTATGTCACCTATGAGGAGCTGAATTCTGTTCTGCCGTCCGCCGAAGTGACGTCCGAGCAGATCGAAGACACCATGTCGATGCTGTCTGATATGGGCATCAATGTGGTCGAGCAGGAAGAGGTTGACGAAGCGGAAGAAACTGAAGGCGGTGAACTGGCTCAGGTGGAAGACAGCAACAAATCGGTTGCCAAAGCCACCACCGCGAAAGAGCCGACCGACCGCACCGATGATCCTGTGCGCATGTATCTGCGTGAAATGGGTTCGGTCGAGCTGTTGTCCCGCGAGGGCGAAATTGCCATTGCCAAACGCATTGAGGCTGGCCGCGAAGCAATGATTTCGGGCCTGTGCGAAAGCCCGTTGACATTCCAGGCGATTATTATCTGGCGCGATGAACTGGCCGAAGGCAATATTCTGCTGCGCGATATTATCGATCTGGAAGCCACCTATGCGGGTCCGGACGCCAAGAAGCTGCAGGAAGATCACAGCGCCAAAACTCCTGAAGAGCGCAAGGCGGAGGAAGAACGCAAGGCCGCTGCAGCCAAAGAGGCGGAAGACCGGGCCGCCGAAGAAGATGATGACGAGGAAGACGAGGGCAATCTGTCACTCGCGGCCATGGAAGCGGAACTGAAGCCGCAAGTGGTCGAAATGTTCGACAAGATTGCCACCACCTATCAGGAAATGCGCAAGCTGCACGACAAATCGGTGGAACTGCAACTGAAGAACAAGGCACTCTCCGACAAGGAAGAGCAAACCTACAGCGAACTGACCCATTCGGTGATCGAAGATGTGAAATCACTGGCGCTGAACAATAACCGGATCGAGAGCCTGGTTGAGCAACTTTACGATATCAACAAGCAATTGATGGCGCGGGAAGGCCGGCTGATGCGACTGGCGGTCAGTTACCGGGTGAAACGCGATGAATTCCTGTCCGAATATCAGGGCCGCGAACTGGATCCGAAATGGGTTGCGCATATTTCCCGCCTGAAGAGCAAGCACTGGCAGGCCTTCGCCGAAAAGGAAGAGGAAACCATCGGCCGGCTTCGTGAAGAAATTCAGGAACTGGCGACGGTCACCGGTCTGGATATCGGTGAATATCGCCGCATCGTATCGGGCGTGCAGAAGGGCGAGCGCGAAGCTGCTCTTGCCAAGAAGGAAATGGTGGAAGCCAATCTGCGGCTGGTGATTTCGATTGCCAAGAAATACACCAATCGCGGTCTGCAGTTTCTCGACCTTATTCAGGAAGGCAATATTGGCCTGATGAAGGCGGTGGATAAATTTGAATATCGCCGCGGCTATAAATTCTCCACCTATGCGACATGGTGGATCCGTCAGGCGATTACCCGGTCGATTGCCGATCAGGCCCGCACCATTCGCATTCCGGTGCATATGATCGAAACGATCAACAAGATTGTGCGCACATCACGCCAGATGCTGCACGAGATCGGCCGCGAGCCGACCCCGGAAGAACTGGCTGACAAGCTGCAGATGCCGCTGGAAAAAGTGCGCAAGGTTCTGAAAATCGCCAAAGAGCCAATTTCTCTGGAAACACCGATCGGTGATGAGGAAGACAGCCATCTGGGTGATTTCATCGAGGACAAGAACGCGATCCTGCCAATTGACGCGGCGATCCAGTCAAATCTGCGGGAAACCACCACACGTGTGCTGGCATCACTGACACCACGCGAAGAACGCGTGCTGCGCATGCGTTTCGGCATCGGCATGAATACAGATCACACACTGGAAGAAGTCGGCCAGCAGTTCAGCGTGACCCGCGAACGTATTCGCCAGATCGAAGCAAAAGCATTGCGCAAGCTGAAACATCCAAGCCGCTCGCGCAAATTGCGCAGCTTCCTGGATAGCTAGACCGTTTCATCATTTCGATGGACCATCAAATGACGGGGGCGTTCGGACAGGGCGCCCCCGATTTTGATAGTCGCGTCACTGCCAGAGCTTTGGCCAAATCCCCTCCTTCACGAATTGTGTAAGAGTTGCCTTGTGCGGTGAACTGAACGTAGCGAAAAGGACCGGCGATCTGTGGTCGCCGTGACCGGAGCTTCTTGCAAAAAGCATAAATTTTTCAATAACTTGGTTGGCCTGTTTAATAGGCTGATTCAGTGGTGATTGGTGTCACGCCAAGAGGCTTGGGACGCTGCAAGAGAATCTTCACCTGCCATAATTGCAGTTCGCGCTGCGGGGAACGTTTTTCGCACTGCAGCGTTCATTCCCTGACTGCGGCAATCAATCTCCCTTGAAAGGACATATTATGACATTCAAAAAAGCAATCCTCTCTACGACCACCGCCGCCCTGTTGGCTGCATCAAGCTTTATCCCCTCCGCGCTGGCTGATGAAAACGGCGTTCAGCTGGGCCAGTTGACCTGTGAAGTTGAAGGCGGCGTCGGCTTCATTTTCGGATCATCCAAGGATCTGATCTGCACATTCAATCCGGCCAATGACAGTTTTCCGGAAGAGATTTATACCGGGACCATCAACAAATACGGTATCGATATCGGCGTGACCGGTGAATCGGTCATCCTGTGGACCGTTGTGGCTGCTGAGGATGACGTATATGCACCGCGCGCTCTTGCCGGAACCTATACTGGTGCGACCGCATCGGCAGCGTTTGCCGTCGGTCTGGGTGCCAATGTACTGGTTGGTGGCTCCTCTGAGTCGTTCGCCCTGCAGCCGGTCAGTGTGTCCGGTTCAACCGGCGTGAATGTTGCCGTCGGACTGGCTCAGATCGAACTCTACTGATCCTGAGGCAGAGCTGATCTGCGGCGAAAGCCGGAAGGTCGGTGACTGACTGCCAAATTGATGGCCGCAGACCGGTTCCCAAGACGGTCTGCGGCCGTTATTCGTTTGTGATGCAGATTTGGGCTTGGGGAACGGGATCGGCCGCGAACCAGAGCGGTGAATCTCCGGGCTGCCATTTTCTGTATTTCCCCATAATTGCGGCAAACCGGGCAGAATTGGTGAAGTGGTTCAATGCGCGGAGCAGGTGGGGCCAGGGTCCGGCATCGAACCAGGCCCTGTCGACATTGGCAAATTGCCGGACAAAAGGCAGGATGGCAAAATCCGCAAGGGATGGCCGGCCGCCGTAGAGAAAACCGGCATGTGGTACAAGCAGATCATCCAGCCGGCGCAAAAAATTCGATGCTGTATCGCGCTCGCTGAGCGGATCAGAATCCTCATAGTGATTGGCATATTTGTAGCGGTCGAGCGCGGTTTTGAACGGACCGTCACATTCGGCGATGAGCGCCAGCATATCCTCCCGCGTGCCATGCTCAGGACGCAGCAAGTGTTCCGGATCGTGCTGGCCCAGCACATGCAGCATAATGTCGAGACTTTCCTCAATCACCGTGCCATCCGGCAGAACCAGCACCGGCACGGTGGCCTTGGGTGATGCCGCGATGAAGTCTGCGGCCTTGTCGCGCAGCACAATCTCGCGCAGCGCAACCGCAAAACCCGCCGAAGCCACTGCCAGCCGCGCCCGCATTGCATAGGGACAGCGGCGGAAGGAATACAGGATAGGATGATCTGGAAAAGTCATGCCACAGGAATAAGCACGCCTGCCAAAGTTGCAAGGGCAGGTAGGCAAGCGGGCCGCAAAATATCTTTGGCCAAGATGGATTGTGGTTCGCCGAGGGTTCAAAAGGGTGAGTCTTCGGAGAGGCTTACAGGAGACTGCGAAGAATTTGATTCAGTTTCCCATGAGGCAGGCCATTTGGCTGTGCGCGGTTTTCACGCCGGAGAAGCCCGGCTAAGGTGAGGCAAAATCATAACCGGCGATCATATGACCCAAACTATTCTGACCCTCCCCACCGATGGCCCCGGCCTTTATGAGTTCACCGGCGCCGCGCAAGCCTTCGTGCGGGAGGCAGGCGTCGCGAGCGGTCTGTTGACATTGTTCTGCCAGCACACGTCGTGCTCGCTGACGATCCAGGAAAATGCTGACCCGGATGTGCAGGTTGATTTGCAGAATTTCTTCGCCCGGCTGGTGCCGGATGGGAATGACAGGTCGATGCGCTGGATGATCCATAGCTCCGAGGGGCCGGATGACATGCCGGCGCATATCAAAACGGCTCTGACGCAGACGCATCTGAGTGTGCCGGTGATGAAAAGCCGCTTGGCATTGGGCACATGGCAGGGCATCTATCTGTTTGAACACCGCAGCCGTCCGCATCAAAGGCGGGTGGTGCTGCATCTGAGCTTATGAAACTAAAGGCGCTCCATGACCGAGATTTCCGCTGAGCCGCGTGGCACGCTGACCGTGCGCACCATGGCAATGCCAGCCGACACCAACGCCAATGGCGATATTTTCGGCGGCTGGGTGATGTCGCGAATGGATCAGGCCGGCGGCATTGCCGGAGTGGAACGCGCACTGGGCCGGGTGGTGACCGTAGCCGTCGAAAGCATGACCTTCATTCAGCCGGTCAGGGTGGGGGATGTGCTGTGCGTTTATTGCGAGATTGAACAGGTCGGACGCAGCTCAATGCAAATTCACGTCGAGGCTTTCGCCAAACGCTTTCTCACCGGCGAGCGCCACAAGGTGACGGATGCGACTTTTACTTTTGTCGCCATCGATGAGGATGGCAAGCCCCGACCGGTTCCGGAGATAATTGCGGCAGGTTGAGTGCCCGGTCAAACCCTTGTCAGCGTGACTTGGTCTGAATATCCATGGTTTGCAGGTGCTTGCACTGCCTGGTTCGGAAAGTGATTCACCCGCACCTTTGGGCGCGCTATGCCACGTTTGGGGAAAGGCCAATCGCGGCAGCGGCTTCATCCGGGAATCTGAGTTATCGATTCATCTGCAGCGCCAAGACACCCTTTTAACGACTTTGGCTGAGCCTATTGCTGCAGCGCCCATTCCACCGCCACGGTGGCGCTGTAGCTGACTTCGCCAGCTTCCACCGGCACCATTGCGCTGTCGGCTGACTTCCGGCTCATCATGATGGCTTCCGGCCTTGGCTGGAAGCTGCCCTGCTCGGTAATCTGCTGGATGGGACCGAGGCTGATTCCGGCCGCGCCGGCATAATCCTCAGCTTTGGAAATGGCGTCTGTCATGGCCATGCGGCGCGCCTCGGCTTCAAGAGCTGAAGGATCATCAACCGAGAATTGCGGCCCGTTGATGGAATTGGCACCCAGGGTGACAGCCTCGTTCAAAACGCTGCCGATCAGTTTCAGATCCCGCACCCGTACCGTGACCATATTGCGCACCGTATAACCGACAATGTCGGGGGTATTCGGCCGGGTGCCGGATTTGCTGGTGGGATAGACGAATTTCGGCTCAACCGAGAAATTGCTGGTCTGCAGATCCTTCGCGGCAATGCCGGCTGTTTTGAGTGCGTTGATAAAGGCGGTTGTGCTGGCGGTATTTTTTTCCAGTGCGGCAACGGCATCCTCTGCCTCACTGATCGTACCAATGGTGATGATCGCCAAATCCGGATTACCGGAAACCGTGCCGGTGCCGCTGAGCGACAGGGTTGGTGGCTTGATCTCCTCCGCCCTGGCGGTGAAGGGTGCAAGGGCCAGAATGCTGACGAGTGCAAGGGAGGCGAAAACCGGAACAGGACGCATCGACAGTCTCCATTTTTCATGATCTGGTAAATGGCTAATTGGAAATTGTGGTGGCATTTGGCCGATGTTCTGCGAAAGCGCTCTTTCGGCATGGCAATGTCAGGGAGATGGCTCAAAACCATCTTGCCCAATGCGCCAAGATGCGATAGCCAAGCAGCGTGACGGCGCATCGCAACTTTACGGCGCGCCCTGTAGGCCTGTAGCTCAATTGGTTAGAGCCAGCGGCTCATAACCGCTTGGTTGGGGGTTCGAGTCCCTCCAGGCCTACCACTCACTCTTTTGACTTTTATCGAATCCTCCAGTTTTTCAAAATGTTCAATTATTTCAAACGCTTGTCTGGTAATTCATTCGATGACTTGGTGCAGAGAATGGCAAACTAGCCTGTCCTTTCAGGAATTGGGCAGATTGTCTCTGCAAGCGGTTTTCCGTGTCCAAGTGTTTGCGAACGGTTGCGACTGCGGATTATACGAATCCAAGACGGCTGCGCTGATCGGCCCAGTGTGTTGGCAGATTAGAGGCGCGGGAAAGACTGGTTGCCGTTAAATCTACAGGTTGCTGGCCAGTAAGGATCGCCTCGACAATGTCCGGCGCCAAATAGGCCAGTGGTAAAAGGCGGCTGATGGTGGTTGGATCCGATTGAGTGGCCTTCGCCAGATCAGAAATGCTTTCAGCCTTTCCACTCGTCAGTTGATCCATATAGCTGAATGCCTGGCTGATCAGCGTGACAAGGTTCCCATCAACTTCGCCAATCGTTTCAGATTGTTTGTTCAGAATGATCTTGTTTTCAACCCCGCGTCGGCGAAGAACTATCGGAATGCACAATATGACGGGTTGTAACTCTGTTGTTTCCCAATCAATTTTAATCCCTCCCAAAGCCGCGGCGAGACCTTTTGCGCTGGTCTGAATGTTGATCTCATCAGGCTTGATTGTGATCTTGTCTATCAAGGGAGCGAGAGCTTTTTGGCAAAGTGCCTGGTCACCATCTTCCAGTTCAGATGCTAATTTTTGGCCCGAGGCTGCAATTGTATCGATCTGGTGGGCGGTTCGGTCACTGATGCCAAGTTGACCAAGGATGGCGGTTGCGTCCTGCAGGTGCTTCACTATCTCTGAAACAATTATCGCCTCAATCTGCTTTGCCGGCAATCGCCAGCCGTCCTTGTCCCTGCGATGCGTCTGCATCAGTCTGTGGGAAATGTAGTAACGGTATCGCTTTCCGTTCTTGCTGGCATGACTGGGTGATAATCGGTCTCCCGACTCGTCAAACAAAAGCCCGTTCAGAATGTGCTGGCGCCCATTATTTTCTTGAACCCGTCTGCTTGAAGCTTTGTTCTCCAGCAGCGATCCCACACGTTGGAAGAGTGTGGTATCAATAATTGCCTCATGCTGACCCTGGTAGATAGTTTCACGATGACGGATACACCCCATGTAAATCGGATTTGACAAAATGCGATAGAGAAGGCCGCGGGACAATGGATTGCCGCCGGATTGACCGGATTTGCTCCGTTCTCGTCGTTTGGAGACAATGCCTCGCTCGTCAGCGGCCTTTTTAAGTTCCCGGACAGATCCGAGTTCAACATAAGTCTCAAACAGCCATCGGACAGTTGCGGCTTCTGTGGTGTTTGGGACCAGTTTTCGATCCACGGCATCGTATCCTAGTGGAACCAGGCCACCCATCCACATGCCTTTCTTTTTTGAAGCCGCAATCTTGTCACGGATACGCTCGGCGGTGACCTCTCGCTCG
>CAXBCI010000021.1:0-66868 GCA_963974065.1 uncultured Hyphomicrobiales bacterium | reverse complement strand
TCGCCGGCAAACGAGCAAAACCGGTCAAATGATTCAATGTAACCATGAAGCGATCCAGAGCCTGACAGCGTGACCCAGCCCGACCGAAAACTTCTGGAATTGCTGGTCTGCCCGGCGACGCGCGGTCCCTTGGTGCTGGATGAGGATGGCACTTGGCTGGTGAGCAAGAAAGCCAGGCTGAAATTCCCTGTTCGTGACGGTATTCCCATCATGCTGCTGGATGAAGCAGAACCACTGGACGAGTAGCTTTCCTCCAGGCACAAAGTTCTGATCTGGACACGAACCCCTTCCATCGCAGAACAAATCCGCATAACATAAGTTGATCGACTAACTTTTACCGGTTGCGGAGGGAATGGATTATGGCGGACACGTCTGGACGCTCAAAGCGTCAGCGTCTTGAAGACAGCGCGGCGCAGTTGTTCTGGTCAAAGGGGTTTGCCGCGACCAGTATCGCCGATCTGGCGCGCCAGGCGGATGTGCCGATTGGCAATGTCTATTATTATTTCAAGAGCAAGACCGAAATGGCGGAAGCTGTAGCGGAGATGTTTGTCCAGGGGTCTCAGGCAGCACTGGACGATATTGAAACCCGTTTTCCGGCCGCGTCCAGCAATCCGAATGGCGTTGCGCGCAAGCGGATCGAGGGTTTTTTCGACATGTTGGAAAAATCCCATATGAGCCGCGCCAAAGCTGGCTGCCCGATTGCGCGGTCGGTCTCCGATTTTGCCGAGGCTGCCCCAAAGGCAGCGCGCAAAGCTTCCGAGGCGCTGATCATGCTGACCGCATTTCTGGGTCGCGAGTTGATGCGGGCGGGCCATCCAAACGGCATGGTCGCGGCGCAGCAAAGCATTGCTCTGTGGCAGGGAGCGATTGTACTGGCCCATGGCACATCGGATCCGCAAATCCTGATGCGGCTCTGTGCTGAGCAACGCGAAGTGTTGTTGCGGGCCGTCCACCATGAAATGAACTAAAGCGCGCCCTTACAAAGCTTGTGCCGCAGCCCAGCCGCTGGCCCAGGCCCACTGAAAATTATAGCCGCCTAACCAGCCGGTCACATCAACCGCTTCGCCGATGGCATACAGACCGGAAATGCGTTTTGCCGCCATGGTTCTTGACGACAATTCCGCGGTGCTGATGCCGCCAATGGTAACCTCGGCCTTGGCAAAGCCCTCGGTGCCGCTGGGGTGAAACTGCCAGTCTGCCAGACACTGCTCGACCGTCGTCAGCGCCTTGTCGGAAAGATTGGCCAGTTCGCGGCTGAGATCAACTTGGCCGTCCAGCATTTCGGCAAGACGGCCAGCCAGTGTTTCGGCGAGTCGGTCCGGCAGGCGGGTGGACAGAACGCTTTGCAGCGCTGCGCGCGGTTTGTCCCGTTTGGACTGGCACAGCCAGCCCGGCGCCTGGCCGGGAAGAAAATCCACACCAATGGCCTCGCCATGACGCCAATAGGACGAAATCTGTAAAATCGCCGGACCGGACAGGCCCTTATGGGTGAACAGGGCGGCTTCGCGAAAACCGGCCTTGCCGCAGCGGGCGATGATCTCGGTGGCGACACCGGACAGATCGCGAAACAGCGCTTCCTGCGGGCCAAGCGTAAAGGGCACAAGGGCGGGGCGCGGCTCAACTATTTTCAGGCCGAAGCGCCGCGCCAGCTCGTAGGCAAAGCCTGTCGCGCCGAGTTTTGGGATGGATGGTCCGCCGGTGGCTATCACCAGCGCAGGTGCCTTGACGGTCCGGGTGCCGAGGCTGAGCTGAAACAAGCCGTCGCCATGGCTGATGTCACGTGGTGAGGCACCAAGGCGCAGTTCCACATGACCCTTGTCGCATTCGTTCATCAGCATGGCGACAATCTGCCGGGCAGAGCCGTCGCAGAACAGCTGGCCCAGGGTCTTTTCATGCCAGGCAATGCGATGACGCTCGACAAGAGCGAGAAAATCAGCGGCGCTGTAGCGGCCAAGGGCGGATTTGGCGAAATGTGGGTTTGCCGACAGGTAGCGGTCCGGAGTGGTGTGAATATTGGTGAAATTGCAGCGCCCGCCGCCGGAAATGAGGATTTTTCGTCCCGGTTCGGGCGCATGATCCAGCAACAGTACGCGCCGGCCGCGCTGTCCGGCAATTGCGGCACACATCAGCCCGGCACCCCCAGCCCCAAGAATAATGGCGTCATAGTGGGAGATGGGTGATGGCATTGAGGGTATGGTCCAGATGACTGATGGCTGGGGCTCTATACGCTGTTTGCCGGAAATTCAAAAGATGTGTGATCATGACGCGCATGTGCTGTTTCAATGTGAGCATGAAATGGTCTGGTTTTTGATTGAACCGGTTTCGCCCGCTGGCGCACCTTAGTTGTGAGAGCCGGGTAATGAGAGGTGTCATGCGCCGCGCAAGTCGCATTCTGGAAGACTACCTTGTGGCCAGTGCCAGGCTGGGAGACAGGACAGCTTTCACGCGTCTGGTGGCCTTGCGCGGACCGCGGCTTTTGAGCCACGCAACATGGCTACTGGGTAATCGCGAAGATGCAGCAGATGCGGTGCAGGAAGCCTGGGTTGATATCTTTCGCGGCTTGAGATCATTGCGCGATCCGATGAGTTTTCCGGCCTGGTCGATGCGGATTGTAACGCGCAAATGCGGACGACTGATTGACGGTCAGGTATCCCGGCGCAGATTGGCGCAGGAGTTGACCATCGAAGCTGACACAGTGTGCGAAAACAGCTCCAGCGATTTTGTGGCGGCTTCAGATGCTGTAAAAGTGCGGGCCGCGATTGATGCTCTGCCGCCGGGCCATGCCGCCGCCATCGCGCTGTTCTACCTGGAAGATATGAGCGTTGCCGAGGTTGCGGTCGCGCTTGATGTGCCGGTGGGAACCATCAAAACGCGGTTGATGCATGCGCGCAGTAAACTGAAACACATTCTGACAGGAGACAGTGATGAATAAACTGGACAGACTGATTGAAGAAGCCCTGGAAGAGCAGGACCGTGACATTCTGCATCAGACCGAGGAACTGGGGTTCTTTGCTCTTGGCATCAGCCAGTTTTCCGGCAAGCTTGGTTGGGTGACATGGGTGCTGATGATCCTGCAGACCGCCATGTTTGTCGGCGCGGTGTGGGCCGGGTTCCGCTTCTTCGCAGCAACGGAAATGCTGCCTGCCCTGAAATGGGGCCTTTCGGCCGCAACCCTGGCGCTGATGGCGACCCAATTGAAGTTGAGCCTGACGCCGCAAATGCAGGCGGACCGGATCATCCGCGAATTGAAGCGTATTGAACTGATGCTGGCTCGGCAGAAAGCGTAAGGCAGCCGGCCCGGCGCGAATGCCTGATCTTCTGCGTTACCGGTTCACAGCCCTGCACGCGCCGATGACTTGCACTATATAAGATAGTCCGGGTCTGCTCTCCGGCTTAACTCAGACCGCATTGCCCGGCAGGATTGCAACATATGGTGACACCCACAGGTTTGAAAGCATTGCGGTTTGCGGTGTCGGTCGGCAATGTTCTGGCACCGGCGCTGACGGCCAGAACAGCTTTCAGACTGTTCTGCACGCCGCCGCGAAGCAACGCGCTGTCGGAGCGGGAAAGGGCGATGACGCAGCGCGCTGAAAAGCGCCTCGCTGCCGCAACACAAATGGATGTGCCCTATCGCGACGGGCCGTGTTTTGATGGTGACGGAATTGACCAGACTCAGGGCGCGGCAAATGATCAGCATTTGCGGAGCTATATTTTTGACCCCGAAAGCGTGTCGGGTGCGACGAAAACCGTGGTTCTGGTCCATGGCTGGACTGGCCGATCCTCCTACATGCTGAGTTTTGCCACTCCCTTGCTGGCCAAAGGCTATCGCGTGGTGGCCGTGGATTTGCCGGCTCATGGCAATTCATCAGCGCGGCAGTTGCATCTGCCCAAAGCAGTTAACGCGATGAGCGAGTTGCACCAGCGCACTGGACCCTGGCACAGCATTATTGCGCATTCCTTTGGCGGTGCCGTGGCCTGTACTCTGGTGTCCGGCCTGATCCCGGTGTTTGCCAAAGTACCGCTGAAACGGCTGGTGCTGATTGCAACGCCGCATTCGATGCAATGGATTTTTCACGGTTTCGGGCGCGCGGTCGGGCTCAACCGCAAAACCCAGACCCTGTTCGATGAATTGGTTGTGCCGCTGGCCGGACGGCCGCTTGAGCATTTTGAAGGCGCCGATATGCTGCAGGAAGCTTCTGTGCCGACACTGCTGTTGCACGCGCCGGATGACAAGGAAGTGCCTTTTTCAGGCGCGCAGGCGATGGCAGCGACCGGCCGGCATGTCACCTTGCAACCCATGCCGGGCCTGGGTCACAGGCGCATTCTTTATGCGCCGGATACGATTCGCGCGGCCACGGAATTTGTCCATACGGGTGCGGTTCTTTCACACAGGTCTGCGGCGGAATAGCCCGGCATCTTGTGTATTATGTCAGTTGCCGCACATGCGTTGGCTGGCCGTCCCGATCAAAGGCCTGTTGGAAATTGAAGGCCTGCGGCGTTGAGCCATGGTCATGAAGATCTTCAAAACGCGCCACGCCCTCTGCCCAGTTCGGAGTATGGTCAGCTTCCACCCACCACAACACATAGGGAGGCCAGACGTCGCGCTTAAACCAGGTCCTGCCGAGCACAAATGCCTCCCGGTGCAGGCCGGAATAGGTGAAGTTGAACAGGGATTGCAGATCCTGCCACAGCGACAGGGTGGCCGGCGACCAGCCATCGCCGCGCTCGTGATAAAACCGGGGGAAAATCTGGCTGCCCCAGCTTTGCGGCCCAGGTTCGCCATCATAGCCGGAGCGGGCGATAAAGCCTGGAGCGTTGCCGACCAGGTGCATCAGCGGATCATGGCGTTCGCGCCAGCCCTCATTGACAGCATCTTCTGCCGGGCGCTTGAAAACACCGAAATTATAGGCGGCAAGGCGTTTGGTCATGGCACGATTCAGATCAACTCGCCCTGCAGCAATTTGGGCTGCGCGGAAAAGCCTGCGGCCTCGCCGATAAAGCGTTTTTTCAGCCCCGGCATGCGGTTGACCAGTCCAAGGCCGAATGTGCGGGCCAGACGGATTGGCGGCAGATTGTTGGAGAACAGGCGGTTGAGGATATCCGTCGTGGCCGCCATCTGCACGGTGTCGGCGCGGCGCCAGCGCTCGTAGGTTTGCAACACGTCCAATGTGCCGAAATCAAGCCCCAGACGGGCGGCATCGACCAGAGTTTCCGCCAGGGCGGCAACATCGCGCAGACCCAGATTAAGACCCTGACCGGCAATCGGATGGATGCCGTGAGCCGCATCTCCCAGCAGAGCGAAGCGTGGCCTGACGAAATCCCGCGCGACCATCAGACCAAGCGGAAAAGACTGTCGCGGACTGGCCAGCGACAGTGTGCCCAATTCGTGGCCGATGCGGCGTTCCAGTTCCATGCGGAAGGTGAACTCATCGCCCGCCACCAGGCGCTTCGCATCGCCATCGGCTTCGGTCCAGACCAGAGACGAGCGGTGCTGATCACCCTTGGATGGCAGCGGCAGAATTGCGAAGGGGCCGGCGGGCAGGAAATGCTCCCAGGCGCGACCATGATGCGGTTCGGTGTGGGCAATGGTGCAGACAATGGCGCTCTGGCCGTACTGCCAGCCCACGGTTCTGATACCGGCCAACTGGCGCAGCGCGGAGCGCACACCGTCGGCAGCAATCAGCAGACGGGTCTCAATTATTTCGCCGGTGCTCAAGGTGAGGCGCTGAACGGGCCCTTCCAGGGAAAAATGAGTGACCCGGCCGGGCGGCAGGAATACCAGTCCGCGATTTTCCGCTGCAGCGGAAAGCGTGCGCACCATGACCTGATTGGGTACCATATGGGCAAATGGCGCAGCGCCGTCAGCGTCGCCGGTAAAGTTCAGAAAAACCGGACGCACCGCATCGCCGGTTTCGCTGTCCGTGACAATCATCTCGCGGATCGGCTCGGCAGCGGACACCATATCGTCCCAGACGCCAAGCGCTTGAAACAGATTGCGACCGGAAGCGGCAATTGCGGATGATCTTTGATCTTCCGTTGGCGCACGCACATCGCGCGGGTCAATGATGGCGACCTTCATCTTCGGAAGAGATGTTTTCAGGGCCAGAGCCATGGCAAGACCGGCATAACCGGCACCGGCAATCACCACATCAAAGGGGTGCCTGGACCCGTTGGCATTCTCAGTCGAGGAATTGGTTTCGGCCATGGTGCTGTTCCAGATGTCTCACGGGTCAGGCTGAAGATGGCCTTATCTAGCACTTCTTTCAACATGCGGGCAGAGATTTTCGCGCCATATCCGCATTGGCGGCAGGCCGGACACTTGTTAGAGAGGAGAGCAGCGAGATTATTATATCTCTTTCAACTGTGCTTCTGGAGAACCTGATGACCGGGTCTGATACCGACAAGCCGGATGCAACGGCAAATTCCCGATCCGCAATTGACCGGATGATGGCGATCCTGGATCTGGAGCGGATTGAGGCGGACAGATATCGTGGTCAGAGCCCGCAGGATGGCTGGCAACGGGTCTATGGCGGCCAGGTGATCGGCCAGGCGCTGGTGGCGGCCTCACGAAGCGTTGAAGACCGCGTGCTGCACTCGCTGCATGGTTATTTCCTGCGTCCCGGCGATCCCAGCATTCCGATATTCTACGAGGTTGAACGGGTTCGTGACGGCCGCAGTTTCTGCACCAGGCGAGTGGTTGCGTTTCAGCACGGCAAAGAGATCTTCATCATGTCAGCCTCGTTTCAGGTGCTGGAAGAAGGGCTTGAGCACCAGATTGATATGGATGCGGTGCCGGATCCGGAGAGCCTTATGGGCGAAGCGGAGATGAAGGCGATGATGCTGAGCCAGCCCAATGTGCCAGCGCCGGTGAAACGCTATTGGGAACGAGACCGCCCGATTGAGTTCCGTCCGCTGGATCTGACGCATTATGTCAGCCGGGAAAAACTGCCGCCGCGCCAGCAGATCTGGGTACGCAGCAGCAGTCCCCTGCCGGACGATGATGCGCTGCAAAAATGCGCACTGGCCTATATGTCGGATATGACATTGCTGGACACGGCGCTGTTTGCCCACGGTTTGAATATGTTTACCGGCAAGCTGCAAATGGCCAGTCTTGACCACGCCATGTGGTTTCACCGCCCCTTCCGGGCCCAGGACTGGATGCTCTATAGCCAGGACAGTCCAAGCTCTTCCAATGCCAGAGGCTTCTGCCGCGGATCGATCTACAGCCGCGAGGGAAAACTCATTGCATCCGTCGCTCAGGAAGGCCTTATTCGCCAGATTGTCTAATTAATAGGCATATTTTTGCAGTCGATCAAAATATAGGCATTAGCATCCAAGCGAAATTGTGCATCTGCGAAGGTGCCCGGTTTTCGGCCGCTTGGCGGCGTCTATTTCATCCAAAAAATATCATAAAAATCAGTATATTACGAATAATTATCTGCAGTAATCCCGTTCTGGCACGAAGCTTGAATAAACAACGGTGAGCAATGCCGGGTGCAGATCTGTCTGCATGCCGCGTGACGCAGAAGTGTCGACCAAACAAGGCGAATCGAAGCCTGTGAGGCAGCAACCGACACACCAGAACGGGAAGCGATTATATGAAAATCATCATGGCAATCATAAAGCCATTCAAGCTGGATGAAGTGCGCGATGCGCTGACAGGCATCGGCGTCCAGGGTCTGACGGTAACCGAAGTCAAGGGCTATGGCCGGCAAAAGGGCCATACGGAAATTTATCGCGGTACAGAATATGCGGTCAGTTTTCTGCCGAAACTCAAAATCGAGGTGGCCGTCAACAACGACATTGCCGAGCAGGCCATCGAAGCCATCGCGGCTGCGGCAAAAACCGGCCAGATCGGCGACGGCAAAATCTTCTCCTTCGCGCTTGAAAGTGCGGTGCGTATCCGCACCGGCGAAAGCGACTCCGAAGCGCTGTGAACTGAGCGCGGTTTAAAGAAAAATTCCCAAGGAACGAATAAAATGATGTCTTTGATTTTGAAAAAAGCGGGTCTGGCTGGTGGTGCCCTCTCGCTAGGTACAGTGGCACTAGGAGCCTTGGCGCTAGGCGCGCTGTCGCTTAGTGCCGGTTCAGCTTTCGCTCAGGAAGCCGCGGCTCCCGAGGCGCTTGCCGATTTCGCGGCAAGCGTTGATGTTGCCTATATTCTCAACACGCTGCTGTTTTTGATCGGTGGCTTCCTCGTCATGTGGATGGCCGCCGGCTTTGCCATGCTGGAAGCTGGCCTGGTGCGCAGCAAAAACGTTTCCATGCAGTGCCTGAAAAACATCTCGCTGTATTCCATTGCCGGCCTGATGTTCTGGCTCATCGGTTACAATTTGATGTATTCCGGCGTCGATGGCGGCTATTTCGGCACTCCGACACCGAAAGTCATTGATCCGGTTGGCGGCAATGATCTGGCGACCGGATATTCCGGCGCGTCCGACTGGTTCTTCCAGATGGTGTTCTGCGCCGCAACGGCGTCGATCGTGTCCGGCACGCTGGCCGAGCGTATCAAATTGTGGCCGTTCCTGATTTTTACAGCCGTTCTGACCGGCATTCTCTACCCGATCACCGGGTCCTGGGAATGGGGCGCAGGCTGGCTTGACGGCATGGGCTTTTCCGACTTTGCCGGCTCCACACTGGTTCACTCTGTCGGTGGCTGGGCGGCTCTGTCCGGGGCCATTCTGCTGGGTGCCAGGGCGGGAAAATACACTGCCGACGGACAGGTTATCGCAATGCCCGGTTCGTCGATTCCGCTGGCGACCCTGGGCACCTTCATTCTGTGGCTGGGCTGGTTCGGCTTTAACGGCGCATCGCAACTTGCCATGGGCACAATCGGCGATATCACCGATATTTCGCGCATATTCGTCAACACCAATCTTGCTGCCAGTGGCGGTGTGATCGCCGCCGTCATCCTGACACAGATCATCTACAAGAAAGTTGATGTGACCATGGCGCTTAATGGTGCCTTGGCCGGTCTGGTCTCGATAACCGCAGAGCCGCTGGCTCCAAGCATTTTCACGTCCGTTATCATCGGTGCTGTCGGCGGTGTCATTGTGGTGTTTGCCGTGCCGATGCTCGACAAGCTGAAAATCGATGATGTGGTCGGTGCCATTCCAGTCCATCTTCTCGCCGGTATCTGGGGCACAATGATTGTTCCGTTCAGCAACAGCGATGCAACCTATTGGGTTCAGTTTGTCGGTGTTGTTTCAATCGGTGCCTTCACCTTTATCGCATCCGGTCTGGTGTGGGGCTTGCTGAAAGCCACAATCGGCCTGCGCCCGAGTGCGGAAGAAGAAGCGATGGGCATGGACAAGGCAGAAGTCGGCATCGAAGCCTATCCGGAGTTCGGTCAGGGCAGCCAGCGCATCTGATCTGCCTGATCATTCAAAAAAACGCTGTATAGATCTCCAGAACGCAACAAAAAAACCCGGATTGCATCGCAGTCCGGGTTTTTTATTGGGCTCAACATATCCGGTTTTACCGCGATGAAGCCGTCGTGGTTAAAGGGCGCTTAACCAAAAGCCCCTAATATCCGGGCCAGTTCTGCGTATTCTCAGGTAGTGTTTCATGCGTTCGGCCCCGCCCGATAAATCCAATCTGCAAGCCTATGCCAACCGTCCGGCCTCTTTGGAGTTGCCGGGGTCGCCGTTTCAGCGTGTCACCACCCTGCTCGACGGGATTGAGCCAGGGCTGGCGGAAATTGATCTCGGCGTCGGGGGACCGCAACACCAGATGCCGGCGTTTGTTGAACCGGTTCTGATGCAGAAAACCGCTGAGTTTCGCCATTATCCCCCGAGCAAAGGAACGCCGGAATTCCTCCAATCGGTGCGCAAATGGCTGGATCACAGATATGCTCTGGACGGGCTGGTTGGTGAAGATGCCATCCTGCCGCTGAATGGATCGCGCGAAGGTCTGTTCTTTGCGTTGTTTGAAGCAAAGCGGCGCAAACCGGTCGAGGATCCGCTGGTGTTTTCGCCAAACCCATTTTACCAGACCTATGCGGCGGCGGCGAAAGCAGCTGGCTGCCGGTTTTTAAGCCCGCCCGACAGTGCGGCAGAGGGCATGGCAGCGGAGAGCCTGCAGGGATTACCTGATTTTGCCGCCCTGGCGCCGGAACTGCTAGCCGATACGGTGGCTGTCTATGTGGCGTCGCCAACAAATCCTCAGGGCAATAGTGCAACACTGGGGTATTGGCAGAACCTGATTGAGCTTGCAGACCGCCACGATTTCATGATTTTTGCCGATGAGTGCTATTCCGAAATATACCGCGACAGCCCCCCCACCGGAATTCTGGAAGCTGCCCGCTCCGCTGGCTCAACTGACCACGTCATCAGTTTCAACTCGCTGTCAAAACGCTCCAACCTGCCTGGATTGCGCGTCGGCTTCATGGCCGGTGACGCCACGTTTCTGACCGAACTTGCGAAATTCAGAAATATGGCCGCCCCACAGGTTCCGATGCCGCTTCAGGCCGTGGCCGCAGCGGCGTTTGCTGACGAGACCCACGTGGCAGAAAATCGCCGCCTTTATAATGCCAAATTCGATATGGCGCAGGCCGCGCTGGCGCCGCTGTTGCCGTTGCGAATACCTGACGGCGGCTTTTTCCTGTGGGCTGATTGCAGCGCGTTCATGCCTGGAGAGGCGATGGCGCTGCACCTTTGGAAAGAGGCCGGCCTGCGGGTTGTGCCCGGTGCCTATCTGACAGCAGACGAGACAGACGAAAACGGCATAGCTCAAAACCGTTCTGATGGATTTATCCGGATTGCCCTGGTCCACGATCTGGCGACCGCGAGTGAGGCCATCAACCGCCTCAGGCACAGTCTGGAGCAATTGCCACACATATCAACCCGGAAGTCAGAACAAACATCATCCGGGATTTCACGCCCTCAAAACGAGCAGACAGGTAAGTTTCATGCGTAATGCTGCTTCATTCCAGATTCATACAGCCGGCCCCCTGAATTATGTGGATTATGATGCCGACCGGCAGATTGCCGATCAATTGGCCTATGCCAATCAAGTCCCTTCAATTTCGGAACGACAGGGCATGCGCTACTGGCTGGGACGCAACCTGTCTGCCGCCAGTGGCCTGCTGCTGATCGCGCTTGCTGCGGCTGGGGCGGCCGCGCTTGCAACCTGGTCAGTTCACGATCCGAGCCTCAATTTTGCCGCTTCGGGGCAGACCCGCAATGCACTGGGCGCGCCGGGCGCGATCACGGCTGATCTGTTCATGCAGTTTTTTGGTCTTGGATCGATCATTCTGCTGCTGATCCTTGCGGTCTGGGGCTGGCGGCTGATGTTTGGCCAGCGCCTGAGACGGCAGAAGCAACGCATCGGATTTACCGTGGCTGCAATGGTGTTTGCGGCGGGAACCGTTTCCGCCCTTCCGGTCACAGCCAACTGGCCCTTGCCGATGGGACTGGGCGGTGTCGTTGGAGATGTCATGATCTGGCTGCCGGTTGCCGCTTTCGGGAACCTGTTTTCCGGCTTTATATCCTATCTGACTGCGGTGATATTCGGCCTGATATGCGTGTTCAGCTTTGTCATGGCGGTCTGGCGGCGATCTGGTGCAGCACAGCCGATGCACAGTGAGCCGGATTATGCGCCGGCTCATGACGATTATGAAGATGATTTTGATGAGGAGCCGTCCGGCGGCTTCGGCATCAGCTCCGTTGCCGCATATGGTTTTGGGGCGATGGTTCATCTGGCGCTCAGCGCCAAGGCGATGACCGGGCGCGCTGTGCGCAAACGGGCCGAATCGAGAAAAATATCCCGTGCCGAGGGTCGGCGAAATCGTGTGGCTGTGCGCAGTGAACCGTCCATGGCTGCGGCTGACAGCAGGCGAGACAACTCCGCACTACACTGGCAGGAGGAAGACACGGACCTTAATGACCGCGAGGCTGGCGAATGGATTGATGGCGAATGGGTTGCGTATGAACAGCAGCATGCTGACGTCTGGGCCGATGAGACTTCCAATCAGACCGCCCGGGGTCCTGATGTCAGAACCGCAGAAGTGGAAGGCCGGGCCAATCGGCCGACAGCACCGCAACGCGCCCATGCTGCGCCGCAAAGCCGTGTCAAGACTTCCAAACCCACTCCGAAACCGGGACGGCGGGCGAGTCGCGAAGCGCAGCCGGATCTGCTTGGCAGCCAGGACTACGAACTGCCGTCACTGCATCTTCTGTCAGAACCGGTGCACACCAATGCCAGCGCCAATTTGAACACTGATGCGCTGGAGCAGAACGCCAGGCTGCTGGAAGGCGTGCTGGAGGATTTCGGCGTGCGTGGCGAAATTATCAATGTGCGTCCTGGCCCGGTGGTGACCCTGTATGAGTTGGAGCCGGCCCCCGGTATCAAATCCTCCCGGGTCATCGGTCTGGCCGATGATATTGCACGCTCGATGAGTGCCATCGCTGCCCGTGTCGCGGTGATCCCGGGGCGCAATGCCATCGGTATTGAACTGCCGAATGCGAAACGGGAAACCGTGTTTCTGCGCGAATTGCTGGATTCCGCTGGTTTTGAAAAGACCAAGGCGAAACTGGCTCTGTGCCTGGGCAAGACCATTGGCGGTGAGGCGGTGATCGCTGATCTGGCGAAAATGCCGCATCTTCTGGTCGCAGGAACAACCGGTTCAGGTAAATCGGTTGCGATCAATACCATGATCCTGTCGCTGCTCTACCGCATGACACCGGACCAGTGCCGTTTGATCATGATTGATCCCAAAATGCTGGAGTTGTCGGTCTATGACGGAATTCCGCACCTGCTCACGCCGGTGGTGACTGATCCGAAAAAGGCGGTTGTGGCGCTGAAATGGACCGTGCGGGAGATGGAAGACCGCTACAAGAAAATGTCCAAACTGGGTGTGCGCAACATTGACGGTTTCAACAGCCGTGTGGCGCAGGCTTCCAAAAAACGCGAAGTCATGACCCGGACCGTCCAGACCGGCTTTGACCATGAAACCGGCGAAGCGATTTACGAGCAGGAAGAGCTCAATCTGGAGAAAATGCCCTATATTGTCGTCATCATCGACGAGATGGCCGATCTGATGATGGTTGCCGGCAAGGAAATTGAAGGCACCGTTCAGCGGCTTGCGCAAATGGCGCGTGCGGCCGGTATTCATGTGGTGATGGCCACCCAGCGTCCGTCCGTGGATGTCATTACCGGTACCATCAAAGCGAATTTCCCGACCCGGATTTCATTCCAGGTGACGTCGAAAATCGACAGCCGAACGATTCTTGGCGAGCAGGGTGCCGAACAGCTTCTGGGCATGGGCGATATGTTGTTCATGGCTGGTGGCGGACGCATTCAGCGCGTCCATGGCCCGTTTGTCGATGATCAGGAAGTGGAGGAAATCGTCGCCCATCTGCAGACCCAGGGTGTTCCTGAATATCTGGAAGCCATTACCAATGAGGATGAGGTTGAAACCTCTGCGGTGCTCGATGCGATGACCGGCGGCGGCGATGGCGGCGAGGCAGATCTCTATGATCAGGCAGTAGCAATCGTGCTGCGCGACAAAAAGGTCTCCACCAGTTATGTGCAACGGCGGCTGTCGATCGGCTACAACCGGGCGGCCTCAATCATTGAACGGATGGAACAGGAAGGCGTCATCAGCGCTCCCAACCATGCCGGCAAACGTGATATACTGGTAGGAAATGCGGAAGAGACGATTTAGTGCGCAGCAGCCGCGATTTTGCCACAGTGGATACCTAGCTGAGAACTGGGCGCGCAGAAATTGTCTGATTGGAAAAGTGATATGATGCAAAAACCGGCACACAGATCTTCGCAAACCATAGCGGTCGAAGCCGCTGCTTCAAAAGCAGGCATGGCGTTTGGCTTTCTGTCACTCTGGTTTGTGGTGATGCTGACGCTGACCCTGCTGGTAAATCCGGCACGGGCGCAGACCAATGGCGAAGTCCTGCAGGATATCAGCGCATCGCTGAATAAAATGCGCACCATGGGCGGGGATTTTGTCCAGTTCGGCCCCAATGGTGAAAAGTCCGAAGGCACATTCGCGCTCGACCGGCCCGGCAAAATCCATTTCCGTTATGATGCGCCGTCGAAAATCCAGATCATGTCGGATGGTAAATCCGTGGTGATCCATGATCGGGCGCTGCAGACATGGGATTTGTGGCCGCTGTCGAAAACGCCGTTGCGTTTCCTGTTGTCGGATAAAGTGGATTTCCTCAATGATTCCAAAGTCAAAGGCATCAAGGTCGAAGCTGACATTGTCACCGTGACGATGGTTGAGGAAAGCATGTTCGGCAAAGGCAGGGTTACTCTGCTGTTCGATCGGCCCAGCAAAGAATTGCGCCAGTGGACGGTGACCGATGCCCAGGGCCTGGACACGACGGTTGCGGTCTATAATCTGAAGGGCGGGATGAAGTGGGAAAAGGATCTGTTCAAGATTCCCTACGGCCGTATCGCCATTACAGAGCGTCAGTAATTCACAATAAAGTCACTGCTTTGAAGGCTCGGTTCCAGTCGGATTTTTTAATCTAGCCATTCCCGATCATGTGGGGATGCGCCTTGGAATAGACCGACAGCAAATGCCGCGTATCGACCTGCGTATAGATTTGCGTGGTCGACAGGCTGGCATGGCCCAACAGCTCCTGAATGGTACGCAGATCGCCACCGCCGGCCAGAAGATGGGTTGCAAAGGCATGACGCAACGCATGCGGCGTGGCGCTGGCAGGCAGACCGAGGCGGAAGCGCAGATGCTCGACAGATTTCTGCACGATACGCGGGTTGAGCCGCTTGCCGCGCACCCCATAGAACAGGGCGGACTCTGGTAAATCTGCCCTGGCTGCCACAAACGGGCAAATATTTGCGTAGAGGCTGACCGCCTCAATAACAGCAGGCAGCACCGGGACGAGGCGCTCCCTGCCGCCCTTGCCGAGCACCCGCATCAGTCCGGTCTCCAGGGCCGGGAGATCCTTCTGCGACAGGCCCAGCGCTTCGGAGATGCGCAATCCGCAGCCATATAGCAGGCTCAGAATGGCTGCATCGCGCGCCCCGACCCAGGGCTCGGACGCTAAATCCGGTTCGGCCGCTTCTTCCAGCAGGCACTGTGCTTCGTCCACGGCAACCGGCCGAGGCAGGCTTCTGGCTTGTCTGGGCGTGGTCAGGGCATTTGCAGCAGTCACATCGACAATCTGCTGGCGGCGAAGATAGGCAAAGAAGGAGCGGATTCCGGCCAGGCCGCGGGCCAGGGACCGAGCGCCGCTGCCGCTGCCCCGGCGACAGGCCAGATAGCTGCGCAAATCGGTGATCTTCAGCGTCCGCAATTCCGGCACACCGGCGGGCGCGCCCAGATGGCCCGACAGAAAGCTCAGAAACTGACGTGTATCGCGCTCATAGGCTTCAATGGTTTTGGGCTGCAGACGCTTGCCGTTTTCCAGATGGTTCAGCCATTGCCGCCTGTGCTCCAGCAAATCCGGTTCGGCAAAGATAAGCGGTGTCGGCATGATGGCTCCGGGTCCTCAATCAGGCATCAGTGTAGCGCTGCGCGCTTTCCTGATTGTTAAGAGCCGGCCTCTGGTTTCACCCGGTCGGGATGTGCGGCTGCAAATGCCTCAAGCGACTGGCAATGATCGTCGATGCGCCGGATTGCGGGCAAAGCTGCAAGATCAGCGCCCCAGCGCCTTGCATTATAGATTTGCGGAACAAGACAAATATCCGCCAGTGTCGGCTGGTCGCCGCAGCAAAAACGGGATGCTTCGCCGCCAGTGAGCAGAGTTTCAAAGGCGGTCAACCCCTTTGTGATGTAATGGCGCATCCACTCACTCCGGATTGCATCCGCATCCCGAACCGATGTGTCCGCAAGTTCGGTGATATGCGTCACCACACCCAGATTGCAGATCGGATGAATGTCCATGGCAATGATGTGGGCCAGTTGTCTTATATGGGCGCGATCCGCTGGGTCTGACGGCAGAAGCTGTGAGTCGGGGGTGGTGTCGTGGAGATATTCGATGATCGCCAGTGACTGGGTCAGCAAGTGATTGCCAATCCGCAGGCTGGGAACCAGCCCTTGGGGATTGATGTCCTGGTAGGACTGGTCGAGATGCTGTTTTTGCAGCAGATTGACCGGCACGGTCTGATAGTCGAGGCCAAGCAGATTGAGTGCAATGCGGACGCGATAGCTCGCCGACGAACGCCAGTAATCATAGAGGATCAGTTCTTTGTCTTGCGGCATCAATCAGGCTTTCGCTTTGGCGAGCAGGTGTTTCAGCCGGCTGAGATTGCCGACCTCATTGGCCAGCAGCAGCACCAGCCTGGCATTCAGCGCCTGGCTCTGGTTCAGGCTGAGCCCGTCATGGGCGGCCATCAGTTCGGCATAGAAAGCATCGCTGTGGGGACTGAGATTATCGGGTTCGGAACTCATGACAGATGGCCTTGCAGGGTTTGGATGGCACGGTGGAGATTTTTTTCCAGCTCTGCCGGAGTGGTAAAGCGCGCCAGAACATGCTGGTCCGGGCGCAGCAATGTGGCCGCCTCGCCGAAGCGCTGCTGATAGAGCGGCCCGGGCTTGCCGATTCTTATGACGGCGACGCCCGGCACCGCAGGGCAATCCCAATCGTCAGGGAGCAGCAATTTGCAGGCGTTGACATCGCACTGCTGCAAGTGTTCCAGCAGCCATCTGGCCCTGCCGTCCTGCTGCAGCGGTGCATCGGGACAGGCCCGGCCGATCATTGCGTCTTCGTCCTCTCGCTGCAGACTGAGACCATGCAGCGAGCAGGGTAGCGAAAGGCGTCCGGAATTGACCAGTTTGCGGGCGAAATTCTCGCTCTTTGCCAGATCCAGTACGGCATCGCGAAAGATGCGCTCCATGGCGCTTTTCGGTGTCATGAAATTGGTCGCGCGGGCTGAATTTCGGATATTCTCGTCCGCCCCGAAGGTGCGCTCTTCATCGTAGCTGCCCAGCAAGGCAGCTGCGGCGCGCTGCTGCAGGATTGCGGCCAGTTTCCATCCCAGATTATCAACATCCTGAATCCCACCATTGCCGCCTCTGGCGCCGAAGGGGGAGACGATGTGGGCGCTGTCGCCGACAAAGATCACGCGTCCATGAATGAAGCGGTCGAGCCGGGCGCAGGTAAAGCTATAAACCGAAACCCAATCCAGCTCGAACGGGCGCTCGCCGACCATTGCGCGGATGCGCGGGATGACCCGCTCAGGCTGTTTTTCCAGCTGCGGATTGGCGTCAGACCCAAGTTGAAGATCAATCCGGTAAATATCGTCCGGCTGTTTGTGCAACAGGGCGGACTGGCCCGGATGGAAGGGTGGTTTGAACCAGAAATGCCGTTCCGCCGGACCCTGACCGAACGGACTTTCCGGCATGTGGACATCGGCAATCAGGAAGCGCTCTTCAAAAGTCTCGCCGGAAAACCGCAATCCCATGCGCTTGCGGCTGGGAGAGCGGGCGCCGTCACAGGCCAGATAATACTGCGCAGCTGTGCTGTAGCCGCCATCGGGGGTTTCGATCTGCAAAGTGACATGATCGCCGTTGTCCGCGTGTCCGATCACTTTGTTGCGCCAGCGCAGATCGATCAGTTCGGGAAAATCCGCAATCCGATCAATCAGATATTGCTCGATGTAATATTGCTGCAGATTGATGAAGGCCGGCATTTTATGGCCGGTCTCAGGCAGCAGATCAAAGCTGTAAACCTCGTCATCGCCATGAAACAGCCGGCCGGTTTTCCAGGTGACGCCCTTGGCCAGCATGCGCTCGCCAACACCGAGCCGGTCAAAAATCTCCAAGGTGCGTTTTGCCCAGCAGATCGCCCGTGAGCCGATCGAGACCTTGTCACCGTCGGCAAAAATCACCGAGGGAATGCCTCTCAGCGCCAGATCAATCGCCATCGCCAATCCAATCGGACCGGCACCGACAATGGCGACCTGGTGGCGTGGCTCGGCCGCCTTCAGAGCGTCAGGAGGTGTGTAGGGCTGGGTCCGGTAATGATAGGCCATTATCCCTGAAGACTTTCCCACATCTCCCGGTCTCTTGCGGCGGTCCAGATGCGCGGCGTGTCAATATCGCGTGCTTCATCATAGGCGCGCGCCACATTGAAGGGCAGGCAGTGTTCATAGATGGCATAATCGCCGAATTTTTCGTCACAGGCCGCGCGGCAGGCGGCGAAAGCCTGTTTCAGCGAGCCGCCGGCAAGGGCGACACGGGCCACGCTGCGATAGGTCGATGTGACAAAATCAGCGGTGGAATCGAGGGCCGCGTTGACCAATTCGGGCCCGACAAGCGCATCGCCGCGGCCGGGGGCAATGGCATCCAGATCCCAGTCACGGATATTCTGCAGTGTGGACGGCCAGTCATGAAAATGACCGTCACCGCAATAACAGGCCGAGTGATATTCAACGATATCGCCGGTGAACATCACATTCTGGTCGGGCACATAGGCGACAATATCACCGGCGGTGTGGGCACGGCCGAGAAACATCAGATCAACCCTGCGCTGGCCCAGATAGACGGTCATGCGGTCATTGAAGGTGAGGCTTGGCCAGGTCAGGCCGGGAATGCTCTCATGGCCCTCAAACAGCCGGGGAAAGCGGGCAAATTCGGAATCCCAGTCTTCCTGGCCGCGTTCCACCACCATGGCGCGGGCCTTTTCCGACATGATGATCTCCGAGGCCTGATAGGCTGATGCACCCAGCACCCGCACGGCGTGATAATGCGACAGCACCACATGGCGGATCGGCTTGTCGGTCACGCCGCGGATTTTTTCGATCACCTTATCGGCCATACGCGGCGTCGCCTGGGCGTCGATGATCATGACGCTGTCATCGCCGATGATGACCCCGGTATTGGGATCGCCCTCGGCGGTGAAGGCCCATAATCCCTCGCCGATTTCGGAAAACGAGATTTTCTTCTCGGCCATATCACCGGCAGAGGCAAATTGTCTGGCCATCTAGGCTTTCTCCACGCTTTGCTCGATTGCACCAAAAATGGAATGGCCCGCGCCATCCTTCATCTCAATTCTGACTGTGTCGCCGAACTGCATGAAGGGCGTTGCCGGCTCGCCATCCTCGATGGTTTCAATCATGCGGATTTCGGCGATGCAGGAATAGCCGACGCCGCCAAGCTGGACCGGTTTTCCCGGGCCGCCATCCAATTTGTTGGACACTGTGCCCGAGCCGATAATGCTGCCGGCACCCAGGGACCGGGTTTTGGCGGCATGGGCAATCAGCTGGCCAAAATCAAAGGTCATGTCCACGCCGGCATTGGCGCGGCCGAAATTCTCACCATTCAGATCCACACAGAGCGGCAGATGCAACCGCCCGCCATCCCAGGCATCGCCAAGCTCATCGGGTGAAACCGCGACAGGAGAAAACGCACTGGAGGGCTTTGACTGGAAGAAGCCGAATCCCTTGCCGAGTTCAGCCGGGATCAGCGCGCGCAGCGACACATCATTGACCAGCATGACTAGGCGGATTGCTGCGCTGGCGGTTTTCGCATCGCAGCCCATCGCAACATCACCGACAATGACAGCGACTTCGCCCTCCATGTCAATGCCATAGGCCTCGTCAGTCACTCTGATCGGCTCGCGGGGACCCAGAAATGTGTCCGAGCCGCCCTGATACATCAACGGCTCCTCCCAGAAGGACGCCGGCATGTCCGCGCCGCGCGCTTTGCGCACCAGTTCGACATGGTTCACATAGGCCGATCCGTCGGCCCACTGATAAGCGCGTGGCAGCGGCGACAGGGCATCATGCTCGCGAAAACGCTGCGTCGGCTGTGCCCCGGTTTCAAGGCTTTCCGCAACCTCTTCCAGCCTTGGTGCCAGCACCTGCCAATTATCCAGCGCCTGCTGCAGGGTGGATGCGATATGACCGACTTCTGAGCAGCGGGTCAGGTCTTTTGAGACCACCACCAATTGACCGTCTCTTGTGTCATTTTTGAGCGAGGCAAGTTTCATTCGCCTTTTTTCCTTCTTGTTTGCGATGCAGGCTGCAGACCTGATGTTCGGGGTATTTTGTGCATTTGTCGACGCCTGCTGCAAAAAACTCGTCGTTTGCCGTCCGGGCCATTAGTCTGACCCTGGCGACGACTCTGGCATTGATGCTGCTTTTATGGTGGATGGGCCGCGACTGGATCTGCTTTTGCGGCACTGTGAAGCTCTGGCAGAACGAAGTCTTCAGCTATGAAAATTCTCAGCACATCGCCGACTGGTACACTTTTTCCCATATCCTGCATGGAATTCTTGCCTATGCGGTGCTGACGCGATTCTGGCCGAAAACCTCCTGCCAAACACGGTTCGCCATCGGTGTCGCATCGGCGATTGCCTGGGAGATTATCGAAAACACCAATTTTGTCATTGCCCGGTTTCGCGTTGTCACCGTGTCGCAGACCTATCTGGGCGACAGTATCATCAATTCGGTGTTTGACATTGTGGCGATGATGGCCGGGTTTTTCCTGGCACGCCATCTGCCGATCTATCTCGGCGTTGTGCTTGCCCTGCTGCTGGAAGGCAGCATGATGTTCTTCATCCGTGACGGGCTTGCTTTGAGCACGATGATGCTGATCTGGCCGATTGATGCTGTGCGAATGTGGCAGTTCGGCGGCTGACGGGCGCCGCGGCGCGGAAGCATGGATGGCCGCCATTCAGCAACCCTCTCTGGTGCCGTCAAAGTGCTTTTTCAGGCCCGACCAGCAATCGATATAGTTGTCCTGCCGGCTGGGCAGTTGCATGGCATGGCGGGTGACCTGCTGGGGAAATCTGGTTTCGAACATGAAGGCCATGGTGTCAGCCAGCCGGACCGGCTCCAGCTCTGTATTGGACGCTTTTTCATAGGCATCGAAATCCGGCCCGTGGGGCAGCATCATATTGTGCAGGCTGAAGCCACCGGGAACAAAACCTTCCTCCTTGGCATCATACTGGCCGCAGATCAGGCCCATGAATTCGCTCATGATGTTGCGGTGATACCACGGCGGCCGGAAGGAATGTTCCGCCACCAGCCAGCGCGGCGGGAAAATCACGAAATCAATATTGGCCGTGCCCTCTTCGCCGGAAGGCGCAGTCAGGACTGTGAAGATCGACGGGTCCGGATGATCAAACAGGATCGCTCCGACGGGTGAGAATGTGGCAAGGTCATATTTGTAGGGCGCATAATTGCCATGCCAGGCGACCACATCCAGCGGCGAGTGGTCAATATCGGTGCGGTAGAAATGGCCGCACCATTTCACATGAACCCGGCAGGGTGTTTCCTTGTCTTCAAATGCGGCCATCGGGGTTTTGAAATCGCGTGGATTGGCCAGACAATTCGCACCGATCGGACCGCGGTCGGGCAGGGTGAATTTGGCTCCGTAATTCTCGCAGATATAACCACGGCAACTTTCGGACAGGGGACTCACCTTGAAAAACAGGCCGCGCGGCAGAACGCAGATTTCACCGGCCGCTACATCAATCACGCCCATCTCGGTGAAAATCCGCAACGCCCCCAGTTCCGGGACAATCAGCAATTCGCCATCGGCGTTGAAGAAATAATCGTCGATCATCGGCGCATTGCAGATAAAGATATGAGACGCCATGCCGGATTGTCCCAGCGCATCACCGGCTGTGGTGATGGTCTGGATACCATCGAGAAAAGTCGTCTTCTGGTCGGGAAGCGGCAGGGGGTCCCAGCGATATTGGCCGAGCGGTGGCGCAGTTTCGGTGTGGATCGGGGCGGTTTTCCAGGCCTCGCGCGGATGCGCTGTGAACGCCCGTGTGTGGCGCACGCTGGGGCGGATGCGATACAGCCAGGAGCGTTCATTGGTGCCGCGTGGCGCGGTAAAGGGCGAGCCGGACAATTGCTCGGCATAAAGGCCATAGGCGCATTTCTGCGGACTGTTCTGACCCTGAGGCAGGGCTCCGGGCAGGCTCTCGGTTTCAAAATCATTGCCAAAGCCCGGCATATAGCCGGCAGGGTCCGGCGCCAGCGCGCTGGTAGCGCGCTCCTGCGGTTGATTGATCTGATCCATGGCCTTCGATCCCTCATCAGCGGTCCTGCCAAGGCGCTTCCCCTGTGCCGCAGTCTTCGGCAGAACAGCAATTGCTTTTTGATAGTTTCGTTTGTAACAATCGAAATTGTAACTATCAACATTGCCAGAGCGGATCTGTGTTTATGCAAAAACAGCATTCAGCGGATAATGGTCAGGACATTCTGCAACTGGAACGCTTTCTGCCTTACCGGCTGGCCCGCGCGGCGGAACTTGTCAGCCGCGATTTTTCAAAGATCTATAGAGACCGGACCGGCATGACACGCCCGGAATGGCGGGCACTGGCAACATTGGGGCAGTTTGGCGAGGTCACCGCGACCTTCATCGGCCAGCATTCCTCGATGCACAAAACCAAGGTCAGCCGCGCAATCGCTTCGCTGGAACGGCGCGGCTGGCTTGCCCGGCGCGCCGATGCGACAGACCGCCGCGTTGATCATCTGGCGCTGACCAAAAATGGCTGGCGAATCTATCGGCAGTTGATCGTGGAGGCGAAAAAATTCGAAACGGATTTGCTGAAGGCGCTGGGACACGCCGCCTCCGATTCGCTCGATCGCGGTCTGCACCAACTGGAAAAACGCCACCGGGCGAGGGAGGCCGACAGCGCGGCGGGTGACGCCAACTCCTGAAGAGCCAAGTTCCGAAAGTTGGTTCAGGCCTTGAGTTTTCGCTGGACCCGTTTCAGCTGAGTAATGGTTTCGTCGAGGCGCCCGCGCAGACTTTGCTCAAGCCGCACGGCGATATCCGGATATTCGGTGATAAAGCGGCGAAACAGCGAGCGGCGGATCTTGATCACTTCGCTGCTGCGGGTGGCAATCGCTGTGGCCGGGCGCAGGGTTTCGCTGATCAGAGCGAGTTCGTTGACAACCGATCCCTGACCCAGACGGCCTGCAGAAACCGCGTTGCCGCCGCTGCGCTGGAACAGTTGAATCTCGCCCTCGGTGACGACAAAGCCGGACCCGGCGACATCGCCTTCCTGGAACAGAATTTCCTTGGGGGCGAGCTTTACGGTTTCCGCGCTGAAGGCCAGCAGCCGCAATTG
The DNA here is from genome assembly GCA_963974065.1 of uncultured Hyphomicrobiales bacterium. Classification (GTDB taxonomy): domain Bacteria; phylum Pseudomonadota; class Alphaproteobacteria; order Rhizobiales. Next base: position 43,850 of record CAXBCI010000021.1, on the reverse strand, counting down.
TTCGCTGTTCAGTTCTGAAAACATCATCACCTGGCGCAGTGCCTCGATGTCGCGCTCAATGGTCACACTATGTCTTTCTCAGTTCCGGGGGCCTGGACTCTTCGGGGAGACGATTCCGCTGGGGGAGATGATTTGGGCCAAAATAACACCCATCCTGAAGGACGCAAACCGGAAAGCCCGGAGCACATCGCACAAGCAGTGGAAAGACCGGGGGTGGACCCGGAATCCGTGCATTATCTTTGAGCTGTCGATGCGGCGCCAATACAATCCCCCCGATTGAAGTCAGGCGCTAGAGCGTTTCATGGGTCGATGTAACCATGCCCCGCTCTAGGGAACCAGTTTATATCCGCCATCCTGAGTTACCAGGATTTCCGCATTGGACGGATCTTCCTCGATTTTCTGGCGCAGGCGATAAATATGGGTTTCCAGCGTATGCGTTGTCACACCGGCATTATAGCCCCAGACCTCATGCAGCAGGACATCGCGTGTCACCACCTTGTCACCTGCGCGGTGGAGAAATTTGAGGATCGCGGTTTCCTTTTCGGTCAACCGCACTTTCTCGCCGGCATCGGTGGTGAGCAATTTGGCACTGGGGCGGAAATGATAAGGCCCGATTGAAAAGGTCGCGTCTTCGCTGTTTTCATGCTGGCGCAACTGGGCGCGAATGCGGGCCAGCAGCACGGCAAAGCGCAGCGGCTTGGTGACATAATCATTGGCGCCGGCTTCCAGTCCGAGCACCGTATCGGCATCCGTGTCATGGCCGGTGAGCATGATGATCGGTGCGCGAAAGCCGTTTTTGCGCAGCAGTTTGACAGCCTCGCGGCCATCCATGTCGGGCAGTCCGACATCCATCACCATCAGATCCACCCGGCCGTCGCGGGCGGCAGCCATTCCGGTGGCCGCCGAATCTGCATCGGCGATTTCAAATTCCTCGTAAAGGGCGAGTTGTTCAACAAGCGCTTCGCGCAAATCCGTGTCATCATCAACGATCAGAATTTTGCGTTCGTTCATCAGGAGCCTCATGACCAAATTTGAAACGGCAGGTTGCAGGGCATTGACGCACTGCCGACAAATCCATTTAACAGTCTTAGAACATTGTTTGAAATACGGCGCAAGCGATGGTGCGCTGTCTGGGCGATGACACTATGTCAATTTGGTGTGAGCAGGCTGTGAAGCGGTTTGAGGGAAACGAAAATGTCGGTTTTTAGGCCGGATAAATGGCACCCCCACGATTTTCATGTGCGGGTGGCGAACCGGGCAATGACCCGTGGCACACTGCATTTCGGCGGCCGCTGGTTTGATTGCGCACTGGGCAAAACCGGCATCATTTCACGCAAGCGCGAAGGCGATGGCGCAAGTCCCTGCGGCGGTTACACCCTGCTGGGCGGTTTTTTCCGCGCCGACAGGCTGGCAAAACCGGCAAGCTTGCTGCCGCTGCGGCCAACCCATCCGCTGGATGGCTGGTGCGATGATCCACAGGATGCGCGCTATAACCAGCTGGTTCAGCTGCCGCTCTCGGCAAGCCATGAAAAACTGTGGCGCACCGACCGGCTCTACGACATTGTTGTGGTGCTCGACCAGAACATCAGCCCGCGCATTCCCGGCGGCGGCAGCGCGATCTTCTTCCACATAGCGGCACCCGGCTTCAGCCCGACCGAAGGTTGCATTGCGGTGTCCCGCGACACCATGCGCCACGCCCTGCGCTTTGCCCGGCGCGGCTCAAAAATGTGGATTTAACAATTCTCTAGCTGCGTTCGATGATGGTCTTGCGGATGGCGTCGCGCATGTTTTCATTGCCGGCAATTATGCCGCCGCTCTGCATCATCTGGTCGCCGCCGGAAATATCGCTGAGGAAACCGCCGGCTTCACGCACCAGAACAATGCCGGCCGCCATGTCCCAGGGCTGCAATTCATGCTCCCAATAGCCATCCAGCCGTCCGGCGGCGACCCAGGCCAGGCTCAGCGCTGCGGAGCCGAGGCCGCGCACTGCGGCGGCATGGGCGCTGGAGACTTTGGCTTCTTCCAGATAACGCCCGAGCTTTTTGGTGCCGATATGGGGAATTGCCGTGCACAGCGCCGCATCTGCCAGGTTGCGGCGTGCGGCGACGCGCATACGCCGGTCATTCATGAAGGCGCCACTGCCCTTTTCGGCGGTAAACAATTCCTCGGTGATCGGGTTGTAGATCACCCCGGCCACCAGCTTGCCCTCGCGTTCCAGAGCGATGGACACGGCGAAAATCGGCAGCGAATGGAGAAAATTGGTGGTGCCGTCGAGCGGATCGACGATCCAGCGATGCAGCGGGTCGGTGCCTTTCACCTCGCCGCTTTCCTCCATCACAAAGCCCCAGTCCGGGCGCGACTTGATGAGGGATTCATAGATGATCTCCTCAGCCTTTTTATCGGCTGCCGAGACATAGTCGCCCGGCCCCTTGACCGAGACCTGAAGGTTTTCCACCTCGCCGAAATCGCGGGTGAGGCTGCGGCCTGCCTTGGTGGCAGCCTGAACCATGATATTGAGAAGTGCACTGCGTGCCATGATGAAAGGCCCTATTCGCCGCGCCGCAGATAAATCAGCTCATTGGTGTCAACGACAATGCGTTCACCCACTGTGATGAAAGGCGGCACCATGACGCGCGCGCCATTATCCATGATCGCCGGCTTGTAGGACGAGGAGATGGTCTGACCCTTCAGCGCCGGTTCGGTTTCGCTGACTTCCAGAGTGACCTGATCGGGCAGCGCCACGCCAATCGGGCGCTCTTCATACATCTCAACAGTGACCTGCATGCCATCCTGCAGGAAGACGGCGCGATCACCGACAAATTCGGCCTGCAATTCAAGCTGCTCATAAGTGGTGGTGTCCATGAATACCAGCATGTCGCCTTCGGCATAGAGGAACTGAAAATCCTTCTGCTCCAGACGAATGCGCTCGACCGTTTCCGCCGAGCGGAAGCGCTCATTCAGCTTGCGGCCATCGAGCAGATTTTTCATTTCGACCTGGGCAAAGGCCCCGCCCTTGCCGGGCTTGACATGCTGCACTTTGACAGCCGCCCAGATGGTGCCCTGATGCTCGATGACATTGCCGGGGCGAATTTCATTACCATTGATTTTCATGAATTTGGTCTTTTGTGGCGTGTTGAGAGGATTGCAGGCGTCTGCACCACATTTGGCGGGTTTTTGCAAGGGGGAGGGGCAGTTTGAGATGTTGGAGGAGATATCCGCTGGTCTCCCATCAATTGCCGCTGTGCTTCTTACATAAACAGTCGATACGGATGCGCTTTGCCGGGTAAGCTCGGCACATTAGCAACGCCTCTCAAAGCAATAATGCTCGAACGATTTCATGATCTGCCCCAAGGTCGTCAAGCAGGAGACTAAGTAGCTCGTCTTTGAACTCTCGCGCTTTATCGGCGAGTCGCTCATATTCTATCGTGTCGATTCCTGTGTCGCCAGGTCGCTCGAGAGCGCTTCTGATTTCGACATCGTCGATGTCTGAGAGAAACTCAGCATAAAGCTGGATGAGCTTGTCCGAGCGGTTGCCGAAGACCTTTTGCACTCGTTCAATTGCTGGGAGTGCGAACAAGTCATTTAACAGTTTCCGCTTGGCGTCACTGTCGCGATGACCGGTTTTGCTGACGGCTGCAACGCCCGCAAAGTAGAGCAGCATGCGCGAGAACCGCAGCTTGATGATCCTAATGGCTCTCGGTTTTTTTTCGTCGAGCATCTTGTGCTCAAAATCGACACAGATGGTGCGCCAATACCGAATGATATCATTGAGTAGGAACAACGCAATCTTCTTTTTTTCGAGATTTTCAGCGATGTATTTGCTGATCAGTCTTTCACGCAAATTCCCGAAGCCACTTGCGTTGTAGATCCACTCGCCTTCCAAGAGAAAGAGCATCCGCCGCGTGATGTATATGTTCGTGTCGTTGTTCCCGCCAATGGTGTCGAGCAACTTTGTCGCCAACAACGGCTTTTCAAAAACGCCGCCTAAGGCCGGCATCTTGATTCCTTGCTTTGTAAGCCGGGTCCGGTAGGTCCGTTGAAGCTCAATAAGGTGCTGGGTGCTTTCCTCAAGGCCAAGGAAAAAGAGATCAACATCCGAGCCACTTGTGCATTCGCGTCTCGCGACACTGCCATTCACTCCGATGATAATCGGCTTGGCATGGGCAAAGGTGTCCTCTGCAATTGCACGCATAATTGTCAGCTGTTGCTCAGACGTCTCGACAACCTTCTCAATGATGCCTGATGCGTCAGGTTTTGAAAGTCCGCCCATAGATGGTGTCCCCTTGGTTACGAAAGAAGGTCGTCCAAGGTTGTTCTTCGGACGTTTTTACTTTGTCTGTAACGGTCATTGATGCTGTTGTTGCCCTCCAGAAGACACTCATATCTTACAAAGAACCGCCTGTCCCTAATCTCAACGCTGCTCTCAAGCCATGCGGACGGAAGCTCATCGCGTGCGCCTTTTTCTTTGTTGGCCAACTTTCTGAACATCTTGAAAAGGTCCGCATGGCTGCGCTTCAACTCCACCTCGGTCTTCAAAAAATCTTCTTTGGAAAAGCTGTCTAGATTGGCACGCATATAAGCTTGCGCCAATGTGTCGAAAGCGCGTCCCAGTCGGGCGTTAATAAAGAGGTTATAAACGTTGTGTTTGAGTTTCCAGAACTCGTCAAAATCATTCTGTGGCAATGACGAATGCTCTGCCATCTTTGACACGATAGAATGAGCTGAACCAAATGCGGGTCGTGGGCCAACAAAAGCCCTGCAACGTGTGATGCCCTCCAGTGTGTCAAGGTTCAACTGACTTGCAAAAAGAAAACTGTATTCATTCACTTGCTCGCCATCAATCAATGCAATCACTTGATCCGGATCAATCGCATACTGTAGCAAAACAGTGAGAATCTCATTGCCGAGCGCCGTTTCGCCACGAATGATTTCACGACTTGCTCGATGATGATTAATACCGAACGCTTCTTCAAAAACGGGTTCAAGTGTGTGGGAAAGCGGGCCGTGGCCAATATCGTGTAGCAACGCGGCCGCGACAACCAAATTGCGGTCGTGCTGCGCCATGCCGACAAGGTCACAGTATTGCTCTGCAAGCTTTGCGACGCCAATACTGTGTTCAAGACGGTTATGTCGCCGCCTGTGCGGCGATCGGCCTGATCCCCTTTTTACATAGTCGATCGCCCCTAGAAACCCGATTCGTCCGAGCCTTCGCATTGGTTTGGTCCGCACCAACGCTTGGGCGATCTCATCTCTTAGGATGTGCATTTCATCCGAGCGCATTGTCCGGTATCCTGCCACCATAGGAAGAAGCATAGGAGCGTAAAGTGCCCCTCTACTCTGTTCGTCTTTGGCTGGGCCTGAATGGTGTTTCACGATAAATCTACCCTTAAATCCTCATTTTCAACCACACCTACCAAATATAGGCTTTACTCTAAGCTATTGCAGCACAAACGTCGCGATACATTTATTGGAATGATTGAAACAGAAGGGTCCGAATAGGGATTCCATTGTGTGCTGGTATGCGAGTCTGTAGCATGCGCAAAGGAATATCATTTACAGTCTCCGCTGGCGAGCGTCAGCAATTGCAAGTGATCACCGCGCCCGATAAGCCCGCAAAAACGTCTGCACCGCGTTCTCCGCGCTTTGATCTATGTCCTGCTGGGTAAATTCAGTGCGGATGCCGAAAATGGCGACGTGGAAGAAGTCGGCTTTGATGAGTTCCAGAAACTGGCGCGCGGCGAGGGGCACATCGTCTATGGCGAGTTCACCGCTGTCGATGTGTTTTTGCAGGATTGCGGCGATCAGGTTTTCGCCTGCTCTGGGGGCTGATTCATAGAAGGTGCGCGCAATGTCGGGGAAGCGGGTGGTTTCGGCGACGGCCAGGCGAAACAGATTGGTCAGCAGCGGGGAGGTGACGGTCTGGCTGATGTTGCCGGCAATGGCGCGCAGATTGTCTTCCAGCCCGCCGTCAACCTTGCTGAGTTCTGCAATTCTTTCGCTGTAGACTTCGCATTGGCGCTGAATGACGGCCTTGAACAGCTCCTGCTTGTTGGCAAAATATTTGTAAAGCGTGGCTTTGGACACGTCAGCCGTCTCGGCAATCATGTCGACGCTGGCCCCCTCAAAACCCTGTTCATCAAAAATCCGGGTGGCGCCGTCCATGATCTGACGGCATTTTTCCCGGGCTCTTGGGGTGCATGGCTCCAACATTCTGCGCTCCTTTATGAAATGAGCCGTTTAGTTCAAATTTTGGTTGACATCAAGAAGACTACGAATTATATCTCCGAATATGAACTAAACGGTTTAGTTTATTTCGGAGCAGATATGATGTCACACGCACAACAAGTCAATGTCCTGAATACGGAACTGCGCCTGCCGGAGCTGCTGATGGCCGCCGGCACCGCCGAGAGGATGGGACCTGCTGCTGCCATGAGGTGCTGTGTTTCCACCGGGATGGTCAATGCGGGCTGGATGAGCGACAGGACCCGGCAGGCCGGAGCTTTTGAACCGGAGGACCAGCCTGCCGCTATCATTGAAGAGGCAGCCCTGTCCGCGCCCTTTGCGGGGCTCGAGATCTGGTTGAGCCTGGCGGTGCTGGCGTTCAGCGTGATCGGCGCGGTTGTTGCCTTTCTGATGTGGGTCAGCGGCCCCGGTTTCCTTGTGCTGTTCATTCTGCTGCTGTTTGCCAGCGCGCCGCTCTACCTCAAGGGCCTCGACTTTCTGGCCGGAATTGACAGGAACAGGGATGGGGACGGGGAGACCTAGAATGACCAGCATCCAATTGCCGGGCGCAGCTGAAAGCGCCTGCCCATCGCTTTGTAATGCCGGGCACATGCAAGCTGCGCCGGATGGCCGTGATGCAGCAACAACCAATTTTCCCAAATCCCCAGCGCCGGGCATTCTGCGTCTCAGAACTTACATGATCGGTGTCAGCCAGCGGAAATCGTCGGGATTGAACTTTGGCCGATTGTCGAAACGCAGTGGTTCGTTCGATGCGCAAGGTTGCGCAGCCCGATCACCCTGGGGAATGCGGTGCTGTGAAGCCGGTTGCTGGCTGTCCGTGTGCGGGAGGGCAGGCTCATGATCGGACCTGCTGATAGCCTGGCCGGGAATTGACAAACATGCCCATGGCGGTGGCGATCTCCCGGCTGGAAAACCAGTCGGTGACGAATTTGTCATCAGCACACTGAGCAGAACGCCGCCAATGCCCGCCAGCACCCGGCCGGCAAGCATGGAAATGGCGTCAAAGGACCTTGCGTTGCGCAGATATTCGCCGATCAGAGCGCAATAGCCAGGCTAATCAGCGACAGCAAGTCCACCGCCTGACGCGGATGACCACGCTGGGTGCCGGACGTTCTCGCCTATTGCCAGCTTTGCGACAAATCGAACGCGGCGGCTTTTTCTTCGTCGGGCAGATCATCAAACCAGTCGGTGAGCCAGACATCCTCCAAACCGGCGCGGCGGGCGGTGAGATACCATTTCCCGGCTTCCACCGGGTTTTTGTCGGTGCCGAACCCGGTTGCCATCAGACGGGCGATGCGGGATTGCGCCACCGGATTGCCGGCCCGGGCGGCCTGCAGAAACCAGTTGGCGGCGGCGCTGCGGTCCTGCGCGACGCCGCGGCCTTCATAGAGCATGGTGGCCAGGTCGATCTGCGCATCAATCTGGCCCTGACGGGCGGCTTTTTCATACCATTCAGCGGCGATTGCGGCATCGCGGGCCACACCGGCACCATCGTCAAACGCTGCGCCGAGGGCGTATTGGGCCAGGGCGTGTCCGGCAAGTGCGGCACGGCGCAGATAGGCCGCAGCGACGCCGACCTTGCGTTCAACGCCTTCGCCTTCCAGATAGAGCAGCGCAAGATTATAGAGCGCGTCGGCATGGCCGGTCTGTCCGGCCTCGGCAAACATTTCTGCTGCCTTGGCCTTGTCGGGCAACACGCCATGTCCACTCAGATACATCATGCCAAGGGCGAATTTGGCCTGCGGATCGCCGGAGGCGGCAGCCAGACGGAACCAGTCGGCGGCCTGGCGGTAATTCTTTTCCACACCTTCGCCCTGATAGAGAATCTGGCCCAGAAGGGTTTGCGAGGGGGCATCACCCTGCTCGGCCTTTTCCAGTGCAAGCGTAAAGGCTTCCAGATAAAAACCGCGCTGATAGGCACCGAATGCCGGATCCAGAATTGGTGGTGGAAGCTGTGCGGGCGGTGCTGCGGTTTCCGCTGCAACAGGGTCCACGGCTTCAGCGCCGGACGCAGCCGTCTCCTGCGCCTGCGCAGTTGCGCTGATCAGCCAGAAGGACACCAGAAAAAAAACAAAAAGCGGACGCAGCAAAACAGACAAAATTCCAGATTGGGACCAGACTTAAGCGCTAGTCGTTCTGCAGCACTTTATGGGCGGCCTTTATGGCAGCTTCGGGGCCATCGGCATGCTGCCAGACAAAGCCGTTGAGGCCAATGAAATCGGCTCCGGTGGCCACGGCGTTTTCGACATCTTCGAACTGTTTGCCGGCCATCGCCACGCAGGGAATTTCAAACAGATCGGCCCACCATGCCGCAAGTTCCAAAACCGTGTCCGGGCCGGCCTCTTCTGTCTCGAACATATCGCCGAACAGCAGATAATCCGGCAGCGCCTCGCCCTTTTCCATGGCGTCATGGCGGTTGCGTATGGCCCCGGCGCCGACAATCTTCGCGGGCTGAAAGCGGCTGATGACATCTTTCAGTTCTTTCAGATTGCCGGTCAGGTGAATGCCATCGGCTGCCGCACGCCCACTGATCTGGGTGTCGTTCAGGGTGAGGGCAGCTGCGCCGTGTTTCTGGGCAATCGGAGCCAGCAGCTTGCAGTCATTTTGATAGCTGTCGGAGGCATCGCTTTCGCTGCGCGGCGCGATCAGCAGCGCGGCCACTGGCGCGGCCTGCAGAACCCGTTCCAGCAGGCCGGCGAATTCAGTCCGGTCATCAAATTGCGGAGTGACCAGATAAAGTTGAACGGCAGTGCGGTATTTGTCTGCCATTATGCTTCCTGACTTTCAGACCATTTTCCAGCGCTGGCGAGACCGTTCATCCGCGCCCGGTGGGCAAAGGCGGTTTGCGCCGCAGTGCGGTTTTCGGCCTTTCCGCACCAGGCTTTTAGTGCCGCGGCCTGCAAGGCGCGGCCATAGGAAAATGTCAGAGCCCAGGGCAGGTTGGCGGCGGCATTCATTGCGTTGAGATGAGCTGTTGCCTCCAGATCGGACTGGCCGCCGGATAAAAAGGCAATGCCGGGAACAGCGGCCGGAACTTCGGCCCTCAGGCAGGCGAGGGTCTTTGCGGCAATTTCCTCAACGCTGGCGCGCTGGCCGGATTGCTGGCCGGGCACAACCATATTGGGTTTCAGGATGATGCCCTCAAGATCGACCCCGGCATCGTGGAGTTCCCGGAAAACCGCGTTCAGCACCCGGCGGGAGACGTCCGCGCACTGATCGATATCATGGCCGGCATCGGGTCCGTCCATGGCGACTTCCGGTTCGACGATCGGCACGATCCCGGCTTCCTGGCAAAGCGCCGCATAGCGTGCCAGAGCATGGGCGTTGGCCTTGACCGCGTTCCAGCTGGGCCGGCCATCGCCAATGGCAATGACGGCGCGCCATTTGGCAAAGCGCGCACCCTTGTCATGATATACCGCCAGCCGTTCGCGCAGCCCATCCAGGCCTTCTGTCACCGTCTCGCCCGGATGACCAGCAAGCGGTTTGGCACCCTTGTCGACCTTGATGCCGGGAATCGATCCGGCAGCGGTAATCAGATCGACCAGCCGTGTCCCGTCCGGCGCTGTCTGATCCAGCGTTTCTTCAAACAGGATCACGCCGGAAATGGCATCTTTCATGGCTTCGCTGCGAAACAGCATTTCCCTGTAGTCGCGGCGGTTCTCCGGCGTGCTTTCGACCTGAATGCTGTCGAACCGTTTCTTGATTGTCCCGGTGCTCTCGTCAGCCGCCAGAATACCCTGGCCTCTGGTCACCATCGATGCAGCGATGTCGTGAAGAATGCTCATAATTTCTGTCCGTTTTAGAGAAATCGCTTATGCGGCCTTGAGGGCATCAACTCCCGGCAGGGGCTTGCCCTCCATCCATTCCAGAAATGCGCCGCCGGCAGTGGAGACATAGCTCAATTTGTCGCCGACGCCGGCATGGTTCATGGCAGAAACCGTATCGCCGCCACCTGCCACAGATATCAGCTTACCTGCGCTGGTGAGCGCGGCTGCATGTTTGGCGGTGGCCACAGTGGCCTTGTCGAACGGCTCCATTTCAAATGCCCCAAGCGGGCCATTCCAGACCAGTGCGCGGGTGGTGTCGAGCTTTGACTTGATCAGCGCGACAGAATCCGGTCCCACATCCAGCATCATCGCATCGCCTGGAATCCGGTCCACGGAGACAATCTCATGGTCGGCATTGGCCTTGAATTCGCGGGCGACCACAGCATCGACCGGCAGAATGATTTCGCACTCATTCTCGGCAGCTGTATCCATAATCCGCCGCGCCGTATCCGCCAGATCATGCTCGCACAGCGACTTGCCGACATCCTTGCCCTGTGCCGCCAGAAAGGTGTTGGCCATGCCGCCGCCGATGACCAGCATATCGACTTTGGTCATCAGGTTCTGCAGCAGATTTAGCTTGCTGGACACTTTGGCACCGCCGACAATGGCCATCACCGGCGCGGCCGGATTGCCAAGACCGGCTTCCAGCGCTTCCAGCTCGGCCTGCATGGTGCGGCCGGCATAGGCCGGCAGCAGGCGGGCGAGGCCCTCGGTGGAAACATGGGCGCGGTGGGCGGCTGAAAAGGCGTCATTGATGAACACATCACCGAGCTTTGCCATCTGCCGCGCCAGATCGGGATCGTTTTCCTCTTCGCCTGGATAAAACCGGGTATTTTCCAGAAGAATGACTTCGCCGGGCACAAGAGCAGCGACAGCCTGCTGCGCCGTCTCGCCGACACAATCTGCAGCAAAGGCGACCGGCTTTCCCAGCGCATGGGTCAGCGCAGGGACAATCTGGCGCAGTGACAGCTCCGGCAGAATCTGGCCTTTCGGCCGCCCGAAATGGGCCAGCAAAACTACTTTCGCGCCCTTGCCGGAGAGTTCCTGAAGGGTGGGCAGAATGCGGTCTATGCGGGTCATATCGGTGATCTTGCCGTCCGCCATGGGGACATTCAGATCAACCCGGACAAGGCAGGTTTTCCCGGAGGGATCAAGATCATCGAGTGTTTTGAATTCAGACATGAACGGGTCCTTCAGAACATTGAACTTCCGGCGTCGGCCATATAGGCCTCTTCTTCAGCGGTGCTGACACGTCCAAGCGCGTCATTGCGTTTCGGGAAGCGTCCGAAACGCTCGATTACCGCCTGATGCTTTTTCGCATAGTCGAGATCGTTTTCGTTGCCCAATGTGGCGAACACGCGGATCGCCTGTTCCTGGATGACAGGGCTCTCGGAATGCATATAGGGCATATAGAGAAACGGGCGCTGGCGATCTTCCAGCTTCAGATCATCGCCGCTGGCAACGGCTTCCTGGGCCAGGGCCAGAGCCAGCGGATCACTGGCAAAGGCGCGCTTCTGGCCGCGAAACAGCTGACGCGTGAACTGATCCAGAACGATGATTTCGGCAAGGCGTCCCTGCGGCGTGCTGCGCCAGCCAAACAATTCGCATTTCTCAGCCTGGACCAGAAGGTCACCAAAGCGGGCCTCGACCTGATCATCAAACTCGGCTTTGCCGCCAAACCAATCCTCGGCAGTGTGTTCATCGAACCAGAATTTCAGAACTTGATCCGGCGACATGTGCTCTCCCCAATGACAGATGTGTTTGTCATGGTCCGGCCCGTAAAAAGGCTCGCACCAAAAAGTCAGGGCTGCCGAAGCAGCCCTTTCTCAATCAGTTCAATTTGCCCATTGCAACGGCTGTATCGCTCATGCGGTTGGAGAAACCCCATTCATTATCGTACCAGGTCAGAATCCGGCACATGGTCCCATCCATTACTTTGGTCTGGTCCATGTGGAACACAGACGAATGCGGGTCATGATTGAAGTCGGATGACACCAGCGGTTCGTCGGTATAGCCCAGAACGTTTTTCAATTCGCCATCGGCAGCGGCGCGAATTGCACCGTTGATTTCCTCAACGCTGGTCTGGCGTGACGCAATGAAGGTCAGATCGACCACCGAGACATTCGGCGTGGGTACGCGGATCGCCACACCATCAAGCTTGCCATTCAATTCCGGCAGGACCAGACCCACCGCCTTGGCAGCACCGGTGGAGGTCGGGATCATCGACAGGGCGGCGGCACGGCCGCGATACAGATCCTTGTGCATCGTATCCAGCGTCGGCTGATCGCCGGTATAGGAGTGGATGGTGGTCATGAAGCCCTTTTCGATGCCAATGGTCTTGTTCAGCACATAAACGACGGGCGACAGGCAATTGGTGGTGCAGGACGCATTGGAGACGATTTTGTCGTCGGCGGTGAGGCTTGCATGATTGACGCCATAGACAATCGTCTTGACGTCAGAGCCGCCGGGCGCGGAAATCAGAACCTTCTTGGAACCATTTTCCAGATGCAGGCCGGCTTTGTCGCGACTGGCGAAAATGCCGGTGCATTCCAGCGCCACATCGACATCGCCCCATGGCAGATCCTTCGGATCGCGGATCGCGGTAACCTTGATCGGGCCTTGGCCGACATCAATCGTATCGCCATCCACTGTGACCGTGCCGGGAAACCGGCCATGCACGGAATCATAGCGCATCAGATGCGCGTTGGTTTCAACCGGGCCGAGATCATTCAGAGCGACGACCTGAATATCGGTGCGTCCGGATTCGATGATGGCGCGCAAAACATTGCGGCCGATCCGTCCAAAACCATTAATGGCAACTTTTACAGTCATTCGAATGATCCTTTCCCCAGGGGGCAATAAGTAAATTCAGCAAAGTCGTTTCGCGCGCAGCAACCCTATTCAGAAAGTTTCGCCTTGGCCAGATCAACAATAGCCTGCGCGGTAATTCCGAAATGTTCGTACAGTTCCTTATAGGGACCAGAGGCACCGAAGCCCGTCATGCCGACAAACCCGCCATTGTCGCCAATAAAGCGACGCCAGCCCATTTCGATGGCGGCTTCGACAGCAATCTTGACCGGGGATGTTCCAATCGTGGCCGCCTTGTATTCCGCGCTCTGGGCTTCGAAGAGTTCAAAACAGGGGACGGATACAACTCTGGTGCTGTGGCCAGCCTGGTTCAAAAGTTCGCTGGCCGCAATGGCAATTTCCACCTCGGAGCCTGAGGCAAACAGGGTGACACCGGCGCTTTCGCCTTCAGGAATGACCACCTCGTAAGCGCCGCGTGCGCACAGATTGTCGCTGTCAAACTCAAACCGGGCGGGTTTCAGGTTCTGGCGGGTCAGGGCGATGGCGCTTGGCGTCGTTTCCTGCTCCAGCGCCAGTTGCCAGCACTCGGCTGTCTCAACGGCATCGCAGGGACGGAATACGTTGAGATTGGGAATAGCGCGCAAGGCCGCCAGATGCTCAACAGGCTGATGGGTCGGACCATCTTCGCCAAGACCGATGGAATCATGGGTCAGAACATGAATGACGCGCAGGCCCATCAGGGCAGCCAGACGAATCGACGGGCGGCAATAATCGGAAAAAATCAGAAATCCGCCGGAATAGGGAATCAGGCCACCATGCAGAGCCATGCCATTCATCGCCGCAGCCATGCCGTGCTCACGGATGCCATAATGCACAAAACGGCCGGAAAAATCGTCGGCCGACCACGCCACCATACCCTTCGTCCGGGTGTTGTTGGAACCGGTCAGATCTGCAGATCCGCCGATGGTTTCAGGAATCGCCGCATTGATCACTTCCAGCGCAGCTTCCGAAGATTTTCGGGTCGCCATGGTTGGCGGCTCATTGGACAGTTCTTTCTTGTAATCCAGAATGGCCTGTCCGAACCCTGCCGGCAGAGTGCCTCTCATGCGGCGCTCAAATTCGGATTGCAGATCGGAATTCAATCCGGCGAAGCGCTTGTTCCACTCCTTGTGGGCTTGAGAGGACCGCAACCCGGCAATGCGCCAGGCATCAAGAACATCACTGGGTATTTCAAAGGGCGCGTAATCCCACCCCAGATTCTTGCGTGCGCCGGCAATCTCTTCCGCGCCCAGCGGAGCGCCATGGGCAGCTGATTTTCCGGCTTTGTTGGGCGCGCCAAATCCAATTGTGGTTTTACAGGCAATCATGGTCGGCTTGTCGCTATCCTGCGCGGCCTCAATCGCCTCCGTGATGGCCTTCTCGTCATGGCCGTCAACGGACAGCGTGTTCCAGTTGGCCGCTTCAAAACGCTTGATCTGGTCGCCGGACTCAGACAGCGACAACGGACCGTCAATCGAGATGCCGTTATTGTCAAACAGCACGATCAGCTTGTTGAGGCCAAGATGACCTGCCAGCGAGATCGCCTCATGGCTGATACCTTCCATGAGATCGCCATCAGAGACCAGGACATAGATATGGTGGTCGACAACTTTTGAGCCGAATTCATCGGCCAGCTTCTTTTCAGCCATGGCCATGCCAACAGCAGTGGCAATGCCCTGACCCAGTGGCCCGGTTGTGGTTTCAATGCCGCTGGCGTGACCATATTCGGGATGGCCGGCGGTTTTGGACCCCAACTGGCGGAAATTCTTCAATTCATCCAGTGTCATGTCTTCATACCCCAGCAGATAGAGCAGGGAATAAAGCAGCATTGAGCCGTGGCCGGCGGACAGAACGAAGCGATCACGATCGGCCCATTTGGATTCGACAGGATCGAATTTCATGAATTTTGTGAACAAAACCGTAGCGATATCCGCCACGCCCATGGGCAGGCCAGGGTGGCCGGAATTTGCAGCCTGTACCGCATCCATTGCAAGCGCGCGAATGGCATTTGCCATGCGTGTATGTTTTTCACTATTTGTCATTGAAAGAGTCCCTTGATCCCATTTGGAAGGAATTTGATTCCGATGCGGATGCTGTGCCTGAATTTATGCGCACTGAAGGCCCGAAGCAATCATGTTGATCGTTCCAGGGGATCAACGCGTCAACCGCGTTCAAGGCCCTTTGCGGCAGGACAGGTCCCGTTTTTTGTGTGTTTCATCTGTACTATTCGCGCAGACACATAGCATCTGGAAGCGGTGAGTCAATCGGGCGCGCACGCGGTTATTGCTAGTGAGCCGGCCATCGACTGGGCCGGTACTTGGTCCAACGCAGCGTACGGGCCTGACAAAACGTCGCGGCCGGCTTCCAGCAGCGTATAATGAAGTCTGACCAAGCCATTGTCATAAAAGGACTTGTGCGAATCCTCGCAAAAAGGCAAACTTTGCAGGGAGGACACCAATCCGGCGGGGAATTGCTGGAAATCAGTTGTTGCAGACTGGATCGCAGCATGGTTCGCCGTATATTCGCCTGTTTCCGGGTCTGTGTCTTGGACTGTTGTGTATTGTGTTGACAGCGTTCAAATCGTTGAACTTGGAAGCCTGATGTCGCAACAGTGGTCAACCCGCCTGGACAGTGTGACTACACCCTGATCCGCTGTCAGGCATAACAATGTGGCAGCTCATGGCCCAACGACCTTTTTCAAAACCTTCGGTGGCGATCCCTGCTTCTGATGCGTCCAATTCTTCCCGCAAGCAGACGCCTGCACCACAGGCCACAGCAACTAAGGCGGCCAGCGCGCAAACGGATCTCAATGGGTCGCTGGAGCGGTTGACAGATTCTGTACAGCATTTGCGCAAGGCGGTGGAGTACCGTCTCAAACTTGATGAAAATCAGGGTGATCTTCGCGCAGAATTCAATCGGATGAACGACGAACGCAAACGACTTGCGGCACGCCTGGATCAGGCCGAGGGCAGGGCACAGTCGGTGCAGCAGGCCACCAAAGATGTGTCCCGCCGGCTGGCAAAATCAATGGAAACGATCCGCGTGGTTTTGGAGAATCAGGCAAACTAAGGCAGGCTTATCAATGGTCACCCGATTGAGGGGCCAGACCAACTGATCCGGTAAGGCAGACCTGTAAAAGTTTTAGCTTTCGGGAAGAACAGTGAACGCATCATGGCGCAGATTACAGTTAACATAAACGGCCGCAGCTACCGGATGGCCTGTGAGGATGGCCAGGAAAGCCATTTACAGTTGCTGGCGGAGCAGTTTGACACGATGGTCAAACAGTTGCGCTCGTCCTTTGGCGAAATTGGCGACCAGCGTCTGACCGTCATGGCCGGCGTGATGGGACAGGACGAAGTATTCGAATTACGCAACCGTGTGACGGCTCTGGAAAAAGAGCTGGAAAATCTGCGCGCTACCCGCGATCAGGTGAATGATCGGGTGCAGCGGAGTGAAGCGCAAATGGTGACGCAGATGGACGAGGCTTCCCGGCTCATCAATGAAATGGCTGAGCGGCTCGAGGGCATGTAAGCTGGCTGTTGCAGCGCTCCAGTGCCGCATCAGTCCAGGTGCAATTGCGCGTTTCGTCGTCTGCGAGATTTCAGCATTTGGCGGTCTGAACGGCTTTCACAATCAGGAAACGGTCTAGCGTAAATCATGTCCAATGTGCCGGCTCTTTTCGATCATGTATTGCTTTCGGCGCGGCGGCGCAGGGCTTTGGCTTGTAAGCAACGCTTTGCCGATGCCGGTTTCCTTCGACAATCGGCGATCCTCGATCTGGTGGAGCGACTTGAAGCGGTCAGCCGCAGCTTTGAACATGCGCTGGATGTGGATGCCCCTGATGAGGCTCTGGCACAGGCGCTGCTGGCGACCGGCAAGGTCCACATTGCCTCTGCCGGCAGGGGGTTTGCAAATGCCGATATTGATCACCCCCGCAATGAATCGGACAGGCGGCTTGGCGATCTGCCGGAAAATGGCGGCTGCTATGATCTGATTACATCGGTACTGTCGTTGCAATTTGCCAATGATCTGCCGGGAACGCTGATACAATTGCGCCGCGCTCTGAAGCCGGACGGGCTGTTTCTGGGGGCGCTGCTTGGTGGTGACACCTTGATTGAATTGCGTCAGGTGATGCTGGAAGCGGAAAGCGAAATTCTGGGCGGTGCCGCGCCGCGTATTCTGCCTTTTGGTGAAATGCGGGACATGGGTTCGCTGTTGCAGAGAGCAGGTTTTGCTCTGCCCGTTGCGGACATCGACACTCTGGTCGTGCGTTACAGCAACCCGCTGCGGCTACTGTCCGATCTGCGCGCCATGGGGGCGACCAATATTCTGCGCTCAGGCGCGCTGCAACCGCTGCGCCGCGATGTTGTGATGCGGGCGATGACACTGTACGCAAATCGTTTTGCCGAAGCAGATGGCAAGGTGCCGGCCACGTTTCAGATCATCTCGCTGTCGGGTTGGGCTCCTCATGAGAGTCAGCAAAAACCATTGCGGCCGGGCTCGGCCAGAACGCGTCTGGCTGATGCGCTGGGCGTGCCGGAAACCCCGGCAGGTGAAAAGGCGGGACAGGCTAAACCGGTCAAATGATCTAAACAGAAACGGGCCTTAACCCAGCAAGTCGACCAGATGGGGAATCAGGGGAATGTCAGCGACCGGCATGTCATAATTCTGTAAATCGCGGGGGCGGACCCATTTCAAAGCCTGGTTTTCCCGGCCATATCCCGAGCCCAGTCCTGCCGGACCTTCATAGCGGCGGCACACGTAAAGTGGCATCAGCAAGTGAAAATCATCATATGAGTGGCTGGCGAAGGTCAATGGCGCGAGACAGGGCAGAGTGGCGGTAACACCAAGTTCTTCCTGCAATTCGCGGATCAGACTGGCCTCCGGGGTTTCCCCGGTTTCCACCTTGCCCCCCGGAAACTCCCACAATCCGGCCATCGGCTTTCCCTGTGGGCGCTGGGCCAGCAGAATGCGATTATCCCGGTCAAGCAGGGCACAGGCCGCCACCAGCACGATGTTCTGAACTGTCATTCTATCTGTCCGAGTTGGTCGCTGGCAGTGTTGAAACTGTGATAGGCATAGCGATAGCGTTCGCCAAAGCCAAGCGCGTCATAGAGCCGTCTGGCAGGCAAATTGCCCGCCTCCACCTGCAGCCATGCGGTGCTGGCGCCATTGTCGGCGCCCCAGGCCAGAGCGGCATGGCTGAGTGTGCGGCCAAGCCCGGTGCGGCGTGCAGCTTGTGCCACCGCCAGACCGAACAGACCGACCAATGTCCCCTGAATCACGGCAACGGCCACGCCAAGACACTGACCCGGCGCGGCAACACGGAAGAAGCGAACCGGTTTTTCAATGGCGGAGAGCGCTTTTGTAATAGCAGTCGCATCAATGGTTCGGTCCATGGTCAGTGCCATGTAGTCGGCAATCCATTGCGGGGCGGGATCATCAAAAACCTCAAAATCGCCGTGATTGAACACTGACTGCAAGGGGGCGGTCATCACCACAGATTCAGAATAAGGATCGGACCAGCCATCTGTGCTGCAGGCTTGGATCAACTCCGGCGGGGTCAGCGGTGTAGCGCGCAAGGTTGGCTGAACGCCGCTCTCGGCAAATACCGCCATTGCCCGGGCCAGACGCGGCTTGATGCGGGCTTTGTCCGCCGCATCAAGGCAATTGATTGAATTGGTGCGTTTATAAGGCAGGTGGGGCGACAGGCGAATCTGCCATGACCCGTCTGTGACCAGCTTGGCGGCCGGCCATGAGGCAAAGCCTGCCAGTTCCAGCGATCTGATTGAGGTGTCAGCTTCTGTAATCGCCATTGATCGCTACATATTCCTTGGTCAGATCGCAGGTCCACACGGTTGCCTTGCCAGAGCCAACGCCTACGTCAATGCGGATCGGTATTTCATCCAACTGCATCATGGCGCTGGTGGCTTCCTCTGAATATCCTTCAGAGCGGATTCCGTTCTCAGCCACCCGGATATCGCCGAATTGGATCGACAACAGATCGCGGTCAGCCGGTTCGCCCGCCTTGCCGACGGCCATGACAATGCGGCCCCAATTAGCGTCCTCGCCGGCAATCGCGGTTTTGACCAGCGGCGAATTGGCCACCGAGAATGCGATCTTTTTGGCGGATGCGTCGCTTTCGGCGCCGCTGACGGTGATCTCAACCAGCTTGCGGGCACCTTCGCCATCGCGCACGACCTGCAGCGCCAGATCTTTCATCAGCGCCGCAAGAGCATCTTCAAACCCGGCGGTGTCACTATCCTCCAACAAGTCATTTTTGCCAGGCAGAGAGAACAGCAGCACGGTGTCGCTGGTCGAGGTGTCACTATCCACCGTTATGGCATTGAAGGTCCGGCCGATGGTGTTGGCCAGGGCAGCCTGCAGCGTTTTCGCCGGGAGCGGCGCATCGGTAAACAGGAATGACAGCATGGTGGCCATGTCCGGCTGTATCATGCCCGATCCCTTTGCCATGCCGTTGATCGTATAAGTCCGGCCGGCCAGATCAAATGTCCGGGTTGCAAGCTTCGGAAATGTATCGGTGGTCATGATGGTGCGTGCTGCGGTTTCCCAGGCGTCGGATGTGGCCGCACCGCTGCCTGCCAACTGATCCATGATGAGGGCATATTTTTCCGCAGGCAGAGGCTCGCCGATTACACCGGTTGAGGCGAGAAATACATCTTCGGGCGCGCAGCCAATCGCCTCTGCCGTCAGCCGGGCGGAGATTTCGACCGCATCGCGGCCTTTCTGCCCGGTAAATGCATTGGCATTGCCGGAATTGACCAGCAGTGCACGCGCAGTGCCGCTTGTCAGATGCGCTTGACACCATTCCACCGGAGCGGAGGGACAGCGTGAGCGGGTGAAAACCCCGGCTATCTGGGCGTTGTCTTCAAACTGAACCAGCAGGACATCGCGGCGGTCGCGATATTTGATACCGGCTTCTGCCGTTGAAAATAAAAGCCCGGAAATGACCGGCATTTGCGGCAGGGATTTTGGTGCCAGAGGCGAGAGAGCGATGGAGGGCATGAGGTTGGCTCTTATGTGCAGGTCCGGGGAAGACCGGGTGAAACAGAAAACCCTTATTCATGAAAACCGCCATTTAGAAAAGCACAGAGTGTATTTTTCACAATGATCCAGGTCCTGAAGGTCGTCAGTCCACCACGATCTTGACCAGACTGCCGGGGCGCAAGCCCGCACCTTCCTGAATGCCGTTCAGGACTAGGAACAGCTTGGTCTGGCGGTCAACGCCTTGCATCCGGGCGGCCATCAAGGCCACTGTGTCGCCATTGCGAACCGGCATGATTTTCAGTGAAAGTGGTTTCAGCCCGGCTTTTTCCGCCCGGCCAAGACGCCGGAAACTGGCCAGTGTCTGATCAGCGTCAGTTTCCAGATCAGTGGTTTCGTCCGCATTGGCGAACAAGAACCGGTAGGTCGCGTCTTTCAAACGGATCACGACGATGCGAAAGCGCCAGCCTTTGGCGCGGGCATTTGCAGTGGCAGCTTCCATACCATTGATCGTGCGCCCCTGAATGGTTGCCGGATCCAGGCCGCCGATCCAGCCAGATCCCATGTAGTCGACCAGGGACAGCTGCGCCGGAATCTGAATGCCGTCAAACCGCATGGCGGTGCCGTTCTTGTCTGCGGCAAGGACGGCGTCGGGAGTGTTTTCAAGCGTGTAGCTGTTGGGCAGCTCAAACGCAAAACCCAGCTTGGGATGCAAATAGGACCGGCCGCGCACATAGCCTTCAGCAGGATCATCGCCGAATGTCAGGCCATCAATCGCCGCCAGATAGCGCGCGCGTTCTTCCGTCCGTTCGCTGGTTGCGACATTAAACGAGCGTGCGGTCTGCACGACCTGAGAAATGCGGGCTGGAGTAGCGGGATGGGAGGCGAGAAAATTCGGGCTGTTGGCGTTGCTCGTCAGGCTTTCCGCGCGAAAGCGCCCAAACCGTCCCATGCTGGTCAAAAAGCGCGCCGCAGCATAGGGATCAAGATCCGCCCGGACCATCATTTCAACACCAATCCGGTCGGCGGCCAGTTCCTGTCCGCGGGAGAAGCTTGCCAGTGAAACCTGGCTGGATGTGAGGGCAATCTGGGCTTCCATCTCGTCAGTAATGGCTTCGGTCATCACCTTGTTGGTCAGTTTGGCTTCCTGAGCCCGCTGTTGTCTTTGAAAGGCGTGATTTTCCGTGAGATGCGCCATTTCGTGGGACAGCACAGCTGCCACTTCCGATGTGTCATTGGCCAGCGCCAGCAAACCGCGGGTGACATAGAGATAGCCGCCGGGCAAGGCAAAAGCGTTGACAACGGGCGAGTTCAGTATGGTCAGACGATAGTTCTGTCGCGGATTGGACGAGACTGCGACCAGCCGTTCAATGACGTCGTCCAGAAGGGCTTCGACGTCCTTGTCACGGTAGCGCCCGCCATAGGCGCTGACGACGCGCGGGTGCTCGCGTTGACCGATCGAAGAGCCCGCACCGGGAGCCAGCCCCGACAGGCTGGGCGCTCCGGGAAAGGACACACAGGCCGACACCAGCGGAAAAGCCAGAACAAGCGCGACAAGCGGCCGGATACGCCGCAGACCGTTACCTGTCCACACTCCGGAAAATCCAGCACGGCGTGCAACGGCCGCACGACGCCGAAACCGGAACGCCGCTGCGATCTGAAAAAACTGACTTGTCAAATACGGCAAGCCCGCTCACTCCTCTATTACGATTTGTGCTGGGTTGAAGATATCGATCATGGGGCCGCCTTTTGACTGGATGACGCCCCGTATTTCAACGCGCCTGCTTTTCAGTGCCTGCAAGGGGAAACCGATATCGACGAAATGCTTTTCCACGCCCGCAGTCATCCGCACTGTAAAATCCTGCGCGTAGTTCTGTCCGAAATTGAGATACCGCCACCGTCCTGCGCTGCCTGTGCTTAGCACAACGCCCCTAATGATTCCGTAACGCCCCGCAGCGCGTTCTATTGTAAGATGTTCAACTGTACCAACGAAAAATGGTTCCATGTCTCCAGTTGAAAATATGGGATATTTTTGGCTTAAATCCAGTTTCCAGATGCCGATGCCGGCCATTTGCGCGGACTTTTCAGAAGAATACAGAGCCTCGGCACAACTCGTCTGATCGGGGTAAATATAGAGAAATGCTTGCCCCCTTGCCAACAGATCAGCCTGCAGCCAACCAGCATAAGGCATCGTGACGTCCGGTTTCACAATTATGTGTGCCGGCAGATATCCCGTCCGATCCGGTTGCTTCGCCGCTGGATAGGGAATAATTTCTCGGCCGATGACCTGGCGGAGCAGATTGTCCGGTGTTGCCATCCAGACATCGGATAATCTGAGTTTTCGGCCATCATCCAGCACCAGGCCGCCTTTGGCATCGGCCTGGACAATCATTCCCGGTGGGGCAGGTTTGAAGCCACACGCGGACAGGGCTGCTTGCTCTGTATTGGCGGCGGCTGCAGCGCTGCCACTGCCGACTGTCAGAGCCATCAGTAACCCACACAGGACTAACCACGGGTCAATTGCGCGGCGCAAAGGGTGGGCCCGGAGTTGAAGTTTGCCTGTTGCAGAATGCATGCCAGCCCATTCAAGACGCACGGAGAGGAAAAATCACAGCCAAATATTATGAAATGATGGTGTCGGGAAATAGATCATCAGCTGGGTGAAAAATCACATTAGATTAAAATAAATCAGATGTCAGGCGGGTAGGTGCGCAAAATGTCCACATTTCCGTGATTTGCGCTAACCGAATATCAACCATATTCTGACTTGATTGATCAAACTGTTTAGGGGATTTCCGTTTGGCCCTGTTTCGATCCGTGTTGTCTCAATATTCCGCTCGTTTACGCATGGCAGCCGTATTGACTTTTTTTGTTGTGCTGGCCGCATGCAATCCGAATTTCGATTTTGATGAGCGCCATACGAAACCTTTGTCGAAGGCCACCAAGACACGGCTTGAATCCCTGAAAATGGAGGCCGGTTCACCCATGGTAGTTCGTATTTTCAAGGAGGATGCGAAGCTGGAGGTCTGGAAGTGGCGCGAGATTGACCGCAAATACGCGCTCTACAAGTCATATGATATTTGTGCCTGGTCCGGTGAACTCGGCCCCAAATTCAAAGAGGGCGACCGCCAGGCGCCCGAGGGTTTTTACACCATCGTGCCGGGCCTGATGAACCCGAAGTCTAATTACTATCTGTCGTTCAATCTGGGCTTTCCCAATGAGTTTGACCGGGCCAACAAGCGGACCGGAACCTATCTCATGGTGCATGGATCCTGCTCATCGGCCGGGTGCTATGCCATGAAAGACGAGCATATTGAGGAAATCTATCAGCTTGGTCGGGAAAGTTTCAGTGCGGGGCAGAAATCCTTTCAGGTTCAGGCCTTTCCGTTTCGCATGACCAATGCCAATCTGGCGCGGTACAGCACCAGCCCGCATCTTGATTTCTGGCGCATGCTCAAACTCGGTTCAGACCATTTTGAGGCGACCGGTCAGATGCCGAAGGTGAATGTCTGCAACAAACGTTATGTGTTTAACGCTGAGGCAGCAGAAGGCGGGAAATTTATCCCGGACGCGGCCTGCCCGCCCTATGCGGTGCCAGAGGGGATTGGCAAGGCCGTGGCGAGATATCGCGGCGAGCCGTATGTGCCGCAAACACAGATTTCCAGTATCCCGGCGATGCAATCTGTCAGACGCGACGCAGGGGCTACGGAAGCCGCACCGGTTGCGCAATAAACCGTCGCGATACCGCTGGCAGAACCGGCGGTCAATGGTGCCGCACAGGCGGATGCATAACAGCCCTGCCGCTTCACAACGGCCAGACCAACAGGATCACCGGTATTGAAACGGCAATCACGATGATTTCAAGCGGCAGACCCATGCGCCAGTAATCGCCAAAGCGGTAACCGCCCGGGCCCATGATCAACGTGTTGTTCTTGTGACCGATCGGGGTCAGAAAGGCGCAGGAGGCCGCCACTGCAACCGCCATCAGGAACGGATCCGGATTGACATTCAGCGCTCCGGCAATGTTGACGGCAATCGGTGCTGCAATCACAGCAGTTGCAGTGTTGTTGAGCAGGTCAGACAGGGTCATTGTGACAATCATAAGAACGATGAGAACCACCGGAATGGGAAAAGAGCCGGTGTATGACACAATGGTATTGGCAATCAGTTCGGTGCCCCCGGAGGTTTCCAGCGCGGTGCCCAGCGGTATCATCGACCCCAACAGAACAATTACGGGCCATTCAATCTGCTCGTAGAGTGTGGAAATCGGCACGATTTTCAACACCACATAAAGCACCACCACGGCCGCCAGGGCGATTGCCAGTTGCAACACGCCAAAAGACGCAAGCGCAAGTGCGATGCCGAACAGGCCCACGGCCAGGCTGGCGCGTTTGTGCTGGGTGACGATGAGACCGCGTTCACGCAGGGGCAGCACGCCAAGCCAGTTGGCGACACTCGGCAAATACTCCGACGCGCCGAGCAGCAACAGCACGTCGCCGCTCTCAATAGCCAGATGACGCACCCGGTCAACGAAGCGCTTGCCTTTTCGTGACACGCCCAGAAGGGTGGTATTCTGCCGATAGAGCAGTTTCATATCCATCGCCGAGCGGCCGATGATGCGGGCGTCGTCCGGCACCACGACCTCCATCAGGGCCATGCCTTCAGAGGCAATTTTTTCGTGGCGCTTCTCGCCGATGAAAGAGAGCTTCAAAGCAGAGCGGAATTTGTCGATTGAATCCGGCGACCCTTCGACCACCAGAATGTCGCCCTCGCGGATTTCATTGGTGCGGGCGCGGCCCGGCAATCTGCTTCCGTTGCGCACCAGCCCGATCGTAACCACGTCGGCCTCTTCCGCGTCGCCATCCAGATCTCGCACCATTTTTTCAAGCGCAGGACTGTCTTTGCCGACCACCAGTTCAGCAATATACTGGCCCAGCGAACTGAAATCGGCTGCCTGTTCCGATTTTGATGTATCCACCGGAATGAGCCGCCATCCCACAAGGGCAATGAAGGCAATGCCTGCAATGGTGCAGGCAATTCCCACCGGTGCAAAATCAAACATCGAAAAGGGAACCCCGGTCACTGTGCCCCGATAGGCAGCAATAATGATGTTTGGCGGCGTACCGATGAGGGTGATCATGCCGCCAAGAATCGTGGAGAAGGCAAGCGGCATCAAGGTAATGCCGACAATGCGTTTCGCCTTGGCGGCTGCCTGCATGTCGACGGGCATGAGAATGGCAAGGGCGGCGACATTGTTAATGAAGGCGGACAGAATGCCGCCGACTACGCCGAGAATGCCGATATGCTGGGAAATCGGCCGTTCTGTGGCCAGAAGCCGGCGTGTGATGAGATCGATGGCCCCGGAATTGATCAACCCGCTTGAGACCACCAGCACAAGGGCGATGATGATGGTCGCCGGATGGCCAAAACCGGAAAATGCTTCCTTGTAAGGCACAACGCCGACAATTAATGCCACGACCAACGCACCGAATGCGACCAGATCATAGCGGTATCGGCCCCAGATCAGCATGGCGAAGACTGCCGCAAACAGACCAAACAGAAACATTTGCTCAAATGTCATAAATGTATTTCTTCCATCGTGGGAGCTACGCGGAACCAAGTCGCGAAATTAAACTACCTGTTATCTGATTGCGACGTTCCAGCGTCTAAATTTTCCCGATTATGGGGTGTTTTGTTCCAGTGCCGAACGCCTTATCCGCGGCGGGCGTTTCCCGCAATACGGATTAACGCATCTCCCAGATGAGCGGTTGCGAGCCCCTGCTGCTGGCGGCTTTTCAAAACTGCCTCGGAGAGCAGCGCAAGGGCACGCTCCAGCCGGGCAACGGTCCACATTCCCAGCTGTTTGCGCACCGCGCCTTTGCGCATGAAAAAAATCGGCGGGGTTACCCGCTCCACCACCTGAGCTGCCGGAACCCCCTGTTCAACCATGATTCGGGCTTTATGCAGAATTTGAAAATTGCGCAAGATCAAGGGACCTGCGGCGGAAGGACTGAGGCTACCTGCATCCATCCGTGCCAGTGCATCCATCAGGGCCGGCATCTGCCCCAGGGCGGCAGCATCGCTGAGTGCATCGGCAGACAGCACCGAACTGTCACCGGACAGAGCCAGGACATCCTCCTCGCTGATTGTGCCCTTATCGGCTGCAAACAGACAGAGTTTTTCAATTTCGCGACGGCTGGCGAGACGGTCTCCGCCCAGTTGGCTGACAAGCCTCTGTCTGGCGTCTTTCGTCATGCTGAGGCCAAAGGCTTCCAGTTCGTCGCTGACCAATTGATTCAGGCTGGCCGTATCATCGGCAAAACACGCGATGGCGGCAGCGTCATCGCTTTTTTCAATCAATTTGCGGAAGGCTGTGGTTTTTTTCACATCTCCCGCTTCGATAATGATGAAGGTGTCCTGCGGCAGATCTTTCAGCAGTGGAGCGATCTGGTCCTGCAGGTTGCGGGCACCATGAGCCTTGGCGTGGATAAAACGCGTGCCGCCGAACAGCGAGATGGTATAGGCCTCATTTGCCAGCCGCTGAGGATCGCTGTTGAGGTCTTCTGCGGCAATGCGGGTCAGACCGAAAGGGTCGTCGGAATTGCCGCCTGAGGATTGCTGCAACTTATCGAGAATGGCGCTGGCGCGTTCCGATACCAACCCTCTGTCCGGCCCGAAGACCAGAACGATGCGATACCGCATTGACGGGTTTTTCAGATAGGAATTCAGTGCTTCCTTCTGCAGAACGGCCATAATTTATCGCTGGGTGGCAAAATAGGTGGATACCCGGGCTGTGATTTCGTCGGCAGCCGATTTTGCTGCCCGGTTTTCCGCATCACGGCGGGCGCGGATATTGGCAAAGCTTTGCGATGAGCGGTCATAGGAGGCGCTGGCGCGTACTGTGCCTGCAGTCAATGTGGTGTTGGCCACAGGATCCACTATGCGGAATTTGACAATCGCAGTCAGGCGGTAGGATGCCGGGGCACCGCTGCGCGCCTCAATGGCGATGGCATCATCTGACTCATCCAGAGTGTAGCTCATCTGGTATTTCTTTTCGGCAACAGAACGGCCAAGATTGAAATTGAAGATCAGCCGGTTGCGCAGTTCCTGAGAGACCCGGTCTTTGGCCGGATCAATTGCGATTGCGGCCATTTCCTCCGATACCTGCACCATGCCGGAGCCGCTGCCTGGCCCATAGACTGGCCGGACATTGCAGGCTGCGGTCAGCAGGCCGAGTGCAATAATAGCCGGAGCCGGGGATTTGAGAATTCGCAAAATCAACTGCATCTGTGTGTTCTCGCTCACGATAAACTGCCGAAATATCTCATTATTAAGTTAATCAAACCACCACATTCACAATGCGTCCGGGCACAACAATCAGCTTCTTCGGAGCCCTGCCATCCAGTGCTTTCAACACGGCCGGCATAGCCAGAACGGCCTCTTCCACTGCCTGTTTGGACGCCTCTTTCGGAACCGTGATTTCGGCGCGCCGCTTACCGTTGATCTGCACCGGCAGAATGATGGTGTCTTCCGAAAGCAGCGCCTCATTCACCTTAGGCCAGGGACGGCTTGCAATCAAATCGGAATGTCCCAGTTGCTTCCAGCACTCTTCTGCCAGATGCGGCATCATTGGGGCCAAAGCATGAAGCATCATTTCAAAAGCGTTGCGGATCGCACCATTTGCGCTATTCTCAGCAGCGGCCTCGGCCTTGCTGAGCTGAGCTGAAATCGCATTCGCCAATTCATAGATCTGAGCGACAGCACGGTTGAAACGCAGGCCATCAATGTCCGCTTCCACAGCATGCAGCGCCTTGTGCGCAGCGGCAGTCAAGGCGTGATCCTTGGGGGAGCCTGCCGCCATATCGAGCGCCGCAACTTCCTGAACCAGACGCCAGACCCGCTGCACAAATCGATGGGCACCCTCAACACCGGCGTCAGTCCAGATGACATCGCGTTCCGGCGGCGAATCCGACAGCACGAACCAGCGCGCCGTATCCGCGCCATAGGTGCGGATAATATCGTCAGGATCGACGGTGTTGCGTTTCGACTTCGACATTTTCTCGATCTTGCCGATGGTCACTTCCTGACCGCCGTCAATCAGGAATGCCCTGCGATCAGCGCCCTCGCCCTCAAAACGCAGTTCAGCGGGCGCAAACCAAGCGCGCTCCTGGCCGTCATGATAGGCTTCATGGACCACCATGCCCTGGGTAAACAGGCCTTCAAACGGTTCTTCTATGGACATGTGACCGCAGCGCGACATGGCGCGGGCGAAAAAGCGCGAATACAGCAGATGCAGGATCGCATGTTCCACACCGCCAATATACTGATTGACCGGCAGCCAGGCATCGGCTGCCTGCGGGTCCGTCGGCGTGGTGCTGCGCGGCGCGGTGAAGCGGGCGAAATACCACGATGAATCGACAAATGTGTCCATTGTATCGGTTTCGCGGACCGCTTCCTTGCCGCAGGCCGGGCAGGCGACATGTTTCCAGCTGGCATGGCGGTCGAGCGGGTTGCCGGGTGTTTCAAAATCGATATCGTCCGGCAGTTCGACCGGCAACTGATCTTCGGGAACCGGCTGGGGGCCGCAGCTGGGGCAATGAATGATCGGTATCGGACAGCCCCAGTAGCGCTGCCGCGAAATACCCCAGTCGCGCAGGCGGTAATTGATCTGCCGTGTGCCCAGGGGTGCGCCGTCAAGCATGGTCTGCTCAAGGTGCTCGGCGACCGCCTGTTTGGCCGCTTCAATGCTGAGACCGTCGAGAAAGCCGGAATTGAAAATGCGGCCAGGGCCGGTATAGGCTTCATCGTCAATCGTGAAATCGGCGGCATCGGCATCCGGTGGCAGCACAACAGGCGTCACCGGCAATTTATATTTGTTGGCAAAGTCGAGATCACGCTGGTCATGGGCCGGACAGCCAAAAATCGCGCCGGTGCCGTAATCCATCAGCACGAAATTGGCGACATAAACCGGCAAAGTGGCTTCCTGGAGCGGATGTTTGACGCGCAGGCCGGTGTCAAAGCCGCGTTTTTCAGCAGTTTCCACAGCAACGACGCTGGTGCCCTGTTTGCGGCATTCGGCAACAAAAGCCGCCAGTTCTGCATTGTCTTTGGCCAGATCTGCGGTCAGCGGATGATCCGGTGACAGCGCCATGAAGCTGGCTCCGAACAAGGTATCCTGCCGTGTGGTGAAGATTTCCAGCGGATCCCGATCGGCACCGTCAAAGGCAAACCGGACAGACATGCCCTCCGACCGGCCGATCCAGTTTTTCTGCATCAGGCGAACCTTGTCAGGCCAGCGCTGAAGTCCATCCAGCGCGGTCAGCAGATCTTCGGAATAGTCCGAAATTCTGAAAAACCACTGGGTGAGTTCGCGCTGTTCGACATCCGCTCCGGAGCGCCAGCCCTTGCCGTCGATGACCTGTTCATTGGCCAGCACGGTGCGGTCGACCGGATCCCAGTTGACCTTGGATTTCTTGCGGTAGGCGATGCCGGCCTGAAGAAAATCCAGAAACAGTTTCTGCTGCTGGTGGTAATAGGCGACATCGCAGGTGGCGAATTCACGTTGCCAGTCCAGCGACAGACCCATGGATTTCAGCTGGCTGCGCATGGCGGCAATATTGGCATAGGTCCAGGCTTTGGGATGGATCTTGTTCTTCATCGCCGCATTTTCAGCCGGCATGCCAAACGCGTCCCACCCCATCGGGTGCAGCACGTTGAAACCCTTTGCCCGTTTAAACCGGGCGACCACGTCACCCATGGCATAATTGCGCACATGGCCGACATGAATGCGCCCCGAAGGGTAGGGAAACATTTCAAGCACATAATATTTTTCGCGCGGGTCGTCAGTCTGCGTTGAGAACAGCTCCTGCCCGGTCCAGATTTTCTGCCAGCGCGGCTCAACGATCTGGGGGTTGTAACGTTCTGTCTGCACTTTTGCGGAGGCCATATTTCTGCGCTCAAATTTCCGGAAGCTGCTTTCAAATCTCGGCGAGACAAACACCAGAAATGACAGCGGCGGTCAACTGCAATAAAAGGCAGTGCAGTGGAATCATCAGCAACAGGACCAATTCATGGCGTGGGCCCCCTCACCAACTCCAGATCCGGACGAGACCATCGCCCGGCTTGCAAATGTACGCGGCGAGATCGCCGAAGCGGCGCAGCGTTATGAACGCGAGCTGGCAGCTATCAATCTGGTGGCGGTCAGCAAGACCTTTACGGCCGAGGCGCTGGAGCCCTTGTTTCAGCAGGGTCAGCGCGTTTTTGGCGAAAACCGGGTGCAGGAAGCGCAGGGCAAATGGCCTGAATTGCGGGAGCTTTATCCCGATCTGGAGCTTCATCTGATCGGCCCGTTGCAATCCAACAAGGCGGAAGATGCCGTCGCTCTGTTCGATGTCATTGAAACGGTTGACCGCATCAAAATCGCCAAGGCCCTGAAAAAGGCGGAGGACAAGCTTGGTGTGAAGCGGCGTTTCTTCGTTCAGGTCAACACCGGAGACGAGGCGCAGAAGGCCGGCGTAACCCCGGCGGAGACGGTGGCTTTCGTCAGGACGTGCCGTGACGAGATTGGCCTGAATATTGACGGGTTGATGTGTATTCCGCCCGCGGATCAGGTGGCCGCACCGCATTTTGCGCTGCTGCGCCAACTGGCGGAAGAAGCCGGTGTGTCCGGCCTGTCGATGGGCATGAGTGGTGATTTTGACACGGCGATCATGCTTGGCGCGACTCATGTGCGCGTCGGCAGCGCCATTTTGGGATCACGGGCGGCAGATCAATCTCAGCCGCCCGGGTGATGCTGTAAAATCAGGCGATTGACTGGCCGGTTTTTTTCCAGTCTTCCAGAAAGGCCG
Organism: uncultured Hyphomicrobiales bacterium; assembly: GCA_963974065.1. GTDB lineage: Bacteria > Pseudomonadota > Alphaproteobacteria > Rhizobiales. Next base: position 13,081 of record CAXBCI010000021.1, on the reverse strand, counting down.
CAAGGCCCTTGTCCGTCAGCGGATGTTTCACCAGGGCTTTCAGGGTTGCTGGCGGCGCCGTTACCACATCAGCACCGATCAGAGCCGCCTGTCTGACATGCTCGACGGTGCGGATCGAAGCGGCCAGAATCTGGGTCTGGAAATCATAATTATCAAAGATAATGCGGATGTCGGCAATCAGATCCATGCCGTCAACGCTCATATCATCCAGCCGGCCGACAAAGGGCGAGACGAAAGTCGCGCCGGCCTTTGCTGCCAGAAGCGCCTGGTTTGCTGAAAAACACAAAGTGACATTGGTCTTGTGTCCATCGGATGTCAACGCCTTGCAGGCTTTCAGCCCGTCCAGGGTCAGTGGCAGCTTGATGCAGATATTGTCTGCAATCTTTGCCAGAACAGCTGCTTCCTTCATCATGCCGTCATACTCGGTGGCAGTGACTTCGGCGGACACCGGGCCTTCAACGATCTGACAGATTTCCTTGGTGACTTCCAGGATATCGCGCCCGGACTTCATGATCAGGGACGGGTTGGTCGTAACCCCATCGAGCAGACCGGTATCGTTCATCTCGGTGATTTCTTTGATATCTGCCGTATCAACAAAAAATTTCATGGCGGATCCTTACTTATTTCTGGAGACTGTATCTTTGCATGGCGTTCAATCGCATATTCTGAATTGCAGCGCTATGGAAGATTTGGTGTAGCCGCGATTGTTTGCCACTCAATCCCGCGCTGCCGGCGTCAAGCCCATTTGGGCGGCGTGCCATGATGCTTCAGCACGTGAGGAGATGCCAAGCTTGCGATAGATCGATTTGAGATGACTGGCAATAGTGCTCCCCGATACTCCAAGCTGCTCCGCGACATCAATGTTCCGCAAACCCCTGCTGATCAGGGCGAGAACCTCCCTCTCGCGGGAGGTTAACTCGGCACTGGATTCCGCAGCCGGGCCGGTATGGCTGAAATGTTCCATGATCCTGCGCGCAATTGATGGCGATAATGCGGGGATACCTTCCGACAGTTGCTGCAATTGCAGTGTGATGCGCTCCGGCGGTTGCTCCTTGAGAAGATATCCGTTCGCACCCCCCGATAAAGCCGCCACTATGTTGGCATCATTGCTGACCACGGTTGTCACCACGCACAGTGTGTCAGGGCAGTTGAGCCGAATCCAGCGCAGAATTTCAAACCCGTTGCCATCGGGCAGCGTCAGATCAATCAGGACAAGATCAAAGCATGTTCGCGACAGGGTTGCCAAAGCCTCGCGCACCCGGCCAGCCAGGGTAATGTTGCACCCCGGAAAGGCCGATTGCGCTATACCGGACAACCATTGGCGTGTTTCTGCCACATCCTCTACAATCAGTATGGTCTTCATGGCGTGTCTCCGCGCTCACACGGGATAATGGCGCAAAGGCTGAATCCCGGATTGGCGCTGGCCGTCTCAAATGTGCCCCCGAGCGCTTCCAGCCGGGCGCGGATACCGTCCAGACCAAGCCCGTCATGATTGGTCCGATGTGCAGGAATGCCTCTGCCATCGTCGGAAATTGTCAATTGCAGATGCTCATGGTGCAGCAGGACGGAAATTGTCATTGAGGCGGCCTTAGCGTGGCGCAATGTATTGCTGACACCCTCGCGGATGATTGACCGCAAAGCATGAACAATTTCTGCCGATACGCCGCTGAGCGTTTCGCCTTCGACGCTCCAGTGCAGAGAAAGGCCAGCGGCCGAAAGCCGTTCTGCGGTTTCCAGGCGTAATTCCGCCAGCAATTCATCGAGTGTCTGAGTGATGCCAGAGGGATTGTTGATAATGTCGCGCAGATCGGACAGGGCCTCGCGAATCATGGTGTCCTTTCGCTCCAACGCGGTGCCGTGCAACGCGCTTAAAAGCTTTGCGCCAATATTGTCATGGGTATCACGGGCGATGCGGTCGCGCTCCTCGGCGGTTCCCTTTTCATAGGCTTCGCGGCTTTCGCAGGAATGTAACAGCATGGCGCAAAGCTCGTCGCCAAGCTCGATGTCGCGGCGGGAAAACAGTCTGCGCCCGCTATGGGCGTGGCGGAGTTTCAGGGAAGGCACAAAACCGCAGCCGGGTATCAACAGGGCAAGTCCGTTTTCCCCGATTTCTGGATTGCTTCGCTCCGGCGAGACTGTCACTGAAAGCGGGTCATACACCTGTCGCAGCAGGTTTTCCCAACTCTGGTTCCGGCTGGCGCTGTTTGAGGTTAAGGCGACACCGACAACCTTCAGGAATATCTGGTGACGGCCATTTGGCGCCGGCATGAACCACCGCGCCATAACATCCCTGAGCGGCAGGTAGAGCAATGCCACGATCAGCAGCGCCAGCCCGAATGCAGGCAGCATATCCAGCGCGATCACTGCGACCAGAAAAACATCAAGCGCCGCAAATGCCATGGCCCCGCCGACGTAAAACAGAATGCGAAACGCCCAGCGGTCCAGATCAAAAATCCGGTACCGCGCGATGCCGAGAGCAATACCGCCATAGACAAGAAGGGCCAGGGCGTAGGAGAAGGCCTGTGGTGCCAGCGGCGGCTGCCCCAAGAGGCTGGGCGTGACGAATAAAAGTATGAATATGGCAATGGCAACGCTCAGGGACAGTCCGAACCAGCCAAGGGCGGCGCGCATCAGTGGATCGCCCCTGGACGCCCAATATTGCACCGCTGCCATGACCGGCGCAGCGAGGCCAGCAAGAGCGGTCGGCATATAGCGACCGATGCCGGGGCCGGGCAGGCCTATCCGCAATATATCCATCAGCCACCACAGGCTGAACAGAATCAAAATCGCAGTGATGATCGAGGACGATACCAACGCGCGCGGATAGACCAGAAACAGGATCAGCAGTGAAACGGCAAAGCCAAGGGAGCCTAATGGATTAATGGAATTCAAAAGCCGGAAAAATGTTCCGTCCAATGCCAGTTCTCGCGTCAGATAAAGTGCAGAAGGGTAGGTTGAAAGCATCAGCATCACGCTGCTGAGGGCCAGTGCCCGAGCGCCTGGCATGTCCGGCCTCAGCGCCCACACACAGGCGCCGATGACGCTGCCGCAAAGTCCAACTGCGATTTGTATCCAGAACGCCATCGGCAGGTCGTTCAGAGGGCGTGCAGGTGCCGCCACAAGTGAAACCTGGCTTCCGTCCGCAAATGTCAGAGATATTTCGCCATCAGCGATGATGTCGTAAATTGTCTGCTGACGCATAAAGAATCTGTCCAGCGTCTGATAGCTGTCGACGGCATCAGGTTCTTCCGCCATATCGTAAGGTTCCAGAGCAATATGCCGGTCGCTCGCATCTGAAATATCTAGAATAACCGTGCCTGGCTTCAGGTTTGTCGCGGGTCCGAGGGGTGCCACGGAGACGATCCTCAGCCCTTCCTCAAGCCCTTCGCCGGCCAGTTTCAGTCCCAGCCATGGTTGATTGAGGGCCATCCATACGATCCAGATTCCCAACAGGGTTGCGAACAACGCAGATGTTGCAACGATCAGAAAGGGTGCTGGCTTGCTGGTCACCTGTTGGCAGTCTCGCGTATCCCGTTGGTTACCTTTTATGTGAAATCTTTTGGCTCTCTGCCAGTGCAAATTCCGGTTTTGCAACTTGTCCGGCATTTTGAAGAGCGGTTGATCGGACAACGCGCATTCTGCCCCAGTTTAAAACAGCCTGAACTCCCCTGTTCAGGGGATAGCCTGGCAGCCCCATTCCATTCAATTTGCAACGATGTTTAGGCGTATTTTCGGGTTGTCCGATCCAATGGGGAATTTGTCATGTCAGTAAGCGTACCCAAATGGCTCCGAGTTGTCGCATTGATGAGCATCGAGCGCATATCCCGCGTAACAAGATTCCAGCACCTTCAGCGTTTTGTCCCGCAAACGAGGGATAGGGCAAGCTTGGAGCTGCCCACTCTTGTGTCCCCCAGTGTTGTGTCCCCCGGTGTTGCGCCGGGCGGCTCGATACGTGGTTCGGGTTTGCGGATTGGAGCTGGGGGACGGCTGATGACGTCACCGCACTTGAGAAGACTTTTGGGTGCGACTGCGCTGTGCACTACCTGCTTGTTTGCCTTGTCCTCAAGCGCCGAATATTATTTGAACACCGCAACAAGGATCAAGGGCACGGGTGTTTCCGATGACGGCTCGTTGGTCATCGGAAATACAGATCCTCTGGACGGCGGCACAACCAGTCATGCCATGATTTGGTCCGACCCCAGCGGATTTAGCCCGGTAGGCGACATCTCGCGCGGGATTTTGTTCAAGCTCGATGCGCAAGGGATTTCCGGCGATGGTAGTGTGATCACCGGAACTGCAAACAATTCGATTTTTGAGTCCGTCACCACCGGTAACCGCGCCTATCGCTGGACCAGTTCGGGCGGCTTTCAGGATCTGGGTTCGCTGGGCTCGAACAACTCAACCGGTCTTGGCATTTCGGCCGATGGCAGCGTCATTGTGGGCGGATCTTATGACGGGAGCGGGCGCTTGCGGGCCATGCGCTGGACCGCTGCAAACGGCATGATCAGCTTGGGCGAGATGGATGCCAATGAGACATCCGCCTCTGCCTATGCCACATCGGGCGATGGCGCGCTTGCCGTCGGCATTTCTTCTGAGGCAAACGCTCCATATACGCGTGCATTTTCGTGGACCGAAGGTACGGGAATGATGGCGTTGTCCACCCTGGAAGGCGGTAGTTCCAAAGCTTTGGATGTGTCCTATGATGGTAGGGTGATTGTCGGCAGTTCCCAGATGAGCTCGCGGCAAGTAGCAGTGCGCTGGGTGGATGGTGTTGTATCTGCACTGGGGCAGACGGATCGCGGATCCGTTGCCTATGCCGTATCGGGAAACGGACAAGTTGCGGTCGGTGATATAGCCGACCCTGGAATTCCATCAGGATTTCGTTGGGACGAAACCAGCGGTCTTGTCAGTATCGAGCAATGGTTGCGCACAAGCGGCGCGACGATTCTTGATGGCAGCACCTATACGGCGCGTGCGACCAATTGCGACGGCAGCGTCGTGGTTGGCGAGACGTTCCCATCCGGCGGGTTCGGGCCCTTTCTCCGCTCTGACTTATACATAGCCCGTGGCAATGGCACAGGCCCTTCAATCTGCAGCTATATCACCGATACATCAGGTGGCGACGGAGGCGATGGTGGTGAAGGCGGTGACGGAGGTGAAGGCGGCGATGGCGATTCTGGTGGTGGCGATACCGGTGGCGGCGGTGGCGGCGGCGGTCCGGGGCTGATCGTGATAAGTGATCTGCAGAACAGTCTGGCAAATACCGCGTCAGCCAACAATTCCGTGGTTGGCGGAGTGGGACTGCTGCTCAATGGAGCAGGCAGCCGTCCACTTGATCGGCGTACGTCCTCGGGGAAATCCATTGTCTGGCTCGGGGGCGATCTGGGCCGGACGGATCGCGGCCGAATCGACAGTAATGTGGCGCTTGGCGAGATTGGCTATGGTCATAATTTTGGTGTGTTCCAGCTTAACGGCGCGCTGGGTATTACCGGCTCCAGCGAAAATACGTTGCTGGGCGGCAAAACCGAGGTCTTGAGCACCTACGCTAAATTCGAAGCGCTGCACAAGCTTCATGCCACTGAAACTGGCGGATTATGGGCGCTGATCAGCGGCACAGGGCTGTTGGGAAAAGCGGATATTTCGCGCAATTATCTCATCGGAGGTGGCATAGTTGACAGCTCCGATGGTCGCACAGATGTCTATGGCTTTGGTCTCCGCGCACGCCTGCAATGGGAAAATCTGGTGCCTTATACGTCACCTTACGCGGAATTTTCCCACGCATCGGCATGCCTTGATGGATACACCGAATCCGGCGGATCCTTTCCCGCACGGTTCAACCGGAACTGCGAGCGATCCAACGAATTGCGCGCCGGAGTAGACGCCAAGGTTACAGTTACCGAAACGATCAGTTTGACCGGCACTGTTGAAGCGGTGCACCGGCTGGAGGATGATGGCAGTTCCGTGTCCGGCCAGGTGATCGGTCTTGGCAGCTTTGATTTTGCGTCCGGGTCGCGCAAGCAGAACTGGCTGCGGGCCGGCCTTGGTGTTGAAGCGCAGTTCGGGGAGGCGACCTTTTCCATTACCGGAAATGTGACAAGCGAAGGCGGCGCGCCGCAGCATTGGATCGCGTCCAAACTGAGTTTGCAGTTCTAGCCCGCTTTAAACCTGCTCCCTGCCAACCGGAAACAAACGAGGGCGCGAGCAAAACTTCATTCAAATCCGTCTTGCAGCGCCGCCCGATCTGGCTCTAAGACAATGGTATGGATGCCAGCAAAACCCGTCTGACCAAGCAACCGGATGTTCCGGACAGCATCAGCAATGCGATTGTCGATGTGCTGGTGCCAGTGGCGATAGACCGGCCATACAGCTACCTGGTTCCCGATGGCATGGTTCTGCAGCCGGGGGCGCTTGTTGTGGTGCCGCTGGGGCCGCGCGAGGTAACCGGCGTTGTCTGGCCCTCGCAGCACAATCAGAGCGATGTGCCTTCGGCAAAACTGAAACCGGTTCTGGCGCAACATGATGTGCCGCCCCTGCGCGACGATCTGCTGGATTTTATTGCCTGGCTGGCAGATTACACTCTGGCGCCGCTGGGTATGGTGCTGCGCATGGTGCTGCGTTCACCTGCAGCACTGGAGCCGGCAAAGCCGCTTCCCGGTTTTCGGCTGGGCCTGGTTGTGCCTGAGCGGCTGACACCGGCACGCAGACGTGTGCTCGATCAGTTGCAGGAAGGCTTTGCCTGGACCAAGCGCGGCCTAGCCGAAGCGGCGGGCGTTGGCACCGGCGTCATAGATGGTCTTGAGAAGCTGGGCGCAGTGGACAAAGTCATGCTGCCGCCACAGCATGCCTTGCTGCCGCCCGATACATCCTATGGTGTGCCGCAACTCAGCGATGCGCAGCAACGCGCGGCGGACACATTGGTGGCGGCAGTGGATGCCGGTGGATTTCAGCCGATCCTGCTGGAAGGTATTACCGGATCTGGCAAGACGGAAGTCTATTTTGAAGCGGTTGCCAGAGCGCTTGATCTTGGCAAACAGGTGCTGCTGCTGCTGCCGGAAATCTCTCTGACCAGCGCGTTTCTCGACCGGTTTACCGACCGGTTTGGCGCGCGCCCGGCTGAATGGCATTCCGATGTGCCGCCCAAACGCCGGGCCCAGGTCTGGCGCGGCGTGGCCGATGGATCAGTGCGGGCCGTAGCCGGCGCGCGGTCAGGGCTGTTTCTGCCATTTCGTGAACTCGGTCTTGCGATTGTCGATGAAGAACATGAGCCGGCCTACAAGCAGGAAGAGGGTGCCATTTATCATGCCCGTGACATGGCGGTGGTGCGGGCGCACAGGGCCGGCTTTCCGGTTATTCTGTCATCGGCGACGCCTTCGGTGGAGACCCTCAACAATGCCCGCACCGGGCGCTACAAACATGTGGAACTGCGCGAGCGTTATGCCGAGGCGGAGCTGCCCGCGCTTGCCACCATCGACATGCGCATTGACGGGCCGGACCGTGGCCACTGGCTGGCCCCGAAGCTGATCAAGGCTCTGGGTGACACATTGGCTGCCGGCCAGCAAAGCCTGCTGTTTTTGAACCGGCGCGGCTATGCGCCCCTGACCCTGTGCCGGACCTGCGGCCACCGCTTTCAATGCGAAAATTGCTCTGCCTGGCTGGTCGAGCACCGGTTTCGCGGCACTCTTGCCTGCCACCATTGCGGCCACACCCAGAAAAAGCCCGAAGCCTGCCCGGAATGCAACAGCATGGACAGTCTGGTGCCATGCGGTCCGGGGGTGGAACGCATTGCCGAAGAAGTCGAACAGCTATTTCCGCAGGCCCGCACTCTGATGCTGTCATCGGATTTGCAGGGCGGCGTGCGCCGGATGCGGCTGGAACTGGAAGCAGTGACCCGCGGCGATGTGGATATTGTCGTCGGCACCCAGCTTGTGGCCAAAGGCCATCATTTCCCGCTGATGCGGCTGGTCGGGGTTTTGGATGCGGATCTGGCTCTGGGGCAGGGCGACCCGCGGGCGGCCGAGCGCTGCTTTCAGCTATTGGCGCAGGTGACGGGAAGGGCAGGCCGGGCCGGCGGCAGCAGCGTCGGGCTGATTCAATCCTACCAGCCCGACCATCCGGTGATTGATGCGCTGGTGAAGGGCGAGCCACATTTGTTTTATGAGCGCGAACTGGCCGAACGCAAGGCCGGCGGGCTGCCGCCCTTTGGCCGGCTGGCGGGCCTGATCGTTTCCGGCGAAGACAAGGCAGCGGCGGCGTCTCACGCGGCGGCGCTGTCCCGTGCGGCACCACGCGCTGAGGGCGTGCGCGTGCTGGGGCCGGCTGAAGCACCGATGTCACTGGTGCGCGGCCGGCACCGGTTCAGATTGCTGGCGCGGGCGTCGCGGGGTTTCGATTTGTCGCGTTATGTGCGCCAATGGCTGGGCGCGGGACCAAAAGCGCGCGGCAGTGTGCGCGTTTCTGTGGATATGGACCCAGTGAGTTTTTTTTAGGGTCTGGACCCTAATCTGGCCTGCCTGCAACTTCGTAACAACAGCGACACGAAAAGGGTTTCCCGATGTTTTATCTTGCCGGTCTGTCTGCCCTCATTACCGTTGGTTTCGGTCTCACCTGTCTTATCGCGCCGCGCTATTCCCTGAAACTGATTCATCTTCAAACCAAGCCCAGCCACCCGGAAGCGGTGGCGGAAGGGCGCGGAACTCTTGCCGGCTTTTATCTGGGGGTCGGTCTGCTGTGTCTGATGGCTCCCTCTGCGGGGGCCTATTGGGCGCTGGCGCTGGGCTGGCTGTTCACCGGTTCCGGCCGCGGGATTTCGATGGTACTGGATAATGGCCGGACACGGTTCAATACCGGTTCCATCCTGTTCGAATTCGGGCTTGGAGTGGCAGCGCTGCCGGCGGCTTTGGTATTGTCGTGACCGGATGATTCTGAATTATGATCACGAATCTGGCGGCGTGAGCGTCGAAACACACCCACAGCCATATTGCACCACGCTGAACCATATGATAGGTCAAGCGCGATTTCACCGGCTACGTTTTTGTGATGATATCTCCGCCTTTTACCAAGGTGTTGAAAAAACACAGGATTACGTGTCGGTACCCCGTTTGAGCGGGCCGTAAAAAGATTCTTGATCCTGAGGAGACGGGGCAAAGGTGACCGAGACTGTTTCTCAAGAAAATTCTGCTGCGCGGACAGACACGGTGTTGTCCGGCGTCGCCAGGCGTTATGCTACAGCGCTGTTTGATCTTGGTCTGGAGGAAAATTCGCTTGACCGGATCGAGGCCGATCTGACATCTTTTTCGGACCTGATAGCGGACAGCAAAGATCTGCAACGTCTGGTGAAAAGCCCGGCTTTTTCCGCAGATGAGCAACTCAATGCCCTCAGCAAGATCTTTGATAAAGCCGGATTTTCCGGGTCTGCGGCCAATCTGATCAAGGTTGCCGCGAAGAACCGCAGACTGTTTGCTGTTCCCGGAATGATTACCGCGTTCCATCGGCTTGCTGCCAAACATCGCGGCGAAGTGTCTGCCGATGTGGTTGCAGCGCAGAAACTGGACAAGACACAACTTGACGATCTGAAAAAGGCCCTGAAAAAGAGTCTTGGCAAGGACGTCGCTCTCAATGTGCGTGTGGACCCGTCGATTTTGGGAGGGCTGACCGTCAAGGTTGGCTCCAAAATGATCGACACATCTTTGCGCACCAAACTCAATTCCCTTAAAATTGCATTGAAAGAGGTTGGCTGATGGACATTCGGGCCGCGGAGATATCCGCAATCCTCAAGGAGCAGATCAAGAATTTCGGCGCTGAGGCTGAAGTTTCTGAGGTCGGCCAGGTTCTGTCTGTGGGTGATGGTATCGCTCGCGTCTATGGTCTGGACAATGTCCAGGCCGGTGAAATGGTGGAATTTCCCGGTAATATCCGCGGTATGGCGCTGAACCTTGAAACCGATAATGTGGGTGTCGTGATTTTCGGATCCGACCGAGACATTAAAGAGGGCGATACGGTCAAACGGACCGGCGCGATTGTGGATGTACCGGTTGGCAAAGGCCTGCTGGGCCGCGTGGTCGATCCGCTCGGTAATCCGCTCGACGGCAAGGGCCCGATTGAATCCGACGAACGCCGCCTGGTGGATGTCAAAGCGCCCGGTATTATTCCGCGCAAGTCGGTGCATGAGCCGATGTCAACCGGTCTGAAAGCCATCGATGCGATGATCCCTATTGGCCGGGGCCAGCGCGAATTGGTGATCGGTGACCGTCAGACAGGCAAGACCGCCATTCTGCTGGATACGATCCTTAATCAGAAATCCCTGCATGACAGCGGTGATGAAAACGAAAAACTGTATTGCGTCTATGTGGCGATCGGCCAGAAGCGCTCCACAGTTGCTCAATTTGTGAAAGTGCTGGAAGAGCGCGGCGCGCTTGAATATTCCATCATCGTCGCAGCAACCGCGTCTGATCCGGCACCTTTGCAGTTCCTGGCACCGTTTGCCGGATGTGCGATGGGCGAATATTTCCGCGATAATGGCATGCATGCGCTGATCTGTTATGACGATCTGTCGAAGCAGGCCGTCGCCTATCGTCAAATGTCGCTGCTGTTGCGCCGTCCGCCAGGCCGTGAAGCCTATCCTGGTGACGTGTTCTATCTGCATTCCCGCCTGCTGGAACGTGCAGCGAAGCTGAACGAAGACAATGGTTCGGGTTCGCTGACCGCATTGCCGGTTATTGAAACCCAGGCAAATGACGTGTCCGCCTATATTCCAACCAATGTGATCTCCATCACCGATGGCCAGATCTTCCTGGAAACCGATCTGTTCTATCAGGGTATCCGACCGGCTGTGAATGTCGGACTGTCTGTCTCGCGCGTCGGGTCCGCTGCCCAGATCAAGGCCATGAAGCAGGTTGCCGGCACAATTAAGGGAGAGTTGGCGCAATATCGTGAAATGGCGGCCTTTGCCCAGTTCGGATCCGATCTTGATGCCTCGACACAACGGCTTCTGAACCGTGGTGCCCGTCTTGTGGAACTGCTCAAGCAGCCACAATTCTCGCCGCTGAAAACCGAAGAGCAGGTCGCAGTGATCTATGCCGGCGTGAACGGCTATCTCGATAAGCTGAAGGTCAGTGAAGTGCGGCCTTTTGAAGAGGGATTGCTGTCCCTGCTGCGCAATGAAAACGCAGAATTGCTGAACGCGATCCGCACGGAAAAAGCGCTGACGGATGACATCAAAACCAAGCTGAAATCAACGATTGACGCTTACGCGAAAAATTTCGCGTAAGCCGGATTGCGGGGCGAAGCCGTCTTTGATTGGAAAGGGCGTTTTCAGGATAAATGCAAAATGCATGATTGATGGCAGTGCCGTCTCATCCAGGAAAAAGTAGACTACCATGCCAAGTTTGAAGGATCTAAAAAACAGGATCGCCTCTGTTAAGGCGACGCAGAAGATCACCAAAGCCATGCAGATGGTTGCGGCGGCAAAACTGCGCCGTGCCCAGAATGCGGCGGAATCTGCGCGGCCCTATGCGGAACGCATGGATGCGGTGCTGGCGAATATCAGCGTGGCCATGGAAGGCCGGGATGATGCGCCTATGCTGATGAGCGGCACCGGCGATGATCAAACCCATCTGCTGGTGGTGTGCACTGCAGAGCGCGGACTGTGCGGCGGTTTCAACTCGTCGATTTCCCGGCTTGCCCGCAAGCGTATCCGCGAGTTGAATGCTGCCGGCAAGACGGTCAAAATTCTCTGCGTCGGCAAAAAGGGCTATGATGCGCTGAAACGCGAATTTGCCAGCCAGATCATCAAGGTTGTTGATCTGCGCGAATTCAAGAATATCGGTTTTGCAAACGCGCAGAATATCGGCAAGATGATCATCGCGATGTATGAGGCCGGCGAATTCGATATCTGCAGCCTGTTCTTCTCACGCTTTCAAACGGTGATGTCACAGATACCGACAGAGCAGCAGATTATTCCGGCGAAGGCCCCTGAGGGTACGCAGGAAGGAACCAGCAGCGCTTCGGTTTATGAGTATGAGCCAAGCGAAGAAGAAATTCTGGGGGATTTGTTGCCGCGCAACCTGTCAATCCAGGTATTCCGCGCATTGCTTGAAAATGCCGCCTCCGAACAGGGCGCGCGCATGAGCGCGATGGACAGCGCAACCCGCAATGCTGGTGAAATGATCGACAAGCTGACGATGAGCTACAACCGTCAGCGTCAGGCTCAGATTACCAAAGAACTGATTGAAATTATTTCGGGCGCAGAGGCGCTCTAGAACGCAAGAACAGGACAAAAGTCATGGCTGAAAAAAAAGGTGGAAAAATCACGCAGGTGATCGGCGCGGTGGTGGACGTTCAGTTCGATGGCCATTTGCCGGCGATTCTGAATGGTCTTGAAACCATGAATGGTGAAAATCGCATGGTTCTGGAGGTTGCTCAGCATCTGGGTGAGAACACAGTGCGGACGATTGCCATGAACACCACTGAAGGTCTGGTCCGCGGACAGTCAGTCTCCGATACGGGCAAGGCTATCTCAGTGCCTGTCGGTGTCGGCACGCTTGGCCGCATCATGAATGTGATCGGCGAGCCAGTGGATGAAGCCGGTCCTATCGAAGGCGAGGAGATGCGTGAAATTCACCAGGACGCACCACCCTTCACTGAACAGTCCACAGAAGCTGAAATTCTGGTCACTGGTATCAAGGTGGTTGATCTGCTTGCGCCTTATGCAAAGGGCGGCAAGATCGGCCTGTTTGGCGGGGCCGGTGTTGGTAAAACCGTTCTCATTCAGGAACTGATCAACAATGTGGCGAAAGCCCATGGCGGTTACTCGGTGTTTGCCGGTGTCGGCGAGCGCACCCGCGAAGGCAATGATCTGTATCATGAGATGATTGAATCCGGCGTGAACCAGCCTGGCGGCGGCGAAGGCTCCAAATGCGCGCTCGTGTTCGGCCAGATGAATGAGCCTCCCGGAGCGCGTGCCCGTGTGGCCCTGAGCGGTCTGACCATCGCCGAGCATTTCCGAGATCAGGGTCAGGATGTTCTATTTTTCGTCGACAATATTTTCCGCTTCACCCAGGCCGGTTCCGAAGTGTCCGCCCTG
>CAXBCI010000020.1:0-68653 GCA_963974065.1 uncultured Hyphomicrobiales bacterium | reverse complement strand
GTTCAAGCCGGTGATCCACCAGCCGGTAGCCCAGCTCTTCGGCAATCAGTTCCTGCAACTGTTCAATCCGCTCATTGCGGAATTCGATGACATGACCGTTTTTGACATCAATCAGATGATCGTGGTGCTCGTCAGGCACGGTTTCATAGCGTGACCGCCCGTCGCGGAAATCGTGGCGCGCAATAATGCCCTGTTCTTCAAACAGCCGCATGGTGCGATACACTGTCGAGACTGAAATATTCGCATCAATGGCGGCGGTGCGGGCATGCAGTTCTTCCACGTCGGGATGATCGTCAGACTGTTCCAGCACGCGCGCAATGACACGCCGCTGCTCGGTCAAGCGCAGGCCTTTGTTGCCGCATTGCTGTTCAAGCACGGACGTTTTGTGGGCATCGATCAGTCTGGGTGCCATTGCAGCCATCCGCAAAAGATGTGTTGCTTCAAGTTCCGATTAACGAACATTGCAGGCCATGACAAGCGCTGTGCCGCCGGAGACACCCTCACGTTTTTGTGCAGGCGTGTAATAGCCCTTGCGCACACCGACCTGTTCAAAACCCAAATCCCGGTAGAGATGTAAAGCCGATTGATTGTTTTCATCGACCTCCAGAATCAGCTTGCCGATGCGATCTGCATAAAGTTTGCGCAGTGCTTCATTCATCAACTGCCGTCCCACGCCGCGGCCTCTGGCGTGAGGGCTGACCGCAATCGTCAGGATTTCCGCCTCATCGGCAGCATGGCGCAACAGCACAAAGCCGGCAACCCGGTTACGGATCAGCGCGCCGGATTCAAAAGCCAGAAAACCGAAAACATTGCTCTGCCGCAGCAGGCCCATCATGTCTTCCGTTCCCCAGGCCGGATCAAAGCCTGTGGCATGGATATCCGAAATGGCCGTAGCATCCTCCACATCAAGCGGGCGCAGCAGAATTTCCCGGGCAATCAGCCGGGCGGGGTTGAGGAACGAGATCACAGCGACACCTCGTGATGATCGGTTGCGGCAGGGCGCAACACATGTTTTGCAGATTGCGGCTTTGCGTCGGCTCCGCGCAGATAAAGCGGCTTGGCCGGGTTATCAGCGGCGTTCATAGTGTGGCCGAGTTCGGCTATTGTGGCAATGTCAGGAAAGGCGATATCCAGGCACTTTCGGTCTTGAGATGGTGCCACCCCTGTTGCGGCTTCAACCAATGACACGCCGGAGCCGATCAGACACAGCGGCTCTGGCAGGATGTCGATCTGCGCCGCCAGATCGCTGACCTGGATCAGGCTGGCCTTGATGCGCACCGTGCCATCGCGGTCTACCGCTTTGACATAGGCAGCATCGCGCCGGGCATCGCAAATGGCGCAGAATGTCTGCGCGGAAGGATTTTGCCCGGCGGCCTGCCGCACTAGGGCATCCAGCACACCGACGCCGACCGCTTCGATGTTGAGACTGGCGGACAGGACACGCGCTGCCGCCAGCCCAACCCGCTGGCCGGTGAAGGATCCCGGTCCTGTCGTCACCGCGATACGCTGCAGATCAGCCGCACGCAGGCCGCTTTCGGCCAGCAGTTGGGCAATCTGACCAATCAGGACTTCGGCATGGCCGCGGCCCAGATCGCGAGTGTCCTTTGCCACAAGCTGCAGCCTGTCATTTTGCCATCGCGAGAGCGCGACCGCACACAGGGAGTTGCAGGTATCAATGCTGAGTTGAATCATAAGACAGACACGATCTAAAAAGGCTTTTACGGCGTTGCCAAGCCCTTACCTGGCTGCATGGAGCGCAGTCCTGAACTGTGCTCTGAAACAAATGCCGGACCCTGCGGCCCGGCATGAAAATGTCGAAATGCGGCGACAGATCATCAGATTACGGGACGCACTTCCTGAACATCAGGGACGAAATGGCGCAGCAGATTTTCAATACCGTGTTTCAAAGTGGCTGTGGATGACGGGCAACCGGCGCAGGCGCCGCGCATATGCAGGAACACAACACCGTCTTTGAAACCCTGAAACGTAATGTCGCCGCCATCATTGGCCACTGCGGGGCGCACCCGCGTTTCCAGCAATTCCTTGATGATTTTGACCGTTTCCGCATCACTTTCTTCAAAAAACTCGCCACTGGTCTCGTCAACCTGTGCTCCAGAGCCGTTGAGCACCGGCTGGCCAGACATGAAATGCTCCATGATCGCACCCAGAATCGCGGGTTTGATATGGGCCCACTCGACGTCCGATTTGGTGACCGAAATGAACTCCTGGCCGAAAAACACGCCATCAACGCCTTCAACTGAAAACAGTTTCTGCGCCAGAGGAGATTCCTCGGCTTCTGAAACGCTGCGGTAATCGCGCGTCTCCTGTGCCAGAACGGTCTGCCCCGGCAGGAATTTCAACGTGGCAGGGTTGGGTGTGGCTTCTGTCTGAATAAACATGGAATCAAACTCCCGGGAGACGGCATCAATCTGCGCCGTATGTGTCTTATCGTCAATCACCGATATAAGCAAAATCTGGCAATGTAAAAGGCCTAATTTAGAACTATTCTAGTCTGGACAGCACTTTTCCGCAATAACAAGCTCGCCGCGGCGAACCTGATCCCGCTCAGACTATCGCGTCCATATCCTCATCGGTCAGATCGCCGGGAACAATAGTGACAGGTATCGGAAAGGCGTCGCTCTTGGTGGCAAGCGATGCAATCAGCGGGCCGGGGCCCTCAGAGCCAGCGGCTGCGGCCAGAACCAGAATCGCAATATCCTCGTCTTCCTCGATCAGCTCCATGATCTGAGGCGCGCGCTGGCCTTCCAGAATCACCAGTTCCGGACGTATGGTCGACACCGAATTGACCTCGTTTTCATACCGTGCCAGTACAGCTTCCGCTTCTTCGCGGGCTTCGGCGCGCATGATGTCCTCCACGCCTATCCAGTGCTGAAATTCGCCAGTGGAGATGACATAGAGCAACACCAGACCGCCGCCCGTGTGCTCTGCGCGCCGCGCCGCATAAATCAGAGCGCGGTGACACTCCGGCGTGTCGTCGATCACCACCAGAAACTTGCGGCGGTGACCTTCTTCTCTACTTTTGCGTTGCTTCATCATGGGCGGATGCTGCCATTGCCCGCTCTTGGCGGCAAGTATTTTGTCATGACACAAATCCGAATATGGCTTTGACATCGCGCAGAACAGGCGCTGCGAGCACCCGCGCCCGCTCGGCCCCGTCGCGCAGAACTGCATCGACATGATCTGTGTCGTCCATCAGGCGGCGCATTTCCTGCGTGATCGGTGACAGCATCTGCACCGCCAGATCGGCCAGAGCCGGTTTGAATTTTGAAAACTCGGCTCCGGCATATTCCGACAGCACCTCTTGCGGTGTTACGTCGGCAAGCCCGGCATAAATATTGATCAGATTGCGCGCTTCCGGCCGCTCAGCCAACTCTTCAAGAGTGTCCGGCAATGGTGCCGGATCGGTTTTCGCCTTGCGAATTTTTTTTGCCAGTTCATCGGTATCATCGGTTAGATTAAGTCGTGACAGATCGGAGGCATCAGAGCTCGACATTTTCTTGCTGCCGTCGCGCAATGACATCACCCGCGTGGCGGCACCGGTAATCAATGGCTCAGGCAGCGGAAAGAACGTCTTGTCGGGCCCGACCCCCAGTCCAAGCTGGTCGATTTGCGTCGCAAAATCCATATTGAATTTCTGCGCAATGTCACGCGCCAGTTCCAGATGCTGCTTCTGGTCTTCGCCAACCGGGACGAAGGTTGCGCGATAGGCCAGAATATCAGCCGCCATCAGATCGGGATAGGCGAACAGCCCGACGGATGCGTTTTCACGGTTCTTGCCGGCCTTGTCCTTGAACTGGGTCATGCGGCTGAGCCAGCCCATGCGGGCAACGCAATTGAACAACCAGGCCAGCTCGGCATGTTCCTTGACCTGGCTCTGATTGAACACAATATGTTTTGCCGGGTCGATGCCCGCAGCCAGAAAGGCAGCGGTCACTTCGCGGGTTTTCTGCCGCAGCACTGCGGGATCCTGCCAGACAGTGACCGCATGCAGATCGACAACGCAATAAACGCAATTGTAGCTGTCCTGCATGGCGACAAAACGCTTGATGGCACCAAGATAATTGCCAAGATGCACATTACCGCTGGGCTGGATGCCGGAAAACACCCGAGGTTCAAAACCGGAATCGACCGTATTCATGAATAACTCTTGTTACTGGAATTGAAGGACACGCCCTTATGACGAAGCCGGAGGGGGCTGGCAAGACTCAACCTTTGGAGCGGCGCCGGATGCGGACCAGCAGGGTCAGCACATTGAGCACTCCGGCGATCTGGCAAAGCAACCCGAACAGAGCCAGGCTGACACCTGCAAGAATTGCCATGCCGAGAAATTTCTGCACAAACAACTCATTGACCAGCAACGGTTCCAGCCAGATGGCACCATAGTAAATCCACACCCCGGTCAAAGCTGTTGCCAGCAGCAGTCGCGGAATGCGCCGGTTCAGGCTTTTATCCCAGATAAAATGCCCGCGTTTCCACAGCATGATGCCCAGACACAGCGCATTGACCCAGCCAGCCACAGAGGTGGCGATGGCAATTCCCACATGCTGGAACAGCGGGAACAGTGCCAGGGAAACTGCGACATTCACCGCCACCCCGATGCCGGCAAAATACATGGGCGTTTTGGTATCTTCGCGGGCGAAATAACCTGGTGAAAAAACCTTGATCAGCACAAAGGCGGGCAATCCCCAGGCAAAGGCCGCAAGCGCCGCTCCGGTCGCCTTCGTATCGGCAGGGGAGAAATTGCCGCGCTCGAACATCAGCCGGATCACGTCATCCGGCACCAGAAACAGCGCCATTGCCGCAGGAAGCGTCAGTGCCAGCGCCAGCTCCAATGCCCGGTTCTGGGTGTCGCTGGCAATTTGCGCCTCATCTCTGCGAATATGGCGCGACAGCACCGGCAGCAGCACCACGCCCATGGCGATACCGACAATCCCGAGTGGAAACTGATACAGCCGGTCGGCATAGTACAGAAACGAAACCGCACTGGCCTGGGTTGAGGCAATGATTGTTCCGACCAGAATATTCACCTGGGTCACGCCTCCGGCAATCACACCGGGAAAACCAAGCACCAGCAACCGCTTCACCGATTTGGTCAGTCGCGGCCGTTTCAGCCGGAATTTGAAGCCGGTTCTGCGGAACGCCCAGTACAGCACCCCCAATTGCACAAACCCGGATGCGAACACGCCCCAGGCCAGCCAGTAGCCCGAGATCGGCGTATCGCCAAAACCGCGCAGCCCGATGACCGTCAGAGCCGAGATCAGAATGACGTTCAGCAGGATCGGTCCATAGGCGGCGGCGCGAAAATGCCCGAACGTGTTCAGCATCCCGCTCAGCATCGCAATCAGCGACATGCACAAAAGATAGGGGAACGTGATCCGCGTCAGCCAGACAGCAAGATCGAATTTGGCGGCATCACCCAGAAATCCGGGTGCCAGCACGGTTACGAATAACGGGGTCGCAATCTCCGCCAATGCTGTCAGCAGCAACAGCGCAAACAGGAAGACCGCCAGAACTTCGCTGGCGAAATGACTTGCCCGGTCAGGCTGATCTGCCGCTTCACCGTCTTCCAGAGAGCGGGCGAATAACGGCACAAAGGCAGCGTTGAATGCCCCTTCGGCGAACAATCTTCGAAACAGGTTCGGCAGCCGGAACGCCACCAGAAATGCGTCGGCAACCGGCCCTGTCCCGACAAAGGCGGCCATCAGCAGATCACGGACAAAACCAAGCAGACGGCTGAGAAGTGTGGCAAAGCCAACGGTAAAAAAGTTGGAGAAGAACCTCAAGCCGATGGTCTTTCATGAGATGCCGGCGGGGTGTTGCGTTTTGCCTTGGTCGGTATATGGCCGGCAGTCCCCGGCTTGGTCATGAACACCCGCAACAGCCGGTTCTTGATTGTTCTGTGTTTGGCCGGATTGGTGATTTTCTCGCCGATCAGATCGGTGACGTAGAAACCGTCCAGCGCCCGCTCACCAAACGTCGCAATATGGGCCGAGGTAATATTCAGATTGAGGTCTGCCATAGCGGTGGTCAGATCGTAAAGCAGACCGAGCCGGTCAAGACCGGAGACTTCAACCACCGAGAAAAGATTGGAGACTGTGTTGTCGATCGTAACTGTTGGCTCCAGTGAAAACGCTTTCTGACGGCGTGTTTTCTGGCTTTTGCTGGCGAGCACGGCGGGCAGATGCAAAGACCCGTTCAACACGTCTTCAATCAGCTCCCCGATCCGCGCGCCACGGCGCAGCTCATCAGCATCATCGTTGAATTCACGATTGATGAAAATGGAATCCAGCGCCTTGCCATTGGTGGTGGTGAAAATCTGCGCGTCGACAATATTGGCGCCCGCCACCGCACAGGCCCCGGTCACATAGGCCAGCAGCCTTGGATGATCCGGCGCGTAAACCGTGATCTCGGTAATACCTTCAAAGGATTTGGTATGAACGCCGGTTGCAAAACTGCGTTTGGACGTTTCCACATCATTGATAAACCGGGCATGGTAAACCATGGTTTCGGGGTCAACGCGCAGCCAGTAAGCCGGATAGTGCAGTTTCTGATAGGCCTCGACCTCGCGCTCGCTCCAGACCTTTTCCTCGCCGCGTTTTTCCTCCGTCAAAGTGCTGCCAAGCCGCTCCATGGCGCGGTGCACGCGTTCGCTCTGGCCAACCTGGGTGAATCCGCCGGTCAGCAACGGCTCCGCCTCGAAATACAGGGTGCGCAGCAACTGGCCTTTCCAGCCGTTCCACACACCCGGACCGACCGCCTTGATGTCGCAGACCGTCAGGATCACCAGCATTTTCATCCGCTCGATTGTCTGCATGCAGGCAGCAAAATCCTGAATGGTCTTGCGATCTGCCAGATCACGCGACTGGGCGATGGTGGACATCGTCAGATGTTCTTCAATCAACCAGGCGACCAGTTCCGTCTGCGCAACTGTCAGGCCGAAACGCGGACACAATTTGCGCGCCACTTTTGCGCCGGCGATGGAATGATCCTCATTCCGCCCCTTGGCGATGTCATGCAGGAACAGGGCGACATACAGCACCACACGATCCTTGATTTCCGAAAATATCTCATTGGCCAGCGGGTGTTCCGCTTCCAGTTCGCCGCGGTCGATCTCCGACAGAATGCCGATCGATCTCAGCAAATGTTCATCCACCGTGAAGTGGTGATACATGTTGAACTGCATCATCGCCACGACACGGCCGAAATCAGGAATGAAGCGGCCCAGAACTCCGGTTTCATTCATCCGCCGCAACACAGTTTCGGGTTGGTTCCGGCTGGTCAGGATATCAAGAAAAAGCCGGTTCGCTTCCGGGTTTTCCCGCACTTTCTTGGTAATGAATTTAAGCGATCTGCGCACCAGTTGGATCGTATCGGGATGGAACGCGACATTGTGTTTGTCGGCCAGCCAGAACATGCGTATCAGATTCACCGGATCGCGCTGGAACACGGTTTCATCTGCAGCGGTGATGCGTTTGGTTTCCAGGACGAAATCTTTCGATCCGCGGATTTTGCGTCTGCGCCGGCCGGTCAGATTGAGGAACAGCCGGTTCAGATCCGGCGCATCCTTGGCATTGGATTCTTCCAGTTGGGCACAGAAGATACGAGTCAGATCGCCGACATCCTTGGCGATCAGGAAATAGTGTTTCATGAAGCGCTCAACAGCAGCGAGTCCGCCATGCTCATGATAATCCAGTCGCTTTGCCATTTCCGTCTGAACGTCAAATGAAAGGCGTTCTTCCGGACGTCCGGTGAGAAAATGCAGATGGCAGCGCACCGCCCACAGAAAATCTTCGCATTTGACGAAAAGATTATGTTCCTTGCGGGTTAGAACGCCGAGTTTGATCAACTCGTCGGTCCGGTCAATGCCATAGAAATACCGGGCAATCCAGAACAGGGTGTGAAGATCGCGCAGACC
This sequence comes from uncultured Hyphomicrobiales bacterium, assembly GCA_963974065.1. Lineage (GTDB taxonomy): Bacteria > Pseudomonadota > Alphaproteobacteria > Rhizobiales. Next base: position 60,717 of record CAXBCI010000020.1, on the reverse strand, counting down.
GCCCTTGCCTTCCTTGATATTCGGCTCGACCCGGTATCGTGATGCGCCGGAGCGTTTGTGGCGGTCGTCGCGTTCTTCCAGCTTGGCCGCAATGAATTCCTTCGCGGTGCCGCGCACCACTTCCCTCTTGAAGCGTTCGGTCAGTTCGGCAAACAGCGCCTGGTCGCCGCACACATAACGTGCTTCCAGGATGGAGGTGCGGATTGTCATATCGGTTTTGGACAGCCGGACACACTCATCAATGTTGCGGGTCGCGTGACCAACCTTGAAGCCCATATCCCACAACAGATAGAGCAGATACTCGACCACGTTTTCGCCCCATGGCGTCTGCTTGTAAGGCAGAACAAACAACAGATCGATATCGGAGCCGGGGGCCAGGGTGCCGCGGCCATAGCCGCCGACCGCCACCACAGACAGTTTCTCGGCCGTTGACGGATTGCCACTTGGAAACACATGGCACAGGGCAAAATCCAGAATGCAATGCATTAACTGGTCCTGCAAGTTTGACAGGCGCTTGGCGCAGGCTGTACCGCTGCCATCCTCCTGCAGCAGGACTTCCGCCCGTTCGCGGCCGCTCTGGTAAGCCTGCTTCAGCGCGGTGAGTACATCAGAACGAACGTCCGATGAATCGCCTGCTCCGCCGTGTTTTTCAACAATGGCGTTTAAATTCTGCGCAAGCCCTTGCGGATCGAGCAACTGGGTCTGTGGTGTATGTGCAGCCATAATTTCGCTTTTCCGGTGAATGGCTCCGTCTGTCAAGCACCCAGCCCCTGTGCCAGAGCGGCACTCCGCCGCAAACCATCACAGTCGGGTCGGCCGGAGCATCAGCTGCTGAGGCCTATAGAATAAACCGGCTCAGATCCGTATCCTTGGCGAGTTCCGCCACATTGGTGCGCACCAGTTCAGCATCTATCTGGATGGTTTCGCCACCACGATCCGTTGCCGTGAAACTGATCTCTTCCAACAGTTTTTCCAGAATGGTCTGCAGCCGTCTGGCGCCGATATTCTCCACAGAAGCATTGATCTGCACCGCAAGACGGGCAATTTCGGTGATGGCATCCTCGGAGAATTCCAGCGTCACATCCTCGGTTGCCAGCAGGGCCTTGTACTGTTTGATCAGACTGGCTTCAGGTTCTGTCAAAATGCGTTCGAAATCCTCTTGTTCCAGCGCCCGCAATTCAACCCGGATCGGCAGACGGCCTTGCAGTTCGGGCAGCAGATCCGCCGGTTTGGCGACATGGAAGGCGCCGGAAGCGATGAACAGAATATGGTCGGTCTTGACCGGGCCGTGTTTGGTGGCAACTGTTGTGCCTTCGATCAGCGGCAGCAGATCACGCTGCACGCCTTCGCGTGAAACTTCGGCGCCGCCGCGATCTGAGCGCGCGCAGATTTTATCGATTTCGTCGAGAAACACGATGCCGTCATTTTCCACCATTGAGATGGCATCAGCGACCACCTGCTCTTCATCGAGCATCTTGTCGGCTTCCTCGCTCAACAGCAGATCATAACTGTCGCGTACATTGATGCGGCGTTTCTTGGTGCGCCCGCCCATCGCCTTTCCGAACAGATCATTGAGATTCATCACCCCGACACTGCCGCCGGGCATGCCGGGAATATCCATTCCACCCAGTGGATTGGAGGTATCGCGCACATCGACCTCGATTTCCTTGTCATCCATGCTGCCGTCGCGCAGTTTCTTGCGGAAGGATTCCCGCGTGCCCGGACTTGCCGTATCACCGACCAGAGCATCCAGCACCCGTTCTTCGGCTTGCAGATGCGCTTTGGCTTCTACGGTTTTGCGGCTTTTTTCCCGTGTCTGGGAAATCGCGACCTCAATCAGATCGCGGATAATCTGCTCGACATCGCGCCCCACATAACCGACTTCGGTGAATTTGGTGGCTTCAATCTTGATGAATGGCGCATGGGCCAGTTTCGCCAGCCGCCGGGCGATTTCTGTCTTGCCAACGCCGGTTGGTCCGATCATCAGAATGTTCTTGGGCAGTACTTCCTCGCGCATCACCCCTTCCAGTTGCATCCGGCGCCAGCGATTGCGCAACGCCACTGCGACAGCGCGCTTGGCATCCTTCTGCCCGATAATATGGCGGTCGAGTTCCGAAACGATCTCACGTGGAGAAAAATTGGTCATACAGTCCTCTGAAAACGGTGTTTTGTTAAGTCCATAATGTGGCTGATGCCCTCAGGCATCTGATAGTCTCGCAGGGCTTTGAAGCCGGCTTTCTGATAGGCTTTGATGGCGATCCTGTTGGCCGCATCCGGATCGATGACAAGATAGTCAGCACCCTGGCTGAACAATTTTGCGCAAAAGGCGTGAACGATCATGGTGCCAAGTCCTTTGCCGGTGTCCGTCTTTGAACCGATAAATGTATCAATGCCAATAGTTGTTTTCGGCAGACCGGCGGCCCATGGCACTTCATCTGCTTGGTCAGCCAGATGCCAGGTTTGGATGTAGCCGACAGGCTTTGCGTCAAGGCATGAGATGAAACCCTGATCAGAATGATGTCCGATTGTCTGCCGCAACAGTTCGATTTCGTGGTCTGGCTCACCCCACCACAACCGCACATGTGGCTGGCTGAGCCAGTGCCGCAGTATCGGCAAATGGCTTTCAGTCATTTCTTCAAACCCGATATGTGGTGCGGCGGCGGCCAATTACCAGAGCCTCATGCTTTTATCGGGGGCAGGGCCGCCAGCCAGCGATGCGGCAGAGTGCTGCCGATCACGATCCTGCGGATTCGCTGCCAGCCCATGCCGAATATGATGATCAGCGCGCCTATCACCAGCAGAACCAGCGCAAAGGCCGGAATACCAGTACTGTCAGAGGCGTTCGCAACAATGCGGTAGATACCAAGTGCGCCAAAATAGGTCAGGGTCGGGATCAGCAAGGCGCGGCGGTCAATCGCCAGTGAGATCAGGACAATGACGACCATCAGGCTGACAAGGCCGGCAGTGGCTGCAACTCCCGGCTCAATTGTGCCAAAGCCGACATCCTGACCGCTGGACAGAATAAACAATGGATGAACAATCATTGGCGCGGAAATCAGATGCAGCCAGAAAGCGGCGTCAGACAGGGTGGAGAGGCGGTTTCTGTCTTTGAAATCGAGATAGATGCCGGTGGCAAAAATCACCAGCCCGCAGATCAGCGGCAGTACCAGCAGGCGCTGGATCAAAAGCATGACATCGGCCACATTTGAAAGCTGGACCTGGCCCCGCGCCACTTCATCCATAAACAATTCGCTGGCCGCCACTGTCACCAGGCCGGTTGCGGCCAGGGCGATGACGGCGGCCTGCACCGGCACCCGAAAGCGCCAGAAATAAATTGCAGAGACAACCAGAATAACGGAAAAACTGATCAATCCGGCCATTTGCCCCTGATCCAGCAGCACCAGAGCGGCCAGGGCATTCTCCGGCTCCGCGAAATCAAACCGGCGCGTCAGCCAGATTTGCAGCAGGCTGCTGATATAAAACAGAAATCCCAGAGCCAGCACTGTGCTCGGCAGCTTCATCCGCTTGACCCGGCTGATATATTCCGCCAGCAGCCATATGAGACCGGCCATGATTGTAAACTGGATTTGCATGGAGCGGCCAACAACCGAATCCAGAGAAAAGGCGGCTCCGGCCAGCAGCAGAACGATCCCGATGGTCACGAAAATATCGTTAAATCCGCCAATCAGCCGGAAAGTTTCACGATCATCTGTCGCCCGGCTGGTATCCGCCACGCTCTGAAGCAGCGCACGATTGCTGAACGCAACCAGATCGGTGGCCTGATCGGGGCTGATGATCCCGGCGTCCACCGCCGCAGGAAGGTCAATCTGGTGGGTCATCGTGGTCCGGACTACTCGCTGTCGAGGCTTTCCACGATGACCTGGTCGTTGGTGTAGACACAGATTTCGGCGGCGATCGCCATGGATTTGCGGGCAATATCCTCTGCCGACATATCCAGATCAATCAGTGCCTTGGCTGCGGACAGGGCGTAATTGCCGCCCGAGCCGATGCCCATGACGCCGCCGGGCGGCTCCAGCACATCGCCTGTGCCTGTCAGCACCAGTGAAACCGTTTTGTCGGCAACCAGCATCATCGCTTCCAGACGCCGCAAATAGCGGTCTGTGCGCCAGTCCTTTGCCAGATCGACACAGGCCCGTGTCAGTTGATCGGGATATTGCTCCAGCTTGGCTTCAAGGCGTTCAAACAGAGTGAATGCATCTGCTGTTGCCCCGGCAAAGCCGGCAATCACCTGGCCGCGGCCAAGCGGGCGCACTTTCTTGGCATTGTGCTTGATGATTGTCTGCCCAAGACTGACCTGACCATCTCCGGCGATCACCACTTTGCCGCCCTTGCGGACGGTCAGAATGGTCGTGCCATGCCAGACCGGCGTTGCGTGCGTGTCGGCCATAGAAATTCGCTCCAGTATCGTTGGTCAGGACGTTAGCATGCCGGGCCGGTTTGTCCGGTTTTGCCTGCCATCATCCCGTGGTGAAAGCCCTATGTAGGCATTTCGTTACAGGCTGCAATACGCGATACCGGTCACCCTGCCAGCCTGTTCTAATCGGGGCGCATGGCATGGCTTATTTTGCCGTAATGGGCAGCAATCCGCGCTTCTGCTTGCACCAGCGGTTCAATTTCCGTTGCCATATGATGCCCGTTGCAGTGAATGATGCGGCTCGCATCCAGCATGATCGCAACATGTCCGGGCCAGAATATCAGATCGCCGCGCTGCAGACCTGCAAATTCCGGCGTGAGCTCGAGTTGACGCCCCATCCTGCCCTGCATGTCGGAATCTCGTGGGGCCGTCTTGCCGGCACTCTGCCGCGAAATCTGCACAAGTGATGAACAGTCCAGGCCAAGGCTGGAACGCCCGCCCCATAGATAGGGCACATGGAGAAACAGCTCTGCCTGCGACACCCAGTCTGCGGCCGGATTGTCCAGCCGGTCTGCGTGTTTGGCAATGACCGCGCCGCGCCGCCCGTCGGGCAATTGCACCAGCTTGTAGGCGGTTCCGCGCGTTTCGGCGGTTCCGTTGATGCTGAGGCGCGCGCCCATCGACAGAGCCAGCAGGGGCGGATCGCGCAATTCGGCCTTCGGATAAACAAAAGTTCTCTGCACTGTGATCTGGCTGTCGCAGACCACTGTCTGATCTTGCGGCAGCAGTGCCTCTGCCGGCATGTAACCGACATAATTATCGCTGGTCAATTGCCCCCAGCACCAGCCTGCACTGGTTTCAAATATGGTGAAGGCTTCGCCCATCAACGCCTCGGTTTCCATGGTCGAAGCGCGATCAGGGCTGCGGTGAATAGGTGCCGTTGCTGCAGCGATGATGCAGCTTTGGCCGGCAACATAGTTTGCAGCACTGACGCGGTCCCGGAGCCGTTCATCGGCCAGATCATCCCGGTATGCATGTAATCTGCGGTCAAGGCTGGAAATCGAATTCATCTGGGAACCTCCAGGGCCTGCCGGGCAATGACATCGCCCACACGGTCCAGAAACAACGAGCCAGCCACCGTGCGCTGGATCACCACATTGCGCCTGTCATCAGGGTCTCTGCGTCTTGAAACCAGGCCCCAGCCGCCCATTGTATCAAGCGCGCGGGTAATCACAGGCTTGGTAACACTCAGCTTGTGCGCCAGGCCACGGACTGTATGCGGCGGCGATTCAAGATAGATCGACAGCAGGATCGTCCACTGACGCTGGGACAGGTCGGGCTCGTCATCCAGCACCATTGCCAGATTGGCCTTGTGCCACAGATAGAGCGCTTGGGCAGGACGTAGATTGACCGACATGGATACGCATACATTCCACAAACAAGACTTCGTTTCGGAACCGTATCTTTTTTAGCTCTTTGCGTAAAGTGCTTTCAGATGGTGATACAGCGCCCGCATGCCCTGGGTTTCGCCGCCAATCGGTTTGCCGGGTTTTGCTGCAAGATTATAGGCCATGAGATCAATGTGAGCCCAGCGTGTTTCCGCAGACACAAAACTGGACAGAAACAGCGCAGCGGTGATTGCACCGCCATATCCCCCTTGGGAAATATGATTGATGTCGGCGATTTTACTGTCGAGCAAAGTCCGGTAGGGCTGCCACAATGGCATGTGCCACAGCGGATCGGCTTCCCGCAATGCGGTCGCCTGCAGCCCGGCGGCAAATTCATCATTGTTTGAAAACAGACCCGGTATTTCGGTGCCAAGGGCAACTCTGGCGGCACCGGTCAGCGTCGCCATGTCGATGATCAGGTCAGGATGGTCCTCATCGGCCAGCGTCAGGGCGTCTGCCAGGATCAACCGGCCCTCCGCGTCGGTATTGCCGATTTCAACCGTGCGACCGGACCGGCTGGTCAGTATATCGCCCGGCCGGAAAGCCGAGCCGGAAATGGCATTTTCAACTGCCGGGATAATCACCCGCAACCGGATCGGCAACGCATTTGCCATTATCGCCGAGGCCAGCGCCAGAACGTTGGCCGCTCCGCCCATATCCTTTTTCATCAGGATCATGCCGGATGCGGATTTTATATCAAGCCCGCCGGTATCGAATGCCACACCCTTGCCTACCAGGGTAACTTTGGGGTCGCTGTCCGTGCCCCAGGAAAAATCAATCAGGCGGGGTGCCTGATCACTGGCCCGGCCAACGGCATGAACCAGGGGAAAATTCGCCGTCAGCAAGTCCTCGCCGGTTATAATGTGGCACGGTACGTCATAGGCAGCGGCCAGAGCCTGTGCGGCTTCGGCAATCTGCTGTGGCCCCATATCATTGGCTGGAGTTGTGATGAGATCGCGGCCAAAGGCTGTGGCGCGGGCCAGAGCCATCAACTCCTCCGGCTCTGCAACGCCTTCGTCAAGCCGCAGTCTTGGCCGTGCGGCTGGTGCCTTTTTATAGCGCTCAAAGCGGTACGTCCCAAGAGCCCAGGCCAAGGCGTCATGGTGCTTGTTGCGCAATCCATCCCCGCCATAGGCAATTCTGTAAACACCGCTGGGAAGCAGCTGTGGCAGGGCTCCCACGACCAGAGTATCCTGATCGGCGACAGCCGACGCTCCAAGGCCGAGCACGACGCAGGCGAGCAGGCCTTCATCATCGGGAACCAGAAGAACATTGCCGCCTGAAGCGGTGAAATTCGATGCCTTGATCCAGTTCTTGGCACGCAGGCTGGTCAGTTCATAGGTGTCATCTTCAAACGTGATACTGTCTGCCGACAGCAGATAGATCGGCACACACTGGGTCGCAGGGGCCGTATCGGTAAAACCGGGATCAAAACTCTGAAACGCGAAAGTGTCACTCATCAACAGGTCCATTTATCTGATATTTCGTTGGCTCTAGCATCTGACCCCCTATTCGCAAAGAGCGAAAGTTTCAGCCATCCGGACCCGGCTGTCCCGAGAAATGGTTTATCAACACTTTACCACTAGGTTTTACCTGAGCTCGTACCAACAATCCTGGTGACATATGGCGTCTGGCGCCTCGTTCGAAGATTCATCCACTACTGCTGGCATGCTGAAGGGCGCCGAAGGCAATGGCACAATGTCGGCCAGATTGCGTCAGTCGATCCCGGCCATAAGGCTGTTCCTCCGCGTGTGGATTGTGGTCGCGATTACCAGCTTTGTGGCGTTGAATGTCTGGGACCGCGCCGACCGGGAGCGGCGCACAAATGCTTCGATTGAAAACTCGATCGAGCGCATTTTGCTCGCCTGGCAGGCTGGTGTTGATGGACATGATTTTCTTGACGTATCGCAAACCGCCGATCTTGGAAAATTGTTTATTATGCAAGACGTTATTCTGGGAGGCATTGTTCTCAGTCCCACTGGTGACACCCTCGCAAGCTTCGGTCAATTGCCCGAACTGACATGGCAGAATGTCCATATTGATGGAAACTCGTCTCGCTATTTCGCCAAAGAAAAGTTTGTCGATGTATCATTGGCGACGATCGACACTGGCGCGACCTATGAGGTGATCCTGCGTATTCCCGGGCCCGGGCATGTGTTTTCAAAACTGGCGGCAGATCGCACATTTGCGGAGCGGATTGTCCGCTATGCGATCATTGCTTCGGTCATAGCAGTGCTCGTTTCCGCACTGGTGCTCTCCTTCATTCTCGGACCGCACTGGCGCATCCAGCGCGCCGCAACACGAGCGGCGACTGCGCGGACAAATGTCGATTCCTATCGTTTGAAATGGCAGCGCAAAGACACAATCGGTGTCACCGGAAAGGCGCTTGATGCCCTGATCGCTCACATGCATTATGTTCGCGAAAGCGAGCTTGCACCACTACGTCACGCCTTTCAGAAATCCGGGTTGCCGATTTTGAAGTTCAATGCCAACGGACGCTTCAGCGAGGGCAATGATGCGGCAGCACTGTTTTTCGAGAAGGAAAATTCTTCGCAACTGAAAGACCTCGATTTTCTGTTCACCACAATTGCCGAGCATCATCAGGGAAGCCCGCTGGAACTGGCTCAACTGAGCGGCAATGGGGCCTATCAGGGCCAGGCCATGGTGCATACGGCCAGGGGCAACAGCAAGATCTGCTTTATCGATGTCACCACTATGGCACCTTCGGAGGCCAGAAAAAGTGCGGCGATTCAGGTCATACTCGCGGATGCCACCACCTTCTTCACCCGGATGGTCTCAAAAGAGCATGAATCGCAGGAACTCACGGTGATAAATCGCAAGGCCAGGCGGCGCGAAATCCTCTTGCAGCGGCAACTTGACGCCTTTTTTATCATCTGTAAGCCCCTATCTGATCCTGCTGATGTCTCAGATGAACGATCAGTCTTCATCAGCATGGAACGCCTCATCATCGAGTGGTATGAAGAAAATATCGATATGGGCGAGGCGCCTGCCGATCTTGAAGACACCGCATTGGAGGCTGTCAGCGGCAATTCGGAAAAAGTGCGCAACGCAATAAGACAGGCCTATAATACGGTGTATCTGAAAAGTGGCGAACTGACACCGCAAATCCGCATCAGTTCCAAGCTGGTGCGCGGTGGAATGGCTGAATTCTGCATCGAACAGGTGCCGGTGCCCGACGCAAGGAGTGCCGAGAGCCAGAGCGAGATGATGAGTTGGACCTATAATCTCCACGCCTTGAAAAAGGCGCTTAAGGAAGCGGGCGGGCAACTTGTTTATTTCGATACAGCCGCCCTGCCGGTCAGGATTGTCCTGCAATTGCCAGCCTTCCGAACCGCCGGTCACGGCGTCCGGCCGGTTCCCGATGAAAACATTGATGCTGTTCTGCGCAAGACAGGATAGCGCGTTCCGGGGACCGATGTGGCTCTGTTATGGCCTCCTTTACGGCCAGGCAGGGACCTCGTTTTCCGTACCCCAGCCAAGCACATTGAGGATCGGCAGATAGTCATAATGGTCGACCGCAACAAAGCCGCCGCCATAAATGACATCCACTGAATCCAGAATTTCAGCCGCTGTATAAGTGGTCTCGATACTTGTCTGTTCAGAATTGGAACTGCCGGTGCTTTGCACGCGCAAGACCGGCTCGACATCGTCCCTGTCCAGGTCTGTCAGGGCTGTTCGCAACGTTTTGATGATGTCTTCGGGAAGATCGTTCAACACCGCATGCGGACCATGAGGCAACAGCGCGGAGCGCCAGATGGTGCGCGTGGAACCCGGCTCCAATACGCCGCTTTGCTCCGCAGCATCAATTGTGCCACGGACCGGCCCTTCAGCCCCCTCCCAGCCGAAAACGCCATCTGCAGTACCCGCGTTAAGAGCTCTCAGACTGGCTGATGCATCGCGCGCCACATCAGCATCGGCAAACACAAACCGCTCGCCTCCACTCAGCAGTGACATTGCTCTGGCCGGAACCAGATGGCCGGCAAGTGTCGCAGGGGATGTATAAAGCACGCGCTTGTTATCCAGATCTTCAAGCGATTGATAAGACGTGGCGCTGTCGACCAGCAACACCGACTTGATGCCATACCCTCCGCTCATCGATTTGGGTGCGGCAAGCGGTTCCACGCACCGGCAATTGGCCCAGGCGCGCGCATATGCGGACGCAGAGTAGATCGCATAATGGATGCGGCCACTGGCCTGCACTTCCATGAGATTCTGGAAACTGTAGGTTCCCTCAATGGTAACGCGGCGCTGCAGCCGATCCTGCAGATAAAGCCGAAACGGCTCCATCCGCCGCAAAATGTAATTCAGATTGTCGCCGACAACGACCCCGATCCGCAAGGTGGATATCGGCCGTGTTTCCTGAGCCCATCCTTTGGCCGACAGGGCAATCACAATCAGGCACATGACACCGATACGCTGAACAAGGGCAGGCAGAGTCATTATCGGTTCCTCAAGGGTCTGGACTGGCAATTTGCGCCCGCAAATCTATCCATGAAACGATCCGGGGTGCAAGAAGTGGACTGATGTTTAAGCGTTTGCAAACATATCCTGGCAAAAACAAGGCTCAATTAGGGTCTGGACTCAATTAGGAGGTTGAATTGGTGAGTTTGATTTTGGTCAGAGTTAGGAGCGAAGGCGCAGGAAACCATCTGGTTTTCAAACCTTTGCGACGACATCCTGGCCAAAAGCAAGCTCATCGCAAAGCGACGCTGTCATGCCGCTTTCAGGATCAGTACTGCCGCTGTTCCTCGATCAGCGGCAGATCACCGATTTCGCCGGTGTGCTGCACCGATGGTCCAAATGCGATGGTCGCACCTTCCCGCACATAAACAGCCATATCCTCCAGATCCAGATTGTGGTTGATGACGGCTCCGCCAGTGAAAGCTTCATTGGTCACCAGATGACGCCAGTTGCCGACCGGCAAATAGGTTTTGCCTTTGCCATGCGGGCGCACAATCGGTGAGACCAGAATGTCCGGCCCGAACATGAATTGCAGATCAAAACTCCAGGAGGCGGGATCGTCGGGAAACGCCACCGCCATCGGGCGCTGCACCGGCAGGCCGCACTCGCAGGCGGTTTCCAGAGCCTTCCAGAGATAGGGCAGCAATCTGTAGCGCAGCTTGAGAGCCGTCATCACAGCATTTGCCGAGCGCTCGCCATACGACCAGGGTGCCCGGTCGCCAATGCCGTGAAACCGCATATGGGACGAGAACACAGCCGCCTGAGTCCAGCGCACAAACAGTTCCGCATCCCGTGTGTCACCATAAAATCCGCCAATATCGGTCGCGTAACAGGCCGCTCCCGAATTGGCCCAGGACAGGCCGCCGCGCAGCGAAGCTGCCAGGCCTTCCCAATCAGCCTGCGGATCGCCGCCCCACTGCGCCGGATAGCGCTGCGAACCGGCCCAGCCTGCACGGGCAAGCAGACAGGCACCGTCTTTGGCATACAGCTGTGATGCTTCATAAACGCAGCGATTATACAGCAGCGGATAGACATTATGCAGCCGCTTGCCGGTATCGCCATTATAAGCTTGGCAGTCCGGCTCGACCTGTTCGCCGAAATCGCTCTTGATCATATCAACGCCAAGGTCAAACAGGGCCTTGTGCTCATCGCGCCACCAGGCATAGGCAGCCGGGTTGGTGAAATCGATCAGGCTTGAATCCGGCAGCGGCGTCAGCACTTGTCCGAACGGTTCCATGTCCCATTCATAGCGGTAGGGCAGGCCGTTACGCCGGTCGGTCAGAAAATAGCCCTTGGCACTCAATTCATCATAGATTGGACTGTTGACGGAGACGAGGGGATATTCCCAGCAGCAGACATGAAAGCCCATCTCCTTGACCTGATCGATAATGCTTTTCGGATCCTCAAAACGTTTCGGATCAAAGTCGAAATGGAACCGGGTGTCGGTATCCTGCCAGGCGCGGCCGTCAAACGTGATGGTATCGCAGGGCATGCCGTAACTGCGCACCGTACGGGCGGCTTCCAGAAACTCGGCCGGCGTCTGATAATAGGCTTTCGACAGGATCGCACCCAGGCTCCACAGTGGCGGCATCACAGGCCGGCCGGTGAGACGCGTATAGCGCTCCAATATCTGCTCGGGCGTTTCGCCGGCAATGAGGAACAGATCAATCGCCTCATCTTCTACCAGCAGGCCGTACGCGCGGTGTGACCATTGCGAAAACCCGATCGCATGCAACACCGGCGCGGGGGTGTGGACAAAGATGCCCCAGCCCGCCGGCGACCAGGCAAACGGACAGTTCTTGTAAGAGCGCTCGGAATTGACGCCCAGCGCATCATGGGTAAATGAGTGGACAAGCTGACCGCGTTTATCGAGCGGGCCCCACTTTTCGCCAAGCCCGTAAACCGGGTCCTGGCTGGTCAGATCCAGATTGACCAGCCATCCCTTATCGATCCGCGCAAAGGGCGGCAGACGGAATTCACGTACAAAATGTCCATCGCGCGCCGATTGCAGAACCGGACGGTCCCATCTGCGAAAGTCAATCGCCATCGGCAAGTGGCGCACAGTCAGTGAGAAAAATCCCCAACTGATCGTGGTTTTCCCCTCACCAACCGAGATTTCCGCCGCGACCGGCTCTGGCTCGCCATCCAGTATGCCGTAATCCGGCTTGTTGTGCGGTCCAAGATTAAGCCGCACGCCATTTTCAAGCGTGGTCACGCGAAACGGTCCGTCGGTGGTTTCAAACACCAGCTGTCCCGGTGACACGACAGTGGCAGCGCCGAGAATTTCCGTCTGGCGGCAGGCGCTCCAGTTCGGATTCAGAATGTCGAATGGCGCGGTATTGTCGATGCCGGCAGTCTTCACAAGGGCACTCATCTCATTCTCTCTCACGCCATGATTACGGGAAGGCCAAGCACACTGGCGGCCGCCGTCAAGGCTTCCGCATGGTTGCCGTAAGCCAGCGTTGTATGATGTTCCAGTCCGGCATCCATCACAATCTTCAGTGTGGACTTGATGCCCGCATCAAAGCTGAGAACGCCGGCGGTTCCGGAAAACGCCAGCGGAGCGTGCTGCATTTCGCCCGTCGCCAGAAACAGGCTCTGCTTACCGCGCGCCTGGCTGATGCGTGCCAGCGTCACCCGTCCTGGCTTGAGCGGAAATTCAAACAGAAGCGGCATTTTGCGGTTGGAATGGATGGTGGCTTTGGGTTGAAATTCCGGTTCGCACATGGAAACCGGTGCCTGTCCGCAATGCCACACCACTCCGGTTTCACTGACTTCATCCAGATCAACCAGATCGACGAGAAAGGGCGGCATGCCAGTCAGTTCCTGAACCAGCAGATTGGTCAGTGCACCATAGACATCCGCCTCGCAGGCGCATGGAATCCTGGCCTCACCCATCATGCCGACCGGGCCGCACACGGCAGCACCATACTCGGTAAAGGTTTCCGGCCAGCACCTGATGGCAAAAGCACTGTAATCCTTGCCCTGCTGCAGCGCCTGCAATGCTCCGTGCAAGGCCAGCGAGCGTTCCAGTTGCGGTTGGTCCAATTCGCCAAGACCGCGCAAATCCGCAACCTTGTTTCGGCTGGCGGCAATGCTCTGCGCCGGAATGTCTCTTGCCGTTTCAAACAACTCGTCAAGGGCGATTTCATCGACTGTAACGCCGGTAAGTTTTTCGATGGTTTTGGAGTTGTATCGGCAGGTCGCAAATCCGTCCGGATGATCTCCGATGCGGCCAATGCGTTTGCCTTTCAGCCGCTCGATAAGCGGAGCAACCACGCTGGTATCCACATTTGCATCCTCGCCATAAAGCGGTGTCGCCTCTCTGTCGCCAGATAGAAAATCGTCCAGCAGCGCTACCACATCGGTGTCTTTCGGAGCGCTAAAGGCATAGGAAAACGGCGTATCGTTCAACCCAAGTGCATGGGCGGCCAGGTTGAGGCCGCAAAATGCATTCAGCCGCAACCGACCGCCAAGACGCGGTTCGGGAAATGCCCACAAGGCCAGTGGGGCGGCAAGCTGATCGGCAATTCTGACCGTCATGCTGGCATCTGTGAAGGTCACCTGAAGGATCAGCACGAGATCGAGATGTTGCGCTTTCAGGGTTTCCAGCGCAGCCAGGGTTGCATCGGCATCAAACAACAGCGTCTCGCCGCCAATGATGTCATGGCCGCTATTCAGCAGCGCCTCTCTGGCTTGTGCCAGCAGTTCTTCAGCAAACGCTACATCGAAGGTCGGTCGGCCAAGCGCCAGTACACCAATGCTGGACATGTCATTACCCTTTAAAAACCGGCGTAAGTGTTTCGGAAATGCGCATCCGCATCTTCAACAACCACATCGGGGCCGCTCGACCCGTTGTAGCGCTGGTGATTGAACCAGGGAAGTGCGTTCGCGTCGGTCAAAGCGTTGATCGAGCGCATATAGGGCACGGCATCGGCCTGCAGACCGGCGCGTATGGCATCCCAGTCGGGAAATGCCCCAAAGGCATCCAGCCAGATGGCACGTCCGGCGAGATAGCCTGATGCCCCGGCCTTGTAGGCGTACTCCAGAATATTGCTGAATGCGGCCTTGTCAGCGCCTGCCGACAGCATCACCCAGGGCCGTGCGGACAAGCGCCCCATCTCATCAAACAGCGCCTGGATGGCGTCCGATCCCATCGATCCGTTTCCCGCGGCGACAGCGGCGCTGACAGGGCTTTCAAGCTTGAAGACATCAATGCCGTAATCGGGGTGGGCAAATTCTGCGACACTGCCCAGCACATGGGCGGAATCCTTGCCCTGCATCTCGACATAATCCTTGGTCTGATGCGCGTCATGAGCCAGCGGATAGACCAGCAGTTCAAACAGAAACGGGATGTCATATCTGGCACAGGCCTCACCAATGCGTTTGGTGAAATCCTTTTGCGCCTGACAGGCCGCCGCAGATGCATCCGGGCGATACCAGGCAAGCACTTTGACCGCATCGCCGCCAACGCGTTTGATTTTCTCTACGCTCCAATCATCGATTTCCGCCGATACCCGGCCGTTTTCGGTTTCTTCAAACAGCGAATCCTCCAGGGTCACGATCAGACCCTTGGCCGGGTCAGCAATCCGCAGCCCCTTGGGCAGGGCATAATGCGGATCCAGCAACGTGGCCGTAGCACTGGATTGCAGTTCTTCCAGCAGCATCAGCTTGAAGCGCGTTACATCCTCATAAGGCGCCTCTGCGGTGCCGCGGATTTTGGTAATCGGATTTTTGATCGGCGGACGCTGATCGACCGCAAGCATTTTGAACCGGCCTTCGCCGTCAGCCATTCTGCGCAGGCTCCATAATTTTCCGGGAGAAAGTGTATTTGTCATAAGGAGATAGGCTCCATCTGCAGTGTTTGATTTTCAAGAAAACGATTTAAGTCTGCTCGTCCGGGCGTGCCTGTGCGGCCGCCGAACTGGGTGCATTTCAAAGCCGCCGCGGCGGAGGCAAAAATCAGAGCCTGCTCATCGCCTTGGCCCTCCGCCAGCGCCAGCGCGAAGGCGCCATGCCAGACATCGCCGGCACCCAGAGTGTCGAGCACATCTACCGCAAATCCGGGCAAATGACGCAGCAATCCATCGCGGGCGACATAGACACCATTGGGTCCATCAGTGACGGCCGTCCAGCGCCCGTCGCGCTTGGCACTGGCGGTCAGCAATCCTGTCAGCAGATTTTCCTCGCCGGCATAGTCTTGCAGACCCTGTGCAGAAAATACCGGATGGCTCGACAGATGGACCGCCGCCCGTTCGGGAATGCCAAATGGCATTTCGCCATCGAGAATCGCAGGGATGCCCTTTTCCGCCGCCAGTTCAAACAGCCGTACTGCGCCTTCTGCCCAGCGGCTGTCGGCAAGAACAGCATCGGCTGCCGGATCAAAATAATCTGCCACAAAGCCGGGGTCATTGGGAATGGCATGATCGCGATAGCCCATGATCATCCGCTCGCCGGTCTGGTCCACCATGATCGCCGAAAGAGGGGATTTCAGACCGTCAAAGCGTCTGACACCGGCGCAATTGACGCGATCGGCTTCAAGATCGCGGATGATGATATCTGCCGTAAAATCATTGCCAAGGCGGGAAATCAGATGGCTGTCGCCGCCAAGCCGGGCCACAGCAACCGCCGCAGTCGCAGCACAGCCGCCGCCGATGACGGTGAAGTCCCTGGCCCGGTATTTGCGCGCTTCACTGGGGATCTCGTCGACTGAAAAGACAAAATCCTGCACCGCTACGCCAAGTGTGATGACCGTGGCCATGCGCCACTCCCGAAGTTTGCTCCGACTTTTACGTCCGCTATTTCAGGCTGCAACCTCAGGCCTGTGAGCCAGTCACAGGCAATGCGCCTGAGCAGAACCCTAATGAAGTCTTATGTCTTTTACAAGACTCTCGTGGTCCGGGATTGGATTTTCGTTGAAACACCCTGCCGCACCGGTTGTAATCATCCGCGAGCATTGCGTTTCGCTTCGCGATTCATATGGTGGGGAGAATTATCAAAGGACAGACCGATGCTTACACCGACCCTTGCACGTCACTTCCGCATGACGACAGCCTCTGGTTTACTTCTGTTGCTGGCCGCGATCTGGGCGCAGTCCGCCTCCGGCGAGGATTTTTTCGACGGGCTGACGGCCATGAAAGCAAGCCGGTTTGAGGAAGCCCGGCAGATATTCCTGCCGCTGGCGCAGGGTGGAAATGCCGATGCGGAGGAACTGATCGGCGTCATGTATGCGATGGGCCTTGGCGTTGACCGCGATGATGAGCGCGCATTCGAGTGGTATCTGCGCGCCTCACTGAAGGGCCATCCGGGCGCGCAATCCGGCATTGGCTGGTATTACGAAGTTGGACGCGGCATCCCCGCGCCGGATCTGGTGCGGGCCTATACCTGGTATGTTCTGTCGGCCATTGGCGGCGATCCTGACGCGGCAATTTCGATGAATGAGGTGGTCAAGAAAATGACGCCTGAGCAGATTGCCAAGGCAGATATCCTGATTTCTGACTACAAGGACCATCTTTATCCCGAAGATTGAAGGCAGCCGGCACACGGCAACAGGCTGAAACCGGAAAGGCCGCTTTGACACAGGGTCAAAACGGCCTGATCTGGATCGGATAACGGCTCCGATATCTATGCCGGATAACCTATTGGATATCCTTCATCGCTGCAGCATCAATCTTGGCTTCGGCCGCCGTTGCTGCGTCGACCAATGCCTGATAGAAAGTTTCACCTTCGCGGATATTGGCCTTGAACCAGTCAAATACCGGTGCTGCCGCATCGCGGAACATGGCTTTTTCTTCAGGCGTTGGCACATAGAGATTGCCGCCACCGGCGACAAATTCCTCATAGGCCTCGATGGATTTGCGTTTTGGCGAGGCAAAGGTGGCCTGCTGCAGGGCTGCAAACCCGTCAACAATGACCCGGCGCAGATTTTCATCAAAGCTCATGAACCGGTCATTATTCATGTACCACAGGGCGCCCATGTAAGCATGACCGTCAAGCGTTACATATTGCAGTCCGGCATCGGGGAATTTCATTCCCATGATGTCGGTGATGCCATTCTTGGAACCTTCCACCACGCCGGTCTGGAACGAGGTGAACAGTTCCGGCCAGGGAATCGGCGTCGGGCTGGCACCCAGTGCCTTGACCAGTTCCTGCGGCAGATCAGCCACCACGGTGCGGATTTTCAGACCCTTCATGTCGGCAGGCGTCTTGATCGGCCGTTTTGTATTGGCAAAATTGCGCCAGCCACCGGTATTGCCGACTGTCATCAGGCGGATTGTGCCGCCGGAATCTTCCAGCATCTGTGCCCGTAGTGTCCGGACAAAATCGCCTTGCAGGACCTCTTCGGCAATGCGGTCATCGCGCAGCAGATAAGGCAGATCGAGCACCTGCACATAAGGGAAGATGCCGGCAGCACCGCCTGATGTGGAAATGTAGATGTCGATCGATCCGTCAGAAATGCCCTGCAGACATTCCGCGCCCTTCGAGCATAATTGCGTGCCGATGAACAGATCGACGGCAATCGCGCCGTTTGAGGCGTTTTCCACATAGTTCTTGAACACGACAAGGCCGTCATAATCCTCGTCATTTTCATTTGAGTTGGCGGTCGCGCGCAGGGTGATTTTTTCAACATGCGAGGCAGCCTGCACGTCGGATATCACGCCGCCGCCAATAAACGCTGCTCCAACGGCGAGCGCCGCGAAGGTTGCTGTTAAGGATTTGAGTTTCATGAAAGTCCTCCTTTGATTTTAAATCTCAGTCTATTCGCTATGATGTGACAGGCAAGTGTCAAACGCCTGTTTTTCCGCATCAGCCCCCAAAGATCAGTCGCAGTACCGGCCCAAGTAGATCGGAATCCGGTGACACGAAACCGGTGAGCCATGGCATCCCCATGGAGATCACCGGGAAATAGGTGATCAGAAAAATCACCACCACTTCGACGGCCAGGAATGGCAGAATTGCCTTCGAAATGGCTTCCACTTTCTCGCCCGAGACACTCGAGGCGACAAACAGCACCAGTCCCATGGGCGGCGTCGCCAGGCCAACGGTCAGATTGACGCTCATGATGATGGCGAAATGAACCGGATCAATGCCCATACTGACGAAAACGGGCCCCAGAATTGGGCCAAGAATGATGATCGCCGGACCGGCATCCAGAAACATGCCGACGATGAACAGCAGGATGTTGATGAGGAACAGCAGCATCAACGGATCGCTTGACAGGGTCAGGATAAAATCGGCCAGAGCCTCCGGCGCACGCGACAGGCTGACAACGGTCTTGAAGGCCATTGCCGCGCCCACCAGCAGCAGGACAACCGAAGAGGTGAGTGCGGATTTCGTCAGAATGGATGGCAGATCCCTGAGGCCGATGGTCTTCAAGATGAACATGCCGACGATGAAGGCATAAGCCGCGGCAACCGCCGAAGCTTCCGTCGGGGTCATGATGCCGCCGAGAATGCCGCCCAGAATAATGACCGGTGTCAGAAGCGGAAAGAACGCTTTCACCAGCGCATCGCCGCGTTCACGCCAGCTGGCGCGCTCCCGCGCAACCGGATAATTATAGCGCTGCGCCATCATGCCGGTGACGACCATCAGGCCGATGCCGACCAGAATGCCGGGAACGATGCCTGCAAGAAACAGCGCGGCAACCGACTCTCCCATCACATAGGCATAGATAATCATGATGCCCGAGGGCGGAATGATTGGGCCGATCACTGACGAGGCTGCCGTGATGGCCGCCGCAAAACGCCGTGTGTAGCCCTGCTTTTCCATTGCTGGAATGAGCATCGAGCCAAGTGCCGCCGTATCGGCCACGGCAGAGCCGGACAAGCCGGCAAACAGCATCGAAGACAGAATATTGACATGCGCCAGACCGCCGCGGAAATGGCCCATCATCGACTGGCTGAACTCCACCAGACGCCCCGTAATTCCGCCCCGGTTCATCATTTCCCCCGCCAGCATGAAGAACGGAATTGCCATCAACGGAAAGGAATCAATGCCATTGAAGACATTGCGGTAGAGCAGCGCCAGATCGCGCTCCTGGCCGTTCAGCCAGAGCAGAAATCCGGGAGCGAAAAGCAGGCCGAAAAATACCGGCAGACTGATCATCAAAAGCAGCAGAAACAGCGGCAGGAACCAGACAAGCATAGAGTCTACTCCGCCATGAGTTCCGGCGAAGGATCGCCTGTTTTGTAATCCACACTTGGGTCGAGCAGTTCGTGAAGTTCCTTCAGGATCAGTTCAACACAGGCAAATATCATCAGCGCGAACCCGACCGGAAGCGCCATATAGACCCATGCCAGTTTGATTTTCAGGGTCGCAGACCCGAACAGCCAGCCGCTGGTGATGTGTTTCAATCCGAACTGCACCATGACAATCAGAACGAGCAGGGAAATGCCGAACAGGCTGAGGGTTAAAATCGCCCTTGGCCAGCGCGGCAGCAAATCGCGCAGCATGTCTATCGAGACGAATGCGCCCCAGCGATAGGCCGAAGGTGCCATCAGTCCGGTCAGCCACAACATCAGCACACGGGCCAGTTCTTCCGACCATGGCAGGGCATCATTCAACACGTAGCGGGCAAATACCTGAGCCAGAATAATGAGGACCATAACGCCGATGGCCATCCATGACAGCTGTCTGCCGACCCAGAACAAACCGTCATTGATACGGCTTAACAGTGTTATGATACCAGCCAGCGCGGCCATGATGACCCCCCTCCATCGCCCCAATCATCACCGATTGATCTGGACATGCAAAACGATGCTGCGGGTCCGGTCAATTTATTTCTTTTCTTTCGCAATCCTAACAGGTCTTATGTCTTTTACAAGACTCAGAACCAGATCGACCGGAATTGGCTATGCAGATATCGCTCACCAACCGCTCAATTTTGCTGGCGCATCTCGCCCAGCTCGTATCGGTGATCATCATATCCGTCGGCTTCATGGTGCAGAAATCCTTGGTCCGGGAATTTGCCGCGCCGACAATCCTGCTCTGGCAGTTCCTCGGCGCAAGCTTGGTAATGTGGCTCATCTGC
Source organism: uncultured Hyphomicrobiales bacterium (assembly GCA_963974065.1). Lineage (GTDB taxonomy): Bacteria > Pseudomonadota > Alphaproteobacteria > Rhizobiales. Next base: position 40,382 of record CAXBCI010000020.1, on the reverse strand, counting down.
CTCGTCAGACATTACCATCGGACAGTCAGCCGGCGCTTCGCCTTCATCCTTCTGTGGGGTGGCATGGCACCCGGTCTGGTAATGATTTTTACGATTTATGGCGGTGCCCGGACCGATGGCGTGTCGCTGGCGGTGATGTGGGGCCTGTTGCCGTTGCTGGTGCCGGTCCTCGGATTTCTCTTGCTCAACGAAAAGGCCCACTGGAGCTTGGCTCTGGGTGCGGCTATCGGCTTTGCCGGTCTGATTGTTCTCAGTCTCAGCCGTGAGGCCGCCGGGACCGGAAGCATGGCCGGCAATGCGCTGGTGCTGCTGGCAGTGCTGTGTGCAAGTTTCAGCCAGATTGTCGGACGGCGCATGAACCGGGGCGCAATCCCGTGGTTTCAGGTTGCAACTCTGCAGGTCACCGGCGCGCTGATTGCCATTATTGGTCTCTCGCTCGCAACCGGAACATTCACCCTGCTGCCTCTGACCTTACCGCTGCAGGGCGTTGCGATGGCCTATCTCGTGCTGGTCATGACCGTACTGAACTATGCCTTGTTCAATTACGCGCTGCGCCATCTGCCGGTTGCCTGGGTATCGATCTATGTGGCGCTGAACCCGGCCTTTGGCACGCTGGCGGCCATCGTCATTCTCGATGCACAGCCGCGCCCGCTTGACTGGATCGGCATCGCGATCATTATCAGTGGTGTCACGCTGCCGCACATTCATGCCCTGTTGCGCAGGAGATCACGATGACCGTACCCCGTGCCGCTTTCACCACTGCCATGGACGCTGCCATAGCGGAACCGAGGCGCAAAATCGCCGCGCAGACCGGCGGTTCATCAGATGTCGGCCTGCCGCTTGGCGGGCTGGGCACCGGTGGCATCAGCTTTTCCCGAACCGGGCGGTTCAGCCGCTGGACCCTCAATCCGCAACAGGTTCTGTACCATCATGAAGTCGCTGCCGGATTTGCAGTATGGCACCATCAGGCCGGGCACAACCCCGCCGCCTGTCTGTTACAGCCCAATCCCGGAGACGGGTCATTTGCCACAGCATCGTGGCGCGACACCCAGGAAAAGGCCGATCACGAAAACATTTATTCAGCTCTGTTTCCAAAAGCCTGGCACGATTTTGGTGGCTGTTCCGGCCCGGTCCGGCTGAGTTGCGAGAGTTTTTCACCCATGCTGCCGGATGATATAGCGGCCAGCACATTGCCGGTTGCCGTGTTCAACTGGCATCTTTCCAACACTTGCGATGCTGCGGTCAGCGTTGCGCTGATGTTCCACTTTCCCAATCTGATCGGTGCGTTCCACGACAAGGGCCGACCCTATCGCCGTCACGCCGGCTGCTTCAACAGTCTTGCTGACAGTGAAACGGCGCGCGCCATTGTCTTCGACCGGCTGAGAACCGGCCCCAATTGCGATATGGGCCCGGATTGCGATATGGGCGAAGGCCAGATGGCGATTTCAGTTGCCAGAGAACCGGACCTGACGATCACCGCCCGCGCCAGCTTTGATGCAAATTCCGATGGCCGGGACTGGTGGCCGGATTTCTCCAGCACCGGAACCTTGCAAAGCTCCGAGGACTGGATCGCGGATGCCGGATTTCTTGAGACCGAAACCAACCGTCCGGCGGGCGCGCTTGCGGCGAAATGCGAGCTGGCTCCCGGCGAGCACCGCACCATCAGCTTTGCGCTCAGCTGGGACCTGCCTGTCATCCGGTTTGGCGCAGGACGCCGCCACGCCAGAAAATACGCCGAAGTCTGGGGCACCAAAGGCTGCAGCGCGCTGGCACTGAGCGAACACGCCTTGTCTCATGGAAAGGGCTGGTCCAGGCGGATTGATGACTGGCACGCAACCTTGCTGGCAGAATTGGGCGACGACCCGGCGGTCAGCGGCATGATGCTCAATGAATTGTATTTTCTGGTTGACGGTCAGACAGCCTTCACTGCGGGAACGGGAGCGGAGGCCGACCACAGTGAAGGCCATTTCGGCCTGATCGAATGCCCGGATTATCCCTATTACAACACCCTCGATCTGTGGATTTACGCTTCGGAAGCTGTGCTTCGTTTCTGGCCTGAAGCAGCGCGGCTGGTGATGCAGGATTATGCCCGCAGTGTGCCGCAGCATGACAGCCGGCTGCGCCGCCATATGCGGTCCGACAGCTGTTTTCCGCTGAAACGCGCCGGTGCTCTGCCGCATGATCAGGGCGCGCCCGACGAAGACCCCTGGTATGTCAATAATGGCTATGCCTGGCAGGATTCTACACAGTGGAAAGATCTCAACGCCCAGTTCCTGATCGGCCTGGTCCGCGATGCCGGGTTTTTTGGCAAGGACTGGCTTGAACGGCATTGGGAAGCTGCCCGCATGGCCTGCGCCCATCTCAACACATTTGACCGTGACGGCGACGGCCTCATTGAAAATGATGGCTTTCCCGACCAGACCTTCGACAACATTCCGATGCAGGGGCCGGGCGCCTATTGCGGCGGATTGTGGATTGCGGCGTTGTTTGCCATGGCCAAGGCCGCCGGGCAGCTTGGCGATGCGGCTGCCACAAGGGCCTACCGCGAGCAGGCGCTGGCCGCCCGTGAGGCGTTTCATACCCATTTGTGGACCGGAACCCATTACCGGCTGGACCGGGATGGGCCGTTTTCCGACTGTCTGCTGATCGAGCAATTATTCGGCGCATTTCTGGCACGGCGCTATGGCTTTGGCGAGGTGGTTGCCGATGAACACGCCATTCTTGCGTTGAAAACACTGTATCGCGAAAACTTTCAAAAGGCCGGGCAGGGTGAAGGTGTCATCACCCTTGCCAATATGTCGGCAAGCGCTGTGCAGGCGGTGCGCGATGACAGCCATATAGCGTTCCAGACATCGGAAACCATTGTCGGCTTTAACTTCAGCTTTGCCGCACAACTGGATGCCTGGGGCCTGACAGGGCAAGCCGGTGAAATCCGCAAGGCGCTGTATCGCAATCTCTATCAGCGCGGCATGTTTGCCCGCACTCCGGCGGCCTATGATGTGTCGGATATGGACAGCGGACTTAAATTTCGCGCCAGCATGAATATGCGCCCGCTGGCGGTCTGGTATGGCGCGCCGTGGAAACCGGGCCGCCCGTAAAGGGCGAAAATTACGACATGTTGAAGCGGTAGATGGTTTCCTGAAAATAGCTCTCGCCGGGCCGCAATGTGGCGTCGGTAAAGTGGCGGTGATTGGGGCTGTCCGGCCAGCGCTGTGGCTCCAGACAAAGCCCGGCGCTGACGCCGTAAGTGCGGCCATCCAGACCCGGCACCGGAACATTGACCTTATAGCCGTCATAGAACTGAAGCCCGGGTTCGGTGGTCAGAACATCCATCGACAGGCCGGTTCTGGGGCTGCTCAGCCGCGCCGCCGAAACCGGGTTGGGCCGCGGAGCCAGCGCCAGCACGTAATTGGTGTCGAACGCAATGCGCCGGCCTTCATGCAAAGTGCGCACCGGGCGTGCTTCGCGAAAATCAAACAACGTGTTCTTGACCGGAAGCACCGCGCCGCTCGGGATCATGTCCTTGGACACCGGCGTATAGGCATCCGCTTCAATCTGCAGCGTATGATCCAGAATATCAGGCGAACCATCGAGATTGAAATAGGAATGATGCGCCAGATTCATCAGTGTCGGCGCATTGGTGGTGGCTTCATAGATGATATGCAGCGAGGCCGGCGGCACGATCTTGTAGGTGCAACTGACCATCACCCGGCCCGGATAACCATCCTCGCCATCGGGCGATACCAGTGTCAGTCGAATGGAATCCGGCGCAATTGCGCCGACCGTCCACAGCCGTTTGCCAAAACTTGCATGACCGCCATGCAGGTGGTGCGGCTCGGTGTTCTGGCTCAATTGATGCGTGCGCCCGTCCAGTTCAAACCGGCCATAGCCGATGCGGTTGGCGTAACGCCCCACGGTGGCGCCGAAATAGGGGGAGTGCTGGGTGTAATCTTCAAGATGATCAAAACCGAGCACCAGGGGGTGGTCAAATCCGTCGAGCCGCAGGTCCCGCAACACTGTGCCCCAGGTCAGAACTTTTGCCCGCAAAGCACCGGCACCGATTTCCACTTCGTTGATCTCGGTGCGATCTTCCAATTTGCCGAATGGTCGCTTGAAATTCATGACCCCAACCTTCAATCGAATCAATGCCTGACTTTATATCTTCCGTGTTAGCGCAGATACTCACGTGAGGAAACGGATCAGTCTTCCCGCTATTTCCCGCTATAGTGACGCAGAAGCCGCCCTGTTCGTCATCTGCCAGCGCTCTCTGGCTCGATCAGACCCAACCGCCATCGACGATGAATCTCTGATTGGTACAGGCCGCCGCCGCGTCAGACGCCAGAAACAGGATCGGTCCGAGCAGATCATCCGGCTTCAGTTGGCGCTGCAGACACTGATTTTCCAAAATCTTTTTCTCGCCAGCCGCGTCGAGCCACAATTCTTCCTGCCGTTTGGTGATGATCCAGCCCGGCAGGACGGTGTTGACGCGGATATTGTCGGGGCCGAGCGCCCGCGCCAGAGACCGCGTCAGACCCTCCACTGCGGATTTGGCAGTGGTATAACACGGCATCGTTCCCATACCGATAATCCAGGACGTGGAGCCCATATTGATGATCGAGCCGCCGCCCAGTTGCTTCATGTCATCCTGAACCGCCTGGGCACAGAAAAACTGGTGTTTCAGATTGACCGCAAAACGCTCGTCCCAATATTCCGGTGTGACGTCGCGAATGTCATGGCGCTCGTCATGCGCAGCATTGTTGATGAGAACGCCAATCGGGCCGAAAGTCTTCCTCACCTGGCCAATAGCGGCCTGAACCGCCGGAATATCGGTCAGATCGCAGTGCTGATACGCAACCTGAAGGCCAGCCTGCTTCAACTCCTGCTCCAGCGCGCGGCTGGGTTCGTCGGCAATATCGAAAAATGCTACGGCTGCGCCCTGTTCGGCAAAGCCGCGCACCAGATGCGCGCCAATGCCGCTGCCGCCGCCGGTGATCAGAACGACTTTGCCTTCAAGGTCTGGAAAACGTGCTGACATCATCTGCTATTTGGTCCCATACATGCGGTCGCCCGCGTCGCCAAGTCCGGGCATGATATAGCCCTTTTCGTTCAGGCGTTCGTCAAGAGCCGCCGTATAGATCGGCACATCCGGCTGGCTCGCGCGGAATTTCTTGACGCCTTCGGGCGCTGCCAGAAGACACACAAAACGGATCTGTCTCGCGCCGCGTTCTTTCAGCTTTTCAATCGCCGCCGTTGCCGAATTGGAGGTTGCCAGCATCGGATCGACGACGATCACAAGCCGGTCTTCCAGTTTTTCCGGTGCCTTGAAATAATACTCGACCGGTTCCAGCGTGTCGTGATCGCGGTACAGCCCGATATGGGCGACACGTGCGGCCGGAACCAGATCCAGCATACCTTCCAGCAGACCGTTTCCGGCGCGCAGGATGGAGGCAAAAACAAGCTTCTTGCCCTCAAGGATGGGCGCGTCCATTTCCTGCATCGGGGTTTCGATACGCTTGGTTGTCAGCGTCAGATCGCGGGTCACCTCGTAGCACAGCAGAAGCGAGATTTCACGCAGCAGCCGGCGGAAGCCGGCGGTTGAGGTCTGCTTGTCACGCATGATCGTCAGCTTGTGCTGAATCAACGGATGATCGATGATCGTGAACGGAGCTGGCATATTATTGGCGTCGGTGACCATGTCAAACAATCCTGAGTGCGCTTTTCCTGTGTTTTCTTAGCAGCGTGCAGCTGCCCGCAAAAGCCTTGCCGGATGCGAATTTGCCCCAGAGCCCGGATTCAGCGCGGTTTTGCACCACTAATCCGCGAACAGACGCTGAAAAAGCCGCTGCCGGGTGGCGTCATCGACAAAGGCAGCCTCGATCGCTTGGTGTGTGATGGCCAGTTGATCGACGCCGGACAGGCCGAACGCGGTGGCGGCCTGGTCATATTCATGGCTGATATCAGTTTGAAAGAATGGCGGATCATCTGAATTGAGGGTCAGGCGCAGTCCGGCGTTTTTCAGCATCGGAAACGGATGCACCTGCCAATTGTCATACAGCCCCAGCGCAACATTGGATCCGGGACACAGCTCAAGCACAATGTCCTCCTCGCGCAGCCGCGCCAGCAGGGCTTCATCCTCAATGGCGCGCACACCATGGCCGATCCGTTTCACACCCAGTTCATCAAGCACGGCGCGAATGCTGTCCGGGCCGCCGAATTCACCGGCATGGGCAGTGATCTGCAGACCGGCATCTTCTGCTATGCGAAATGCGGTCGCGAAGTCCGCCGGATGATGCATACGCTCATCGCCCGCCATGCCGAACCCGGTCACCAGAGGATGTGGATGACTGTGCAGCAGCTGCGCAACCGGTTCGGCCCGCTGTGGCCCGAAATGCCGCACACAGGTGGCGATCATCCGGCCCTCAATACCGGTCTCCTCGCGGGCGCGCTGAATGCCTTCGCCAAGTGCATCGACATAGGCACCATAGCTCAACCCGGCTTTTTCGGCATGATCGGCGGAGATGAAGACCTCGCCATAGATCATGCCCTGCGCCGCGGCACCGGAAAAATAGTCATAGGCCAGATCGCAATAATCCTGCTCACTGACAAACATCGCTGCCGCCCGGTCATAGGCGTTGAGAAAACTGCTGAAATCATGCCAGATGTAATTGTCCTCGGCATCGATAAGCCCATCGGTCGAGTACCCGTTCTGCCGCGCCTTGCGGCGCACCAGTTCCGGCGACGCCGCGCCCTCGATATGGCAGTGCAGCTCCGCTTTCAGCACCATCAGGCAAATCCGCGCACAGGCATGTCGGCAGCGCGTTTCAGCCAATTGTCTTCCGCCCAGTGCGCGCTGCGGTCAAACACATGCAACGCATAAGCCTCACGCGAGCGCGCACTGGTATTGGCCGCCGAGCTGTGCGGCACCAGGCCATGGATCACCACCAGCGTTCCCTTCGGCGCTTCAAGCGCCTCTCGCGGTCCTTGCGGTGGCGCGGCATCAAGCGGCTCCATGGTCAGATCGTCACCCTCATAGTGAAAGCGTTCCTGCAGGCCGGCGGTGTGACCGCCGGCCTGGCCGATCAGACAGCCATTGTTCTGGTCGGCATCTTCCAGCGCGAACCAGAAGCCAATTGTCGTCATCGGCGTGGTGTAAAGAAAGGTGGAATCCTGATGCATGCCAACTTCACCACCGATGAAGGGCTGTTTCATAATCACCATCGACTGCACCAGCCCCGGATCCTGCAGCCCCAGCCCGGCGGCCAGATTGGCCAGTTTGCCAGTCCGCGAGAACCGGTCAAATTCTGCATCAAGATCATGCAGCGCATGGCCGATCTTGTTCAGTGCCTGATGCTTCGGTTTGACCAGATTACCCTCTTTATCGAAAGCTCCGGATTCAAAAAAGAAGCGGATTTTATCGCCCGATTCCTTGAAATAAATGTCTCTGGCATGGGCCTGATCGTCCGTTGAAAATGTACTGCGCACACTTTTTGGGTCAAACCCGTCGACCAGTTCGGCAATGCGCGCTTTCAGATCGTCACAGGCGGCTTCACGGGCAAAATTTTCCAGAATGAGAAAGCCGTTTTCCTCGTAAGATGACAGCATTTCCGCGTTCGGCCGGCCATCTTCTGGACTTGCAAAACGCCTGGCGACGGGCAGATCTGCTGACATGGCTGACAACTCCGGCTGGTGGGAAACGTCGATTGTTGTCGCACAATATCCATGGAACACTTCTGACGCCAAACAGTTTTCCCGGTGGGCGGTTGAAATGTCAGTGCCGCCCGCCTGCCATAAAGTCCTCTGGCACCAAACTGCAAAAGCTCTTATAGCTGTGCAGACAGTTTCCGATTTTCCACTCTGACCCGCGATCCCCATTCCGATCTATGACCGACAGCGAAAAACTTCTTTCCTCACCCATTTCCCAGGCGCAGCTGCTCTCTAAGGCACTGCCCTATATGCAGCGCTATGATGGCCAGACCGTTGTCGTGAAATATGGCGGCCACGCCATGGGCGACAGTGATCTGGCGCGTGCATTTGCCCGCGATATCACGCTGCTGCATCAGGCAGGTGTGTTGCCGGTGGTGGTTCATGGCGGCGGTCCGCAAATCGGCCAGATGCTTCAGCGCCTTGGCATTGAAAGCAAGTTTGAAGACGGATTACGGGTTACCGACGAAGCCACGGTTGAAGTGGTTGAAATGGTTCTGGCCGGTTCGATCAACAAGGACATTGTTGCCTCGATCAACGTTGAAGGCGGCCGCGCCATCGGCCTTTGCGGCAAGGATGGCAATCTGCTGACCGCCCGCAAACTGACGCGCACCATGATGGACCCGGACAGCAATATTGAGCGGCTTGTCGATCTTGGCTTCGTCGGCGAACCGTTCAGGGTCGACATCACCGTGTTGCAGATGCTGGCGCAGAGCAAGCTGATTCCGGTGATCGCCCCGGTGGCACCTGGCGAGAATGGCGAAACCTACAATGTCAACGCCGATACCTGCGCTGGCGCGATTGCCGGTGCGCTGTCCGCCCGGCGTCTGCTGTTTCTCACCGATGTGCCGGGCGTTCTCGACACAAACGGGAAACTGATCAAGCAACTGACCGTGTCTGAAGCAAACGCGCTGATTGCCAATGGCACGATTTCCGGGGGCATGATCCCCAAAGTCGAGACCTGCATTGATGCGCTGAAACAAGGCGTGTCCGGGGTGGTTATTCTGAATGGCAAGACCAAACACGCAGTCCTGCTGGAACTTTTTACCGAACACGGCGCCGGTACGCTGATTGTGCCTGGCTGAACCATGAAGCCTGAACTCAATCAGAGACCGGTACAAGCTCCCGATTCAGTGCAGGCCCTAACAAATTGAGACACAATGACCGTTGAAAAAATCGAACCGCACGACGCGGAAGACCTGACAGCCTTTGACCATGTGAGTGAATGGGTATTCGATCTCGACAATACCCTGTATCCGCAGCACTCCAACCTGTTCGCTCAGATTGACAAGCGCATGACCACCTATGTGGCACGTCTGATGAATCTGGGGCTTGATGAGGCGCGGGTGATCCAGAAGGATTTCTATCACCGCCACGGCACCACCTTGCGCGGCCTGATGCTGGAACAGGAGATCGACACCGACGAGTTTCTGGAATTTGTCCATGATATCGACCATTCCCCGATTGAGCCTAATCCGGAACTCGGCCAGGCAATCAAGGCGCTGCCTGGCCGCAAGCTGATTTACACCAATGGTTCGCGCAAACATGCCGAAGCGGTAGCCGACCGGCTTGGCATTTCGGAGCATTTTGAAGATATCTTCGACATTGTCGCCGCCGATCTGGAACCCAAGCCCAGCCCGGTGCCCTATGAGAAATTCTTCAACATGATGGGCGTTGATCCTTCGCGGGCTGCGATGTTCGAAGATCTGCCGAAAAATCTGCGCGTTCCCAAAAACGAGGGCATGGTGACAACGCTGCTGGTGCCGCGCGGCACCCGCGAAATGTTCCACGAGGAGTGGGAGTTTGAAAAACAGGACGGCGATCCGGTGGATTTCGTCACCGATGATCTGACCGAATTCCTCCAGGAAATCCTCGCCGTCATCCGCTGAATGAGAGCCTCGATTCACTGCGCATGATTGTTAACACACTGTATGGAGAGACTCATGACAGTTGATAAATCATATGCGGAATACAATAGCGCTCAGATTGCATCGCTGAACAAACTGATCCTGAGATCAATTGTCGATCATGCTGTTGTGACATTGGACGCCAAAGGTTTCATCACGAGCTGGAATGAGGGCGCTGAGCGCATCCTTGGCTGGAACGAAGATGAGGCCATCGGGATGTCCGCTGACATCTTTTTTACTGACGCTGATACCGACCAGAATCGGCCTGAGACCGAGATGCGTCTTGCGATCGAGAAAGGCAGGGCGGAGGATGTTCGCTGGCATGTCCGCAAGGATGGTGTGCGGTTTTGGGGAAGCGGTCTTATGATGCCGCTGCTGAAAGAGACGGACGCCGACGGCAACGCGATCCAGAACCCGGACGTGATTGACGGGTTTGTCAAAATCTTCAGGGATCGCACCGCCGAAAGAGAGGCGAACCTTCGGATAACGCGACTGCAGGACAGAGCCAGCCTTGCGATGCGTCGGTCCGGAACGGTCGGGGTCTTCGATTATGATCTGGAAAACAACCTCATCGTCTCAGATCATACTTGCGCCCTGCTGCATTCGATCAATGTGGAAAGCGCTGAACGTGGCACGCCTGTTCAGGCTTTTATCGACGGAATCCTGCCGGAGGATCAGGCCAATGCGAAACAGGCGTTTGATGCCACGACCAGGGATAGCGTCGACCTGGACGTGACTTATCGAGTGGTGACACACGGCCCGCGGCCCACATGGCTGCACTCGCAAGGCACGCTCCAACATGATGAGGATGGCCAGCGGAAACACCTGACCGGAATTGTTGTCGATATTTCGGAACAGCAAGAGCATTTGAGAATTCAGGAAGCACGCTTGGAATTCGCTGACGAGGTTCGCAATTTGAACGATCCCGTCGAGATCGCCCAACGGGCATCGCGTGTTATTGGCAAGACGCTCTACGCGACGCGTGTCGGTCACGGTGTCTTTGCAGATGACAGTGATACCATCGACATCAAGGCCGACTGGAACGAGCCGGGCAGCGAAAGTTTTGTTGGCAAACAGAAATACAGTGATTTTGGCGGCTTTGGATCTGTTTTGCACGATGGCAGGAAAGTGATCATTGGCAATGTAAAGTCGGATCCCCGCGTTGACGACCCGGTGGGTCTGGAGGGTCTTGGAATTCGTGCCTTGATCAACCTGCCATTGATGGAAAACGGAAAATTGAAGGCGGTCCTGTTCGTGCATGACGCCAAACCGAGAGACTGGACGAAAGCAGAGATTACGTTTCTGGGTGCTATGTTCGACCAAGCGTTCGCGGCCATGGATCGGGTCAGGCACGAAGCAGAGCGCAATATGCTCTCAGAAGAACTGGCTCACCGCATCAAGAACGTTTTGACGATCGGACAGATCATCGTGAAGCAAAGCCTGCGCAAAATTCCTGGGTTGAAGGCGGAGCGTGAAGCGATTGTCGCAAGATTTCAAGCGCTTGGTGGCGCGCAGGATGTTCTGACACGCGCGAAAGAAAAAGAAGCCGACATTCTGTCAGTGGTAGAGGCAACGCTTGCCCCGCATCTTCCACAGCCCGGTCGGATCATTGTAACTGGCCCCTCTATTGCGCTCAATTCTCAGCAAGTGCTTGGTCTATCGCTTGCACTTCATGAGTTGGCAACGAATGCTTCCAAATACGGTGCATTGTCCAACGAAGACGGTCAAATCCTGATTAATTGGAAAAGCAGAGATGGATCATTCGAATTTTCCTGGGTCGAGCAACATGGCCCACCCGTTGACAAACCTGACAGTCAGGGTTTTGGATCGACTATTCTTCAGCGAGCTGCAGGTGCATATTTCTCTGGCAGATCGGAGCTGATTTTCCACGAAAATGGCATTAGATTTGAGATCTCCGGCCATCTGGACCGATAGGCGGCGAACCATTTCGAATTCATACTGATCGGTGCCAGCCACAATTTAGTCACCTGATTTCAAGCTGATTTGTGGCGCCGCACTTTTTCAGGTTTAAAATCGGTCAAAAACATCATTTTTTTAAAAACGCAAAAATAAGGTAGTGAAAACAATATCTTGCATTACAAAAATGGACTCGGATTTTTCATAAAAAGCTGAAAAATCGGATCAAATCATCTTGAATGGGGGGTAAAACTCCCCACCTCAAAGTCATCAACACGACGAGAGGAAGAAGATGATACACGCAACAACAGCAGAGCAGAGAAATGGTTCATCGGGGTTTCGCAGCCGCCGCTGGACTCCGTTCAACACAATCGGCATGATTCTGGGCTTTGTCCTGTTCTGGCCTGTGGGCCTTGCCATGCTGGCTTACATCGTATGGGGTGACAGAATGACGGGAAACCTTGCAAATATTCGTGATCGCATGGACAAATTCGGTGGCAAATTCAACCGCGATCGGCGTCCGTATTACCGGGCCTTTTCCACCGGCAATGTTGCCTTTGACGAATACCGCGCCGCAGAACTCGCCCGGCTTGAAGAAGAACGCCGCAAGATTGATGAAATGCGCTCCGAATTCGACGAGTTCATCCACAATCTGCGCCGCGCCAAGGACCAGAAAGAGTTCGACAAGTTCATGGCGGGCCGTGAAGGTTCTGAATAATTTGCTGTAAACGGCACCTTGCAATCTGCAGCATTTCAGACGATATGAAAGATGGGAGGTTGGCGTAGGACGGACCACTCGCCAACCGGGTCAGATCCGGAAGGAAGCAGCCCTAACGAGATTCCGGTTCGGGTCTTCGTTCAGCCTCCCACTTTTCAGCCCATCGCCCGGAGACCCTTGTGATCCGGCGGAATTTAAAAAGCGGATTATTGGCAACCCGACATGAGCGATCAGGAAAACACAGCCTATCGCGTCCTTGCCAGAAAATACCGCCCCGCCACCTTCGAGGACCTGATCGGTCAGGCGCCGATGGTCCAGACCCTCACCAACGCTTTCAAACTCGGGCGCATTGCCCAGGCCTATATGCTGACCGGCGTGCGCGGTGTCGGCAAAACCACCACCGCCCGGATTCTGGCGCGGGCGCTGAATTATGAGGTGCCGGCCACTGACGGCAGGGACGCGATTGACGCGCCGACCATCGACATGCCCGAGTTGGGCGTCCACTGCACGCCGATTATCGAAAGCCGCCATGTCGATGTGATCGAGATGGATGCGGCCTCGCATACGTCGATCAACGACATTCGCGAAATCATCGAAGCCTCGCGCTACAAGCCGGCCAGCGCCCGCTACAAGGTCTATATCATCGATGAGGTTCACATGCTGTCGACGGCGGCCTTTAACGGTCTGCTGAAGACACTGGAAGAGCCGCCCGCCCACGTCAAATTCATCTTCGCCACAACCGAAATCCGCAAGGTTCCGGTGACCGTTCTGTCACGGTGTCAGCGCTTTGATCTGCGCCGCATCGATGCGGACACCATGATTTCCTATCTGAAAAATATTGCCGGACAGGAAGATGTATCGATCGCCGAGGATGCTCTGCGGCTTCTGGCCCGCGCCAGCGAAGGGTCGGCTCGCGATGCCCTGTCGCTGATGGATCAGGCCATCGCCCATGGGGCGGTGAAGGGCAGCGGTGAGATCGGCGAAGAGGATCTGCGCGACATGCTCGGCCTCGCCGACCGCGCCCGCATCATCGATCTGTTTGAACTGGTGATGTCGGGAAAAATCGCCGAAGCGCTGGCCGAATTCAACGAGCAGTATAATTCCGGCGCCGATCCAATGGCGGTGCTGTCGGATATGGCCGAGTTCTGTCATCTGCTGACCCGGCTCAAGGCGGCACCCGATGTCGCCGATCAGGGCGCATTATCGCCGCGCGAGAAGGAGCGCGGCGCTGAATTGTCCGCCCGGCTTTCCATGCGCGTGCTGGCCTCCACCTGGCAAATTCTGCTGCGCGGCCTGCAGGAAGTGGCGCAGGCACCCAAACCTTTGGCGGCAGCTGATATGGTGCTGGTGAGGCTTGCCTATGCCGCCGATCTGCCGAGCCCCGATGAGGCTCTGAAGCAGCTCAAGGGTCAGGCCGTTCCATCATCCGGCCAAGGCTCAGCAGTCGGCGCAGGCGCATCGACCGGCGCGGGCAGTGTTCAGGCATCGCATTCCATGCCGGTGACGACTCCCGGCGGGGCGCAATTGCGCGCTGTAGCAGCAGCGCCCCGGCACGCAGCTGAGCCGGCAAGCGCAAGCTCCGAACCAATGCAACAACCGGCATCTGAGCCGATGAAAGAAGATTTGCCGCAGCCTCAGTCTCTGGCTGATATTGCGGCACTGGCTTCCGAAAAGCGCGATTTGCCGCTCAAATTTGCTGTTGAACGCTATATGCGCCCCGTGCGTTTTGAAACCGGCCGGATAGAGGTTGCCATCATTTCGGGAGCCCCCGCTGGCATCACCGGCGATCTTGGCAAGAAACTCTCCGAGTGGACCGGCCGCCGCTGGATGGTTTCCGTGGTGCAGGCAGAAGGCGCTGCCACACTGCAGGAACAGGCTGAGGCGGAGCAGGCGGAAAAACTGGCTGAAGTCAGATCCCATCCGCTGGTCGCAGCCGCGCTTGAAACCTTTCCCGGCGCACGCATTGTCGAGGTGATAGACCGCGATATCAAACACAACACCGATAGCAACGAACAGGACTAGATCATGAAAAACATCATGGGCATGATGAAACAGGCGCAGGAACTGCAACAAAAGATGCAGGACGCGCAGGCCGAAATCGCCGAACTGGAAATTGAAGGCACAGCGGGGGCCGGACTGGTCCGCGTCAAACTGTCCGGACAGGGCCAGATCAAGGGCATCTCGATTGATCCCTCACTGATCAATCCGCAGGAGCCGGAGATGCTGGAAGATCTGATCATGGCTGCGCATAATGATGCCAAATCCAGATCTGAATCCGTCATTGCAGAGAAAATGAAGGACGTCACCGGAGGGCTGAATCTGCCTGAAGGCATGAAGCTGCCGTTCTAGCCGGCCCGTCCGATGATCGGTACTGAAATTGAACGTCTGATCCAGCTACTGGCACGCCTGCCAGGGCTGGGTCCTCGTTCTGCGCGCCGCGCTGCACTGCATCTCATCAAGAAGAAGGACGAGCTTCTGGTGCCGCTGGCGCAGGCCATGGCCGCGGCCGTTGAAAAAGTTCAGCTGTGCAGCAATTGCGGCAATGTCGATACCTGCGATCCCTGCACCATCTGCACGGATCCGCGCCGCGATGATACGGTGCTGGTGGTGGTCGAGGATGTTGCCGATCTGTGGGCGCTGGAACGCGCTGCGGCTACACGCGGGCGCTATCATGTGCTTGGCGGTACCCTGTCGCCGCTCGACGGTATTGGTCCGGAGGATCTGTTTATTGCTCGCCTGGTGGAACGCGCCGGAGAGCCGCAGCTCAATGAGATTATTCTCGCGGTCAACGCCACGGTCGATGGCGTCACCACAGCCCACTACATCACCGATCAGCTGGAAGGGCTCGACATCGCCATCACCCGCCTCGCCCATGGCGTGCCGGTTGGCGGCGAGCTGGATTATCTCGACGAGGGCACCCTCAGCGCCGCGATGCGCAGCCGCACCAAATTCTGATTCAGAAGTTTCTGGACGAACCGGGCAAAGACAGCTGGCGGGTTTTCTGCTTCCCCATCGGCAGAGTTCTAATCCACTACCACAAACACGCCCTCGCGGCGCGGGTCGCCGGCACCTTCAAATCGTCCGCGCCGATTGCGTTCAACGGCATGAACACCGCCGAAATAGAGGCTCTGTTCCTGCCAGAACGCCGTCGCCGGGAAAATACCCTCCAGCGCCTTGGCTTCCGGTTGATTGCCGTAATCCTCGATATCGAGTTTGCCGCGCTCGCCATGAATGCGCGGCCGGTAGACCGCCTCGCGAATATTCATGCCGGTCATCAGCCGGTTGGCCAGCACCTGATACAGTGCGGTGCGGATCCGGTTGGAGCCGCCCGACCCCAACGCCAGAAGTGTGCCATCGGCACCCTCTGCAATGGTCGGCGCCATCATCGAGGACAGCCGCCGCCTGCCTTGCGGACGCGGCTGCCAGCCGGCCGCGCCTTCCGGGTTCACTTCCTCTTCGCCGAGCATGTTGTTCAGCATGAACCCGGTACCGGGGACAATTTCGCCGTTACCTTCGCCATTGGTCACCGTCACGGCGACCGCGTTGCCGAGCCGGTCGATTACGCTGATATGGGTGGTGCCGTTGAAACTGTCGCGGCCGCTGCTCTCCTCCGGCTCGCTGGCGGTAACATGAAACGCCTCCGCCACTTCGCTGCCGTTGCGCGCCTGTCGCCAGAAGGCGTCCACTGCAGCAATAGCCTCGGCTCTGGCGACAAGGTCGGACGACAGATCGGATCGGACTTTGTCGCCCGCACTCAGCATTGCCAGCGCCAGCACGCCTCCCATGGCGGGCAGTGCATTGCTGAACACCCGGGCTGTGATGTTCTGCCACTGCACCGGATCGCGCGTCAGCTCTGTATAATCGGAAAAATCATCGGCCCTGATGTGGCCGCCCTGTCCACTCTGCTGCGCCAGCATTGCTTCCGGGCAGGAAATCCCCTGCAGCAATCCGTCTCCGCGGCTGGCAATCTGCTGAAACAGCGCCCTCAAATCTTTGTTGTCAAATGGATCGCCGCTCGCCAGCAGCGCACCATTGGGAGCAAACAGAGCTCTGGCCGGGTCTGACGCCGTCAATATCGGCTTGACGATTTCAAACAGCCGCGCCTGCAGGGGGCTGATTGTCAGGCCCTCAGCGCTGGCCAGAGCTGTGCTGATCAGCGTTTGCAGCGAAATTCCATTACCCTTGCCGCCAAGCGCCGCAAGCGCTGCCAGTCCGGCTTCCATGCCCGGCACTGCGCTGGTCCCGGTGCCAATGTGAAAGCACTGTCGCACGCTGCCGAAATCGGCCTCGATTTCGACAATATCGGGATCTGTCTGCTTGTGGCTTGGCAGATCCACAAAAAAATCCAGAACGTCGGTGGTGCCATTGCGGTGCCGCGCTGTCATGAAGCCGCCGCCGCCGGGGCTGGCAAAAACAGGTTCTGCCAGGCAGGCGGCAATCAGTGCGGTGAGGACGGCCTGGAACGCATTGCCACCCTGATTGAGCACTCGTGCTGCCGCATCGGCGGTGACGCGATGGCCGGCGGCGACAGCGCCTGCCTGCAGGTCTCGCGCCTTGTAAAGGGATGACATCTGTTCTGGTTCTCAGTTTTTAAATTATCTGTTGGCGAACGGGCCGCTGGGCTGCGGCGCGGCCGAGCGCACTTCATTATCCACATGAGGCAGGAAAATCTCGAAGTTTTTTTCAAACATGCCCACCAGTTTGGCCGCCTGGGCATCATAGGCTGCCGGGTTGGCCCAGGTCTTGCGCGGATGCAGCAGATGCGGCTCGACACGGGGCACTTCACGCGGCACGGAAAAGCCGAATGCGCGGTCGGTGTAGAAACTGGCATTCTCCAGCGCTCCGTCCAGCGCCGCAGCAAGCAGCATCCGGGTTGCCTTGATCGGCATGCGGCGGCCCTCGCCATAGGGGCCACCGGTCCAGCCCGTATTGACCAGCCAGCAATTGACATCATGCTCGGCAATTAGCCGGCGCAGCAGATTGCCGTATTCAGATGGATGACGTGGCATGAACGGAGCACCGAAGCAGGTGGAAAAGGTGGCGGACGGTTCCGTCACGCCCTTTTCCGTCCCGGCGACCTTTGCCGTGTAACCGGACAGAAAATGATACATTGCCTGCGCCGGTGTCAGTTGCGCGATGGGCGGAAGCACACCAAACGCATCGCAGGTCAGCATGATGATGTTTTTCGGCTGTCCGGCAAGCCCGGTGGCGCTGGAATTAGAAATGAAATCAATCGGATAGGCGCAGCGCGTATTCTCGGTCTTGGAGACATCGTCAAAATCCGGCTGCCGTGTGACCGGATCAATCACCATATTTTCCAGAATTGTGCCGAAGCGCTGTGTTGTGGCGTAGATTTCCGGTTCCGCTTCGCGCGATAGTTTTATCGTCTTGGCATAGCAGCCGCCTTCAAAATTGAAGATCCCATCCGGGCCCCAGCCATGCTCGTCATCGCCGATGAGCGTGCGCACCGGATCGGCTGAAAGCGTGGTTTTTCCGGTGCCGGACAGGCCGAAAAACAGTGCCGGTTCCCTGGAATCATTGACATTGGCAGAGCAATGCATCGGCATGATGTCGTGTCGCGGAAGGAGGTAATTGAGGAATGTGAAGACCGATTTTTTCATTTCTCCGGCATAGGACGTGCCACCGATCAGCACGATGCGGCGGGCAAAATTACAGGCAATAATGGTTTCAGATCGGGTGCCGTGGCGCGCCGGATCGGCTTTGAAAGACGGCAGGTCGATAACCAGCAGACCAGGCTTGAACCCGGCAAGATCGTCATGCTTCGGCCGGATCAAAAGGTTGCGGATGAACAGCGAATGCCAGGCATATTCCGTGAACACTCTGGTTTGCAGGCGCAATTGCGGGTCGGCACCGCCATACAGATCCTGGCAATACAGCTCCATGCCGTCGGTATGGGCAAGGAATTCTTCCAGCAGCAGGTCAAAATTGGCCTCTGACAGACTTCCATTATTGTCCCACCAGATTGTGCCTTCGGTGGTCTTGTCGCGCACCACGGCTTTGTCTTTGGCCGAGCGACCCGTATGGGTTCCGGTATCAACCGCCAGCGCACCGCCGGCGGTGATTGCGCCTTCACCCCGTTTCAGAGCGTGCTCATAAAGTTCAGGCGCAATCAGATTGCTGCGCGTGCTGCAGCAGGCGGACAGCACTGCATCTGCATTGCCGAAACTGGGATGTGCAGGCGGCTTGAACATGGGCAATTAGCCTTTATGACACTGGAAAATTCCGCCGCACCGTAGAGCACATTTGCTGAAAGTCGAGTCATTTGGCCCGGTTCCAGTGACGGCATGCGCAGCCTGCTTCATGCAGTTTTCCGGCTGACCGCAAGTGGCGTAGAACTCTGTCCCTCTGACCCGCTGATCTGGTCAAAATGCGCGGGGCTGATGCCATGCGCTGGCCCGCTTGATGCCAAAGGTCGGTGACCGGCGCCGGTTGTAACGCGGATTCACCTTGCCTATTTCCCAGTCAATCATCACGGCAGCCATAATTTGCGCGCAATTTTGCGGCGAAAGCGCTAAATGTTTCCTGAAATGCCGTTGGAGCAAACCTTATGCCGACAATTGCCCTTGTTGATGATGACCGCAATATTCTGACATCTGTCGCGATGGCGCTGGAATCGGAAGGTTACCGGGTTCAAACCTACACAGATGGTGCGTCCGCGCTGGATGGTCTGATGGACAATCCGCCGGATATGGCCATTCTCGATATCAAAATGCCACGCATGGACGGTATGGAATTGCTCCGCCGGCTCCGCCAGAGCACCGATATGCCCGTGATTTTCCTGACGTCGAAAGATGATGAAATTGACGAGTTGTTCGGCCTGAAAATGGGCGCCGATGACTTTATTCACAAGCCGTTTTCCCAGCGCCTGCTGGTGGAGCGCGTCAAAGCGGTGATGCGGCGCGTTGCGCCGCGTGATGGCACTGTGGTCAAGGAGCCGGATACCAAGGCGCTTGAGCGTGGTGCCCTGTCGATGGATCAGGAACGCCACACCTGCACCTGGAACGGCCGCAATGTTGTTCTGACTGTCACCGAATTTCTCATTCTGTTTGCATTGGCCCAGCGCCCCGGCGTGGTCAAAAGCCGAAATGCGCTGATGGATGCAGCCTATGACGACCAAGTCTATGTCGATGATCGCACCATTGACAGCCACATCAAACGTCTGCGCAAGAAGTTCAAAGCGACAGATGATGATTTCGATATGATCGAAACGCTGTATGGTGTCGGTTACCGCTTTCGCGAAGGATAGGATTGCAGCAAACCACCATGTCGGCCTCAGACGCCACAAAAGCGGAGGAATTTCGCGAAGTTGATGATGAAGTTGCCGGAACGGCGACAGCAGCACACAGCGATGCGGCCAAGGCTCGACAGGGGTCCAGCCGCCGTGCGCGCATCCTGCGGCTGACGCCGCGCCGCGTATGGTCGGCGATCAGCATTCAGGTATTTTCATCTCTGACCCGGCGGATCGTCTTTCTCAACCTGGCCGCCCTGCTGGTTTTGTTGTCCGGCATCTTGTTTCTCAACCAGTTTCGCGCAGGTCTGATTGATGCGCGGATCGAAAGTCTACTGACCCAGGGCGAAATCATCTCCGGCGCGATTGCCGCTTCCGCCAGCGTCCAGACCAATACCATCACGATCGATCCGGACCGCTTGCTTGAATTGCGCAGCGGCGAAAGCATCGCCACTTTCGAAGATCAGGAAGATGCGCTGGAATTTCCCATTAACCCGGAGCGTGTCGCCCCGGTGTTGCGGCGGTTGATTTCGCCGACCCGGACACGGGCGCGGATTTACGATCAGGACGGAACCCTCATTCTCGACAGCCGGGCGCTCTATGCCTCTGGTCAGATTCTGCGCTTTGATCTGCCGCCTGTTGAAACCTCGCCAGCCTGGTATGAGACCATGTGGCAACAGGCGAAATTATGGCTGCGCCGGGGTGAGTTGCCACTTTACACCGAAGTTGATGGCGGTAACGGCCGCGATTATCCCGAAGTCGTCAAGGCTTTGTCTGGCACGCCCGCCAGTGAAGTGCGTGTGACCCAGCAGGGCGAACTGACAGTCGCGGTTGCAGTGCCGATCCAACGCTTCCGTGCCGTACTCGGCTCTTTGCTGTTATCGACACAGGGCGGCGATATCGATGCCATAGTCCAGGCTGAGCGGCTTGCAATCATGCGGGTTTTCCTTGTCGCAGCAACGGTTACGATCTTGCTGTCGATCCTGCTGGCCAGCACCATCGCCGGGCCGATGCGCCGTCTGGCAGCGGCTGCTGACAGGGTGCGGCGCGGCGTCAAAACCCGTGGTGAAATTCCGGACTTTACCGAGCGGCGCGATGAAATCGGACATCTGTCGCAGGCGCTGCGCGACATGACGGATGCACTGTTTACCCGGATGGCGGCGATTGAGAGCTTTGCCGCCGATGTGTCCCACGAATTGAAAAATCCACTGACATCGTTGCGCAGCGCGGTGGAAACCCTGCCGCTTGCCAAGAACAAGGACCAGCGCGACCGGCTGCTCAGCGTCATTTTGCATGACATCAGACGTCTTGACCGGCTGATCAGCGATATTTCCGATGCCTCGCGGCTGGACGCTGAACTTGCCCGCCAATCCTCTGAGCCGGTTGATCTGTGGCAGCTACTCACGACTGTGGTGGATGTGGCCCAGGAAACAGCTTCGGCAAAGATCGAGGTGAAGATTGATCCGCGCCTGAAGGACAAGCTGTTCGTGATGGGCAATGATGGCCGTCTGGGGCAGGTCATCAACAACCTTCTCGACAATGCCTGTTCTTTCACCGGTCAAAATGGCAGTGTGCGCATCACCGCGCGCCGCGATGAAGACGAGGTTGTTGTTGTCATCGAGGATGACGGCCCCGGCATTCGTCCGGATGTGGAAACGCGGATTTTTGAACGGTTTTACACCGACCGCCCCAACCGCGAGGACTTCGGCCAGAATTCCGGTCTGGGTCTGTCAATCAGCAAGCAGATTGTCGAGGCCCTTCGCGGAACCATCGAAGCGAAGAATTGGTACGGTGCCGACAAGAAGACACCGGCGGGAGCGCGCTTTATTCTGCGGATGCCGCTGACGAAGGGTTGATATCCTCATGGCCATTATGCTGCCCGATCCCGTATCGTCAGATCAAACCGGTGTTGTGCCCACGATCCATGGCAGTTGTGTTGTCTGGCGCAATGCCGGTGTGCTGATCATCGGGCGGTCCGGCAGCGGCAAATCCCAACTGGCACTGGCGCTGATGGCGGACGTTGCAGCGCCCGGTAGTCTGGTGGCTGATGACCGGGTGGTCCTGCAGGCCAATGAGGGGCTTCTGGTGGCATCGCCGCCGGCTTCCCTGCGCGGCAAGATCGAGCGGTTCGGCATGGGTATAGAAACCCACAAACCGCTGGATTGCGCTCCACTGGATCTGGTTGTGCAATTGACACCGAGGAGTGAAATGGAGCGCATGCCGGAGTCACATATGCTGGTCTGGGAGCATCATGGGATTGCGCTTGCAAAGCTGATACTGCCGGAGCAACCGTGTAACGGGGTTTCTGCAATATTTGCAACCTTGAATCGAAAACCAGCTCTCGCCGCACTGGAAAACCGACGAAAACGTTAATTTGGGCCTTGCCATCGCACCGTCAATGCCCAAGATACCGACCATCTGAGTTGAGTCTGGATTGTTCGATGATTGGATTGGTGCTCGTCACCCACGGCAAACTGGCGGAGGAATTTCGCTCTGCTCTGGAACATGTTGTCGGGGTCCAGGAGGCGATGGCCACAATTTCCATCGGCCCGGATGACAATATGGAAACCCGGCGCGATGACATTGTCGGGGCCATCGGTTCTGTGGAGAGCGGTTCAGGTGTCATCGTTCTGACAGACATGTTTGGCGGCACGCCGTCCAATCTGGCAATTTCAGCGATGGAACCCGGAAAAATCGAGGTGATAGCCGGTGTCAATCTGCCGATGCTGGTGAAACTGGTCAGTGTGCGCCGGGATCTTGGTGTCGTGGACGCCGCACTTCAGGCGCAGGATGCAGGCCGGAAATATATCAACGTCGCCAGTGCCCTGCTGGGGGCCGCGTCTTCCAAGGCCAGGTCCTGAACCACACCGATGAAATGGCGGCAGACATGACCATTGATGGGGCGGTGCGGACGGTAACAATTCTCAATGCCAAGGGCCTCCACGCCCGTGCGTCCGCCAAATTTGTCAAATGCGCGGCAGCGTTCGACGCCAAAGTGCTGGTCACCAAAGACGGCCAGACCGTCGGCGGCACGTCCATCATGGGCCTGATGATGCTTGGCGCCGCGCCCGGCAGCGTTGTGGAATTGTCAGCGACAGGCCCGGATTCAGCCGTTGTGCTGAATGCCCTGGAAGCTCTGATCAGAAGCCGTTTCGGCGAAGATTAGAGTCTCATAAACGTATAAAGAAATCTTTATATTTAAGTTGCCATCTGTCATGCCGCGTGATAGCAGAACGGCAAATTGGCTGTTCAAGAACAGCATTTTCCACATTCATTTATATCAAGGGCTGTTTTATGGCTGACTATCTTGTCAAAGACCTTTCGCTGGCGGATTGGGGCCGCAAGGAAATTGCAATCGCTGAAACCGAGATGCCGGGCCTGATGGCTCTGCGCGAAGAATTCGGCGCTCAGCAGCCGCTGAAGGGCGCGCGCATTGCAGGCTCTTTGCACATGACGATCCAGACCGCTGTGCTGATTGAAACTCTGGTGGCACTGGGCGCGGATGTGCGCTGGGCGTCCTGCAATATTTTCTCGACCCAGGATCATGCCGCAGCCGCGATTGCCGAGGCCGGTATACCGGTGTTCGCGGTCAAGGGAGAAACTCTGGAAGAATACTGGGATTATGCTGACCGCATTTTCGACTGGGGTGACGGCGAAACCGCCAACCTCATCCTCGATGATGGTGGTGATGCAACCCTGCTGATCCTGCTTGGCGCAAGGGCGGAGCAGGACATCTCGGTTCTCGACAAGCCGGAAAATGAAGAGGAAGAAGCGCTCTACGCCGTGATCCGCAAGCGCATTGCCGAAACCCCGGGCTGGTTCACAAAGGTTCGAGCCAATCTGCAGGGCGTATCGGAAGAAACCACCACCGGCGTGCATCGCCTCTATCAGATGCAAAAGCGCGGCGAATTGCCATTTCCGGCGATCAACGTGAATGACAGTGTCACCAAATCCAAATTCGACAATCTGTATGGCTGCCGCGAGAGCCTGGTGGATGGCTTGCGCCGCGCCACCGACGTGATGATGGCCGGCAAAGTGGCTGTTGTCTGTGGCTATGGCGATGTTGGCAAAGGCTCCGCAGAATCGCTGCGTTCTTCCGGCGCCCGCGTTATTGTGACCGAGATCGACCCGATCTGCGCGTTGCAGGCCGCCATGGAAGGATTTGAAGTCGACACTCTGGATGACGTTGCCTCAAAGGGCGATATCTTTGTCACCACCACCGGCAACAAGGATGTCATCACCGTTGATCATATGCGGAACATGAAGGATCGTGCCATCGTCTCCAACATCGGTCATTTCGACAGCGAGATTCAAATCGGCGCGCTGAGAAATTTCAAGTGGCACAATGTCAAGCCGCAGGTTGACGAGGTCGAATTTCCGGATGGCAAGCGCATCATCGTGCTGGCTGAAGGCCGGCTGGTAAATCTGGGCTGTGCAACCGGCCATCCGAGTTTCGTGATGTCGGCAAGCTTCACCAATCAGGTGCTGGCGCAGATGGAATTGTGGAACCGCGGCGACCAGTACAAAAATGAAGTCTATGTGCTGCCCAAACACCTGGATGAGAAGGTTGCTGCACTGCATCTGGCCAAGCTTGGCGTCAAATTAACCAGGCTTACAGACGAACAATCCGCCTATATCAATGTTCCGGCGGACGGGCCCTTCAAGCCTGACCACTACAGGTATTAATACAAAGTTAACCATATACTATATGTAGGGGGTTGTGGAAAAAGTGATTCACTACCCCCTTTTTTATGGCCTCTAGCGCTTCCCCCCGATTCGCGAAGCAGGTAATTTCGAGTGATTCGCAGTGGCTGATGCGGATCCTTGTGGCGGTAATCGCCGCCGGAAGCGCTCGCTTCCGTTGAGTCCTCAACAACCGGATCGCTCTCGGCGACAAGCGAAGCATTGGAATTGCCAAAGCCGCCAAAGTTTTGGCGGCAGTCTGGCGCGATGAGTTCGGTTCTTGAGGATTAGTTATGCACCGCTTTGTGCGGGCTGTAGACACATACAGCCGCAAATCATTCGGGATTCCTGGTCACCGTTTGTTGCGGGGGCGAAACACGGTTTTTCTGGCAAGTTCAGTGTTAGCTCTTGCAACATCAACTGCGGTATTCGCGCAGGCGGCTGCAGTTGATTCGTGGGTTGGCGGGCGGCCGCAAACGGTTTTTCTGCTGGTCACCGCGGTCGCCGGCCTGGCCGCAGCCGCAATCAGCAGCCTGCAGCTGATCAAAGGCCGGCATCGCCATCGGTTGGAAAAACAGAACCTCGAAGATGCCCTTGCTGAAGCGCGCCGCGAAGCCGATTGTGCCGAGCGTCTGCTGCATGCCGACGAACAGCTTACCGTGACATTGCAGCGCGGCCCGGTTGGCACCATCATTGGTTCGAAAATGTTTGGTGCCTTATCGCTTGGCGACAGTGTTCTGGAAGAAACCCTGGCGACGGACAGCATCAGATTGCTGCAGTTTGACGACTGGCTTGAACCGGAAGCAGCCACAGATCTGGCGGAAGCGGTGAGCGATCTGATGCAGAACGGCAAGGCTTTCAATCTGGCTGCCCATACCTTGACCGGAGGCATGATCGATATTGTCGGACGCATCGCCGGTTATGAACCGATGTTGCGGTTTCGCACCCTGAGCGATCACTCCATGGAACTGGCCGAACTGAAAGCGCATCATAAGCTGATGGCACGGGATACGGCGGTTCTGCGTGGTTTGCTGCAGGCCATAACGATGCCGGTCTGGATGCGTGACGATGTTGGCCGGCTGATCTGGGTCAATCACGCCTATGCCGAAGCGGTCGATGCCCCGGATCCTGAATCGGCGGTCGCGCAGGATCTTGAATTGCTCGACAGTGATGAACGCGCGGAAATCATCAAGGCACAGCAAGGCGAGAGTGTTGTCAGTGGCCGGATGAGCGCGACCATGGCCGGACAGCGCCGTGCCCTTGAAGTGGTTGATGTGCGCGCCAATCGCGGCTCGGCAGGCATTGCCAGCGATGTGACGGCCGTGGTGGAAGCGGAATCCAATCTCAGCCGGGTGCTGAAATTTCATGCCAGAACCCTCAATCAGCTGGCAACTCCGGTTGCCGTATTCGGCACGGATCAGCGGCTGCAGTTTTTCAACAGTGCCTATCAGAATCTGTGGGATTTTGACGCCTCGTTCCTCGAAGCTTCGCCGCTTGAAAGCGAAATTCTCGATCAGTTGCGCAGCCGCCGCCTGTTGCAGGAGCAATCCGACTTTGGGTCCTGGCGCAAATCGTTTCTGGAACATTATAAATCCATGGAACCAGTCCATGACTGGTGGCATCTGCCGGACGGCCGCTCACTGCAGGTCATGACAACGCCGCATCCTCAGGGCGGCATCACTCAGATTTTTGAAAATGTCACTGAAGAGTTGGATTTGCGCAGCAGGCTCAAGCGTGTATCGCAGGTGCAGGGCGAAACCCTCGATCATCTCTCGGAAGGTGTCGCCGTGTTCGCGTCCGATGGCAGACTGCAATTGTCAAATCCAGCTTTTTCAGCCATCTGGCAGTTAAGCGAAGAGGCGGTTGAACCCGGGCGCCACATCAGTGAAATCGTTGACGCCGCTTTCCTGCAATCGCAGGACTGGGCGCGCAACGTTACGGAAGACTGGCGCATCATCGCCAATGAGATCACCGGCGTGGAAGACCGGCGCAATGGCACTTCCGGCCAGATCGTCTGTGGGCCCGACAAGGTTGTCGATTATGCCCAAATCCCGTTGCCTGATGGCCTGTCGATGCTCACCTTTGTCGATGTCACGGATTCCGCTCAGGTAAAGCAGGCACTGATTGACCGCAACCAGGCGCTAGAAGCGGCAGATGCTATTAAATCCACATTTATCAAACATGTCTCCTATGCTTTGCGCGCGCCCCTGACCAATATTATCGGCTTTGCCCAATTGCTGGCAGAACCCAAGATCGGATCGCTCAACGACAAGCAGGGCGACTATGTCGATCATATTCTGACCTCCTCATCGTCATTGATGGCAATTATCAATGATGTTCTGGATCTGGCCACTGTGGAGGCCGGAATTGTCGAATTGGAACTGGGCGAAGTCGATGTAGCGGAAACGGTTTCCGCTGTTATCGAAGCTTCGCAGGACCGCATTAACGACATGCAGATTCAACTGAAAACCGACCTGGACAAAAAAGCCGACAGCTTTATTGGTGATCCCAAACGGGTGCGCCAGGTCCTGTTCAATGTGCTCAGCAATGCCATCCGGTTTTCCGATCCAGGCACCGAAGTGCGGCTTCGCTGTCGTCGCGAAGAGGACGAGATCGTCTTCACTGTAGTCGATCACGGCCCTGGAATTCCCGGCAAATACCTCTCTACAGCCTTCGAGCCATTCGAGAGCACTGCACCTTCCGACGGGCGCCGCAATGTTGGCCTTGGGCTGTCCATCGTGGAAAAATTCATGGAACTGCATCGCGGCAAGGTGGAGCTTCAATCTGAGGAAGGCAAGGGCACCATTGTGACGTGCCGGTTCCCGGTTGTACCGGAACTGGTCACTCAGGCAGCCGAGTAAAGCTGTCGGCATGGCGGCCCAAAAACCCATCCAGCTGTTTGAAGCACGGCTTTCCGACGAAGCGGCGACAATCCGCTTTGCCCAGGATATCGCCACCGCCATTTTGCCCGGCGACATCATCGCCCTGGAAGGCGATCTTGGAGCCGGCAAGACCGCGTTCTGCCGGGCGCTGATCCGCAACCTGGCCGGGGATGATGATCTTGAAGTTCCCAGCCCGACTTTTTCGCTGCTGCAGCCCTACGATCTGACTATACCGGTCCGGCATTTTGATCTGTACCGGCTTGCCGATCCCGAAGAACTTGACGAAATTGGCTTTTTCGACGGGCAGGAGCAAGCGCTGACACTGGTGGAATGGCCCTCACGGGCAGCCAGCGCCCTGCCGCACAATCACATGCTGTTGTCTATCGAAATCCTGCAGGGCGATCAGCGATGTGTGCGCTTTACGCTGCAGCCCGAGCAAAAAGATCGCTTTGCCAGAACGTTTGCGGCCCGGGATTTTCTTGAAACCGCC
Source organism: uncultured Hyphomicrobiales bacterium (assembly GCA_963974065.1). Lineage (GTDB taxonomy): Bacteria > Pseudomonadota > Alphaproteobacteria > Rhizobiales. The sequence continues at coordinate 12,835 of CAXBCI010000020.1, read as the reverse complement.
AATTATGTTGAGGCGCGCCGCAGCCATATTCAGGGTGATGCGTCGCACCGCTCCTATGAGCGGATTTTCACGCCAGGAAAACCGACCGCCGTTCTGATGAATGCACCGCAAACCCCGCCGGGCGAAATCATCGCAAATGGCAAATCCTATGCCGAACTGGTACACAGGGCGGCCGACACGGCACCATTCGCAGCGATTGCCACAGCGCTGTTGAAGCTGGGGTTCAGCGCCCCGGCCATATACGCGGCCGACCACGCTTCCGGCTTTCTGCTGCTTGAGGATTTTGGCAAGCAGGGGATTGTTGACAGCAACGGCCAGCCGATCAGAGAGCGCTATATGGCGGCGGTCGATGTTCTGGCCGCGCTGCACGACCGGGCAGCGGATCTGTCGCAGTCGGTCGAGGGTGTTTCGGAGCCCTATCTGATACCAGCTTTCGACCGCACAGCTTTTCTCACTGAAGTGGCACTGTTTGCCGACTGGTTTGTTCCGCATCAGCAGCACGCCCTGACACCAGCGCATCAACAGGACTTCATGGCCATATGGTCCGGATTGTTTGAGGATCTGGCTGACGCGGAAACCGGCTTGATCCTGCGCGATGTTCATTCACCCAACCTGATGTGGCTGCAGCGCAGCAACCCGCTGCAATCGGTCGGACTGCTGGATTTCCAGGACGCACTCTGGGGACCGCAGCTCTATGATCTGGCATCCCTGGTCTATGATGCCCGTGTTGACATCGACCCCGGTTTCAGACAGGACATGGTGGCCCGCTATCAGTCCGTGCGCACCACCGCGCCGCTATTGACTGATCTGGATCGGCATCTGGCTATTCTGGGTGCCCAGCGCACCATGAAAATACTGGGTATTTTTGCCCGGTTGGCAGTGCGTGACGCAAAACTGTCATATCTTGCTCATATGCCTCGCAATCAGGAATATTTGCGCGAATTGCTGGACAATTCTGCGCTGGCGGTGTTGCAGCGCTGGTATGATGTGTGCCTTGGCACTGCGCCCGCCAAATGAAGCATAATTGAAGCACTTGTCTGATCGTGGCAGACTGAACGGTAAATCAGGATCAACAGACCTATGAAGAAGAAAAAGGCAAGAGCCGTCGTTTCACTGGCCCATACAAGGGCAAGACAGGCCGGCAGCCTGGACCGTATACACCCTGAAACGGCGATGGTTCTGACTGCGGGTCTGGGCAAGCGCATGCGTCCGCTGACAGCGGTCACGCCAAAACCGCTGATCGAAGTCTGCGGCAAGCCGATTGTGGATTATGGTCTCGACCGGCTCAAAGCAGCGGGGCTGAAACGGGCGGTTCTCAACACCCATTACCTTCCCGACCAGATCCGCGATTACGCGGTGCGCTATCGCGGACTGGATCTTGCGATCTCAGAGGAATCCGACACGCTGCTCGACACCGGCGGCGGCATCAAGAAAGCCTTGCCATTGCTGGGCAATGACCCGTTCTATCTGCTCAATGGCGACAGTTTCTGGATTGAAGGCGCGCGGCCCAATCTGGCCTGGCTCAACGAAAGCTGGAACGGCGATATCATGGATATTCTGTTGCTGTTGTCACCGACTGTCGGCGCGGTCGGTTATGAGGGTCCGGGCGATTTCCTGTTCGGGCCGGACGGTGCTTTGCAGCGCCGCCCGGAAAAACGCATCGCACCTTATGTCTATGCCGGGGCGGCAATTATTCATCCGCGGGTTTTTGATGATGCGCCGGAGGGCGCTTTCTCGCTGAATTTACTGTTTGATCAACTGATCGAACAGGGCCGGCTGCATGGTGTGCGCATGGACGGCACCTGGCTGCATGTCGGAACGCCGGAGGCGGTTCGCGAAGCGGAATTTGCCATCGGCGAAAGCGCGGCGTGATTGAGGACCCGGACAGGCAGTCCGCCCGCTCTTTTTCAAATGTTGCCACTATTGCCCCGCAACATGCATTTCTCGATACGCTGATTGAGGCGCTGTTTGATGGCGATCTGCTGCCCGGCTTTGTGCTCAATGCACAGACCCTTGCGGATAATCCGTTCCATCTTGCCGATCTGACTTTATTCCTGCCGACGCGCCGAGCCGTGCGTGCCGCAGAGGAGGTGATTGTCGCCGCTGTGGCCCGGCGCAGCCGCGGCGACGCGGCAGCATTGCTGCCTCAGATCCGTGCCATAGGCGACACCGATGAAGCGGATCTGATCCTTCAGGAAAGCGCGATTGATCCGCTCACCACCCTGTCGGATCTGCCCCCATCCATGGCGGAGCTGGAGCGTCATGTCGCCTTGACTGAAATGGTCTGGTCGTGGAGCCGTGCCCTGGTCAAACAGGTGGCGAACATGGAGCCCTACGAGGCGGTCATCATTCCTGCCAACCCGGCGGATGCAGCCCGGCTGGCTTCCGATCTCGCCGGGTTGCTCGACGAAGCTGAAAATCAGAAGGTTGACTGGAAAGCTCTGACAACTTTGGTGCCAGATGATTTTGCCCGCTACTGGCAACTCAGCCTGTCTTTTCTGGAGATCGTCACGAAGGCATGGCCGCAGCATCTCGCCGGTCTTGGTCAGATCGATGCCATGGCACGGCGTAACCGTCTGATCGATATGAAGGCGAAGGCTCTGATGGACCATGCCGCCACCACCGGGCCGACGATCGCGGCAGGCTCCACCGGGTCCGTCCCGGCAACTGCCAGATTGCTGAAGGCAATTGCCGGCTTGCCGAATGGCTGCGTGGTGCTGCCGGGCGTCGATCTGGCGCTGGAAGACAACGCCTGGGCAGCAATCGGAATGCAGACCGGGGAGGGCGAGACGGCTGACCCGGCCGCCCTTGGCCATCCGCAGGCTGCGCTCAAGCAGACCTTGCATCATCTCGGCGTTACCCGCGCAGACATCCGCGAAATCCAGCCGAAATCCGGAGGCAGAAACGATACGACATTTCGGCTAATCAACGAGGCGTTGCGCCCGGCAGCAGTGACCGACCAGTGGCCTCAAATCATCCGCGACTTTTCACCGCAGGAGCGGCAAAGCGCCTTGGCCAATGTAACATTGGTAAACGCCCGCAATTCGCAGGAAGAAGCAGTTTCAATAGCCCTGTCAATCCGCGAAGCGCTTGAAGACAATGCCAAAACGGCGGCTCTGGTCACGCCCGACCGCTCGCTGGCACGCCGCGTTTCTGTGGAACTGGAGCGTTTTGGCATCAGCGCGGACGACTCCGCCGGCCAGCCGCTGTTTGCGACTCCTGCCGGAACACTGGCACGGCTGGTGATTGAGGCGGCATCGGGCGGCACAGCGATTTCGATCCTTGCCATGCTGAAACATCCCCTCTGCGGCCTCGGCCTGCCACGCGCCAAAATACGTGAGGGGGCTCGCGCGCTGGAGCGCGCCATTTTGCGCGGACCGGCGCTTGCGACAGGCAGCAAAAATGTGTCGGCGGCCATCACCGCCTTGCAGCAGCAGATGCGTGCCGATCCGAAGCTCCGGCTGAATGCTTCGCAGAAAAGTCTGAATGGCGATGAATGGGATGAGGCAACACGGATTGCCGTGGTCACGACAAACGCGCTGCACGGGTTTGAAACCTGGTTTGCCGATGCGCAGGCACGCTATCCACTGGGCGAACTGGTCGATGCTCATCTACATGCGTTGCAGAACGTGCTGGCCGGCGAAGACACTGCAGCTTTATTCGCAAATTCCGAAGACGGCAGCGTGCTGATTGCAGCGATGACCGAATTGCGCGATCTGGGACCCGATGCCCGCCAACTCGACATCCGCGCCTCGCACTATTCAGATCTGCTCCAGGCACTACTCGGTGCCCGCCCGGTTCGCCGGCAGCACGCCTTGCAGGACACAGACACCAGAGTTCAGATTTTGGGTACACTGGAAGCCCGCTTGCTGCATGCCGATCATCTGGTGCTTGGCGGCCTCAATGAAAACACCTGGCCGGCAGACGGCAAAACCGACCCCTGGCTGTCGCGCCAGATGCGCATGCAACTGGGGCTCAACCCGCCGGAGCAGGCCATCGGCCTGTCTGCCCATGATTTCGTGCAACTGGCGTCTAAGCCGAATGTGGTGCTGACGCGCTCGCTGCTGCAGGACGGCGCGCCGACACAGGCGTCGCGCTGGCTGCAGCGTCTGGCGGCGATGATCGGCGAAACCGGCCAGGATGCGCTTGCCTTGCGCGGCCAGCGGCTGCTCGCTCTGGCCCGTAGGCTTGACGCGCCGGCCGATGCCACCGGACTACCGGTGCTGCGCCCCTCGCCGAAACCGGCACCGGAACTGCGCCCGAAAAGACTCTCGGTGACGGAAATTGAAACCCTGATCCGCGATCCATATGCTATTTACGCCCGCCATGTGCTGAAATTGCTGCCGTTTGACCGGATCGGTGAAACCCCGGATTTTGCCAGCCGCGGCAGTCTGCTGCACGATATTCTGCAAGAATTTCTGGAAGGCCGGCAGACGGGTTTCGATACGCCTGAAGCCGCTGCAGAGCTGAAACAGATTGCCCAAATCCATTTCAGGACAATAGCGGCATATCCCGAGCTTTATGCCCGCTGGCATACCCGGTTCCAGCGCATTTCCGACTGGTTTCTCGGCTTTGAGGCGCAGCGCTCCGGCTCGGTCAGGCAACGCCTCACCGAGCTCAGCGGTTCGCTGGAGCTTGGCGTGCCGCAGTTTCGGCTGACGGGCCGCGCTGACCGGATTGACATTCTCAACAACGACCTCGTCGAAATCATCGATTACAAGACCGGGCAGGTGCCGACAAAGGCTCAGGTCGAGACCAATCTGGCACCACAGCTTCCGCTGGAAGCCGCTATCGTCGCGGCCGGCGGGTTTACCGGTATACCGGCTGTGCCGTCACAGACCCTGGCCTATGTCCGGCTGTCCGGTAATCGCATTCCCGGCGTCTATGCTCCGGTCAGTGAAGGCGAGGCGGAGGTGACGGATCTGGCGGCAGACACTCTGGCCCGGCTGCGAGGGTTGATCACCCATTTTGCCGACGCGGAGACGGGCTATCTGTCGCAGGCTCAACCCCAGACTGTGCGTTATGAAGGCGCTTATGACCATCTCGCGCGGGTCGCCGAATGGCGCGCTATGGGGCAAGGCGAGGAGGCTGAGGAATGAGTGCATTGCCAATCCCGGAAGATACCCGCCAGCGCCAGCGTCTGGCATCGGACCCTGGCCTCTCGGCCTGGGTCAGTGCCAATGCAGGGTCAGGCAAGACCTATGTCCTGTCGCGGCGCGTCATCCGTCTGCTACTGGCTGGCAATGATCCTTCCAGCATATTGTGCCTGACCTTTACCAAGGCCGCTGCCAGTGAGATGGCAAATCGCGTCTTTGCTGAACTGGCGCGCTGGACAGTGCTGGATGATGCGGATCTGAAACAGGTTCTGGAAGATCTCGGTGAACAGCGCATCCGCCCCCGCACCCTCAGCTCTGCCCGTCAGTTATTTGCCCGCGCCCTGGAAACGCCGGGCGGCCTGAAAGTCCAGACCATTCATGCATTCTGTGAGCGTTTGCTGCAGCAATTCCCGCTTGAAGCCAACGTGCCGGGTCACTTCGAGGTCGCCGATGACGAGATGCAGAGCGACTTGCTGGGCAGCGCCAAAAACACGGTGCTGCAGCGCGCTATCGATGAACCCGGAAGTCCGCTTGCTGACGCTCTGATAAGTCTGATTGACGCCTGCGATGATGAAACCATCGACGGGGCCATCAATGAATTGCTGCGCAAGCGCGATCTGTTCATTCGCTATATTGCCAGCCGCAGCAACGGTGTTGCAGATCACCAGCAGCGTTTGAGACACAATCTTGGATTATCGGCGCAGGACAATCTTCAAACTCTGGCCAGCGACCTGCGGCAAGGAATAATCGGCGGCTTCAGCCGGGAGCGAATGAATGATCTGTTGCAGGCCGCGCAGGGCAGCGGCAAAAAATCGGATATCGATGTCGCCACACGCGCCGCAGCGGCTTTGGCGGCAGACGGCGCGGAAGCTGAAATCGACGCCTGGCTGGCGGTCTTTTGCACCAAAGCCAATCAGCCGCGCGGCGAAAGCCGCTTTGTCACGGCAGGCGTGAAGCAGGATTATCCTGACCTGTTTGAAGATGTGATAGCGGTTTTGCAGATTGGCATCGCCGAAGTCCGCAACAAGCTCAACGCCTTGAAAACCTGTGCCGATACCGAGGCGCTGTTCACTCTCGCCGGAGCCATTATCGAAGTCTATCTTCATCTCAAGAACCAGCGCGGTCTGCTGGACTATGACGATCTGATCAGCAAAACCGAGCGGCTTTTGTCGCGCTCGGACGCTGCCATGTGGGTGCAGTACAAGCTGGATCGCGGTCTGTCGCATATTCTGGTGGACGAGGCGCAGGACACAAGTCCGGCGCAATGGCGGGTTGTTGAAGCTCTCAGCGATGCGTTCTTTCAGGATCCGGGAAGCGGGATTCGATCTGCCGGCGAGGGTCCGCGCACGCTGTTTGCCGTGGGCGATGAAAAACAGTCGATCTATTCGTTTCAGGGCGCCGCCCCGGACGCTTTTGACTACCAGCGCCGGCGCTTTGAGCGGCAGGCAAAGGATGCCCAACTGCCGTGGCAGAACATTACGCTTAATCTGTCATTCCGCTCCACCAATGATGTTCTCACCGCAGTCGACAAGGTCTTTGCATCGGCCGAGATGGCAGCCAGCGTCAGCCGCATGGGCGTAGACGCGCATCAGGCCTATCGCAGCACTGCGGCAGGCGAAGTCCGCTTGTGGCCCCTGATCGGCGAAACCGCGCAGGAGGTCACTGAAGACTGGCGACTGCCGGTCGACCGGCCCCCCGGCGCGCTGGATCAATTGGCCACCCGGATTGCAGCCGATATTGCTGCAGCTGTGCGAAATGACGGGCTGCGGCCCGGCGATTTTCTGATCCTTCTGAAGAAGCGCGGTCAGATCATGGGTCTCATCAACAAGGCATTGAAGAATGCAGGCCTGCCTGTGGCCGGCATGGACCGGCTCGCTTTGACCGATCATATTGCCGTCAAGGACCTACTCTGCCTGGGCCATGCGATGCTGCTGCCACAGGACGATCTGACTGTCGCCTCACTGTTGAAAAGCCCCTTTTTCGACTTCTCCGATGATGATCTGATTGAACTGGCTGCCAGCCGGTCCGGCACCGTGCTGGATGCGCTTCGCCAGTCGGCAATGCCGCGCTGCCGCGCTGCCCATGACCAGATTTCGCAATGGCTGGGCAGGGTGGATTTTGAGACGCCCTATCGCTTTTTTGCCCGCATTCTGGCTGTCGATGGCGGTCGCAGGAAGCTGCTGACGCGGCTCGGCAGCGAGGCTGAGGATTTGATCGATGAGTTTCTCGCCCAGGCACTGACCTATGAAACCACTGTCGCCGCTGGTCGCCAGGGGGCTGGCCTGCAGGGCTTTATCCACTGGATTGGCCACAAGAGCGGTGACATCAAACGGCAGATGGATGCGGCCCGCGACGAGGTGCGGGTAATGACAGTTCACGGTGCCAAAGGTCTGGAAGCACCGATGGTCTATCTGGTCGATGATGGCAGTCAGCCGCGCGCCGCCATTCACCGGCCCAAAATCTTCGTTCACTGGCCGCAGGGCGCTGAGGGCGCGCCGGTTCTGTTCTGGGGCGCAAGAGCGGCCAAAGACCAGACCGAGCTGCAGCGGCAGTTGCTGGAGACCAGCGACCAGGAGGCGATGGCGGAATACCGGCGGTTGCTTTATGTCGGCATGACCCGTGCCGGGGACCGTCTGATCATCTGCGGCAAGGAAGGCAAACAAGCCATGTCCCAGGATAACTGGTACAGGCTGGTAGAGACGGCATTGAAACCTGGCATGATGGAAGTCGAGGCGGTGGATGGTGCCGCAGAACATCTGCTGTGGTGCGTCAGCGCCCGGAAATCGGTAGTGCAAAGCCCGGGACGTGTCGCACCAGCTGCTGCAATTGCACCGTTGCCGGCCTGGATCAACACAGCGCCGCAGGCCGGGCCGGCAGTCGCCAGAGCGCTGTCTCCCTCACGGCTTGACGCCGAACGCGAGCGGGCAGAGGAGATTTCCTGGGAAGAGCGTTTCAGCGCCCTTGGATCCAGAGACAGTTCATTTGCCCTGAAGCGCGGGCAGGCGGTGCACACGCTGTTGCAGCATCTGCCGGCATTGCCGGCTGAAAACCGTAAAGCCGCAGCACAGAGCTATCTGGCCCAGGCTCTGCGGTCTTCTTCGCCAGCTGGAATGGCGGATGAAATCGCGCAGTGCGTTTTGGACATTCTGGCCGCACCGCGGTTTTCCTTCATCTTCGGATCGCAGGCGCGGGCGGAAGTCGCTGTTGCCGGTCAGCTCCTGTCGGCTGAGGGGCGCTATTCCGTCAGCGGAAAAATTGATCGGCTGTGCCGCACGGATGATGGATTGCTGATCGTTGATTTCAAGACCAATGCCCGCGTTCCCGGAGCCGCCGAGGATATGCCGGTCGCCTATATCAACCAGTTGGCGGCCTACCGTGCCCTGCTGCGGCGCAGTTTCCCCGATAGCCGCATCGAGGCCGCAATCCTGTGGGTGATGACGGCTCGGCTGGACGTCCTGCAACCGCATCTGCTGGACGCAGCTGAAGCGGCTATTCTGGGCAAGTCGGCAATAGAAACGAATTAATCAGGATGCCCGGCGGCGGCGGTCGCTGGCTGGCTGATAGGCAACCTTGCAATGATAGGTGCAGTAGGGTGCACCTTCCTTTGAATCATGGCCGCAGAAGTGAAAATCGTTGCCACCCGGATCGCCAATCGGCCATTTGCAGGTCTGCTCGGTAATGGTCAGGATGCTGGCACGTTTTGAGATCGGAACCACGACATCGTCTTTGGGTTGCGGAGCGATGGCAGCTTCCGCTTCAATGTCCGCTTCAAATTTGAGGGCGGTTGCACCCATGGTCTGGGGTGAGCGTGGTGCCGAATTTGCGGCACCAGTCTTGCCGGTCGGTTTGGCCGTTGCGTTTGCCCGGGGCTTGCGGGGCCGGGCGGACGTGCCGGGAGATTTAGCGCGCCCGGACAGGCCAAGCCGGTGAACTTTTCCAATCACCGCATTGCGTGTCACACCACCCAGTTGAGTGGCAATCTGGCTGGCACTCAGGCCGTCAGCCCACAATTTGCTCAATAGCGCAACGCGTTCATCGGTCCAGGACATTTTTGTCTCCCAATTGTTGTGCACGCCGATGGCCAGGTTCAGGCCGCAAGGCTTGAAAGGCTCGGAATCCAAATCCCCCGTTCAAAACCAGATATGTTTTAAACGCGTAAACACCGCATATAGGGGTTATGAAAAACGCGACACGAGATGTCGTACTTAACTAAATCTAAACTACAATATGCGGTGACTCCGTGACAAGAGTCAGAGCGCAACAAAATTGGTTTTCCCCGTTTTTTTTGCCAAAGAAGCGGGTCACCAATTCAGTGGATTTTGCAACGATTATGCTGCGCTTGATAAAGGGTCTTTGAATTCAGTCCTTTAGGCTGTATGAAAGTGCACATTCGCGTGCAACGCCGCCAACCGACAGGGTCGGAAGGGCGGCATTTTTTATTGGACCCTTTTCCAATAGGGATTGACGGAGACAGAATTATGGCATCGCAGGCGCAAAATTCCGCGCTTTTCAGCACTTATGCACGGTCTGGCCTCAGCTTTGACCGTGGCGAGGGCGCGCGATTATTCACTTCTGACAATGAGGAATATCTGGATTTTGCCGGTGGGATCGCCGTTTCATCGGTGGGTCACGGGCACCCTCATGTCGTTTCGGCTCTCAAAGAGCAGGCCGACAAGCTCTGGCACCTGTCCAATCTGTATCACATTCCCGGTCAGGAGCGGCTGGCGCAGCGGCTGGCGGAGGTGACATTTGCCGACAAGGTGTTTTTCGGCAATTCCGGCGCTGAGGCATTGGAATGTGCCATCAAGACGGCGCGGCGCTACCAATTCGTTAATGGCGCTCCGCAGCGTTACCGCATTCTGACCTTTGAAGGTGCCTTTCACGGCCGCACCCTGGCCACACTGGCAGCAGGCGGTCAGGAAAAATATCTCGAAGGTTTTGGCCCCAAAGCCGGCGGGTTTGATCAGGTTGCTTTTGGCGATCATGAGGCCATGAAAGCCGCCGTGAGCGATGAAACCGCGGCCATTCTCATCGAGCCGATTCAGGGAGAAGGCGGTTTGCGGCCGGTGCCGCATCAGTGTCTGCGTGGTCTGCGCGAGTTGTGCGATGAGCAGGGTCTGCTGCTGATCCTTGATGAGGTTCAGACAGGCGTTGGCCGCACCGGAAAACTGTTTGCCCATGAATGGGCCGGCATTGAGCCCGACATCATGGCAATCGCCAAGGGCATCGGTGCCGGTTTTCCAATCGGAGCCTGTCTGGCAACTGCTGCGGCGGCCAAAGGCATGACCCCCGGCACCCATGGCTCGACCTTTGGCGGCAATCCGCTGGGCATGGCGGTCGGCAATGCGGTTCTCGACATTATCCTGGCCGATGGCTTTCTCGAAGAGGTTCAGCAGAAGGGCCTGTATATGAAGCAGAAGCTGGCGGAACTTGCTGACAGTCATTCGGATAGCATCGAAGCCATTCGCGGTGTCGGACTGATACTCGGAATTCAATTGAAAAAAGAAGCCTTTCCAGATGGCGTCGCACCGTTTGTCGAGGCGGCGCGCAGGCACCATCTTCTCACCGTTGGTGCGGGCAACAATGTTGTGCGTCTATTGCCGCCCCTGACCATCACCCGCGAGGATGCGGATTTAGCGCTTCAGCGCATGGATGCGGCGCTCAAAGAATTAGACACTACGTCCTGACATCACATAACTGAAACGAAACCAACGAGGTTGCCCGATGGCCACCACGCCGCCAAGACATTTTCTGCAAATCGCAGACCATTCGCCACAGACATTGCGCGCCATGCTGGATGAGGCGGTGCGGCTTAAATCCATCCGCCGCATTGCACCGGAAAGACCTCTTGCCGGCAAGGTTCTGGCCCTGGTGTTTGAACAGCCCTCAACCCGCACGCGCGTCTCGTTTGATGTCGGTATGCGCGAGCTGGGCGGTGAAACCATCATGCTCAGCGGCAATGAAATGCAGATCGGCCGCGGTGAAAGCATTGCCGACACCGCCCGTGTCATGTCGCGCTTTGTCGATGCCATCATGATCCGCATGTTGAGTCATTCTGATGTCTCTGAACTGGCGGAATATGCCACGATTCCGATCATCAACGGTCTGACGCAACGCGCACATCCGACCCAGATCATGGCCGATATCCAGACGATTGAGGAATATCGCGGCCCGCTCGAGGGTAAGATTATCGCCTATAGCGGAGACGGCAACAACATGCTTGCCAGCTGGATTGAAGCGGCGACCAAGTTCCCGTTTCAGCTGCGCATGGCCTGTCCGCCCGAATTGTCGCTCGACAGCGCCCTGATTGACGATGCCCGCACCAAGGGTGCCGATCTTGTCGTCACCACCGATCCGGTGGAAGCTGTTGCCGGTGCTGATGTTGTGATGACCGACACATTTGTGTCGATGGGTGACGATGATGCCGAGCGCCGCACCAAGCTGCTGATGCCCTATCAGGTCAATGACAGCTTGATGAGCCGTGCTGGTGAAACCGCCATTTTCCTGCACTGCCTGCCGGCACACCGCAATGAGGAAGTGACGGACTCTGTTATGGACGGGCCTCAATCGGTGGTGTTTGATCAGGCTGAAAACCGGCTTCATGCTCATAAGGGAATTCTCGTCTGGGCACTGGGCGCACTTTAAAACCTCAGCCCACAACCTAAATAGCTGGTTTGCACATTTGGGTATTACCTGGAAAGGTCTGCGATGACAGATCAGACAATGATGGACGTTCTTGCCAAGGCGCCGGGACAGGATGAAGTGCTGCCGTTTTCGGTGGATGCGCTGGATGTGCGCGGCCGCGTCGTGCATCTCAACCAGAGCATCAACAGCATTCTGGCCCGTCATGATTATCCAAAGCCGGTTGCCAGGCTGCTGGGCCAGGCCGCTGCGCTGACCGTGATGCTGGCCGCGTCGATAAAACTTGAAGGCCGGCTGATCCTGCAGGCCCAGACCGATGGTCCGGTGTCGCTGCTGGTGGTCGATATGCGTGCCCCCGGCGATTATCGGGCGACCGCCAGTTTTGACGCCGAGCGCGTCGCCGAGCTGGAAGACGCCGATGCCGGCGCATTGCTGGGGAGCGGAACCCTGGCCCTGACAATTGATCAGGGGCAGTATATGAACCGCTATCAGGGCTATGTGGAATTGAATGGCGGGTCTCTGGAAGACGCCGCCCATGAATATTTCACCCGCTCCGAGCAGATCCCGACACGGATACGTCTGGCGGTCTCCGAACTGATCACCCGGTCTGAATCCGGCGAGGCAATCCATGCCTGGCAGGCCAGCGGCGTGATGATCCAGTTTCTGCCCCATGCATCCGACCGGCTGGTGCAGAAAGACCTGCCGGCTGGCGGCATCGCGGATGAGGACTATCAGGCGTCACTGCCGGACGATGATGATGCCTGGGTGGAAGCACAGGCCCTCATTGACACCTTGCAGGAAAACGAACTGGCTGATCCTGAGCTGTCGGCAGAACGTCTGCTGTTCCGCCTGTTTCATGAACGCGGCGTGCGCGTCTATGATGCTATGAGTGTGCAGGACAAATGTTCCTGCAATGCCGAAAAGGTCGGCGGCGTGCTGAGCCAGCTTAGCCGCGAGGAACTGGTTGAAAGCATTGCCGAAAGCGGCCACATCGAAGTGACCTGCGAATTCTGCGCCCGCAAATATGACTTCGATCCGAACCTGTTGCTGAAACAGTCCTGACACGGGCGGGGGGGGGGGGGGGGGGAGGCCCCCCC
>CAXBCI010000019.1:0-69801 GCA_963974065.1 uncultured Hyphomicrobiales bacterium | reverse complement strand
ACTGCCTTGCCGATGAACTGATCTGGAGCATCAAATGGTTCAATGTAACCATGAAGCGATCTAGCCAGTGCTCATCGCAAGCACCCGGCTGATATCCTTGAGTGATCTGCCGGACTGTTTCTGCCACTCGTTAAAAGCCGCCTGAACAGCGCGCATCGCCTTTTGCGAGGTTGGTGCCTTGTCGATAACGCCCTCCGCCATGAGCCGTGCGATGACATCGCGTGACAGGATGAACCCATCCCGGCCCATGCTGCGCAACGCATATTGCGCTGTGGTGCCGCCGAGACGGGACCCGCGTTTTTTCAACAGGGTCAGCAGGCCGACAAAATCATCCGACGGCCAATTTGCAATTGCCTCTGACGCACTGCCATGTTCGCGTGCCAGGTCGATCAGTAACACTGCATTTTCCTGAACTGACCGAATTTTCGCACCATGGCGGACAATTGTTCTGTCGGACACCAGGCTGGCAATATCCTCATCGGTCAGCATGGCGCAACGCCCTGGATCAAAGCCATGGAAAGCGGCCTCGAAACCCGGCCACATCTTGTCGACGACTTTCCAGTTGAAGCCGGCCTGAAACACGGCTTTTGACAGGCCGGACAGCCAACGATCATCTTTGATGGCGCGCAGCTCATCCGTATTGACGGGCGGTTGCAGAAGCGCACCGAGCGCCTGCGGGCCGCCTTTGCGCTTTGCGGCAATCGCGAAAATTTCGTCGAATAAGCGCATGGTTGAAGTCAGACTTCCCTGCCGGTTTCTTCAACCATTACCTGTTCGGGAAAAAACGCAATCAGGCCTTCCAGGGCTTTGGTCGCGTCGAAGGGCCGGTCATAGGTCCAGGCAAGCGGCTCGCCGTCTTCGCCGGAAAAATAGCTGGCGTCGCGCTGGAGCGGACAATGTGTGCTCTTGCCAGCTATCGGCTTGAGCCCGTCATGAACATCCTCTTGCGGAATGTAAAACACCCGATCATAAATATCCCTGCCGATTTCCGTCAGTCTCATGGCGGCATTTGTGTCAGCCAGGACGGTCTCGCCCTTCAGCACCCGGACACGCCGCGGCACCGGTTTCAAACGCATGAAGTGGCGTGGTTCATCCGGATTATGGATGGTCTGGGTGGCCAATGTAATGTGTTCCTGCGCCATGATGTTCCTCCGCTATCAATCCTTGATATGCGCATCGCCGGGGCTCATCACAATGCTGTCACGCCATCTGCGCCGCTATCAGCCGCCTTCGGCCGCCCGGAACCACTTGACGATCATGCGGCGTTCTTCCTCCTCCATCCAGCTGACATTGGCCGGCGGCATGGCATTGGTCGCGCCGGCCTGGAGAAAAATCGATCTGGCATGCTGGGCAATTTGCGCCGGGGTTTCCAGCCGCACGCCTTTCGGCGGCCAGCGCACGCCATCCCAGACCGGCTCATCGGCGTGGCACATGGAGCAGCGTGCTGAAACAATGGCGCTGACCTCATCAAACGAGGCGGCGTCGGCAAATTTCTGCTGCGCCGGTGTCAGCACTTCAGTAGCCTCTTCTGCCCTGTCGGCCTGATAGAGCGGTGTCAGCGACAGGATCATGATCAGCGAGAATATCACCGCTGTCGCCAGCCAGGTCCAGGTCGGATTACTGCTGCGGGCATGACGGGAGTTGAAATAATGGCGGATGGTGACGCCCATCAGAAACACCAGGCTGGCAATCACCCAATTATATTCGGTGGCGAAAGCCAGAGGGTAATGACCCGACAGCATGAAAAAGATCACCGGCAGGGTGAGATAATTATTGTGGGTGGAGCGCTGCTTGGCGATGCGGCCATATTTGGGGTCGGGTTTGCGGCCGGCCTTCAGATCGGCCACCACGATGGTCTGGTTGGGAATGATGATGAACGCCACATTGGCTGACATGATGGTGGCGGTGAAAACGCCGAGATGCAGCAATGCCGCGCGCCCCGAAAAGACCTGGGTGAAGCCCCAGGACATGGCCACCAGAATGCCGAACAGCAGCACCATCAAAAATGTGCTGTTCTGGCCGAGCGGGCTTTTGCAGAGCTGGTCATAGGCAAGCCAGCCAAACACGATGGAAGCGAGCGAAATCGCGATTGCCGCCGGAACCGGCAGATCCATGACATTGACATCGACCAGATAGAGATCGGCGCCGAGATAATAGACCAGCCACAGCAGGGCAAATCCGGAAAACCAGGTCCAGTAGCTTTCCCATTTGAACCAGGTCAGATGTTCCGGCATGGCCTCAGGGGCAACCAAAAATTTGCGGATGTGATAAAATCCGCCGCCATGGACCTGCCACTCTTCGCCGTGTGCCCCTTCCGGCAGATCGGGCGCTTTGCGCAGGCCCAGATCCAAAGCGATGAAATAGAAGGAGGACCCAATCCAGGCAATGGCCGTAATGACATGGAGCCAGCGCACTGCAAATTGCATCCACTCGGTAAAAATCGCCAGATCGTACATGTGTCGTCTCCTTCAAGCCGCCCGGACCGGGTCGATCATAGTGCCGATTATTATTTTGAGAACTACTCAAATTCCCGAGGACTTTCAAAATTATCCAAATAATTATAGAATCGAACCATGAGCTATGTTGTCAATGTGCGCATGTTTGTGCGGGTTTTTGAACTGGGAAATATGTCCGCCGCCGCAAGGGATTTACGGGTCTCTGCGGCAGTGGCGTCGAGCCGCATTGCCGAGTTGGAAAAACATCTCGGTGTCCGGCTGTTCAACCGCACCACACGCCGGTTGCAGCCGACCGAGCACGGCAAGGTGTTTTATGCCGGGGCGACCAAGATTCTGGAAACAATCGAAGACGCGGAAGCGGCGGTGGTGGAAATCACCCAGAACCCGCGCGGCTCTATCTTTGTCGCTGCACCGCTTGGGGTCGGTCGCCGTTTCATTGCGCCCCATGTGCCGCCCTTCAAAGAACGCTATCCGGAAATTGATGTGCGCCTGCGCATGTCCGACAGAAAAATCGACATGGCGGAGGAAGGTCTTGATGTGGCCTTTGTGCTGGGACATCTGCAGGATTCAAATCTGAAGGCGCGGATGATTGCGGAATGCAAGCGGGTTCTGTGCGCCGCACCGCGCTATATCGGGCTGCGCGGCCATCCCGCCCATGGCAATGATCTGATCAACCGCCAGCATGATTGTCTGCAATTGCGTTTTCCCGGCACGCCGGAATTTCGCTGGTTGTTGCAGACACCAGCCGGCCCGGCTGCGTTTGATGTGTCAGGCCCGTTTGAATCGGATGATGGCGACGTGCTGACTCAATGGGCGCTTGAGGGGCACGGCATCGTCAACAAACCGGTATTCGAGGTGGTCGATCATCTGAAGTCCGGCGCGCTGGTGGCCGTTGCCGAAGCAACACCGCCGGTTGCAGTGCAATTGGCCTGTCTTTATCCGCACCGCACCTTCCAGGATCCGAAAATTCGCCTGTTCATCGATTTCATGATTGTGCGCTGCCGCATGGAACTGGAAAAACGCAGATTGCTGTAATTGTCGGCAGGTTAGGTCGGACCGGATGAATGGACTTGGGGCGAAAGTCTGTTTTGTTTTATTTGAAAATCAGCTTATTATTTTGATCTACAATCAAATCCGGCTTGGTTAGGGATTCGGGGGATGAAGAGTGAGTCGCTATCCACGTGATATGTACGGCTATGGTGCCAAAACGCCGGACCCTAAATGGCCCGGCGGCGCGCATATCGCTGTGCAGTTCGTCATCAATTACGAAGAAGGCGGCGAGAACAACATCCTCCATGGCGATGCGGCCTCTGAGGCGTTTCTGTCCGAGATTGTCGGTGCCGCCGCATGGCCCGGCCAGCGCCACTGGAATATGGAATCGATTTACGAATATGGTGCCCGCGCCGGATTCTGGCGGCTGCACAGGCTGTTCACCGAACTGGATATTCCTGCCACTGTTTATGGCGTCGCAACCGCGCTTGCCCGCTCACCGGCACAGGTGGCAGCGATGCAATCGGCAAACTGGGAAATCGCCAGCCACGGGCTGAAATGGATCGAATATAAGGATTATGCCCCGGAAGATGAGCGCGCCGATCTGATGGCAGCCATAGATCTGCACACCGAGGTCACCGGCGAGCGTCCCAAAGGCTGGTATACCGGGCGCTGTTCGGTCAACACTGTGGATCTGGTCAGTCAGGAGGGCGGATTTGATTACGTCTCCGACAGTTATGCCGATGATCTGCCCTACTGGTATCAGAGCGATGAGAAACACCAGCTGATCATCCCCTATACGCTCGACGCCAATGACATGCGGTTTGCCACACCCCAGGGCTTCAATGCGGGCGAGCAGTTTTACCTCTATCTGAAAGACAGTTTCGACGCGCTCTACGCCGAAGGCACCGCAGGACAGGCCAAGATGATGTCGATCGGTCTGCATTGCCGCCTGATCGGCAGGCCGGGCCGTATCATGGCGCTGCGGCGCTTCATGGAATACGCCCAATCCCACGACAAGGTCTGGTTTGCCCGGCGCATTGATATCGCGAAACACTGGCAGGCAACCCACCCTGCGTCTGCCGCACTGCCTGCCCGTAACGCGCGGCCCTCGCGCATGGAGAAAGGCGCATTCATCGACACATTCGGCGGTATCTTTGAGCATTCCGCCTGGATCGCCGAGCGCGCCTTCGACGATGAGATGGGACAGGCACATGACACCGCCATCGGTCTGCATAATGCACTGGCGCGCAAATTTCGCGCTGCCAGCGACGCTGAACGCCTGTCAGTCCTCACTGCCCATCCCGATCTTGCGGGAAAGCTGGCGGCGGCGAAGCGACTGACCGCTGAATCCACCTCTGAACAGGCCTCGGCGGGCCTTGATGCGCTGACCGATGCGGAACGGGCGGCGTTTCAGGACCTCAATTCAGACTATACTGCCAAGTTCGGCTTTCCCTTCATCATTGCGGTCAAGGGTCTGGATAAAGACGCGATCGTTACCGCTTTCAAACGGCGCATCAACCATGATCGCGAGACCGAATTTTCCGAAGCCTGCTGGCAGGTTGAACGCATCGCCCTGCTGCGGCTGAATGATTTACTGCCATGATTGAAGATAGGAGCCACAATGGCTAAGCCGAGCTATTACGCGCCCCAGGGCGGCTTGCCGGAACAGACCCGTCTGCTCACGGACCGGGCGGTTTTCACCAACGCCTATGCAATTATTCCAAAAGGCGTGCAGCAGGATATTGTCACCAGTTTTCTTCCGTTCTGGGAAAAAACGCGGCTCTGGGTGCTGTCGCGTCCGCTGTCCGGCTTTGCCGAAACCTTCTCGCAATATATTATGGAAGTTGCGCCCGGAGGCGGCAGTCAGAAACCGGAAATCGATCCTGCTGCCGAAGCCGTGCTGTTTGTCGTTGACGGCGAATTGAGCCTGACACTTGACGGCACCGCCTACACGATGGCAGCAGGCGGCTATGCCTTTATTCCGCCAGGTGCCAATTGGACGGCGCAGAATTCCGCGACAGATGTGGTTCGCTTCCACTGGATCAGAAAAGCCTATGATGTGGTCGATGGCATCGACCTGCCACCGGCCTTTGTTACCAATGAACAGGACATCGCACCTACCCCGATGCCGAAGACAGACGGCAAATGGGCCACCACCCGCTTCGTTGATCCTGAGGATGTGCGCTACGACATGCATGTCACCATCGTCACCCTTGAACCCGGCGCCGTGATCCCGTTTGCCGAAACCCATGTCATGGAACACGGGCTGTATGTGCTGGAAGGCAAAGCGGTTTACCACCTCAATCAGGACTGGGTGGAGGTCGAGGCCGGCGATTACATGTGGCTGCGCGCCTTTTGCCCGCAAGCCTGCTATGCGGGCGGTCCCGGCAAATTCCGCTATCTGCTTTACAAGGACGTCAACCGTCATATGAAGCTGGGCAGCGGTTCAGCCGCAGCCGGGCCGCGCTGACCATGAACCACAGCCTGCAGATCCGGCAACTCAGCGGCGCGGCGTTTGCGCCTTTTGGCGAAGTGCTGGAGGCCAGTGGAACAGCTGACAAGATCATCAATCAGGGCCTGTGCGGGCGCTTTCACGACCTTGCCACACTGGACTTTAGCGGCGACACCGCCAGAGCGGGCATCAGCCTGTTCCGCTCCAAACCCCGCGCTTTGCCGTACAGACTTGAAATGATGGAACGTCATCCGCTGGGCAGCCAGGCTTTCATTCCCATGTCGCCTGCTCCGTTCCTGAGCATTGTGGCACCGGATGAAAACGGCCGCCCGGGGACACCGCTTGCCTTCATCACTGCGCCCGGACAGGGTGTGAATTATTACCGGAATATCTGGCACGGCGTTCTGACGCCGCTGGCAGAACCGGGGCTGTTTGCCGTCGTCGACCGGATCGGCGCAGGCGAAAATCTGGAGGAGCACTGGTTCAAAACACCTTTTTTAATTGAAAAGGTTGAACCGGGCTGAATTGGCCCAACAGGGCCGGATTGCCATTAACAGGAGGCTAACATGGCAGCAGATACATCTATCGGGACAGCGGAACAACTCCGCGATCCCAACTACACACCACCGATTCTCAAGGCGATACCGCTGGGTATCCAGCATGTATTGGCGATGTTCGTGTCGAATGTGACACCGGCTATCATCATTGCAGGCGCTGCCGGATTTGGCTTCGGCTCGAATTCTCCCGATTTTCCTGAATTGATCTACATGATTCAGATGTCAATGTTCTTTGCCGGCGTTGCAACCTTGTTCCAGACGATCGGTTTGGGGCCGATCGGAGCAAAATTGCCAATCGTGCAGGGCACCAGCTTTGCCTTTGTTCCGATCATGATTCCGCTAGTTGCCGGAAAGGGCGTTGAAGCGCTCCCTGCTTTGTTTGGCGGTGTGATGATAGGCGGTCTGTTCCACGCCTTTATCGGAACATTTATCGGCCGTATCCGGTTTGCGCTTCCGCCCCTGGTGACAGGGCTGATTGTCACCATGATCGGCCTGGCACTGGTGCGCATCGGCATTCAGTATGCAGCAGGCGGGATACCCGCCATGAGTACACCGGAATATGGCAGCCTGCTGAACTGGTCGGTGGCCCTTGTGGTGATCCTGGTGACACTGGGTCTGAAATTCTATGCCCGTGGCATGTTGTCTGTGTCCGCCGTTCTGATCGGGCTTCTGGCCGGGTATGTCGTGGCCTATGCTCTGGGCATGGTGAGCTTCGCAAATGTGGCGCGGGCCGCTGACTTTGCCATTCCTGATCCGTTCCATTTCGGGTTTGAGTTCAGCATTGCGGCAGTGGTTGGTTTCTGCCTGATGGCGTTTGTCTCTGCGGTTGAAACCGTGGGCGATGTCTCAGGCATCACCAAAGGCGGCGCTGGCCGCGAAGCCACCGACAAGGAAATCACCGGAGCGACCTATGCCGACGGTCTGGGATCGGCCGTTGCCGGCGTTTTCGGCGGGTTGCCCAACACTTCCTTCAGCCAGAATGTCGGCCTGATTGCTATGACCGGAGTGATGAGCCGTCATGTGGTGACGATCGGTGCTCTGTTTCTGGTGGCGGCGGGCCTGGTGCCCAAAGTCGGTGCCGTCATCTCAACCATACCCATCGAGGTACTGGGCGGCGGGGTCATTGTGATGTTCGGCATGGTGGTCGCCGCTGGCATTTCCATGCTGTCGGATGTCACCTGGAACCGGCGTAACATGGTGATCTTCGCGGTGGCTCTGTCGATCGGTTTCGGCCTGCAGCTGGAGCCGACCGCGCTGCAGTATCTGCCAGACACATTGCGCATTCTGGCCACAACCGGCCTGCTGCCGGCAGCACTGATTGCAATTGTGCTGAACCTCATTCTGCCTGAGGAACTGACGGAAGACCAGACCGAGGAGATTTCCGGCGGTATGGGAGGGCACGACTGAAGGCTGGCTGAAGCCTTGAGTGTTCAACAATTAAAGCCCCGCTGCGGTGGGGCTTTTTTTTGACGTATGGCCTGACCTTCAAATGCACCCTTTTCGAATCTATGGGAAATTTACAGAATGTGTTTTATCCTTGATCATCGAGGACGCACAATTTGGCCGGACCGACAAAACAATGAGTGAAACGGGGAACAATTCAGATAGACCGAAACTCCTCTCTGGCGGCAACCCGCAAATCGCCAAGGGCTATGGAGATGCGCCGGTACAGCAATACATCGCGGCGATGCCGGGTTGGAAACGCAACATCGGACGCCACATCGACGACATGGTCGGCCGCATTGTTCCTGAGGCAAAAAAGGCGGTCAAATGGAACTCGCCTCTCTACGGCATTGACGGTGAGAGATGGTTCCTCTCGTTTCACTGCTTCACCAAATACGTCAAGGTCACGTTCTTCAACGGAACGGCTCTCAGTCCGCTCCCTCCTGTCGCTTCCAAACACAAGGAGGTGCGGTATGTCCATATCCACGAAGGCGAACAGCCTGATGAAGAGCAGTTCGCCGATTGGATCAGGCAAGCCAGTCATTTGCCGGGTGAAAAGCTATAAAATTGAGGCTGAGCTGATTTGGGGATCAAAGATCAGGCGAGGAATCGCTTTAGCGGGCCTGCTGGACAGCATTACGCTCTCTCAATATCTGATTTGAGATGGAAAGGTTCCACCCCGCGGACCAGCGTTGATCCAGTTCATGCTGCATCAAAAAAATGTGGTGTTCGGCTGCTCGCCCGTCCATAGCAAGCTCCCCTGCGACATGCCCCCGCATCTCATGATCAGGTCTGCGCTCCATCCAACAGGGAGCTGGTTATTGCCGGGGGTGCGACCTCCAGCACCCCGAGCGCGTCAAGTCCGCCGAGAATTGCATCCACAGCGATGGTGGCCAGCACAATGCCCATCACCCGGCTGATGATACTTGCGCCGGTGTTTCCGATCACCTTGTGAACGGCGCTGGCGGCGAGCAGAAGCACAAGCGTCAGAAGGAGGACGATGATGAGCAGCCCCGCGGTCACTGTCTGATCGACCAGCGACTCGGTGTGATTGTCCGTCAGAACAACTATTGCCAGCATCGCGCCCGGCGATGCGATGGACGGCATGGCGAGCGGAAACACTGCTCCGGCAAGGTGATCGCGTTCGGCTTGCTCAATCTCGCGAGCGGGCTTGGAGTCCCCGAAAATCATGGTCATCGCGAACAGGAAAAGCACGACCCCGCCCGCGATCTGAAACGAGCCAAGGCGAAGTCCCAGCGTCTCGAGCAGAAATTGACCGCCGACCAAAAACCCAAGCAGTACCAAGGTCGCGATGGCGACTGCGCGAACAGCCAAACGGCGATGCAGGCGGGCGGGTACACTTTGCACGGCAAACAGAAAAACGGGAATGGTTCCAACCGGATCGATGACCACAAGAAGCGTTACAAACTCCCGTATGAGGGATGTCCAGTCTACGGCCAAATCATTTCTCCGACTCTTGGTCTCTCCCGGTTAGCACCATGATCCATATTGCATAACAGGATTAATTTATAGAGATGACATAGGCTCCATACACCTCACCGACAACATCGATCTTTTTGTGATAATTCCAACTCACATCAGCTCTGCTGATGAACTGCCCTGCCCGCAACCCAGGTTGTGGTGATATTGGCACGGGTCGCGCCATTGATGATTTTCTGCAGAATATCATCCTGGCTGTCCCATCTCTCATTGATGGCGATCGGCGCGGCGGGCTGGTCCGCATCGACCAATATGGCGTCAAACTGGTAACCCCCGGCAAAGCGGCCAACCGGAATGTCCAGCACATCGGCTCCGCCTGCGGTGGCCAGATGGAAAGCCTCGCGGAAGCTGATGCGGCTGTCCGGCGTGCCGCGCAGCTTGCCGGGCCGTGTCGGATCAACGCCTTCTTCCAGATTGCGCGAGGCGGAAATGGCATGGCGGCAGGAATCAAACATCGAGGCGCTGGGGCCGCCGGAAATATCCGTCCCGAGCCCCACTCTGACGGATTTCTCCAGCGCCCGGCGCAGAGGAAAGACGGCATTTGAAAAATATACATTGGACAGCGGACAGTGGGCGACGCCCGAGCCTTTGCTGCGCACCAGATCCATATCATCATCGCTGAGAAAGTTGCTGTGGGCCAGAACTGTATGGCGTCCCAGCAGGCCAAAACCATCGAGCGCCTGCGCATCCGTCCGGCCGGTGCGGTCCAGCACATAGGCCTGTTCCCAGTCGCTCTCCGAACAATGGGTCTGAATGTGGCAATCATATTCTGCCGCCAGCGCGCCAAGACCGGCCAGTGCGGTATCGCTGCAGCTTGGAATGAAGCGCGGCGTAATCACCGGACGCACAAGGGCAGAACTGTTTCCCGGCATCGACAGAACATAATCGACAAAGGCGCGGGTGCCCTCAAGTGCCGCCTCTGCGTTGGCATCGCGGTAGAAATCCGGACACTGGTCTTCATTGTCCATCGCCACCTTGCCGATAAAGCCGCGCTGACCCTGCTGCAGACAGATATCCGCCAGAATGCGGGTTGCTGGCTGATGGATGGTGGCAAAATACACCGCGCTGGTGGTGCCGTGGGCTAAAAGGGCCGTCACCAAGTCCTGATAGACCAGGCGGGCAAATTCCGTATCGGCGTAACGCGCTTCCAGCGGAAAAGTGTGTTGCTGCAGCCAGACCTCCAGCGGCACATCCAGCGCCTTGCCGAGTTGCGGCCATTGCGGCGCATGAATGTGCAGATCGACAAAGCCCGGCAGCAGATATTGCCGGGGTCCGGTGGTAGCCAGTTTGTTGGTGTTTCGGGCTGCCGCATGCGCTGCGGCATAGGCCGGATCGCCAGGCGTCAGGACCGAGCTGATACTGCCTTCTGAATTGATGGCAATCAGTGCATCCTTGATGATTTCCACCGACCCTGATTTGGGTGCATGCATCAAGGTGGTTTGCAGCATCATGTCTTTAAGATCATGCATCGAAGACAGGCCTTTTGATGAAAACACCGCACAAAGGACGCGCGGTGCTCAGGTTGGTCTAAATTTGGCGTCAGTTTGGCAGTTTGGTCTCGACGCCCTTGACCAGCCAGTCAATGCCGAGCAATGCGCCATCTTCGATGGTGGCACCGGCGGCGATTTTCTCGCTGCCATCCTGGGCGGTTATCGGACCGGTGAACGGATGGAATGCGCCCGACGCGATGTCTTTAATCACGCCGTCCAGGGCGGTTTTCTGGTCGGCGGTCAGATCGTCGTTCAAGGACGCCACGCCAACTGCGCCATCGGCCATGCCGCCCCAATAGGCGGTGCCCGTGAAGGTTCCATCCAGCACAGCAGAGACCTGTTTGAGGAAATGCGGACCCCAGTCAATAGTCATCGAGGCGAGCAATTTCGTCGGGGCATATTTCTTCATGTCGGAGGAGGTGTTGACGACATAAACGCCTTCCTCTTCAGCCACCGAGACCACCGATGGCGTATCCTGATACAGTGAGAAAATCACATCGGCCGATTGCGCTATCAGCGATTTTGCGGATTCCTGAGCCTTGGACGGATTGAACCAGGAATTCAGCCAGACCACTTTGACGGTGATATCCGGATTGGTGTTCTGCGCCCCAAGTGTGAAGGCGTTGATCATGCCGACAACTTCGGGAATGGCATAAGCGGCCACCACGCCCAGCGTGTCGGATTTGCTGACAAAGCCCGCAGCCATGCCGGCGACATAGGCGCTTTCATAATTGCGGGTCTGAAAATTACCGAAATTTTCAGCCGTTCTGTAGCCGCTGGCATGAATGAAACTGATGTCCGGCTTCTGGGCCGCCAGCTTCAATCCGTCATTCATATAGCCGAACGAGCCGATCATGATCATGCCGGCGCCGGTGGATGCCATCTGGTTCATGATGCGTGCAGCATCCGGCCCTTCGGGGACATTCTCAACCACTACGGTTTCAACCTTATCGCCGAAAGCTGCTTCAATTTTCTTACGGCCCTCATCGAGTTCACGGGCCCAGCCGACATCGCCGACCGGTGAGGGATAGATGAAGCCGATTTTCAACTTTTCTGCAGCGTTTGCTGACCCGGCGATCAGTGCGGTTGCCAACGCTGCTGCCGCTACTTGCCGGAGTGATTTTGAAAGTATGTTCATGGCTGTCTCCTGTTTTCAGTGTTGCTTGCTGTTAGGGCGAAAACGGCTCAACCGCTGGGCCGGTAGGTCTGACCAAGACTCATCGGACTGTTGAGCTGAATGAGGACCGGGTTTCTGGAAATCACCACCAGAACGATGATGGTGACGATGTAGGGCGATGCGGAAAGCAATTGTGAAGGCACATTCAGCCCCAGACCCTGAATAGATAATTCCAACAGTGAAAAGGCACCGAACAGATAGGCACCCATTGTGATGCGCGGCACGATCCAGGTTCCAAACACCACCAGTGCTACCACAATCCAACCGCGTCCGGCCACCATGCCATCGGCCCAAAGAGGCGTATAGGCAGTTGACAGATAGGCGCCGCCAATGCCGGCCATCGCTCCACCGAAGAGGACGCAGCATGTACGGATCAGCGCGACGGGATAGCCCAGAGAATGCGAGGAATGCGGCGATTCGCCTACCGCCCGGATAATCAGGCCGAGCTTGGTACGTTGCAGGACAAACCATACTGCAAAGGCCGCTACGATGGCGAGGTAAACCATAATGTCATGGGTAAACAGCGCCCGTCCAACAATCGGAATATCGCTGAGCGGACCGAGCGACAGCTTCGGCATTGGCGCCACAGTGGTGCCTTCATAAGATTTGCCGATACCGGCGGAAACGCCCAGTCCGAGAATGCCAATGGCCAACCCGGCAGCGACCTGATTGGCCATAAAGAAGATGCTCAGAAGCGCAAAGATGGCGGACAGGATCAGGGCGGCAAGGCCGCCGGCGAGCAGTCCCAGCGCATGAGAGCCGGTCAGGGCGACGGTGACAAAGCCGGCGGCAGCGCCAACTGCCATCATGCCTTCAACACCGAGATTGAGCATGCCGGATTTCTCCGCAACCAGCTCGCCCATCGCCGCCAGCAACAGCGGCACGGTGGCCGCCAGAGTGCCGGCAAGAATGAAGACAATCGTCGCGGTCATTCTGCGGCCTCCGCAACAAGGCTTCGGTCGGCGCGGCGCAGGCGCAGACGGTGGGTGAGAAGCAGCGAACTGGCGAGATAGAAGGTCAGAAGCAGGCCCTGAAAAATATCCGTTACCGCACTTGGCAGTCCGACGGACAGGCGCGCAAAATCGCCACCGACATAGATCAGCGCCATCAGCAGGCTGGAGAACACAATCCCGATCGGATGCAGGCCGCCGAGAAACGCGACGATAATGGCAGTAAAACCATAACCTGGCGAAATCGTCCGCTGCAGCATACCCAGCGGTCCGGCAACTTCGCCGACGCCGGCAACGCCGGCAGCCGCACCGCCGACCAGAAGCGCAATCCAGATCGCCCGCTTCTCACCAAACCCGGCATAGCGCGCCGCCTGTGGCGCAAGACCGCCAACGACCAGCTTGTAACCCATCAGACTTCGCTGCATGAAAATCCAGGCCACAACCGACACCACCAGAGCAATCAGCAGCGACGCGTTGACGCGGGTGTTTTCAAGCAGGATCGGAAAGGTCGCCGCCGCTGAAAAGGTGATCGACTGGGGGAAATTGAAGCCCTGCGGATCGCGCAGCGGACCGGTCACCAGATAGTACAAAACCTGCAGGGCGATGCTGGAAAGCATGAAGGTGACGAGAATCTCATTGGCATTGAAACGGGTCCGCAGCCAAGCGGCGATCCCGGCCCATCCCATTCCGCCCAATGCGCCGGCGAGGATCATTGCCGGCAGCATAAGCACGGAATTTGAGCCATCAAACCGGATGGCGATCATGGCGGCGAAAATTGCGCCGATGATGAGTTGGCCTTCCGCGCCGATATTCCACACTCTGGCGCGAAAGCCGATGGCAAGACCCTGTGCGATCAGCAACAACGGCCCGAGCTTCAGCAGAATTTCGCCAATGCCGTAACGGGTCAAAAGTGGCTCAATGAAAATGGCGTAGAACCCGTCAATCGGGGATTTGCCGTAAATCAGAAACAGACCGGACCCGGCGATAATGGTGAAGCCCACCGCAAGGGCAGAAACCAGCAATGGCGCAAATGCGGAGCGCTCGGTCCGAGGTTCCAGATACAGCCTATGCATGGGCGATCACCCTGGCTTCGGCCAACGTGTCGAGACGTTCAAAATCTCCGGTCATGGCAAGGCCGATATCTTCCACATTGGTGCGCTCGGTTCTGATACCCCCGGATAATCTGCCGCGAAACATGACTTGCAGCCTGTCGGAGATTTCGAACAGTTCTTCCAGTTCTTCAGAGACAACCAGAATGGCCACCCCGGCATTGCGCAGATCGATCAGCTTCTGCCGGATCGCGGCCGCCGCGCCGACATCCACGCCCCATGTCGGCTGTGAGACAATCAGCACTTCCGGCTGCAGTGAAATCTCGCGGCCAACGATGAATTTCTGCAGATTGCCACCGGACAGGCTCTGGGCGGTCGAACCCGGTCCGCCACAGCGCACATCGAAGGTTGCAATGGTATTTGCGGAAAATTGCTTCATGGCCCGCAGATTGAGAAATCCGAATTTGGCGAGACCGGAGCCAAATCCGGTCAACAGGCTGTTTTCACTGAGATCATGGCTCGGCACGGCCCCGCGCCCAAGGCGTTCTTCGGGGATGAAATGCAGGCCAAGCTTGCGGCGCGCTGTGGGCCCGATGCTGCCGAGAGCTGTATCATCGAGGCAAATTCCGGCTGCATCAGCGTCTGGCAGCCGGGTTTCGCCCGACAACAGAGCGAGCAGCGTGTTCTGGCCATTGCCGGAAACCCCGGCAATGCCGAGAATTTCACCGGCTTTGAGGGTCAGAGAAACGTCTTCCAGCGGCGTTGCAAATATGTCCTGCGGGGTAAAGCTGAGATGTCTGACCGCAAGGCGCTCTGCACCACCGGCCTGGGCACCGGCATTTTCGGCATGGGGCAGATCGCGCCCGATCATCATCCGCGCCAGAGACTTGCTGCTCTCCTCACGCGGGATAGTGGTTCCCGTCACTTTGCCGAGACGCAGAACCGTGGCGACATCGCACAATTCGCGTATTTCATCGAGTTTGTGCGAGATGAAGAGTATGCCGATGCCTTCTGCGGCAAGGGTTTTCAGGGTTCTGAATAAATCCTTCACGCCCTGTGGCGGCAGAACCGAAGTCGGCTCATCCATGATGATCAGCCGGGGTTCCTGCAGCATGCAGCGCAGAATTTCAACACGCTGGCGCTCCCCCACAGACAGGGACTGGACCCGCATTTCCGGACGCACATTCAGACCGAAACGCTCGCTTGCTGCAACGATACGCGGCGCAATGCTCTTCACCGACCCCTTCATCGCCAGCGCAATGTTCTCCGCAACCGTCAGCGTATCGAACAGAGAAAAATGCTGGAATACCATGCCGATACCGAGCGCCCTGGCATGAGCCGGGTTGCGAATCCGCACCGGCTGGCCCTGCCATTCAATGGTGCCAGCATCGGGCGCAGTGACACCGTAAATGATTTTCATCAAAGTGGATTTGCCAGCGCCGTTTTCGCCCAGCACGGCATGAATTTCCCCAGGCATGACGGTCAGATCGACCGCATCATTCGCCACCACTGAAGGATAGATCTTGGAGATGGCATTGAGTTTCAGCAGCGCGGTCATGGCTGCCCCTCGTCCCGCATATCATGCAGACGGTGGATGCCGGGCATTTCAATAAATCCAGGCAGGCGGCGGATGGCGATCAGCCAGTTGCGGATGGCCGGATAATCATCATGGGCAATCCCGCCATCCGGCGACAGGGCCGCATAGGGAAAACAGGCGATATCGGCGATGGTCGGCTCCCGCCCAACCAGAAAGGCTGCGCCGCGCATCGACTGTTCGGTGAGGTGCGCTTCCAGTTCACGCAAAGCCTTATGCGCGCCGGTGCGGGCCGCTTCCATATCAAGCGACCGGCCCAGCATATCATGCAGTCTTGCAGCACCGGCGGTATCCGTCAGCCGCCCGGCAAAGGCGAGCCACTGCAAAATGCGTCCCAGCACGGCTGGATCATCAGCAGGAAACCACTGTTTTGAGCTGTCATATTTGCGGGCCAGATAGGCCAGAATGGCCTGTGTATCGCACAGTGTCAGCTCGCCATCGACCAGCACCGGGAGCGTTCCGGCAGGGTTGATCGCCAGAAAATCCGGCTTTTTGTGCTCGCCGCCGGGGTGAAAATCAATCGCCACGGATTCATAATTCAGCCCGAGCAGGGCCATCAGCAGCCTGGCCTTGTAACAGCTGCCGGACAGCACATAATCGTAAAGCCGCAAACCCATCAGCGCGCCACCAGTTGCGCGCCATAGCTCATGCCCTGACGTTTCAGCCAGCGGCGATAGGCAATCGAGGTGGTGTCGGCACGGGTTGGAATTTCCATTTTTGGATCAAGCGGCAGCAGGCTCGGAAGCTGGTTTTCCAGAATCGAGCGGTCCTGAAGAAAGATCATCTGCTGAAACTGAATGAGATCGGATTGCGCGCTGTCATCATCATACAGCGCCATCCAGGCATAGGCGTCACACAGAACTTCCGATATGGGTCGTACAAACAGTGCAATGACATCCCATGCACCGGGGCGCGGCGGGCAGGTTTTGTAGAGAATGGAAACGCAGGGCGCCGGCACCCGGTACATGTAATCCGTCATCTGGCCTTCACCGGCAGATTTCGCCGCCTGGGGCTGAAAGAACCGCACTTTCGTGGCCCATACCTCATCCACCGTATCGCGGATTTCAACCTTGTAAGGCTCAACTTCAGTGTGCGGCTCGGCGCCCAGAACATCGGTATGCACAAACGGGAAATGCGCGATGTCGAGAAAGTTCTCAACCACACGCAGGGGCGAGGCTTTCACGCGAACCGCGCCGCAATCGACCATTCTGCGGCCCGGCTCGTCGGCTTCGGGAATGTCGAACAGCGCGTGTCCCGGCGCGCCGATCGATGACCAGACATGGCCATAGCGAAGCGTCACCGGGCAGACCCGCCCGTCTGACCCGGTCACCTGCAAGCTATCGTCTTCCATGCGATGGATAGTGAGTTGCTCGCCCATCAGCACAATCGTTTCCGGTCTATTCCGGGTCACAAGATGTTCGATGGCAACCGGATACCACTGATTGCGTGCAATATCAGGTGTGGTCATGGCCGCATCTCCCCTGCCCCGGCATCCCAAGTTTTGGTCACACCGGCCAAATTTTCGGCAGACCAACGCAAGCGCTCCGCCCAGCGCGACAGCGCAATTTTCAAATCAGCCGATGCCTCCGGGCTGGTCTGAAGATGCAGCATTGTCTTGTTCGGACCAACCGGCTGAAAGTGAATTATCAGACGGCGGCGGACAGAGCCGGTTCCGGCTTCCAGAACAAGGCTGGTGCGGTTCTGCGCAATTATTTCCGCTTTCAAAGCGCGCGTGTCATCGCTGCTGGAGACGGGGAAGGCACAGCCTTCGAGCATGTTGCGCAGCGCGGTGGCACCGGCATCCACAGCAATGCTGCGCAGTCCCTCGCCGCCAAATTCGGCAATGTCGGGCGCTGGCTCCGGCTCTGTTGACACCCAGATCACGCCGTCATGGTCTGTGCAGGCAAAAATTGTGGCACCCACAGAAGCGGGCGGGGTCATGTCCGGATGGGCCGGAATATGACGGCATCCGCCATCCTCGCCATATTGCCAGCCATGATAGATGCAGGACAGGCGTTCGCCGCGCACGAAGCCGAATGACAGGCGCATGCCGCGGTGCGGGCAGCGATTGTGAAAAGCGTTTACGGTGCCTGACCGAGCGCGCCAGACCGCAAGGTCCAGAGCGTCTTCCCCGTCCATCCCGTCCATTCCGTCCATCGCTGCCCGCATCACCCCGCCCACTGGAAGGTCGGCGGACAATGCGACCGGGATCCACCCGGTACGATCGGCAGTTGTTCGCGCACCATCACCTGTCATCTATTTGCCTTATCCATCCCCAAACCGCTGATCTTCATCCAAGCGCGCATTCCACCCGGATAATCAGGCAACTTGCATGCCATGCTCAGCTTCCTCGCGGTTCAGAAGACATGAATTTTGAGCGGCAATCAATCCTTGATGGTACGGATGCTGAAACCTTTTTCGATATTCGGCTGAGCGGCGTATGCGCAACGCTCGATTTCTTCTACCCAGACGGTAATCGGCCCCAGGCTACATCCAAGTTCCATGGCGTCCAGCATTTCTTCCGGGCCGCTTGCCAGCACTTCGATAGTCCTGGCAGACACATCTTCCCGGACCCAGCCATCCAGACCAAGACGGTTGGCGCGATGGCAGATCCAGTGCAGAAAATCCGGCTTGTTGACGTTGCCGGAAAACGTGAAAAACTGCGTTGCCATGGACAGGTCGTCTCCGCTTATTTGAATCTCCGGAACAGGCGGGTGCGGTCGAACAGGCCTTCCAGATCCTGCATCCGCTCGCTTGTTGTATCCCAGAGAGATTTTTGAATGTCGGCAATCATGGTTTCCATCAGAACCAGAAGAGCCGCGGTTGAATCCCATGCCGACGGCACTTCAATGCGGTTGTTGAATGTCCACTTGGCGTGATGGGCAATGGGCGAGCGCCACTGATCTGTCAGCAGAATGATATTGACGTCTCTGCTGGCGGCAATTTCGGCAAGCTTCAGCAGATCATTCTGATAGCGCCGCACGTCCAGTATGACCAGCACATCACCGGCTTTCATGTCCATCACATAATGCGGCCAGGCAGCGCCACTGGAGGGAATCAGCACGGTGCCGGAGCGGATCACCTGCAGATGCAGAAACAGATATTCAGCGAGTGTGTGGGTGATGCGGCCGCCGGTAATGAAAACGGCATGGTCAGGGTCTGCCAGCATCCGGCAGGTGCTGTCAAAATCATCCGGATTGATATGAGAAAAAGTCTGCCGCAAATTCTGCAATATGGCATCGGCAAAGCGGTTCAGAATGTGGGTATCGGGGACCTCCGCAGACCAGCGTTCATGCTTTTCGATGGGGTTGGAAATCTTTGCTTCCAACTCGTCACGCAAGGCCGCCTGAAATGCGGGAAAGCCGGAAAAGCCAAGCTTCTGGATCATGCGCGCGACAGTCGGGGTGGAAACATTGGCATTACTGGCGACTTTGGTAATGCTGGACAGGCCCGAGACCGGCCAGTTCTCCATCAAAAACACGGCGAGTTGCCGCTCTGCCCGCGTAAGATCGTTAAAGCCTGATTGCAACCGCTCATAAACCGTTGTGATGCCGGTTTCAGTTTCGCTGTCCGCCAAGTGAGTTTCCTCCACACAAACCATAGGTCTGCAGTAACAGCTGCCGCAGCGGAAGCCACTATTCAAAAGGTTCATCCAATTTAGAAAAGATATTGACAGTTTAATCCCGTCTGTACAATCCTCTTCAAAATCCTCAACCCCCGGATGTGATGTGAAATCAAACCGCCCTTTCCTGACCAGCTCTGACGGACCCGCTGTGCGGACTGTCAATGCGGCCGGCACGAGTGCTGTGGTGCTGGTCTGCGAACATGCCAGCAACCGCATTCCCGAAGGGCTGGGTTCGCTGGGTGTGTCGCCGGAGGTGCTGGCCAGTCACGCTGCCTGGGACCCGGGCGCGGAAGCTGTGGCGCTGCTGCTGTCGCAATCTCTGGATGCCGTGCTGGTGAGTGCTGGATTTTCCCGCCTGGTCTATGACATCAACCGTCCGCCGGACCATGAAGATGCGATGCGCGCGCTCAGCGAAATTTATGCCATTCCAGGCAACACCAATCTGACGGCGGAAGACAGACAGGCCAGAATCGATGCTGTTTATGACCCGTTTCATCAGCATCTGGCCGGGCTTCTGGATGGGTTCGCGCGTGAAAACCGGGCGCCGGTGCTGGTCACGATTCACACTTTTACTCCGGTCTATCTGGGACAGACCCGCCGGGTCGAGCTTGGCATTCTGCACGACAGCGATGCCAGACTGGCTGATGAAATGCTGCGTGTCGCGCCGCAACACACCCGACTTGTCACCTTGCGAAACGAACCTTACGGGCCGCAGGATGGTGTGACCCACACGCTGCAGATGCAGGCGCTGCCACGCGGCATTTTGAACGTCATGGTTGAAATTCGCAACGATCTGGTCGTCAGCGCCGAACAGCAGAGCGAAGTCGCGCGCGATCTTGCTTCCCTGCTGCGTTCCGCTCTGGTCAGCGTCGCGCCGTCGGTGGATTCACCCCAACTCGCAGCGGGGGCAAAAGCGTAAACTCATGCCGGCTTCCATCAAAACCCTTGTCCGCTTCATTGATGCCTTCAATTACCGCATCGGCCGCATCGCAATGTATCTGCTGTTTGTGATGATGGGCATCCTGTTATGGTCGTCGTTTTCCAAAACATTTCTGCTGCCTTCGCTGTGGACTCTTGAAATGGCGCAATTCACCCTGACCGCCTATTATCTTCTCGGTGGTCCCTACTCCATGCAGATGGGAGAGCATGTGCGCATGGATCTGTTTTACGGCTCATGGTCGGAGCGCACCAAAGCCTGGGTCGATGCCTTCACCATTCTGTTTTTGATGTTCTATCTGGCAGTGCTGCTGTATGGCGGCTTCGAAAGCACCAGTTACGCGCTGCAATATAGTGAGCGCAGCCCGACCGCGTGGCGGCCCTATATGTCGCCGATCAAGATTGTCATGGTTTTCGGCATTCTCCTGATGCTGCTGCAGGCGCTATCCGCCTTCTTCAAGGATGTTGCCAAATTGCGCGGCGAGGAGCTCTAGATGTCCTATGAAGCCATCGCCATCATCATGTTTTCCACCATGATGCTCATGATGATGACCGGCCAGCGCATCTTTGCCGCCATCGGTTTTGTGGCTGTTGCCGTTGCCCTGCCGCTGTGGGGCACAGGTGGATTCAACATTGCCTTCTCGGCTTCCATGAAGCTGATGAAATGGTATCCGCTGCTGACCCTGCCGCTGTTCATCTTCATGGGTTATGTGTTGTCTGAATCCCGCCTTGCGGACGATCTCTACAAGATGTTCCATGTCTGGATGGGGCCTTTGAACGGCGGACTGGCGATCGGCACGATTTTGCTGATGGTGCTGATTTCGGCGATGAACGGCCTGTCGGTGGCCGGCATGGCAATCGGCGCTACCATTGCCCTGCCGGAGTTGCTGAAGCGGGGTTATGACAAACAGATGGTCACCGGGGTAATCCAGGCCGGCTCCTCGCTCGGCATTCTGGTGCCGCCATCGGTGGTGCTGGTGCTGTATGCCATGATCGCACGCCAGCCGGTTGGCCAATTGTGGCTGGCAGGGGTGTTCCCCGGCCTGATGATGGCCAGCCTGTTTGTCCTTTATGTGGTGATCCGCTGCAAATTCCAGCCTCATCTCGGCCCCGCATTGACCGATGAGGAACGCAATGTTCCGATGAAGGAAAAGCTGCGCCTGCTGCGTGCCGGCGCGCTGCCATTCATCATCTTTGCGGCGATGATGGTGCCGTTTGTCAATGGCTGGACCAGCCTGGTGGAAAGCTCGGCCATCGGCGCGCTGACGGCTGTGATTGCCGCCGTCGCCAAGCGGCGGTTCACCAAAGAGGTGTTCGAAAACTCGACCCGCAAGACGCTGGCTGTATCCTGCATGTTCATGTGGATCATTCTGGCGGCGCTCGGCTTTGGCGCGGTGTTTGACGGTCTGGGTGCGGTCAAGGCAATCGAGGGATTTTTTGTCGGTCAGCTGGGGCTCGGCCCCTGGGAAATTCTGATCCTGATGCAATTGTCCTATCTTATTCTGGGAACGTTTCTGGATGATACGGCGATGCTGGTTATTGTCGCGCCGCTTTACGTTCCGCTGGTCAAGATGCTGGGCTTTGATCTGATCTGGTATGGCATTCTTTATACCATCACCTGCCAG
Organism: uncultured Hyphomicrobiales bacterium; assembly: GCA_963974065.1. Lineage (GTDB taxonomy): Bacteria > Pseudomonadota > Alphaproteobacteria > Rhizobiales. The sequence goes on along the minus strand of CAXBCI010000019.1, from coordinate 47,954 downwards.
ATCGCCTATATGACGCCGCCATTCGGCTACAATCTGTTCCTGATGCGTGCCATGGCGCCGAAAGAAATAAGTCTGAAGGACATCTATGTGTCCATCATTCCATTTGTATTTGTGATGCTGATCGGTCTGGCGCTCGTGACCGCATTTCCACAAATCGCACTTTGGCTTCCCGAGTATGTCTACGGCAAATGATGGACACACCGGAAAGCACAAAACCGGCCCGGTGCAAACCGGGTCATAAACCGAGGAGAATGACATGACGAAAAATACCAACAGGCGAGATTTTTTGAAGACAGCCGGCGTGGTTGGCGTGGGGGCGGGAGCCTCTACTCTGGCAGCCCCGGCGGTTCATGCTCAATCAACCATCAAATGGCGTTTGCAGACCTATGCCGGTCCGGCGCTCGGCGAGCATGTGATCAAACCGGCGATTGACGAATTCAACAAGGCCGCCAATGGCGAAATGGAAATCGAGCTGTTCTATGCGGACCAGCTGGTCCCGACCGGCGAATTGTTCCGTGCCGTCCAGAACGGCACGATTGATGCGGTTCAGTCGGATGATGATTCCATGGCATCGCCGACAGAAGTCACTGTGTTTGGCGGCTATTTTCCGTTTGCTTCACGCTATTCTCTGGATATCCCGGTTCTGTTCAATCAATGGGGCCTGGCCGATATCTGGGAGAGCGAATATGACAAGGTTGGCGTGAAATGGCTGTCCGCCGGATCCTGGGATCCCTGCCATTTTGCCACAAAAGACCCGATCAATTCGCTGGAAGATCTGAAAGGCAAGCGGGTTTTCACATTCCCGACAGCCGGCCGCTTCCTGACGCGTTTCGGCGTGGTTCCGGTGACCCTGCCCTGGGAAGACATCGAAGTGGCTGTCCAGACCGGCGAGTTGGACGGCATCGCCTGGTCCGGCATTACCGAAGATTACACCGTGGGTTGGGCAGATGTGACGGATTACTTCCTGACCAACAACATCTCCGGTGCATGGTGCGGTTCGTTCTTTGCCAATCAGGACCGCTGGAACGAGTTGCCGGAACATCTCAAGACAATGTTCAAGCTGGCGATGGATTCCTCGCATTATTATCGCCAGCACTGGTATTGGGGTGGGGAGGCAAAACTGCGTGTCGAGGGCACAAAGATGAAGCTGACCAGCATTCCGGATGCCGAATGGGCAACGGTCGAAGCGGAGGCCCGCAAATTCTGGGACGAAATCGCCGCAGAAAGCGAGTTGAAGGCCAAGGTTGTGCAGATTCTGAAAGACTATAATGCTGCCATGGACAAGGCCGGACGGCCTTACCGCTACAGCTAGAGCCAACTGCAAGCCGCCCCGCCTGGCACGCTCAGGCGGGGCGGCTTTCCTGCAATGATCTGTTTGAATTGGACCTCTTGATGTCTGGAAATTTGACTTTCGATGCGCTGAAAAAGGCGTTTGCCGCCGGAGAGATTGATACTGTTCTGACAGTTCAGGTGGATATGCAGGGACGTTTGATGGGCAAGCGGTTCCACGCTTCCAACTTCATCGAAAGCGCGCATCAGGAAACCCATGCATGCAATTATCTGATTGCCACCGACATGGAGATGGAAGCGGTTGAAGGCTATGCCTCGACCTCATGGGCCGCCGGATATGGCGACTATGTGATGCGCCCGGACATGTCCACTTTGCGCCGCATTCCCTGGCTTGATGGCACCGCCATGGTGATGTGCGACGTGGAAGATCATCACACCCACAAAGATGTGCCGCACTCTCCCCGCGCCGTGCTGAAAAAGCAGATCGCGCGGCTGGAAGATATGGGCATGAAGGCGATGATGGCTTCGGAGCTGGAGTTTTTCCTGTTCCATGAAAGCTATCGCGAAGCCCATCAGAGCGGCTATCGCGGCATCAATCTGATCGGCCCCTATAATGAGGATTACCACATCTTCCAGACCACCAAGGAAGAGGATGTGATGCGCGCGATCCGCAACGGATTGTATGATGCCGGTATTGCCGTGGAATGTTCCAAGGGCGAAGCCTCGGCCGGGCAGGAAGAGATCAATGTCAAATATGACGACGCGCTGACATCGGCCGACAATCATGCCATCGTCAAGAATGGCTGCAAGGAAATCGCCTGGTCAAAAGGCAAGGCGCTGACCTTCATGGCGAAATGGGACAATGCCTCGGCGGGATCGTCCTCGCATATCCACCAGTCGCTGTGGAGCCTGAAGGGCAAGCCGCTGTTTCTTGATGAAAGCGGCGAATACGGCATGTCCAAGCTGATGCGGCATTATGTGGCTGGCCTGCTGAGCCATGCCAGCGCCGTGACCTATTTTCTGGCGCCGAACATCAATTCCTACAAACGCTTTGTTGCCGGCACGTTTGCGCCGACCAAGGCGATCTGGAGCCCGGACAACCGCACCGCCGGATACAGGCTGTGCGCCGAGAAAACCAAAGGCATTCGTGTCGAGTGCCGCGTCGGCGGGTCCGATCTCAATCCGCATCTGGCCTTCGCCGCGCAACTGGCAGCAGGGCTCGACGGAATTGCCAACGAGTTGGAGCTGGAACCGGCCTATGTCGGCGACGCCTATGAAGGCAAGGGCGTGCGGGAAATTCCCAAAACCCTGCGCGCGGCGGCCGAAGCGCTGGACCGCTCCGATATGTTGCGCGGCGCGCTTGGCAACGACGTTGTCGACCATTATGTCCGTGCAGCCCGGCGGGAACAGGAAGTGTTCGACTCACGTGTCACCGACTGGGAAATTTTCCGCGGCTTTGAACGCTCGTAATTTTAAGGATAGACCGATGACAACGCTAACCTGTACTTCGCCGATTGACGGCAGCGTTTTTGCAACGCGGGAAACGCACAGCTTTGCCGACGTGCAGCAGATGCTGGATACCGCCAGAGCGGCGCAGCAGCTGTGGTCACAACGCAGCATCAGCGAGCGCAGTGCCATCGTGCTGAAAGCGATTGATGCGCTGGCGGCGGTGAATGACGAGATCACCTTGGAAATTGCCCATATGATGGGCCGTCCGGTGCGCTATGGCGGGGAAATCGGCGGTGTCCGGGAACGGGCCGGCTATATGGCGACCATCGCCGAGGACGCATTGGCGCCGATCACAATCGAGGACAGCGACAGTTTCCACCGCTTTATCGCCCGAGAGCCGGTGGGCGTGGTGTTTGTCGTTGCACCGTGGAATTATCCCTATCTGACGGCGGTCAATTGCATCGCGCCGGCGCTGATCGCCGGCAATGCGGTGATGTTGAAACATGCCACGCAGACGCTGCTGGCCGGCGAGCGCTTTGCCGCCGCTTTTCAGGAAGCCGGTCTGCCGGACGGGCTGTTCCACGCGCTGTACCTCAGCCATGATGATACCAGCGCGCTGATCAGCGCGAAAAGTTTCGACTTCATCAACTTCACCGGATCGGTCAATGGCGGCCGCGAAATGGAGCGCGCCGCTGCCGGCACTTTCACCGCTATGGGGCTGGAACTGGGCGGCAAGGATCCGGGCTATGTGCGCGCCGATGCGGATCTGGGCGCGGCGGTCGATACGCTGATCGACGGCGCGATGTTCAATTCCGGGCAGTGCTGTTGCGGCATTGAACGCATCTACGTGCATGAAAGCCTGTTTGACGCCTTTGTCGCCAAAGCCAAGGCGCTGGTGGAAACCTACAAGCTGGGCGATCCGCTGCAGCAGGACACCACATTGGGACCGATGGCGCATCTGCGCTTTGCCGATGAGGTGCGCGCCCAGATCCGCGAGGCTGTCGCCGCCGGTGCCACGGCGCTGATTGATCCGGGCCTGTTTCCCGCCGATAGCGGTGACAGCGCCTATCTTGCGCCGCAGATCCTGGTCGATGTCGATCATTCAATGCGGGTGATGCGCGATGAAAGCTTTGGCCCTGTGGTCGGCATCATGAAGGTCTCGTCCGATGAGGAAGCCATCAAGCTGATGAATGATTCCGAGTTCGGACTGACCGCATCGCTGTGGACCAAAGACGCCGACGCAGCGGAACGCATTGGCCGCGCAATCCAGACCGGTACGGTCTACATGAACCGCTGCGACTATCTTGATCCGGCGCTGTGCTGGACCGGCTGCAAGCAGACCGGGCGTGGCGCATCTTTGTCGGTTCTGGGCTATCAGAGCGTCACACGACCCAAATCCTACCACTTGAAGAAGGCCTGACTGTCATGGTTGCAAAAGCCAATTGGAGCTACCCCACCGCCATTCGGTTCGGTGCCGGGCGGATCAAGGAACTGGCCGATGCCTGCCAGGCGACCGGCATGAAAAAGCCGCTGCTGGTCACCGACAAGGGGCTGGCAAGCCTGCCGATCACTGCCGCCACGCTGGAGCTTATGGAACAAGCCGGGCTTGGCCGTGGCCTGTTCAGTGATGTCGATCCCAATCCGGATGAGCACAATCTTGCCGATGGCATCAAGGCGTTCAAGGCGGGCGGCCATGACGGCATCATCGCCTTTGGCGGCGGGTCGGGGCTTGACCTTGGCAAGCTGATTGCGCTGATGGAAGGCCAGTCGGTTTCGGTCTGGGATCTGGAAGATATCGGCGACTGGTGGACCCGCGCCGATGCGGCTGCGATTCAGCCCATCATAGCGGTGCCGACGACAGCGGGAACCGGCTCGGAAGTTGGCCGGGCCGGTGTTCTGACGAATTCAAAAACAGAAATGAAAAAGATCATTTTTCACCCGAAAATCCTGCCGGCCATCGTGATCTGCGATCCTGAACTGACCGTCGGCATGCCGAAAATGATCACCGCCGGCACCGGCATGGATGCCTTTGCCCATTGCCTGGAAGCCTATTGCTCGCCGCATTACCACCCGATGTCCCAGGGCATTGCGCTGGAAGGCATGAGACTGGTGAAGGACAATCTGCTGCGCGCCTATCAGGACGGCTCCGATCTGGAAGCCCGTGCCCATATGATGAGTGCCGCCGCCATGGGCGCAACCGCGTTTCAAAAGGGTCTGGGTGCGATCCATGCCCTGTCGCACCCGATCGGCGCGATCTATCACACCCATCACGGCACCACCAATGCGGTGGTGATGCAGCCGGTGCTGATGTTCAACCGCGCTGCTGTCGAAGAACGCCTTGGCCGCGCCGCCGCCTATCTGGGCATCGGCTCCAGCTTTGACGAATTTTATGCATATGTCGGCGAGTTGAACGCGGCGCTGGGCATTCCCGCCAATCTGACAGCGCTTGGGGTGAAAAATCCCGATCTGGAGCGGTTGACGGCGATGGCGCTGGAGGACCCCAGCGTAGGTGGCAATCCGATTGAGATGACGGCGGAGAATACGCGGGCGCTGTTTGAGGCGTGTTTTTAGAGCCGGTCACGCGCGCCACGATGCAGCAGAACACGGCAGCCGGATATGGATACGATTAAAAGTCTGATGGTTTAGTCCATACACACATTTGCAATATGGCAATAAATTACCTATATTATGCCAAAAGGCAATCGTAGGAATTCGCTATGCCACACCTGCAACTTATAAAAAAAACAGCCTTTCAGCCCGCAGCACCCGAAATCACGGATGCGGAGGGTGAGGCCATGGCACGTGCTGTCGTCAACCTTTTTGCCAAATGGGACATCACCGATGCCCAGGCCTGCGTTCTTCTTGGCGGCCTCTCTGCACGCACCTGGGCCCGTTGGAAGGTGGGCTCGATCGGCCGTGTTCCCCGTGATCTGAAAGCACGTCTTTCGAACCTCATGGGCATACACAAAGCGCTACGCATCATCTTCACCGAGGCTGGTCGCGGATACAGCTGGGTCAAACGTGCAAATGAGGCCTTCGGGGGTGCATCGGCATTGGATATCATGCTTGCTGGCGAGTTCACTGACATCATGCGGGTGCGTCACTATCTCGACAATATACGAGGCGGCTGATCTTGGTTGATCCGCAGGTCGTCCGCGTAAAATGGTCCAGGACGCACCGCATTGTGCGGTCGCGCTTTCCACCCATCGATCTGTTTGAAGACATCGCTGACCCCGCCGACTGGGATGCGATCCTCTCCGCAGAGACGAAAACCAATCCGCGCATTGCGGAAAGTGTCGGGCTGTTGGGCCTCGTACCGGAAAACCGGCGTGTTGCAGGAAAGGGAGCATCCTGGGCCATGGCCCCATTCGTGCATATTTCGAGCGATAGGCCAAGTCGTTTCACTGACGGATCCTTTGGCGTCTATTATGCGGGCGATCGCGTTGAGGTTGCGCTGTTTGAAACCATACACCACCATGCGCGATTCATGACGTCCACAGCAGAGCCGGCTGGATGGGCATCGGATTTTCGTGAGCTTGTCGGCACGTTGGATTCCGATCTTCACGACATTCAGGATGTCGAGCAGTTTCCGGTCTATTATGATCCTGACGACTACCGGGCCCCACAGAGTTTCGCGCAAAAAATAAGGGCGTCAAACGCCAACGGTATCCTCTATCAAAGCGTTCGATATCCAGATGGCAAAGCTGTTGCACTGTTCTGGCCGGATACTGCCGGCATTCCTGTGCAGGGACAACATTTCTCCTACTATTGGGACGGCGACCGGGTATCGCGTGTCAAAAACCTGACCACAGACGAGGTGTTTTCAGTGCTTGCGTAACGAATATGTCCAAAGCAGATATCAGAAAGCCATTCCGTCATAGTGTCGGTGGCAATCCGGTTGAATGAATGTGGGCAACACACGGGCACCGTATGAGGCGTTTTTAGACCGCTGGGATGCATGCCCAAAATAATGGTTTTCCGCGAGGGTGATGGCAGACAGGACTGGAACTTGTCGTACATGCGTCGGATACCGCCCTGCGGTCCCAATATCACGTGTATCAGCAAAGCAGAAGCGCGCTATTGCGACGTATCGATGGAAATATCGCCCGACGCGCTAGTCGGACATCGGCAACTCGCCTTCCACAATCCTGACCGGAAGACCGCGCACACCCCGGTTCGATGCCATCAGACCAGTCCGAGTGCAGCATCCGAGGCAGATCCCGCATAGGTGTCTTGGGGCGGCCAGGGGCGGTCCTGCCAGCGCGGCTCGAAGACGAAGCTGGAAACGCTGCGGCCCTCGACAAGGGCGCCGTTTCCCGCGCCAAGGGCGTAATCATAATAGAGCTTGACGATCTGTTCCCTGGTTACCTGCGCCGTCGCCGGATGATCCATGCAGGCCTGGCGCCAGCGCCGGACCCGCTGATAGGCGGCTTCGTCGGGAAGATCGAAGTTTTCAAAATATTCAAGAAACCAGAAGCGTTTGAATATCGGAGTGAAGACCGCTTCGGCGAGGCCGAACCCGTCAAACAGAAACGTGCCGTCAGGGCGGTGTTCCATGAGGAAGGCGTCAATGTCGCGATAGAGACCCAGAAGTTTTTCGCGGTGGTCGTCGCGTTTGTCCGGGTCCTGATTCATGACAAAAAGATAACCTGCCATGGTGAAGGGGCCTTCGCGGGCAATCAGCATGGATTCGACCGCGTGTTCATATGGGTCGGCGCGGCGCAGCGCTCGACCGGGCAGGATTTCATCGAGGAATCGCAGGATGACAAGACTTTCCTTGATAATCGCACCGTCAGGCGTTTCGAGAATTGGCAGGGCGGTGGTTCCGCGGGTCTTCGCCAGAAGTCCGGGGTCGCGCGGTCTGGTGATGTCGACGACGCGGAATTCAACCGCGTCCTGCTGACCGCGAAGCGCCAGCAGGATTTCCAGGCGTTGCGAGAACGGGCACACCGGGATGTGATAGACGATATACTTTTCAGGCATTCAGCTTGCTCCGACAATGGTTTGACTGAGGCAGGAGTAACAGCCTGCCACGGTTTCACACAATGCGCTGACTCCGATGAATGATATTGCCGAATGAATGTCGCGGCAGTCAGACCATGGCTCATCCAGATGTCGGGCCGAAAAACCCTACTTCCCCGGCACCCCCAGGCGTCAGTGCCAGCAATTCGCGAGAATAGGCCGCCTGCGGGTTGGTGAAAAAATCTTCTGACGCGCCGGTTTCCACCACCTTGCCGGCTTTGAGAACCGTCACATCATCCGACATCTGGCGCACCACGGCCAGATTGTGGCTGATGAACAGGATGGTCAGGCCGAAACGCGCCTGCAGGTCCTTCAGCAGGTTCAGCACCTGGACCTGGATCGAGACATTGAGCGCGGAGGTCGGCTCGTCACAGATCAGCACACTCGGACGCGCCAGAAGCGAGCGGGCGACGGCGATGCGCTGGCGTTGTCCGCCCGAGAATTGATGCGGAAAGCGGTCGATCGCGTCTGCCGAGAGGCCGACAAGGTCGAGGATCGCGGCCGCCAGGGGTCCTGGAACACCATCTGGATGAGGCGGCAGGTCCCAGCGGCTGCGCGTGCGCGCCAGCCCGGGCACCGCACCGCATTACCTTTGAAACTTATGATGACTTCCCCGCAATCTGCATTTTGTCAGTCCACCTGACCTCAGGACAGAGCAAACCACTCTCGCCAGGTCAGGAAAACAATTGTGGAGCATATGTGGGTCAGGTCCAGCACCGCCTTTCACCAGGCGGGCCGCCGAAGCCCGGTCACAGTATGCCGGGCTTCTGATTGCGACCGGTTTATCCGCTGGCGAAAACGTCGCCGGTTGAAGTCTCCGTCATCGACATGGGCAGCTCGTTAGCCGCCTTGGCCCGAATTTCTGCAATCCGGTCCTGTGCGGCCTGAGCGGCCGCCTCGTCGGCATATTCGGTGACAACCGAAAATGTCAGATCTCCCGTCCTGATCATCTGCACACGCTGCGCGCCCACGGAAAGGATCAACGGCACGAATGTATCGCGCGCGATGGCCTCCATTTCATCTGTCCACTCGGTCGCCTTCCAGTGCGAAATCGCTGCGTATGCCATAATGTGTCCCCTCGCCTTTTGTTTTGAGGCGAAAAGAGTGGCACATAATCACAGATTTTTCCAGATATGGCCCGCCATGCCGCAGCGGACCAGAGCAATGCGGGCGGCAGCAGACACAGAACGTCGCTGGTCAAGTCAGCCGATGGCCCTCGATCATTCTGTTGTCATTCCGGCCGCCGGGAGCCACAAGCGGCACCGCAAGAGCGAAGGCCGTGGTGCCATCCTGGCACATTACATCGATGCGGCCATTGTGAGAGAGCGCGATGCTTGAGGCGATGAACAGTCCCAGCCCCAGACCTTCGCTCTTTGCTTTCTGACCGCGCTGAAACGGGCGGAACAAATCGCGCTTCAGATCCTCGGGAATCGCCTCGCCCTGGTTGGAAACGGTGATCACACATTCGTCCTCTGTCTGGGTGCCCTGCACCCTGATCACGGAGCCCGGTGTCCCGTGATTGGTGGCGTTTGACAGCAGGTTTGAGACTGCCTGCGCAATGCGGGCAGTGTCGCAGTGGACGGGCCGGTTGAAGGCGAGTTCAGACACGATCTCGTAGTCGGGTGCCGCAAGCCGGATTTCCTCGATCACCTGGGTAATGGCTTCCGCCAGCGGCGCATTGGGTGTGGCAGAAATGCGGATGCCGCCGCCGAGACGGGACTTGGCGTGCATCATGATATTGTCGATCAGCTCGTTCATCCTGTGCAACGAGGCGCGCATCAGCGGCAGGATCGTCGCGGTTCTGCCGGTTTGCGGTGCTTTTTCAAGTTGCCGAAGCCCTGCCCCGAAAGCCGCAACGGGATTGCGCAGGTCATGGCCCAGAACGGCGACAAATTCTTCCTGGATTTGCGCCAGCTCCTGCTCTTTTTGAAGAAGAAGCTGCTGCGCTGCCAGCTGTTCTTCGGTTTCCAGGCTCTGGCTGATCACATTGGCGAACATTTCCAGCATGGCGACGACACGCGGATGCTTGACCTCCCGCGGCTCTGTGTCGATGGCACACAATGTGCCGAAGAAGCTGCCATCGCTGCGATAGATCGGAATGGACGCGTAGCTGACGATGCCGAAATTTACCGCGAGCGGATGCGCGCGATAGACATCATCCGTTGCGACGTCGCTGAACATCACGCGTTGACCTGTGGCGCGGACAGACTGGCAGAAGGTGGACTGGATCTCGATCTCATCGCCCGCAGCCAGCCCGAAATTGACTTCATCCACGGTTCGGCAGGCGACCCAGCGATCAGCCGTGACCCGCGGCAAAGCGCATGTTCGTCGCGAGCATGATGGTTTCCAGAATCGTGCGGATGAGTTCGCTGCCCGAGAGGATATCGATATCGGCCTGGAAGTCGTGGTTTCCCGACAGGTAGGCTGCATGATCCTGAAGCATCGCGCGGCGAGGTGTTTCTTCGGTCATCTTGTCGATTTCTCCATGTCGCATGGAAGGATGCGCGTACGGGAACGCCCGGCGGGCCAGGGTCGATCTCATCAGGACGCATATAGCGCATAGTTGATTTGCTGCAAAGCGAAGCTATGGCGGCGGCGGCGAATTGGGGTGCGGGCGGTGAGGAGTGTTGTACTCGAGCGGAGAACCCTATGGCGTTCTGTACCGCCGGTTCACCCTCTCCGGCCTCCCCTCCAACGAAGCTCCGTGTCCTTCCGCCCGCTCCAGCAAATGCATCTGATTCGCGCATCCGAACATTGCAGGCTGGCGTTTTCGGTCAATGCACTGAATGAAAACGATGTTGCCGTCGCTGGCCTGTCCATCGCCTTTGCCTCGCTGCTCGAAGCCCAAAGCGATGAGGTCGAAAAATTCGCTGCCGATCTGTTGCAAAGGGGCGCGCAGGCCGCCGTCATTTCGCTGGGCAGCCACGGCAGTTTTGCCCGATTTGGAGAAGAGGGCTATCGCGCGCAGGCCCTTGCCATCACGCCGGTTGATACGACAGGGGCCGGTGACAGCTATATCACAGGCTTTCTGACCGCCCGCCTCGCCGGCGCATCCGTGCCACACGCCATGCACGCCGCCCACGCCCTTGCTGCAAAAACCTGCATGCATCCCGGTGGCTTTGTTCAGTAATTGTAATGATGGTGTTTGATGTTGATGGCGCGGTTTGTGCAGGGGTAAATTAATTGATGCTGATCATTGCGAGGTGTGGTCGTCTGCGTCATCATCATTACAGATCACTTTAAATCGCTTTTGCGACCAACCTTCTCTGCGAGTTCAACTCAAACGGCGCTTTTAAGCCCCGCTGCTTTGAGCTCTGGTTCGAATTCTGGCAGATTCACCTCTGGAACAGCGAGAACAAATATATTGCGGGCTCGAGTAAGCGCTACATACCCAATCCGACCATCTTCGGTCTTCGTGCCGTCCAGAAGAGCACGAACATGACCTTTCTTTGCAACATACAAGACGGCATCAAGGCTTTCACCTTTAACCTTATGCACTGTTGATGTCCGAAACACGGTGAGCTCTTCTCCAGCGAGATCGGGTAACTCGATAAGCGGTCGGTTCTCGAGTTTCTTCTTGGCCATTCGTTGTCCCATATTGTCTGCCGGAATGAGTCCAAAATCTTTCTGCAAAGTTTCCAGCAAAGCTTCGGTGCGCCTTCGCATCTGCGGATGCCAATCTACATCAGCGACAAGTTTTGCCGACGGCAAACCCGAAAAGGAGTCACGCACAAAGGACCAAATCACTCGTCGCAGTCGGCGCATGGTGTCGTCTGCCGGACGTTCCATCTGGGATACAAACGCGCTATGCTTTGGTGCCAGCAAACCGGATAATCCCATGCAGCCATGGATGAATGCCTGGTGATAGTCCTTCTTGAGATCGCGGCTGATCACAGCATCTGCAAAACACTTTGTAACGCCTTGCCCCTGGCCGTCACTTTCACCACTCCATTCCGCGGTCAACGGCGCAGACCGACAAAGCACGACGCCCTTTCGGACATCTATGCCAACTGCCTTCAGAAGATTCTGGAAAGACGAAAGAGTCTTTTTGCGCTCTTCCGCTTTGAACGTTAAATAATATGCGGCAGGCGTGGCACTCGTCGCGACTCGATTGGATCTATCGGTTCTGCCGGTTAGCTTGTTGGCGACATTTAAGATTCCCGGCATCGAGCGATAGTTCATTGTCAACCCGCGGCTCTTGACTCCGGCTCTGCTACCGTATTCGCGTAAGAAACTTCCGTCCGCACGTGCGAACTCATAAATACCTTGGTGTGGGTCTCCAATCAATGAAACCTGCGAACCCGCCTCTATTAGCAACTCCAGAATCGCCTGATGCTCCGGGCCGATATCTTGTGCCTCATCGACAACGATGTGCGGAAATCGCCGTGCCAAAGCACGCAGGACAAATGCCTCTTCATGTAGTATGCGAAGCACCCAGTAGCGGGCCGAATCGTGGGTATAGGCCCCTAAGGCTGCAAGCTTTTTTAAAGCCGCTACGGCGACTGTCGGCCCCAGAACTTTGTCGTTTTTCCCGATAGTGTAATTGAAGCGTGTGCCTTCCCAAGAAATCTTAATCTCGGCTGTCCGAAGGGATTTATTCCCATCCCAAACTTTGAAACCATTGAGGAAGCCCTCACGCCCATTTATCAAGAAGGGCACACACGAACTCTTCATCAGGCGATGCCCGTGCGGCCTCAGCACATTGGTGGTAATGAACCCATCCATTGTACTGATTTCGACGGCAAAGCGCCGTCCCTTTGCAGACAGTTGGCGCGCGAGCGCCGAATATTCGGTCTGAAACGTATCGACTGCTATATTTGAAAAGGAGAGGAGCGCAATCAAACCCGACCCAGTGTATTGACGTCGCATCTCTGCCAGTCGATGCACCGCGGTCTTGGTTTTACCGCTGCCTGCACAAGCGGTCACCGCTAATGGGACAAGGGGCTCGTCGATGATCGCTCGCTGCTCTTTAGATAGATTATCGGTCATCGGCAGACGTGCTCGATTGCCTTCAGGATGTAGGCTGGTGCCTCGATGGGGCAATTCTCATCCTGGATCTTAGACGCCAGCGCCTGCGCGAAGCGCCCCTTGGATACGTTGCCACTCTTGCGTTCAAACATTCCACGGAAAAGGGTCATGGCTTTGGCTTGCTCGCCCTCTGTCGCATCAACTTCTGTCTCCAGATCAGCCCCAATCATCGGATGGATTTCTTTGAGCGCTGCCAGCATCGTTGGGCGGTTCTTTGCTATAAGCGCAAGATCATATTCGAAGGTCTTTTGACCGTGAAAAACCTTTATTAGGCTGTCCTGCTGTCTGAGCATCGTCCTCGCGGTGGCGGAGGGAGTGACGGCATCGGTGGCGGCCGGATAGGACGGAACCGTCTCGTTATCCTTGACGGTTTGCGGGTCAGCATCCGTGATCACTGAGACAGGAATCATGATCGCCTTCTCGCCGAATAGCGGCATGAAGGAATCAAAGTTAAGGCCCTCGACGCTGATCAAGCTTACGCCATGATCGCGTAAGTCGATCTTATGGCTCTTTGCAAGGACACTTACGAGCAGCAATTCTGCTGCCCCTTCGACAAGCAGTGCCCTGCGCGCGAAAAACAACTCGGCACGGGTCACGTCGAGAAAACGGGCAAGCTTTTCGCGCTTACCCTTTGCAAACTCTACCGATCTCGGGTGAAATGCGGTCGCTTTGTCATCCGCCTCGAAAAGGCAAGCGATCGAGTCTAGGTCAGCGATGCTAGCGAAATTGGGGGAATGGCTGGTGACGAATACCTGGACTGGTTTGTCGCCAGTCTCGTCCTTGTCGATACTGGAGAGATAGCGCAGAAGAACGGCTTGCAGTTGTGGATGTAGGTGTGCCTCGGGCTCTTCAACTATTAGACTACGATAGGTGGCGTCGGCATTCTTTGCGAGCTCGCTCAAAACGACTGCCATGAAGATTAAATTGTTATAACCCAGACCATTGCGCTCGATGTCAAAGGCGTCGACTACAAGCGACAATCGCGATGCAAGCTTTCCAAAATCGGTCCCCGCCAGCCCAATGTCGACCACTTGGGCCAGCGTAGGGCCTAACATCTTTTTATGACGCCCAGAGATCGCCGTGTGAGTTTGTTGGATCGATTTTTGTCCCTTCAACTCCACATCGAGTTTCTGAAGTGCCTCGGTTATCTGCTCCTTGCCGATGTCATCCGAAAGTAAGTGTAGCAGCCGAGACAGTTGACTATTTCGACTCGGTCGAAGGCCTTGCTCGGCGTCACGGAGTGGCTGGAGATAGACGCTTCGCAGGTTCTCCAACATCGACGATGACATTGCTACCTCGCCGAACTTTCCACACCAGCGGCGCGGTTTCAGCCGACCCGATTTGTCGGCATCGCCGTAGGTCACCCCCAGAACCGCTTCGGTTTTACCATCGGCACCTTCCCGGATCGCATGGAGAAAGTCGGCCTCGTCATTGAGACTAAGATCTTGGAAAATATAGTGAAATTGAACCTCTCCCAAAGCTTCGCCCTTCGGCGGCATATGGATGTCGTCGCGCGTGAGACGAGGGTATGGGTCGTCGGTGCCAGCTAGCAGAGCGCGAAGCGCGTCGACAACTGCAGTCTTTCCTATATTGTTTGGCCCAACAAGGACATTGAGCCCGGGGCGAAATTGCAGCGATGCGTCGGCCAATTTCCTAAAATTCTTAATCTTCAATTGTGCTAAATACAATTTTTAACCCCACTTGGAGTGGCTACCGCATTTCTGCTCTGCGACGAATGTCGACAAATTGAGGTTAGGGCTGATTACAACCTTTCGTAAAGTCCACGATTTGAAGATATCGCCATAACCAGCAATAATGACGGCAGCTGCGCATAAAACGGGCGCCGATCAAGGTGGTATTCAATGTCCGCTCCGACCGGCCACCACCAATCACCATATTGCATCCAAGGACTCCAAACCCTAAGGCGTCCTATGCCGCCTATTCACCCGCGACGGCCTTCCCTTCAACGACAGCTCCGTATCCTGCCGCTCGCGCCGTGCAACCACCTTCCCCTTCGCCATCACCAATAACCGCTCCGGGCGGAGGCGGATGGCCTCTATCGGGTTGCCGGCATCCAGCACAACAAGGCTGGCTTTCTTGCCGACTGCCAGCCCGTAATCCTGCAAATTCATGATGGCGGCGTTCTGGTTGGTGACCATGTCGAAGCAATGCTGCATCTCTGCCGGGCTGGTCATCTGCGCCACATGCAGGCCCATGAAGGCGACGTCCAGCATGTCGGCGGTGCCGAGCGGATACCAGGGGTCGAGCACGCAATCCTGGCCCCAGCCGACACGAATGCCGTGGGCCAGCATTTCCGGTACACGGGTCATGCCCCTTCGTTTAGGATAAGTGTCGTGGCGGCCCTGAATGGTGATGTTGATGAGCGGGTTGGGAATGGCAGAGACCTGCGCCTCGGCAATCAGTGGCAGAAGCTTCGAGACATAGTAATTATCCATCGAATGCATTGAGGTCAGATGCGATCCGGCCACCCTGCCCTGCAGGCCGAGGCGCTGGGTTTCACAGGCCAGTTGCTCGATATGGCGCGATTGCGGATCGTCGGTTTCATCGCAATGCATATCGACCTGCAGACCGCGCTGTTCGGCGATTTCGCATAGATGCGTCACCGAGCGGCGGCCATCTTCCATGGTGCGTTCAAAATGCGGAATGCCGCCCACCACATCAAGCCCGAGATCCAGCGCACGCAGCGTGTTTTCCATGGCATTCGGGCTGCGGTACAGACCGTCCTGGGGAAAGGCCACGAGTTGCAGATCGATATAGCCGGCGACCTCCTTGCGGACCTCGATCAGGGCTTCGGCGGCAAGCAGCCGGTCATCACAGACATCGACATGGCTGCGGATCGCCAGCAGGCCCATGGACACGGCCCAATCGCAATAGTCCAGGGCGCGCTGTTTGACCGCCTCATGGGTCAGTTGCGGCTTCAACTCACCCCACAGCGCTATGCCTTCCAGAAGCGTTCCGGATTGGTTGATGCGCGGAATGCCATAGGACAAGGTCGCGTCCATATGAAAATGCGGATCGACAAAGGGCGCGCTGACAAGATTGCCGGAAATGTCGATGATCTGGCCTGCCTCGGCCTCGATGGCTGGTTCAATGGCGGCGATTTTTGTGCCGCTGATGGCGATATCGGCGGTAGAGCCGTCGGCCAGACTGCCGCCCTTCAGGAGAACGTCAAAACTCATCTCTCACCTTTCTGGTAAGGCACCATCAATGCTTTGGGATAGCTTGCCCGCCGCGCCACGATGATCAGCGCCAGAACCGACAGGATATAGGGCATCATCAGAAATATCTGATAGGGAATGACGCCGCCGGTGACCTGTTGCAGGCGCACCTGATAGGCATCAAAGGCGGCAAACAGAATGGCACCGATCAGCGCCTTGCCGGGACGCCAGGAGCCGAACACCACCAGGGCGATGGCGATCCAGCCGCGGCCATTGATCATTTCAAAGAAGAACGAGTTGAAGGCCGACATGGTGAGGAATGCGCCGCCGACCGCCATGAAGGCGGAGCCGACCATGACGGCCCCAACACGAATGCCGGTGACGCTGATGCCCTGGGCTTCCACGGCGACCGGATTTTCGCCGGCAGCGCGGACCGCCAGCCCCAGCGGCGTGCGATACAGAACCCAGGCGACCAGCGCAACGCTGATGAAAGCCAGATAGGTCAGCGGCGTCTGCATGAACAGAATCTCGCCAATAAAGGGTATCTCCGACAGACCCGGCACCGCATAGGGCTGAAACGGCTCGATCTTCGGCGGCGATGTCGCTTCCGACAGGGCAACACGGTAGGTGAAATAGGTCAGGCTTGTCGCCAGCAGGGTAATGCCGATGCCGGTGACATGCTGAGACAGGCCGAGCGGCACGGTGAGAACGCCATGCAGCAGCCCGAACATCGATCCGGCAAGCGCGGCGACGATGATGCCGGTCCACAGATCACCGCCGGCATAGACCGTGATCCAGCCGCTGAAGGCACCGACTGTCATGATGCCCTCAATGCCGAGATTGAGCACCCCGGCGCGCTCGCAGATCAGCTCGCCCATAGTGGCGAAGATCAGCGGTGAGGCAATGCGGATTGCGGCAACCCAGAACCCGGTGGTGAGCAGTATCTCAAAGGCATCAAGCAGCATGACTATTTCCACCTGATGCGAAAGCGGGTCAGCATGATGGCGGTGACCATGCTCAACAGGGCGGTGGCGACCATCACGTCGGAAATGTAGCTCGGCACCCCGGCGCTGCGGCTCATGGCATCTGCGCCGACAAAAATCCCGGCAACGAAGATCGCCGACACCACAACACCGAGCGGATTGAGCAGCGCCAGCATGGCGACGACGATGCCGGTGTAGCCGAAGCCGGGCGAGATATCGAGCGTCAGACTGCCTTTCAGACCGGCGACTTCCGATACGCCGGCAAGAGCCGCCAGACCGCCTGACAGAAGCGCCGTTTTGACCAGCACACGGTTGACCGGAATGCCGGCAAAGCGCGCGGCTTCAGGGTTGTGGCCGACCGCCCGCATTTCATAGCCAAGCACGGATTTTGCCATGATCAGCCAGACACTGATGGCGCTGATAATGGCAATGACAAACCCCAGATGAAGCCGCTTGCCCTGAATGATCCGCGGCAGCCGCGCTTCGGCAATGATGCGTTCCGATTGCGGCCAGCCAAGGCCCATCGGATCTTTCAGCGGGCCTTCCAGCAGCAGCGAGACAAACAGCAGAAAGATGAAATTGAGCAGCAGCGTTGTCACCACCTCATCAACGCCAAAGCGGGTTTTCAGAACCGCCGGGCCAAGCAGCAGCAACGCCCCGGCACCCATCGCGCCAAGAATGATGATCGGGATCAGAATGACCGAAGGGGCGGCAATCGCACCGGTCCCCAGCAGCACCGTCATCACCGCGCCGGCATAAAGCTGGGCCTCGGCGCCGATATTCCACAATTTGGCGCGGAATGCGACGGCGATGGCAAGCCCGGTGAAGATCAGCGGCGTTGCCCGTGTCAGAGTTTCGACCAGCGCAAATTGCGAGCCGACCGCGCCCTTCAGCACCAGCGCGAAGACCTGCAGCGGCTCCGCCCCGGCAATCATCACCAGCACTGCAGCAATGACGAAGGTGGCAACAATCGCCATGGCAGGATACAGCAAAGTAATGGCCAGCGAGGGTGCCGGTTTTGGCTCAAGCCGCATGGCCGGCCTCCCCGGCTAGGCCGTCTGTTGTGCTGTCAAATCCGTGTCCTGCCATCAGCGTGCCCAACTCGGCGATGCTCCGCGCTCCGCGTTTTGAGGGCGAAGACAAGCGGCCTTTGGACATCACGATAAGCCGGTCCGACAGGGTCATCACTTCATCCAGATCCTCTGAAATCAGCAGGATAGCCGCGCCGCGCGCTCTGGCGGCAAGCAATTGCCCGTGGACATAGGAAACCGCGCCGACATCCAGCCCCCTTGTCGGTTGGCTGGCGAGAATGATCTGCGGATCGCCGTCCAGCGCACGGCCGAGAATGAGCTTCTGCATATTGCCGCCGGAGAGCAGCCGCACCCGCGCTTCGGGCGACGGGCATTTCACATCAAAATCGCTGATGATGCTTTCGGCAAAGCGTCGTGCGGCGCTCCAGTTCAAAAAACCCAACCTGCTGAAACGGGCGCTGAGATAGCGCTCGGAAATGACATTTTCGGTGACGCTCATATCGCCGATCATGCCAACCGCATGACGATCTTCGGGAATGCGGCCGATCTTGTGGCCAAGGGCGGAGCGCGGCGACCAGTTCCGCACCGCCGCGCCATTGATGCGGATGCTGCCGGCATTGGGCGACAGGGTACCTGCGATCAGCGCCGCGAGCGCCGCCTGGCCATTGCCGGACACTCCGGCAAGACCGGTAATCTCTCCGGCCCGCAACTGCAACGAAATATCTTTCAAAGCCGCACCTGTGCCAATTCCGGACGCGGAAACTTCCGTCAGTTCAAAGTTCATCTGTCCGCTCTGCGGCTCTGAAATCTGCGGCGGCTGAATGTCCTCACCGACCATCAGGCTGGCCAGGGCGTGGCGATCGGTGTTGGCCGTGCGTTCCTCACCCACCAGCCTGCCGCCGCGCAGCACCAGAACCCGATCGCTGACGGCCATCACTTCCTGCAGCTTGTGGGAGATGAAAATGATCGACAGACCCTTCGCCACCAGCATTTTGAGTGTGCGGAACAAGGCTTCCGTCTCCAGTGGGGTCAGCACCGCAGTCGGTTCATCGAGAATGAGAATCTGCGCGTCGCGATACAGCGCTTTCAGGATTTCGACGCGCTGGCGTTCACCGACCGACAGATCGGCGATCAAGGCGTCCGGGTCGACAGCCAGCCCGAAATCGCCGGCATGGCTGACAATTTTCTGACGGGCTTTGGCACGGTCAAAACGCGGCAGAAAAAGGCTCTGGGTGCCGAGCGCAATATTGTCGAGAACGGTCATGTTATCGGCCAGCGTGAAGTGCTGGTGAACCATGCCGATTTTCGCATTCAGCGCGGCTTGCGGATCGCCTTTCGGCAGGTCCTTGCCAAACGCCGTCACGGTTCCTGCATCGGCCACATAGTGACCGAACAGAATATTCATCAACGTGGTCTTGCCGGCGCCGTTCTCGCCAAGCAGCGCGATCACCTCACCCTGTTTCAGAGAAAAGCTGATGGCGTCATTGGCGACCAGCGGGCCGAAAGTCTTGGTGATGCCGGAGAGGTTGAGAACAACCTCTCCGTCCGGTCCCACGCTCACTAGCTGGATTTCGGCTCGGCGTCATTGATGGTGACGACAAAGCTGCCATCCTTGATGGCGGCTTCCTTCTCACTGACAAGTTTCAGTGCCGCTTCCGGGATTTTGCCTTCAAATGTGCCATAGGGCGCGAGCGAGCTGCCGCCCTCTTTCATGAAGGAGTAGACGCCGTAATCCTCGGCCTTGAATTCTCCGGCCTTGGCTTTGGCCACGGCTGCATCAAGGGTGGGTTCAAAATGCCAGATGGCGGATGCGACAACGGTGTCGGGGTAATCGGCCTGGGTGTCGATGACATTGCCGATGGCCAGAACATTTTTCTCCTTGGCGGCATCGGAAACGCCAAACCGCTCGGCATACATGATGTCAGCGCCGCCATCGATCTGGGCGAAGGCGGTTTCCTTGGCTTTGGCCGGATCAAACCACGAGCCGATAAAGGCCACCTGGAATTTGATATCGGGCTGCATTTCCCTGGCGCCGGCCATGAAAGCATGCATCAGCCGGTTCACTTCGGGAATCGGGAAGCCTCCGACCATGCCGATATTTTTGGTTTTGGTCATGGCACCGGCAATAATCCCGGACAGGTAGGCGGCGTCCTGAATGTAATTGTCGAAGACCGCGAAATTCGGCACATCATCCATGGGTTTGAAACTGGAGCCCATCAGATAGGCCTTGTCAGGATAGTCACGCGCCACATCGCGTGCCGCATCTTCCACGGCAAAGGTTTCGCCGATGATGAGATCATGACCGGCTTCGGAATATTCCCGCATGACCCGTTCATAATCATTGTTGGATGTGCTTTCCGAATAGACATATTCGATATCGCCGCGCTCTGCTGCAGCGACCGCCGCCTTGTGAATTCGGCTGATCCACTGCTGCTCGACCGGCAGCGTATAGATCGCCGCGACTTTCAGCGGTCCGTGGCTTGCGGCACCAGCGCCACCCAGAATACCGGGCATCGCCAGAGCGGACGCGCCTATCCCCGCAGTTTTCAACACTGCTCGACGTGATACAGCCGCCTCGATCAGCGACTTGATTAGATCTGACATAGAAAGTCTCCTTGTTGAAAATCATTGCGGGAGGGATTGCCACAATCCGTCACGGTAATTCGATTCAACAGGCCTGACAAGTATTGCCGCATTCTCCACAGGGATTTGGATTGAGCGGCGGAAACGTTGAGGAAATCAATACTCGCACAGGGTGCAGTTGGCGGCAGGCTGGACAGGGTTACAAGCCGCGACTGGTACGCCATTCTGGAAGCCAGCCCTGGCCGGAAAATGCCGTGAGACATCACACCATCAGATGCTGGCGGACATCGGCGCGGTCGAGACTGGCAGCGTCGCCGGAATGCACCACTTCGCCGCGATCCATGATGTAAAGATCATCCGCCAGTTCGCGGCAGAAATCGAGATATTGTTCGACCAGCAGAATCGCCATGCCTTCCTCGTCGCGCAGGAAGCGGATGGCGCGGCCGATATCCTTGATGATCGAGGGCTGAATGCCTTCGGTGGGTTCGTCCAGAACCAGAAGTTTCGGTCGCGTCACCAAAGCCCGGCTGATTGCCAGTTGCTGTTGCTGGCCGCCGGACAGATCGCCGCCACGACGGTGCAGCATATCCTTCAATACCGGAAACAGTTCAAACACATAATCGGGAATTGTGCGCGAGGCGCGTTTGACGGCGGCATAGCCGGTTTCCAAATTCTCTTTGACACTGAGCAGCGGGAAAATCTCGCGACCTTGCGGTACGAAGCCGATGCCCGATCGGGCACGGTCATAGGCGGCGCTGTTGCCGAGAATTTTTCCATTCATGCTGATCTGGCCGGCCGACAGCGGGTGATGCCCGACCACCGCGCGCATCAGGCTGGTCTTGCCGACACCGTTGCGGCCGAGAACGCAGGTAATCCGCCCGGCGGCCGCTTTCAGCGAAACGCCTCTGAGCGCCTCAGCCGCGCCATAGTGCAAAACCGCGTTGTCGATAGTCAACATAATCAGCGCCCCAGATAGACTTCAATGACGTTCGGATCGGCGGAGACATGGTCGAGCGAGCCTTCCGACAGGACCGCGCCTTCGTGCAGGCAGGTGACCTTGACGCCAAGTTCGCGGACAAACCCCATATCGTGCTCGACGACGATGACCGAATGATCTTCGGCAATGTCGCGCAACAAAGCGGCGGTTGCCTCGGTCTCCGCATCGGTCATTCCGGCAACCGGTTCATCGACCAGCAACAGCTTCGGGTCCTGGGCGAGCAACATGCCGATTTCCAGCCATTGTTTCTGGCCATGGCTGAGATTGCCTGCGGTTGAGGCGCGCAGATGCGACAGGCGTATGGTGTCGAGGATCTGCCGGATGCGGCCTTCGCCGGCTTGGCTGCGGCGGTGAAACAGATTTGCCATCACGCTGCGGGTGCCAGCCAGTGCCAGGGCGATATTGTCCTCGACACTATGGCCTTCAAACACGGTCGGCTTCTGGAATTTGCGGCCGATCCCCATATTTGCGATCTCGGCTTCATCATGTTGCGTCAGATCAATCTCGCCAGCGAACAGCACATCGCCGCTATCCGGCCTGGTCTTACCGGTCATGATATCCATCATGGTGGTTTTACCCGCTCCGTTAGGGCCGATAATGGCGCGCATTTCGCCCTGTTGCAGAACCAGCGACAGATTGTTGATGGCCTTGAAGCCGTCGAACGAGACGGAAACACCGTCGAGATAGAGCAGGGATCGGGTTTTCTCGGTCATGGCTACTCCGCCGCCTGGGGCTGGGTGGCAGCCGCGCTGATTTTATTATCCTCGGGCAGTTTGCGTGCTGCAGGGCGCAATTTCGTCCAGCCAGCGCGCAACGTGCCGACAATGCCTTTCGGCATCAGCAATGTGACGAGGACGAACAGCCCGCCAAGGGCAAACAGCCAATATTCGGGAAAGGCGCCGGTAAACCAGCTCTTGCCGCCATTCACCGCCAGCGCGCCAATGATCGGTCCGATAATGGTGCCGCGGCCACCGACCGCGGTCCAGATGACCACTTCAATGGAATTGGCCGGGGCAAATTCGCCGGGATTGATGATTCCGACCTGAGGCACATAAAGCGCCCCGGCAATGCCCGCCATGATGGCCGATACGACAAAGGCAAACAGCTTGACCATTTCCGGGCGGTAACCCAGAAACCGGGTCCGGCTTTCCGCATCGCGCACGGCAATCATCAGTTTGCCGAATTGAGACCCGGTGATCGCGGCGGTCACCAGCACGCCGAGCGCCAGAGCAATGGCGCTGGCTGAGAACAAGCCGGCGCGGGTGGTGCCGGCCTGAATGTCAAAGCCGAGAATATCCTTGAAATCGGTCAGTCCGTTATTGCCGCCAAACCCCATATCATTGCGGAAAAAGGCGAGCAGCAAAGCATAGGTCATGGCCTGGGTGATGATCGACAGATAGACCCCGGTGACGCGGCTGCGAAAGGCAAACCAGCCGAAGATGAAAGCCAGCCCGCCGGGCACCAGAACCACCATCAGAGCAGCAAACCAGAACTGGTCAAATCCGAACCAGAACCAAGGCAGTTCCTGCCAGTTGAGAAACACCATGAAATCCGGCAGCAGCGGATCGCCATAGACGCCGCGCGATCCGATCTGGCGCATCAGATACATGCCCATAGCATAGCCACCCAGCGCGAAAAATGCGCCATGGCCGAGCGAGAGAATGCCGCAATAGCCCCAGACCAGGTCCAGCGCCAGGGCGAGAAGCGCATAGGTGAGATATTTGCCAAACAAGGCGACCAGATAATTCGGCACATGCAGCGGATGCG
This sequence comes from uncultured Hyphomicrobiales bacterium, assembly GCA_963974065.1. Classification (GTDB taxonomy): domain Bacteria; phylum Pseudomonadota; class Alphaproteobacteria; order Rhizobiales. The sequence continues at coordinate 24,625 of CAXBCI010000019.1, read as the reverse complement.
CCGGATCAAGTGAAAGGTTGAGGACCGGCACGATGATTGCCGCAGCGAGAATGACCACAACGGTCAGCGCAATCGGCCAACTCAGACCTTTTTTGAGAAAATGGGTAAAAATCATGTCTCGATCGCCCGTCCCTTGAGCGCAAACAGGCCGCGCGGTTTTTTCTGGATGAACAAAATGATGAAAACCAGCACCAGAATTTTCCCCAGCACCGCCCCGGCATAGGGCTCGAGAAACTTGTTGAAGACGCCAAGCGACAGAGCGCCGACCAGCGTGCCCCACAAATTGCCAACGCCGCCAAACACCACCACCATGAAACTGTCGATGATGTAACTCTGGCCAAGATTGGGCGATACATTGTCGATCTGGCTGAGCGCCACGCCGGCAATCCCGGCAATGCCGGAACCGAGCATGAAGGTCAGCGCATCAACCCACGGCGTGCGAATGCCCATGGCCGAGGCCATGCGCCGGTTCTGCGTGACCGCCCGCATCTGCAGGCCAAGTGCCGTTCTGTTGAAGGCCCAGAGCAGAACGGCAAACACACACAGCGCAAAAATCAGAATATAGAGGCGGTTCCAGGTAATCGTCATCTGGCCGAGTTCAAAGGCGCCCGACATCCAGGACGGATTGGACACCTCCTTGTTGCTGGGGCCGAAAATCGTGCGCACCGCCTGCTGCAGGATCAGTGACACGCCCCAGGTGGTGAGTAGGGTTTCCAGAGGGCGGCCATATAGAAACCGGATCACGCCGCGCTCCAGAACCAGCCCGACGCTGGCCGAGACGAGAAAGGCCAGCGGCAACGCGATCAGCAATGACCAGTCCATCAGTGCCGGCATCGCAGTGCGGATAATTTCCTGAACCAGATACGTTGTATAGGCTCCGAGCATGACCATTTCGCCATGGGCCATGTTGATAACGCCCATGACGCCGAAGGTGATGGCAAGACCGATGGCGGCGAGCAGCAGCACCGAGCCGAGCGATAGCCCGTACCAGATGTTCTGCCCCATGCCCCACAGCCGCAGCGATTTTTCAATCCTGGTGATGGCCTGGCCGGCAAGCGATTTCAGCTCCCCTTCGGCCTCCGCCTCAAAGCGGGTCAGAAAGGCCAGAGCTTCGCGATTGCCGAGCGATGCCATGATGTCGATAGCGCTGGTTTTTTCTTCAACAGAGCGGGCGGAGATGAGAATTGCGGCGGCCCTAGCCTGACCAAGCCGTTTCGCCACCGCTGCATCGGTTTCGCGTTGCAGCGCGGCCTCTATTGCCGCAAGAGCATCGACATCCGGGTTCGCGGCCAGCGTATTGGCTGCCAGCAGCCGGACGGAAGAATCTTTTGAGGCCAGTGTCAGAGCGCCAACGGCATCGCGGATATCACGGCGCAGCGCATTGTTGACCTTGATTTTGCTCAACTCACGCTTTGCCGCCTCTCCGGCAGGTTCAGCGGTGATGGGATCAAGCAATTGCAGGGTGCGGCCTTTGCCGGAAACAATGAAAACCTGCTGATCGGATTTGCGGTAATACAGCGCGCCATCGGACAGGGCGCTCAAAACTCCGGCAATCGAGGCCTCGCCCGTTTCAGCGAGTTCGCCAACAATGGCTTTGGTCTGATTGAAGTTTTGCGCTGTTGCGAATTTGGCAATGATAGCTCGTAAATCCGCCTGCTGCGCATCGGCGACAGGCATCAGAAGCGCCAGGAACCAGATCGTCAGACCTGCCAGAATTGATTTGGGAAACACGCGTGCATGACCTTGAGCGTTGGACATTTTGGACCTTTGTGATGTCTCCGGGCAGTTGGGGAGAGCGTTCCGCCCGGAGAGATATTTTTGATTTTTGCAAGATGGCTGCAGGCGGTCCTAGTTGACGCCTTTGCCGCCGCACTGGCCGGTTGCAGTGTTGAAGTTGCCGCAGGACATGGGCGCGCGCCAATCGGCGATCAGATCCTTGGAGTCCGGCAGAAAGTCGGACCAGGCATCGCCCGCCACCAGACCGGAGGTTTCCCATACGGTTTCAAACTGGCCGTCTTCCTGGATTTCGCCGATCAGAACGGGTTTGGTGATGTGGTGGTTCGGCATCATTGCGGCATAACCGCCGGTCAGATTTGGAACACTCACACCGATAATGGCGTCGATGACCGCATCAGCGTCGGTTGTGCCGGCTTTTTCGACGGCTTTGACCCACATGTTGAAGCCGATATAATGGGCTTCCATGGGATCGTTGGTGACGCGGTTTTCATCACCGGTGAACGCCTGCCATTTTTCAATGAATTCGGCATTGGCATCGGTGTCCGCCGACTGGAAATAATTCCACGCTGCCAGATGACCGACCAGCGGTGTGGTGTCGAGACCGGCCAGTTCTTCCTCACCGACGGAGAAGGCAACCACCGGAATATCTTCCGCCTTGACGCCCTGATTGCCGAGTTCCTTGTAAAACGGCACATTGGCATCGCCATTGATGGTGGAGACCACGGCTGTCTTCTTGCCAGTTGATCCGAAGGCCTTGATATCGGCGACTATTGTCTGCCAGTCCGAATGGCCGAACGGGGTGTAATTGATCATGATATCTTCTTCAGCCACACCTTTGGACTTAAGATAGGCTTCCAGGATCTTGTTGGTCGTGCGCGGATAGACATAGTCCGTACCAGCCAGAACCCAGCGTTCAACGGCTTCGTTCTCGAGCAGATAATCAACCGCAGGAATGGCCTGCTGGTTGGGCGCCGCGCCGGTGTAGAACACATTGCGCTGGCTTTCTTCACCTTCATACTGAACCGGATAGAACAGCAGGCTGTTGAGTTCTTCAAACACCGGCAGAACGGATTTGCGCGACACCGAGGTCCAGGCACCGAAGACGGACACGACTTTTTCGCCTTCAATCAGCTCGCGGGCTTTTTCGGCAAAAAGCGGCCAGTCCGATGCCGGATCTCCAACCACAGCCTCAAGCTGCTTGCCGAGAAGACCGCCCTTCTTGTTCTGCTCGTCAATGAGCATCAGCATGGCGTCTTTCAATGTGGTTTCGGAAATCGCCATCGTTCCGGACAGCGAATGCAGAATACCGACCTTGATCGTTTCCTGAGCGCTGGCGGTAAAGGACGCCGTAGCAATGAGTGTTGAGGCGAGAGACGCCAATGCGAGAGTTTTCAGTTTACCAGTCATGATACCTCCGACAGGATTTGTTTGCACCGCACAATAAAATGCAAATGCCGTGCCAAAGCGGAGGCAGAATTGTCTATTTTAATTTTTTGTTAATTTAATCAGAGTGTTGAATGGAAGTAATTTCAAATCTGCCCGCATTCGGGAGGATGCGGTTGCACTTGTTCTATATGGAAGTGCATGATTTACGCATAAATTATAGGCATAATTAGAAGATGACTATATTTTAGTCAGCATCTGGCTCGAACGATTTCCTAGCCATTTTCCACAGGGGCGATTATCGTGGGACAGCTGCATTTTGCGGCAGGTTGTTTGCACCAAAACAGCCGTGCGCTCCCTGCTTTCGGCGGGGAGCGCATTCTTTTGTGGCTTTAAAGACCACCTGCCTCCTGCAGGAATTCAATCACGGCATCAAGGCCCTGGCCGCTGCGCAGATCCGTCATTGCAATCGCCCCTCCATTGCGGGACTTTCGGGCATCGGCCTCAATCTGCGCCAGATCGACGCCGACATGGGGTGCCAGTTCGGTCTTGTTGATAATCAGCAGATCGGAGCGGGTAATGGCAGGGCCGCCCTTGCGCGGAATGTCGCCCCCCTGACAAACGGAAATGACATAGAGTGTCAGATCCGCCAGTTCGGGCGAAAAGGTCGCCGCCAGATTGTCGCCGCCGGATTCAATGAAAATGACATCCAGATTCGGGTGGCGCTGTGTCATTTCGCGAATGGCATGCAGATTGATAGACGCATCCTCGCGGATCGCAGTGTGCGGGCAACCGCCGGTTTCAACGCCGATGATCCGATCCGCCGACAGGGCCTGCAGCCGGACCAACGCCTCCGCGTCCTCGCTGGTATAGATATCATTGGTGATAACGCCGATGGACCAGTGCTCGCGCATCGCCTTGCACAATTCAGCCGTCAACGTGGTTTTGCCGGTGCCGACAGGTCCGCCAATGCCCACCCGCAAAGGGCCGTTTTCCGATTTGCTCATGGCCTCATTTCTTCGCGAATTTTTCATGACCGGAACAATCTGATGGCTTGTGTTTCATGGTTCATGGCAGCGATTTCGGCATTGATTGCGGCGCTGCCAAGATCATCCAGCGTGGTGCTGGCGGCCCAGTGCGACAGGGCGGCACACTTCTGCTCCAACTGCGCCAGAATGCGCGCGGCACCCGACTGACCCAGCACGGAAAGACGAATGGCGGCCTGCAGCTGGTTGGAGAGGAACGCCTGCAGATAACCGGTCAACGCGGCGTTGAGGCCAACACCGCCAACACCGCAATAACCACCGACCACCACCGGCAAAGGATGCAGACCGCCAAATTCGGGCGGTGTATCAAAGCTCCAATTATCAACTGCCAGGACGAAGGCTTCGCCCTGTGCCGTCAGTTCCAGATGGCGTTCGCGGCTGCCTGCCAGCGCGATGGCAAACTCTGCGGCATCATGGCAGGACCGGCCTGCTGCGGCCTGCCGCCAGCCCTCAGTGAGGAACACCAGATCATTGCGCGCGGAGCCATGCGCCAACAGGCTGGTCAGCCAATCCGCAAGGTCAGCTTCGTCGCGAATGAGGCCGTCATGTACGGCCCGTTCCAGCCCGCTGCTATAGGCAAAGCCACCGGTTGGAAACACCGGCGACAGCCAGTTCAACAGCCGGATCAGGCCGGTGCCATGATCAGTCATGGTTGTGAGTATGGAGATTGTCCGCCTCGCCGTAAGCGCCGCCTTCGGGATTAAACGGCGCGCTGATTTCGGTGACCGTGGCGCCAAGGCCGAGCAGCATGGTTTTGATGACGTGATCGGTGCGAATGCGGATGCTGTCAGCTGCAATCTGCGCCGGTAAATGCCGGTTGCCCAATTGCCAGGCCAGTTGCAGCAGGTGTTTTTCATCGCGACCCCGCACCTCATATAAAGCCTCCGGCCTGGCCTGCACCTCGATCACCCGTCCGTCTTCCAGCACCAGCCCCTCGCCATGGCGCAGCAAGCGCGCCTGCGGCAGATCGAGCAGAAATTCGATGCCATGATCGGACAGCATCTTCATCCGCCGCCGGTGCCGCGCTATCTCATCCAGCGTGATGGTATCGGCAGCGCCGTGTACATGATCGACGCATGTGGTGGCGCGGATCATCGCACCTCCACATCAGCCGGCTCAATGATTTCAATCTTGCGGCCGACAAAAAACGGCGCGCCGGCATCGCGCCAGGCAATCAGATGCGGCTCTTCAAAATGCGCATCAAGCGCCGCCTTGTCAGTCCAGCGCTCGACAAACATCAGCGTGTTTTCGTCAGTCAGATTCTGCACCAGATCATAAGAAATGCAGCCGCTTTCCCGGCGCGTGGCTTCAATGCAGGGCATCACCGCTTCCATGATTTTTGGAAGGGAGCCGGGTTTGATTTCAAGCGTGGCGATAAGATAGATCATGTGTTTTCCAATGTTCTCGTATTGCCGCCGTTCAACACAGCGCTATTGCAGGATCAGCGCCTCGATATCTCTGGCACCATGAAGAATTCTCAGAACCGCAATGCGGTTCTGTCTGATCTGATAAAGCACCAGATAGTTGCCGACAATCAGCTTGCGAATTTCGACATTATTGCGCGTCAACAAGACAGGAGCGCGCAACGGATGTTCCGCCAGTTGAAGACAGGCTTGACGCAACTCCTTCATGAAACTGATGCCGCGTTGCTTGTCATCGGTAGCGATGAAAAAACCGATTTGCGCAATGTCATGCTCGGCCGGTTGTGAAATTTCCACCTGCATTCGATTATTTGTCCGGCAGCGCCTCTAAGCGAGCGAGCATTTCATCGAATACAGCTCCGGCGGGTCTGACACGTCCTTCGTCAGCGGCTTTCATCCCCTCATCGAGCTTTGCATGAAGATCGGCCAGCCTGGCCTCGCGCTCCTCAACCAGGCGCAGACCTTCGCGCAGCACTTCCGAGCGCGAGCGGTAGCGGCCGGACTTCACAAGCCTGTCGAGAAACTCCTCAAGCGGTTTTCCAAGATCAGCACTAACAGCCATAGCATGTTCTCCGAAATTGATATTCCATAACTATTATTGCTTATTCAGAGCGCCGCGTCCATAACTCCCTTTTGCTTAAAACAGAAAATACCTCTGTGCCATCGGCAGCACGTCTGCGGGTTCGCAGGTCAGCAATTCGCCATTGGCGCGCACTTCGTAGGTTTCCGGGTCGACTTCCACATTCGGAGTGGCCGAATTATGCACCATTGAGGCTTTTGAAATGCCGCCTCTGGTGTTGACCACCGGCAACAATTGCTTGGCGATGCCAAGCCGGTCTGCAAGCCCATCCTCAATGGCAGCCTGCGAGACGAAGGTCACGGATGAATTGGACAATGACTTTCCAAATGCGCCGAACATCGGGCGGAAATGCACCGGCTGCGGCGTCGGGATCGAGGCATTCGGATCGCCCATGATGGACGCGGCGATGGTGCCGCCGATCAGGATCATCTCCGGCTTGACGCCAAAGAAGGCCGGGTGCCACATCACCAGATCAGCGCGCTTGCCGACCTCCAGCGAGCCAATTTCGGATGACATGCCATGGGCAATCGCCGGGTTGATGGTGTATTTGGCAATATAACGCCGCACCCGCATATTGTCATTGTCGCCGGTCTCTTCCGGCAGGGCGCCGCGCTGGCGTTTCATCTTGTCGGCGGTCTGCCAGGTGCGGATGATCACCTCGCCGACACGGCCCATGGCCTGACTGTCCGAGGCGATGATGGAAAACGCGCCCATATCATGCAGAATATCTTCAGCCGCAATGGTTTCCTTGCGAATCCGGCTTTCGGCAAAGGCGACGTCTTCCGGGATATTACTATCCAGATGGTGGCACACCATCAGCATATCGAGATGCTCGGCAATGGTGTTGATTGTATAAGGCCGGGTCGGGTTGGTGGAGGACGGGATGACATTGGGCAGTCCGCAGACCTTGATGATATCCGGCGCATGGCCGCCACCGGCGCCTTCGGTATGAAAGGCGTGAATGGTGCGGCCCTTGAAGGCATCAATGGTGTTTTCGACAAAGCCGGATTCATTCAGCGTATCGGTGTGGATCATCACCTGGATATCATACTGGTCGGCGACCGACAGGCAGCAGTCAATCGCGGCGGGGGTGGTGCCCCAATCCTCATGCAGTTTCAATGCGGCGGCCCCGCCCAACACCATTTCCTCCAGCGCGCCGGGGCGGGAGGCATTGCCCTTGCCGGCAAAGGCCAGATTCATCGGAAACGCATCAGCCGCCTCGATCATCCGTGCCAGATGCCAGGGGCCGGGGGTGCAGGTTGTCGCCAGCGTGCCGTGTGCCGGGCCGGTGCCGCCGCCCAGCATGGTGGTCACGCCCGACATCAGCGCTTCGTCGATCTGCTGCGGGCAGATGAAATGAATATGGCTGTCAAAGCCGCCGGCGGTGATGATCCTGCCCTCACCGGCAATCGCCTCCGTGCCCGGCCCGATGATGATATCGACGCCGCCCTGCGTATCCGGATTGCCTGCCTTGCCGATGCCGGCAATGCGCCCGTCCCTAAGACCGATATCGGCCTTGTAGATGCCACTGTGATCAACAATCAGCGCATTGGTGATGACCGTGTCGACAGCCCCTTCTGCGCGGGTTGCCTGAGACTGGCCCATGCCATCACGAATGACTTTTCCGCCGCCGAATTTGACCTCCTCGCCATAGCTGGTCAGATCGCGCTCGACCTCGATGAAGAGCTGCGTATCGGCGAGGCGTATCCGATCACCAGTGGTGGGTCCGAACATATCGGCATAGGCAGCACGGGAAATTGTTGCGGGCATTACAGCGCTCCCATGATTTTTTGATTGAAGCCGTAGACAATGCGGTTCCCGGTGAAGGGCACCAAGGTCACTTCGCGGGTCTGACCCGGTTCAAACCGCACCGCCGAGCCCGGCGCGATATCCAGCCGCTTGCCGCGCGCCGCATCGCGGTCAAAGTCGAGCTTCGCGTTGGTTTCAAAGAAATGATAATGACTGCCGACCTGCACCGGCCGGTCGCCGGTGTTTGCAACGGTGAGTTTCGTCGCCGGCTGACCGGCGTTCAACTCGATCTCGCCAGCCTGCGTGATGATTTCTCCGGGAATCATGGTTTTTCCTTTTCTGCACTGGCCTTTGTTGTACTGGATCCCCGGAACAAGTCCGGGGATGACGGGAAGGAGAGGAGCATCAGACCGTTTATCACTGCGCACTCCCTCTCCGCGTCATCCCCGGGCTTGTCCCACTACTGTCCGGTTAAGGGTGCTAAGTGGTTCAAATGACTCAATTTAATAGTCTCAAGTCCAGAGTGCTAAGAATTGCTACTTTTCCGTGTCATTTCAGTTACTTGAGTGCAGCCTCAAAAAGCTTAACCGGACAGTAGTGGGCTTGTCCCGGGGATCCAGCTCTTTTCAGCTATCCATTCAACGTCTCGTATAAATCATCCCAGTCCGGGTTCAGTCCTTCAATCAGGTTCAGCTTCCATTGGCGCGGATAGCGCTTGATGGTTTTCTCGTGCTGGATCGCCAGCGCCATGGTGTCGTGGGCTTCGTACCAGACCAGTGTTTTGCAGCCATATCTGCTGGTGAATCCCGGCGACAGGCCTTCGCGATGGTCAAAGACACGCTTCGGCAGATCGGACGTCACGCCGGTGTAGAGCGTGCCATTGCGCTTTGAGGCCATCATGTAGACGCAGGGGTTCATGTGATCCGTTGCAAGTCCTTTGTTACACTGGATCCCCGGAACAAGTCCGGGGATGACGGGTTGGAAGGAGTGCGCCCTGTTGTAACGAATGAAATGCCACCTCTTTCCCGTCATCCCCGGACTTGTTCCGGGGATCCAGCCTCAGTTAGCGTATCGGTTCATGCACCGTCACCAGTTTGGTGCCGTCGGGAAAGGTGGCTTCGACCTGGATGTCGTGGATCATCTCCGGGATGCCTTCCATGACCTGGGCGCGGCTGAGCACGTGGGCGCCCTGCTCCATCAGATCGGCAACGCTCTTGCCATCGCGTGCGCCTTCGACGACGAAATCGGTGATCAGGGCGATTGCCTCGGGATGGTTCAGCACGACGCCGCGGGCGAGGCGCTTGCGGGCAACTTCGGCGGCCATCGAAATCAGCAGCTTGTCTTTTTCACGCGGGGTTAAATTCATGTCTGTTCCCTCGGTTTTCCGTGTCTGGTTGTTAAAGTGACCAAACTTTAGGCAGCTCCGCCCCAAAATTCATCAACGACACCAGCGGCAAAAGGATTTTGCGCAGTTCAAAACTGTCTTCTGCTGTCACCCTAGCAAGAAGCTTGCCATTCCAGCAGGAAACCCCGCCATCAGGTCCAATCAGTTGGCGCGCCTCATTGACGAAGCCCTCAGCGCGGAGTGAGACAAACAACAATGTGGCAAAGGCAGAGCGGCCCGAGGTGACTGCGCTTTGCGGCAACACCGGCCTGATCGGGCCGCAGAGGCGGAAATCTTCCGCATGAAGCAGCCTGCCGTCTCTAAAAATGCGCCATCGGTCGTGCAAATCTGCATGTTCGAGATGTTCACCCATCGAGCGGCGGCCAAGCACAATCGGTTCCAGAAACAGGGCTTCCGCATCTGCGGCCAGATCGGCGGTGATGCTGCGGGACAGGCCGGCGCGCTCAAACAGTATGGTTTCCTGCGGCAGCCAGGCCAGCCGCGCCCCGGCCTCGACTGACAGCGCGATTGTATTTTCAGCCACGCCGCCGGACGATTTATAGACTTTCTCGCAGGCCTGGGTGGTCAGCATCAGATGCGTGCCGGGACCGGCGTCAAACCGCCAGTTCATGCGGTCCCCACCGGTAACCCCGCCTGAAGTGTTGATGACAACGGCTTCGAGCGCAGTACCGTGATAGGTTTTCGGGATGCGGATTTTGGCGCAACCTTCCTGATAGAGGCGATTGAGCCGTGTCCTGCCGTCCAGTTGTCGCACGGAGAGGCGCCCGACACCGACCGCGCGTTGCAAAGGGGGCACGGCTTCGGGCGCAAGACTCATGAGCCGTCTCGCAAGGAGCGTTGGCGGCGGCAGGCTCGCCGCCCTGCCGAAAATACCGCATGGGATGGAATGATGTTCACGAGACGCGCGACTCCTGCTGGTTCAGCCGGACCTAAACAGACAGGTTTTTCGTGCCAAGTCAAAGCCCCTGGTCAAAGCCCTGGTCAAACCCCCTGGCGGCGAACAAACCAAGGAAGCAAGCGCGTGGTCAAACCCTCCTGTTTCATTCGCCACGGAGAGCGGTAGGCACACGGCCTCAGCAGCGCTATACACGCAGACAGAGCGCGTAACACAGCACAGGGAATCAGTTTATGAGCACGTCACAGGAAACCATCGGTTTTGTCGGCGTCGGCCTGATGGGCCATGGCATGGCGAAGAATATCGTTGAAAAGGGATTTGCGCTGAGCGTCATCGGGCACCGCAACCGCGAACCGGTTGAGGACCTTGTCAAACGCGGCGCGAGCGAAGCTGCTTCGCTGAAGGATCTGGGAGCCAGATCATCGATTGTCTTCATCTGTGCGCCCGGCTCGCCGCAGGTGGAAGCGATTGTGCGGGACTTGAAAACAGGTCTCAAGCCCGGCTCGATCATCGTTGACTGCTCCACGTCCGATCCCACTTCAACCGCCAATCTGTCGGAGCAACTGGCAGAAGCTGACATTGCCATGGCGGATGCGCCGCTCGGTGGCACCCCGGTGCAGGCCGAAGAGGGCAAACTGAGCGCAATGGTCGGTGCCGATGATGCGGTTTTTGAACGCATCAGGCCAGTGATCGAAGCCTGGGCGGCAAATATTGTGCATATCGGCGGGGTCGGTGACGGGCACCGCATGAAACTGCTGAACAATTTTCTCTCGCTCGGCTATGGCGCGATTTATTCAGAAGCGCTGGCACTGGCGAACAAGGTGGGCCTGTCGCCAACCAAATTCGACAGTGTCATTCGCGGCAGCCGCATGGATTGCGGTTTCTATCAGACCTTCATGGGCTACATCATCGATGGCAATCGCGAGGCGCATAAATTCACCCTGTCAAACGCCTTCAAGGATCTGCGCTATCTGGAGTCAATGGCCGATGCCGCCGGCATGGTGAATCCGGTCGGCAATGCAGTGAAAAACCTGTTTGCCGCTGCCTACGCTGCAGGCGGCGACGGCCCGGAAGATTATGTGCCGATGCTGCCGGAATATGTCGGCCGGCTGAGTGGCACGGAGCTGAAACCGGAAAAGCCCGTGAAATAGGCTTTCAGCTTTTGGCCTGCTTCGCTTCCGCCGCGATATCGGCTTCAGAGGGTGGCACCCAGCCGCGATCGGCGCGGCTGGCAAAGGCGGTTGACTTGCCGCGCATGGCCGCCTCTTGCTCCGCCGAGAGTTCCCTGGCTCGGGCGACATAGGCCTCGTTCTGATGGATTGGAATTTCCGGATCGTATAATTGCGCCAGTTGACGCACGACCTCCTTGTCGCCGGTGACAAAACCGCGCACCTGGCGCTCTGCATCATAAGGATGAAAGCCGAGCGCTTCCAAAGCTGAACGGCCGGCGCGCACCGAACCATCAAATGTTTCGCGAATGATATCGCGCGCGCCAGCGGCATAAAGCCGGTAGACATGATTGCGGTCCCGCGCCCGCACCACGATGTAAATATGGGGATGGTTCTTGGTGACATACTGCACCAGTTCCGTAGCCTGGTGTTCATCATCAATGGCAATGACCAGTATCTTTGCTTCGTCAATTCCGGCGGCATGGAGCAGATCGGGGCGCGTGCCGTCGCCGTAAAATACCTTGACGCCAAAGGTCCGCAACAGATCCAGCTGGGCGGAATTGTGGTCCAGCACCACAGTGTTGAAACCGGCACCCAACAAAATGCGATTGACGATGCCGCCAAAGCGGCCATGGCCGACAATAATGATCGTGCCGTTTTCATCGATGGGGTCGGGCTCTCTGGTCTGAGCCGCCGCATAACGCGGCGCGATGATTTTGTCATAGAGAATGAAGAAAGCCGGGGTCAGCAGCATGGACAGGGCAACGACGAGCAGCAGCTGGTCGGCGATGGCGGCGGGAATGACCTTGTTGGCAACGGTAAAGGACAGCAGCACAAAACCAAACTCGCCGGCCTGCGCCAGACCGAGGGTCAACAGCCAGCGGTCAGCACCGCCAAGTCTGAACACAAAGGACAGCGCCAGAAGGATGGCGCCCTTCAGCAGCATCAGGCCGATGGTCATCGCGACAATCGCGCCGAGATTTGCGAACAGCAGACCGAAATTGATCCCCGCACCGACGGTGATGAAAAACAGGCCAAGCAACAGACCCTTGAAGGGATCGATGTCACTTTCCAATTCGTGGCGGTATTCGCTGTTGGCCAGAACAACCCCGGCGAGAAACGTGCCAAGAGCGGGCGAAAGACCGACCAGTGTCATCAGCAACGCAATGCCGATCACCATCATCAGCGCGGTGGCAGTAAACAATTCGCGCAATTTGGCCATGGCGATAAAGCGGAACACCGGCCGTGTCAGAAATGAGCCGCCGACAATAACGGCGGCAATCGCGGCCAGGGTCACCAGCGCTTGCTGCCAGGCAGGCAGGCCATCGACCAGACTGAACCCGCCAACGGCTTCAGCGCCGTTAGCGGCGGCGCCATGGCTGGAGACATCCGCGCCCGGGGCGAGATTTTCAATTCCGGCCAGGTCTGGAAGCGCCAGCAGGGGAATAAATGCCAGCATCGGGATTACGGCAATGTCCTGAAACAGCAACACGGCAAAACCGGCCTGCCCGCCATCGGATTTCAGCAGACCTTTTTCATTCAGCGTCTGCAGCACAATGGCGGTAGACGACAGGGCAAAGACCAGTCCGATTGCCAATGAAACAGTCCAGACCAGACCGAACAACATGGCAATTGCCATGACGCAGAGAGTGGTCAAGCCGACCTGAAGTCCACCTAGGCCGAGCAATTTGGCTTTCATCTGCCACAGCAGCCGCGGTTCCAGTTCCAGACCGACCAGAAACAGCATCATCACAACGCCAAATTCGGCAAAATGCTGCAGACTGACCACATCAACTCCCAATCTTTGCAGCAGGGGGGAAATGATAATGCCGGCGATCAGGTAGCCGAGTACGGATCCGAGGCCAAGCCGGGCGGCAATGGGAACGGCGATGATACCGGCGATCAGCAGCACGAAGGACAGAGCCAGAAAACCTTCCATCGCTAGAGTGCCTTCTGGCGGACGGGCAGCGTCTCGAAGGTCGGCACATCCTGCGCCGCAGCGGCGGCAAAATCGAACCGGTCATCGCGCACCGCTTCCAGCAGCGTCCGGTACGCCTCTGCGTGCGGCGTGACGCGGCCATCGCCGGGGGCGCGCAGCGAGGCATAAAGCACATAGGGCGGCGTAAATTCCATCTCGCACAGAATTGCGGTCTGCTCCAGCGGTGTCAGAAAGGTGCGCAGGGGAAAGCGCTGATAGCCGGATTTCGCGTAGGCATCCTGCGGCCCTGCTGCGGAAATCGCCAGCATCATGCGCTTGCCTTTCAGCCGGTCGCCGCCGCTGCCATAGGCAAATCCGTGTTCCAACACAAGATCCTGCCATTCCTTGATCAAGGAGGGCGTGGAGTACCAGAACAGCGGAAACTGAAACAGGATCACCTCATGGTCGAGCAGGCGCTGCTGTTCCCGGTCAATGTCGATATCACTGCGTGGATATTCTGCGTAAAGATCGACAAAGGTGATGCTGGCGATCTCCCGCGCCACCCTCGACATTTCCCGGTTGGCGTGCGAATGACGCTGCCCCGGATGGGCATAATAAACGATCAGTTTTGCCAAAATCTGCCTCTTTGCGCGCTACAAGGGTCCGGTCTGGAGCGGATGTTTGTATGGCTGGTGCCTTGCTGAATCAAGCCATGCATGATGGGACGCCTGTTCCCGTCAGGCCAGGCCAAAGCTGGTTTCAGCCTCGGACAGGGCTTCATCAACGATGCTCAGCGCAGTATCAAGCTGCTGGCGGGTCAGGATCAGCGGTGGTGTCAGGGTGAGATTGTTGCCCATCGACAATTTGAAGGACAGGCCCTTGTCGAGGCAGCGGTAAAGCACATCCTCGGCCAAATCATTTGCGGCTTCCTTGCTGTCGCGGTCGAGCACCAGTTCAGCGCCGAACAGGAAGCCCCTGCCGCGCACATCACCGATAGTGCGGTGTTTGTGCTGCATCTCGCGCAACCGCTCCAGAGCATAGGCTCCCAGAGTTGCCGCAGCCTCGACCAGGCCTTCGTCCTCGATGATCTGGATCGTCGTCAGGGCGGCGCAGGTGGTGACCGGGTTTTTCTCATGGGTGTAATGGCCAAATGCGTAACCGCCGGCTACATCCAGATGCGGCCGTGCCAGAACGGCAGCAATCGGCAGAATGCCGCCGCCCAGAGCTTTGCCCATCACCAGAATATCCGGCACCACATCATCATGCTCGCAGGCGAACATTTTGCCGGTTTTACCAAGTCCGGTGGGAATTTCGTCAAAAATCAGCAAGGCCCCTGCCGCGTTGCAGGCCTTGCGCACTTCCGCCCAGAAGCCGGGCGGTGGAATATAGGGCACGGCCCGGGCCGGTTCGGCAATGACGGCAGCAACATCGCCCTCTTTTTCCAGCACGTAGCGGACGAAATTGGCGCAAGTCAATTTGCACAGATCGAGTTGCGGAGCGCCATGATCGTCAGGATAGCCATAAGGGCAGCGGTAACAGGCAAAGGGTGCGACATGTTCGGTGCCGCTCAGCAACGGCCCGGCAACGCCGGAGCGGAACAATTGTTCTCCGCCGACGGAGGCCGCGCCGAAGCCGGCGCCGTGAAACGAATCCCAGAACGAAATCGTCTTATGGCGGCCGGTGACGGCGCGGGCGATTTTCAGCGCCACTTCCACCGCATCCGAGCCGCCGGTTGTGAACAGCACCCTGGACAGATCACCCGGCGCAATGTCGGCCAGTTTTCGCGCCAGTGCGGTGGCCGGAGCGCAGGCGAACCGGCGCGGGGCGAAGGGCAATTCGTCCATCTGCCGGGCAATGGCCTGCTTCAGGCGGGGATGGCCGTAGCCGATATGATGGACATTATTGCCGTGAAAATCGAGATAGCGCCGTCCCTGGGCATCTTCAATATAGGCCCCTTCCGCTTTGGTGATGACCGACAGGCAGGGGGTGGAGACCGCCTGATGCAGGAAATAACGCGCATCCTCATCGAGCATCTTTCGGGTTTCGGCATCATGATTTGCGGCAGCCCATCGGTTGCGGCGCGCCGATGTGTTGACTTCGCCTTCCGACTGAGCAGGCGCGGCGGTGCGGTGTGTCGTCATGGCGCGGTCCTGGACATCTGTTCAAGCGAGTTTGGCACCAGCGCGCCAGCAAAGGCAAGGCGGGAAAGGTGGGTAGAGTTCGCCAGGCTCACGAAGCTCTGCGGAACAGAAGATCCTTGCCCGCCAGCACCGCACCCGCTGTGATGAGCAGACAGGCAGCGGCGATGATCCAGGTTGCTGCCTGAAAGCCCGCCACCACCAGAACCAGTGTCGACAGCAGCGGCGCAGCATAGCTGGATGCCCCCAGAACCTGAATATCGCCGCGTTTGATGCCGTAATCCCAGGCGAAAAATGCCAGCCCGACAGGACCCAGTCCCAGACCCAGCACCGCAAGCCACTGCAAGGCCCCGTCCGGCCAGACGGTCTGCTCCAGAGCCAGATGAGCCAAGGCGGACAGCACTGCGGTGGCCAGACAAAATCCGGTGACGACATCTGTCGGAACATGGCCGAGACGGCGCGATATGACCGAGTAGCCTGACCATATCAGCGCTGCCATGATGGCTGCCAGATAACCGGGCAGATAGTCAGATCTGACGGCAAAGGAGCCGCCATCGGTGATGATCAGGGCCGCGCCGAGAAAGCCAAGAACAGCCCCGAAAATGTGATGGGAGCGCAGTTTTTCCCCCGGCAGCAGGCCGGAAAACACCACAATCAGCAGCGGCCAGAGATAGGCGATCAGACTGGCCTCTGCCGCAGGGGCCGACCTTAGGGCAGTAAAATAGAGAAAGTGATAGCCGAACAGCGACCCGGTGCCGAACAGCCAGATCAGCGGCGACTGACGAAACACCGCAAGCCTGCCGCCACGCAGCCACCAGCTGACCGCGCCGATGGTGCCACCGATGGCAAACGCCATGGCAGTCAGCTGAAGCGGCGGCACGGCTCCGCTGGCTGCGGTGAACAGGGCCAGCAGCGCCCACATCAGAACTGCGGTGAAGCCGATGCTGGTGGCTGTCCGCCTGGTCATCAATATATGCTCCGAGAGTGTCGAACAGAATGGCGTTTCTCTATGGCGGTTAACGGGGCCGGTGTCGACCGGTTCTGCGGTCATGCCCAGGTCCGCTCGACCACCCAGCGACGTGACAGCGTCTTCTGAGAGGCTATTTATAGCGCTGCCTCAAGCAGTGCTCGATCCAACTGATTTGCGCTTTGCGATCAACTCAATATGTGCCCTGACACCTTTTGTGGTTCTCAGATTCTATTTCTAAATGTCAAAATCGTATAGAATGGAGACAGGCCTTCGCTGCTCCAACGACTTGTTGCCAGCCATCGCAATGGTTTCGGCGACAAGTCCGTCGATCAAGGTCGGGAATTCCCCCTTTCCCTCCACAGCATCGATCAGGGCATCGAGCTGGGCGGGATAGGTCCCCTCGATGCGTGAATACCAATCCGGATGCAGGCCACATTGTGTGATCTTGTCGCCATGGAAATGTTGCACGTTGATTGGAATAGGAGGACTGGCCTGCATCATGCCAGCTGATCCGGCAATCTCGACCCGCTCGTCATATCCATAGGCGGTGCGCCGACTGAAATTCATCTGGCAAAGGGCACCGCTTTCCATTTCAATGGATATTGTCGCTGTATCCACGTCGCCATGATCAGCAAATCGCTTGTCAATCAGGCAGTTGCCATGCACAAAAATCTCCTTTGGACGTTCACGCGTCAGCCAGCAAAGCATGTCGAACCAGTGGGCACCCTTGTCGCGAAGTTGCCCGCCCGATTTGGCAATATATTCGACTGGCGGAAGAGACTGGGTACGCGATGTCATCAGGATGATCTCTACCTTCCCCAGATCACCGTTCCCTATGGCCTTGTGAAGTGCTTGATACTGGCCATCGTATCTGCGGTTCAATCCCATTCCAGCGAACACGCCTGCTTGTGCCGCCAACCGGGCCGTGAGCATTGCGGACTGCAAATCAATATCGAGCGGTTTCTCACAAAGGAATGGCGTCCTTTTCTCGATGCAGAGCCGAGCGATATCGCCATGGGTGATCGTTGGCGTACCGATGATTGCCAAGTCGGCCTCTGCGAGGGCGTCATCCAATGATTTGGCATGCCTGGCCGAATATTTGACCGCGAGCCGCTGTGCGGCTTCTGGATCGATGTCGTAAACGGAGGAAATCCGTGTACGTGGATTTTCGTGAATGCATTTTGAATGCACGTTTCCAATAAAACCCGCGCCGATCACGGCAATGCCCAAGCTGCCACTCATAGTCAATCTCCTTGAATTTTCGTCCAGGCAGCGCCATTGCTGGAGGATGCCACAGCTGCCTCGATGAATGCCATGCCGAGGACTCCATCACGGGCATCGGGAATGACCGGCAGGTCGTCCGTAGAGGCTGTGGTCGCGCTATCCAGGTGGCGTGCCACGTTGCGATAAAGATTTGCGAACGCGTCGACAAAGCCCTCAGGCTGTCCTGGCCGTCGACGTGCCATCGCGGCAGACATTGTATTGGCCACAATGGCGCGCCGACGCAATTCGACTGTTCCATCCACATGCCGAATGGTCAGAAGGTCGGGTGTTTCCTGCTCCCATGCTATCTGACCCCTTTCGCCGAAAACTTTTATACCAAGTTCGTTTCCATTGCCGGCAGCGGCCATGGTGACCCACATCATTCCGCATGCGCCATTGTCGAACCGCAACAGGATTTCAGCCGTATCGTCGACGGTGCGGCCCG
Organism: uncultured Hyphomicrobiales bacterium; assembly: GCA_963974065.1. Classification (GTDB taxonomy): domain Bacteria; phylum Pseudomonadota; class Alphaproteobacteria; order Rhizobiales. The sequence continues at coordinate 6,506 of CAXBCI010000019.1, read as the reverse complement.
GAACTATCGAGGTCAGTTCGGCCGCGACCGCCGTGATCTCAAGTCCGGTAATAAAGCGGGTGAGATGATGAATATGGGTGCCAAGATCGCCAAGGACGGTTGACGGGCCGGCTTGTGCCGGGTCAGTCCGCCAGAGCGCTCCGCGCCTTGCATCCTTACCGATGGGAAGACTGGCCCATCCGGAGGCATATTGAGCCTGAAGCATGACGACCCGGCCGATCGCACCTTGTGCGACGAGCGCGCGAGCCTCGTGCACCATGGCATATCCAGAATATGCATGCGCCAATCCAAACACCAATCCCCGTTGGCCTGCAATTGACCGTAGCTCCACTGCCTCGGCGCGAGAAATGGCCATCGGTTTTTCGCACATGACATGGATCCCGCCCTCCAGGAGCGTTCGCGCGGCAGGGGCATGCAGGGCGTTAGGCGTGACGATCGTTGCAAGGCGGATCCCGTCTTTCCTGCTGGATTCACGCTCCACGAGCTCCTCGACAGTTCCGTAGCAACGCTGTGGAGCGACACCGACTGTTTCGCCAAACTCACGGCCGCGCTTGGGGTCTGCCGAGAACACGCCTGCCTGAAGCTCGAAGACCCCTCCCATCTGGGCCGCATCCCGGTGACTGACACCAACGGCCGAACCAAAGCCGCCGCCGATCATAGCAAAGGGTATTCTGTGTGGTTTTCCGGCATCGTGCTGGGTCATGGACCGTTACCGCTTATTTTGAGGGAAGCCGAGCAAGCAGTTTCTGGAACTCCGTTGCCGCAAACTATGCTGGCAAATCTGTCATTACCGGCACACCCAATTCATCATTTGGTGCGTCAAAGCTGAATCGCGGTTTGTCTCGACCGCCCCGCGAAAGGAGTTTTCGCTATCATCAATCCAACCAGTCGCTGATTGCATTCAGATCAAGATGATGAAGCGCGTTTTCTCGTGTAATGACCTGTGTGGCGACTGAATGCCGGCTGATCGGCTTGCCGGACATTATTTCAGCCAGTGCCCGGTCCGCGATCTCCTGCATGCTCTGGTGGATGACGATATCGATCTCTGAAGCAAGCAGATGAGCACGGGTCACGTGGGTGAGATTGTGCGCAAAGATTTTTATCCGGTTGATCTGTTTGGCGGCCTTGACGGCGTCAACAATCGCTGATGGTCCTGCACCGACGCAGTAAATTCCCGCCACGGATTTGTCGCTTTCCAGCAGCTCCTGAATCAGACGGAAATTTTCCTCAGGCTGGTCGTTGCCGCTATTGATGTCTTTCACCATCATATCAGGAAATTCGGCACGCATAAGGGCGCGAAATCCGGATTCCCGTTCCTCGTGCGCGCGCGACAGCTGCCCACTCCAAACGATGGCGACTGAGCCGCTGCCGATGCAATAATTGCCCATCAGAAGCGCTGCGGTGCGCCCGGCCGCTCGGTTGTCCATACCAACATAACCGACACCCTCACCAGTCAAGTCGGAGACGATTGTCGTCAGCCGCATGCCTTCCGAGCGCAGTTTGGCGACCGCTTCGTGTACCAGCGGATGGTCCAGTGCCTGGAACGCAACGCCCTGTGGGCGGCGCTCCAATGTTCCCAGCAGGGCGGCGCTTAACGCGGCAGGGTTCATCCGATCAACCCAGTTTACTTTTATCGCGACACCGCTTCGATGACCTGCAAGGCGAAAAAAGGCGCCTAAATAGCGCGTTGAATTGCCTGCATTTTCCGGAAGAATGACTTCGATCTGGTCAGTCAGTGACGAAACTGGGCTGACTTGTTGCTCAAGCTCCGATCTGGCTTCCATTACCAACCGAACCGCCTTCGTACTCACTCGCCCGCGCCCATTCAACACCCGATCCACTGTGGATGTGCTGAGCCCGGCTTTCAGTGCGATGTCAAGCGCGCGAGGTCTGTTGTTTTGTCTCATCAAAGAGCCTTCAAATGGGCAATCTACAAGTGATTTTTATCCAGGCGTCAAGGGCCGGTAAACTCGTTTAATTTCAGCATCCCCCAGCTATCCCCTCCTGCGCGCAGGCAATAAATCGCTCTAGCAAGATGAGGGAAATATGTCAATGACGCATCAAAACAGTGCTCATTTGATGAATAATTGACAGTATGATGAATTATCATTATACCCAAGCCATCAAATGGGGCGTTATATTAGGCGGAAGCGGAGATTTGTATGAAAAGAGTAGGCGTGGTGGGGCTCGGTGACATGGGCAGCGGTCTTGCAAAGAATCTGATCAAGAATGGTTTTGAGACGACGGGTCTGGATGTGGACGCCGCGCGAATGGCCGCCTTTCTGGAGATGGGCGGCAAGCCGGCGAACAGCGTTGCTCAGCTAGGTTCCGACAGCGATGCGGTCTTCGTTATGGTCATGAATGGCAGTCAGGCCAAAGCCGTTATCCTTGGCTCAGAAGGGCTCGTTAGCCACATGTCACGCGGCGGCGCGGTGATTCTGACCGCAACCATCAAGCCAAGTGAAGCGCGTGAAATAGGCGACGCGATTGAAGGTTCGGGCATCGCTTTAATCGACAGCCCTGTCTCGGGAGGGTTTCCCGGTGCGCAGAACGGATCGCTGACCATGATGGCGGCGGGCAATTCTGATGCCCTCGACGAGTTCAGGCCGGTCATGGAAGCGGTCTCCAAGACTATTCATCGTGTGGGTGAACACGCCGGCGAGGGCCAGGTCATGAAGTCCTGCCTGCAAACCTTAATAGGCTCCATTTTCGGTGCAACATTCGAGGCTGCAGCACTGGCAGCCAAGGCGGGTGTCTCCGGTCAGAAACTGTTTGACGTGTTTTCGACCAGTGGCGCGGGATGCGGCGTTGCCAACACCGCACTGGCCAACATCATTGACCGAAAATTTGAGGGCACTGGCTCGGGCATCGGGACGATGCACAAGGATCTGACAATATCACTTGGAATGGCCGAAGAACTTGGTGTGCCGATGTTCATGGCATCAACCGCAATGCAGATCTTTCACCAGGGAAAGACCCGATATCCCCAGGGCGACAATTGGGTATGCACCAGGATCATGGAAGAAATCGTCGGCGCAGAACTGCACCGCGAAAGAGGAATATCGCAATGAAACTTGGTCTGATCTGCGACGGAGTAAGCCGCGATCTTTCTCATGCCCTTGATGTGATGGATGAGTTTGGGCTGGAATATGCCGAACTGCAATTTGTCGGCGACAAGGAGGTGGGCGACCACTCCAAACAGGAGATATCCGAAATAAAAGCCCTGCTCGAAACGCATGGCAAGCCGGTTTCCTGTCTCTCACGCCATGTCTTTGCCGGCATGACGACCGCGAACCGGCCCGGCGACGAACTTCACGTCAAACATATGGATGCCCTCAAACGGGTCATGGACATGGCGCATGAGTTAAGCGCGCCACTGGTCCGGATCATGACCCAGAAGAAAGAGCAAATCCTGTGGGGCAGCAACGGAGCCGAAAAATGGAACGTAGCTCACGGTGCCTGGGACACGATGCCGCCAATGATTGCCCCGGCCGTCGAGTTGGCACGAACTGAAGGCTTGACGCTGGTTGTAGAGACCGGCAACGGAACAATGGTAAATTCCAACTACACTGCGCGCAAACTGATTGACGATCTGGATGCCAAAGACACGCTGAAAGTCCTGTGGGACCCAGCGAACAACTGCTGGTGTCACGAACGCGCCTTTCCCGATGGCTACGACGAAGTAAAAGACGGCTATCTGGGACATATCCACATCAAGGATGTGAAGGTCGATACTCCGCGAGCGACCCTGGAAGTGCGGCGTATGGGCAAGGGACAATTGGCTGACCAGTTCCAACCGTTGGCCAACGCATTGCGGTCCGACAAATATGACGGCGTCATTTCCTTTGAGAGTGTCTACCACCCTGGCAACGGGAATTTTGAGGATGGCTTCCGGCAGTCCATAGGCCTGTTCAAGCAGCTGTTTGAATGAACCGATGATGTCTCATCCGATTGCAAATAGGGAAAGCTCAGCTTCAGCCAACGAAGCAACGTACCGAGCAGATGACAGCAGTTCATCGAAAGGACAAAGCGTTGTACAAACTGGACTTTAGCGTCGTCCTGAATCGCTGGACCGATCTGATGTATGGCGTCGGATTCACGCTTGCGCTGTCCACGGCTGCGATCTTTCTGGCGCTGTGTATCGGCATAGCAGGCGCGGCGCTGCAGCGGTCGTCGCGACCGGTCTTTCGCGTGCCGGTTCGCATCTTCGTGGAGGCCATTCGCAACACACCATTTCTGGTGCAGATTTTCTTCTTGTTCTTTGCGCTGCCATTCCTTGGCCTTCGCATGAGCCCGACGACAACTGCACTCATCGCTCTGGCTATCAATGGCGGTGCCTATTCCATCGAGATTATCAGAGGCGGAGTGGAGTCGATTCCGCGCGGCCAGATTGAGGCCGGAGCGGCACTGGGTCTGTCCCAGCTTCAGATTTTGCGCGATATCGTGATGATACCGGCGCTCCGCGCGATCTACCCGGCGCTCTCGTCCCAATTCATTCTGCTTACGCTAACGTCGTCGGTGTGCTCGTCGATTTCTGCAAACGAGCTGACATATTATGCGCAAAGGATCGAGTCTGAAACGTTTCGCAGCTTCGAGGTGTATTTCACCATCACTGGCCTCTACCTGCTGATTTCCTGGCTGATTATGAGCATGCTCTCGATGCTGGGCCAGCGTCTTTTCAACTATCCCAATCAGTGAGGGGAAGCGATGCGCGAGTTTGCCCTCCCCGAAATGTTTTTTCTGCTCCAGGGATTGAAGTGGACGGTTCTGCTGACGATCATCAGCTTTGTTGGCGGCGGTATCATTGGACTTGCCATCGCCCTTGCCCGGGTCAGCCCGATTGCCATCGTGCGACGGATCGCGGCGGCCTACATAGCCCTCTTCCAGGGCACGCCTTTGCTGATGCAACTCTTCGTTGTCTACTATGGCCTGGCCCTGTTGCAATTCAACATCGACGCGTGGGTGGCTGTATCTCTTGCCTACACCGCTCATGCCAGTGCCTTTCTGGGGGATATTTGGCGTGGGACGATCCAGTCGATTCCGCCAGGTCAGACCGAAGCCTCGAACGCGCTTGCCATTGGTTATGTTTCGCGCATGCGGGACGTCATTCTTCCGCAGGCGCTCAAGATTTCGCTGCCTGCGACGATTGGGTTTGCCGTGCAGCTGACCAAAGGAACGTCACTGGCTGCAATCGTAGGCTTTGTAGAACTGGCGCGTGCCGGACAGATCGTTTCGAACCTGCTTTTTCAGCCGCTGCTGGTCTACGGCATCGTCGGTATCATCTACTTTTTCATTTGCTGGCCCATGTCGCTTTTTGGAAGCGCGATGGAGAGAAAACTAGCACTGGCTTCCAGAGCGGCGGACTGAGAGCCGCGCTACACCCGATCCTGTTTGGGCTCCAAACAGTGAAAAGCAGCAAAGGCTGCAGTCTATAACAAAACAGAGGAGACTAAAATGAGAATGTTCAATATTTCGCGCCGTGCATTCGGCGCTTCGATGGCCACTTTAGCCATGTTGGGGCTGCTTGGGACAAGTCCGGCAAATGCTGATACGCTCGACAACGTCAAGGCCCGCGGCAAAATCATCATCGGAATCCAGGGAGATAATCCGCCTTTCGGCTTCCTTGATTCCACCGGAAAGAACGATGGCTACGACGCCGATTTGGCACGCCTGTTTGCCAAACATCTTGGTGTCGATCTTGAACTGGTTGTCGTTACCAATCAAAACCGCATCGCCGCCTTGCAAACTGGCAAAGTCGACGCATTGTTTGCGACCCTTGGCATTAGTGCGGAACGCGCAAAGTCGTTGCAATACAGCATCCCTTACGCCGAAGACAGCATGCCTGTCATAGCGCCAATCGGAACAAAAATTGCGAGCTTCAAAGATCTCGATGGAATGACTGTTGGCGTTCCCAAAGGCAGCACCCAGGAAAACACGCTGCCTAATGTTGCCGCCGGTGCCAACATGTTGAGTTTTGACGATGACTCGGCGACGATTCAGGCGCTGCTGTCAGGCCAGGTTGACGCGATCGGAACCACCCAGTTCGCCATTGGCCGCATCGAAGAAACAGCGCCGGGCAAGTTCGAAGAAAAGATCGTACTGGCAACGAACTACAAGGGCGTTGGCACCATTCTTGGTGACAAGGAAATCAACGCTACGGTCAACGCCTTTCTGGAGGACCTGAAAGCCAACGGTACAATAGAAGAGCTGTATCAAAAGTGGTTCAAGCTGGGCCAGCCGAAGTTCGAAGCACCGGTCGAAGGCGTGTCCTTCACCGTCGAATAGCTCCGAACAGCGATAAATTGGAAGCCGTCATGTCCGCAAAACCTGAATTGCCTGTGTTCGAAGGCGAAGCACTCATCGAACTCAAGAACATAGATAAATGGTATGGCGGCTTCCATGCGCTCAAGGACATAAGCCTTTCGGTCCGCAGCGGCGAAAGGATCGTCCTGTGCGGACCGTCCGGTTCAGGCAAGTCGACGCTGATCCGCTGCATCAATCACCTT
>CAXBCI010000018.1:0-71291 GCA_963974065.1 uncultured Hyphomicrobiales bacterium | reverse complement strand
CAAAATCACCGAAATGACGGGCATTGGCCGGGCAGGTTCTGACACATGCAGGGGTGCGATCAATTTCGGGGATGTTTTCGTTGTAAATGCGATCCACGCAGAGGGTGCATTTTTTCATAACATTCTCGACAGGATCCATCTCACGCGCACCATAGGGACATGCCCAGGCGCACAATCCGCAGCCTATGCATTTATCTTCCTCGACTAGAACAATGCCGTCTTCCGTGCGCTTGTAACTTGCGCCGGTCGGACAGACTGTGACGCAGGGCGCATCTTCGCAATGGAGGCAGGATTTGGGAAAGTGGACGATATGGGCCTGGCCGTTTTTGCTTGCATCTTGCGGCGTAATTTCGAAGCTATGAATGCGATTGAGCCATGCACCGGAAGGACTGTCGCCATAGGGCTCCGTGTCACTCAGTGGTGAGCCGTGACCTCCAGTGTTCCACTCCTTGCAATTCACCACGCAGGCATGGCAGCCAACACAAACATCAAGATCGATGACCAGTCCGAGTTTTTTTTCAGTGGATTGGGGCAGCAGGGTCATTTCGTCCACTCCTTGCCATATTCCAGCGTGTCATTGGGTTTTGGTACAGGACTGTCTTGCGCTTTAAATTGGGGAAGACTTACGGCCTCACCAGCCTCGGTTTTTTCGACGCGAACCCGAAGGTCGAACCAGGCCGCCTGTCCAGTAATCGGATCGGAGTTGGACCATCGATGGCCATCGCCCTTGGCTGGCAGCAGTTCATTGATAATGTGATTGAGCAGGAAGCCCTTGGTGGTTTCCGGTGCTCCGTCAGACAGCCCCCAGGCTCCCTTGCGTTTGCCGATGGCATTCCAGGTCCAAAGTGTCTTGTTGTTCACCGCTTCCATGCGCGCAACGGGTACCTTGATCCTGCCATGGGGCGAGATGATCCAGGCCCAGTCACCATCGGCAAGGCATGCCTCATCGCAGATTTCAGCGGGAATATACATCGGGTTGGAGCCATGAATCTGGCGCAGCCAGGCATTTTGCGAACCCCATGAATGGTACATCGCCGCCGGACGTTGGGTCAGGGCATGGTAGGGGTATTCCGCCGTATCGATGGCAGCGCCTTCAAAAGGCGGGTACCAGTCCGGCAACGGGTCAAAACAATTCAGTATGCGCTCGCGATGGCTTTCAGGAGCTTTTGGCTCTGCCTTGCCTTCGGCACAGAGCCGGAATTGTTGCATGGGTTCCAGATACAATTGAAAGACATTTTCTACCGGCGCGTCCTGCAAGCCCATCTTTATCGCAAAATCCTGCCAGGCCTTGTTGGCATGTTTGAAATACAGCGCCTCTTTGGGAACATGGGTTTCTGAAAAACCGCCATTTTCAATGTAACGATTGATCTGATCAGGATTGGGTTCGCCGCGGCCGGTCTTGCTGCCGTCTGCGCCGCGCCATCCGGCCAGTGGGCCGATGCCAGGCTTGCGCTGGTGATTGGTAATATAATCGGCGTAATCACTGTACTTGGTCGTTCCCTCTTCATTGATCATACCGGGCAGGGCGAGTCGTCCGCCAAGGTCCAGCAGGACCGACTGAAAGCCGCGCACTTCCCTTCCCTCTTCAAGGCCTGGATCCATTACCGGCCAGCGGATCGCGTCGCACATGGCTTCGGGTTCGGAGATTGGACGGTCGAGCATGGAGATTGCGTCATGGCGCTCAAGATAGGTTGTATCGGGCAGAATTAGATCAGCAAAGGCAACCATCTCTGATGAATAGGCATCTGAATAAATGATTTTCGGAATGATGTATTCGCCGTTTTCGTCCTTGTCGGTGAGCATTTTCATGACCCCGTCGGAATTCATCGATGAGTTCCAGGACATGTTTGCCATATACATGAAGAGAACATCGATGCCGTAAGGGTCTTTGGCATGGGCATTTGCAATGACCATATGCATCAGGCCGTGGGAAGACATCGGGGCATCCCATGAAAACGCCTTGTCGATGCGCTGGGGCGATCCGTCCTCATGGATCAGCAAATCCTGTGGCGATCGCAAAAAGCCCAGATGCGGACCGGGCAAGGGCTGGTTCGGCCTATTGCCGCCATGGGGTTTCGGCTGGGCTGAAACTGGACGCGGATAAGGTGGTTTGAAACGGAAACCGCCGGGGCTGTCGATAGAGCCCAACAGGATTTGCAGCAGATGAATGGAGCGGCAGGTCTGGAAGCCGTTGGAATGAGCTGAGATGCCACGCATGGCATGGAAGGCAACCGGCCGGCCGATCATCTTGTCGTGCTTTTCGCCTTTCATGTCCGTCCACGGCTGGTTGACGATGACTTCCTTTTCAAAGGCAGCTTCTGCGATTTCAGCGGCAAGGCGTTTGATCTGGTTGGTCGGAACGCCGGTTTCAACTGTTACGTTTTCAGGGGCATATTTTTCATCAAGATATTTCGTGGCCAGCAGCTCGAAAGCAGGCACTGCTGAAGGTTTGCTGGGGCCAAGATTTACTTCGCCTTTAAGGGCGGGTTTGACGCCCTGTGTATCATAGGAGACGAGCTTGCCGCTGTTGCGATCCATCACGAGGGCATTGCCGTCCTTGTCTCTTGCAAACAGACCATGATCTTTGCCGCCGGGATTATTGATGACGAGCCATGGGGCATTGGTGTAGCGGATCAGATAATCCAGATCGACCTTGCCCGCCTTCAACAATTCATGGACGATAGCCAAAACAAACAAGCCGTCGGTGCCGGGAGTTATTGCCACCCATTCATCAGCGATTGCGTTATATCCGGTGCGCACCGGATTCACGCCGACGATCTTCTTGCCGCGTTCTTTCAGCTTCGAAAGACCCAGTTTGATGGGATTGGAATCATGGTCTTCCGCAACGCCGAAAATCATGAAAAATTCTGATTTTTCCCAATCGGGCGCGCCGAATTCCCAGAAAGCACCACCAAATGTGTAGATGCCGCCAGCTGCCATGTTGACCGAGCAGAAGCCGCCATGAGCCGCAAAATTTGGTGTGCCATATTGTTGGGCCCACCAGCCGGTCATTGATTGGCTTTGGTCGCGGCCTGTGAAGAAGGCGAGTTTCTTTGGGTCGGATTTGCGCACATCGCCGAGCCATTTGGTAGCGGTATCCAGGGCCTCATCCCATTCAATTTCTACGAACTTGCCTTCTCCGCGTGCGCCAACCCGCTTCAACGGTTTTTTCAGCCGCGCCGGGGAATAGTGTTGCATGATCCCAGCGGATCCCTTGGCGCACAACACACCCTTGTTGATCGGGTGATCGCGATTACCTTCGATATAACGGATTTTGGGTTTGCCATCCTCGCCCTTGCGCAGATGCACATTGATGCCGCAGCGGCAGGCGCACATATAACAGGTGGTTTTGCGAATCTCATCTGAAACATGGGGTGATTTTTCAATCTTTTCTGCCATTACTGCCATTCAATGTCTCCGTTGTCATATTGTCCATCATTTCTGATGCCAGCTATTTCATGCGGCAAACGATGAGGGCTTGCCGGTTGGCCGGTCAGACCAGCAGTATGACTGACAGTCTTACGGAAGAAGCAGAATTTTGCCGCTGTGGGATGCACTTTCCATCAGGATGTGCGCAGCGGCTGCCTCGCGAAGTGGAAAAACCCGACATGTTACCGGCTTGATATTGCCGCTGGTAATGTGCGGCCATACTTGCGCAATCAACTGCTTCGCGATTTCGGCCTTGAACTGGTCGGGGCGCGTACGAAGGGTCGAACCTGTGTAAGTTATCCGCTTGAGCATGATCGGCATAAGGTTGATCTCGATCTTGGAACCGAGAGCGAAAGCCAGCTGAACAATGCGTGCACCAGGCGCTGCAGCCTTGATATTGCGCTCCACATAGGGACCTCCGACTACGTCGAGGATCATGTTGGCGCCACCTTCTTTGCGAACAATTTCCACGAAGTCTTCATTGCGATAGTCCACCGCGCGGTCAGCTCCGAGATCGATGCATGTCTGGCATCGCTCAGCAGGAGTATCCGTGGCGATGACTCTAACCCCGAGTGCCTTGGCGATCTGAATGGCGGTCGTGCCAATGCCGCCCGCTCCCCCATGAACGAGCAACAGCTCGCCCGCCTTGAGGCCGCCCTCCATGAAGAGATTGCTCCAGACCGTAAAGAATGTTTCGGGAAAGCCGGCTGCATCCTGCTCTGAAACCCCATCGGGAATGGGCATGCAGTGTCGCGCGTCCGCCACGCAGAAGTCCGCGTAGCCGCCGCCATTGGTCAGGGCGGCGACATTGTCGCCGGTCTTCCACGCGGTCACATCGGTGCCCGTCGCAACGATCTGACCTGAAACTTCAAGTCCAAGTAAATGGGAGGCACCGGCCGGTGCCGGATAAAGCCCACGGCGCTGCATAAGATCCGGACCGTTAACACCCGCAGCCGCCACCTTGATCAGAACTTCTCCAGCCGCTGGCTTAGGAATCTCGGCCTGGGTGTGCACAAGAACTTCGGGACCGCCGCCACCGGTCATTTCAACTACGTTCATTTTTGCGGGATTTTGCATTGCGATATTCCGTGGGGTTAATCGAGATAGTGTGGCCTGATTCCAGATTCGTCAGAAACTACGGCCGCCCGTCTGCGAGCGACAACAGGCTCTTCGGTGGCGTCATAACGAGTGTGCAACCTATTTTTCTTCTAGCCAGTCCGCCAAAATGTCTCCTCTGTGCTGGCCAAGAGCTGGAGGTGTGAACATGGGGGTCGACTTGCCTTCAATAATCCAGGGCGGACCGACGACTTCGATTCGACCGGCCGTGGGGTGATCCAGTTCCCGCACAAGACCGCGGTATTTGATCTGCGGATCGTCAAGCGCTTCGCGGTAGTTGTTGACCTGCGAGCAGGGAACGCGGAATTGCTCGAAGCGTGCGATCCACTCTTCCGCCGTCCGAGTTGCGATGGCTCCCGCAATTTCCGCGTCGAGAACTTTGCGATGGGCCACTCGACCGCTTGGCTCGGCGTACCGTGCGTCTTCAGCCAGATCGCCGCGATCAATGGCATCGCAAAGGGGTGCCCATTGACGCTGGCTCTGACAGATGATCGCCACGAACCGGTTGTCAGCCGTGAGATAGATGTTGGCCGGTACCCGCATAGGGTTTTCGTTGCCAATTCGGTGCGGCACTATTCCAGCCTGCAAGGTCTCGCCCATCCGCGGCCCAAGCGCTGCAACCATAGTCGCCTGCATGCTGACGTCAATATAATCGCCAACACCCGTCTGTTCTACCGATCTGAGCATGACCGCTATCGCATAAGCGCCGAACATTCCGGCCATAACGTCGGCAAGCGGAGCCCCCACCTGCATCGGTTTGCCATCCGGTTCACCGGTAACGCTCATACTTCCTGCTACGGCCTGAATGATCGGATCGAGTGCGAGACGGCTTCGGTAGGGCCCTGTCTGGCCGAAACCCGAAATTGAGCAATAGATAAGCCGTGGATTTAATGTGCGCAGGGTGTCCCAGTCCATTTTGAGGCGCGCCGCAGTTCCTGGGGCAAAATTCTCCACGACGATATCGGCCTTTTTTGCCAGTGCCCATCCGATCTTACGATCCGCCTCTCGCTTCAGATCCAGTGTGATACTCCGCTTTGAACGGTTGTTGGCATTGAAATAGTCTTCATGATCTTCTCGACCCTTATAGCGGCCGACTGTGCGAAGATCATCGCCGCCATCGGGCCGCTCGATTTTGACAACATCGGCTCCCATGTCGGCAAGCATAGTCGTGCAATAGGGACCAGCCACGACTTGTGTAAGATCGAGTACGCGCACACCAGCCAGCGGCGATCGGGACTGCGCAGAAGGGCTTTCGTTCAATCGCTCTGTCTGATCAGTCATTTCAATCTCCCAGCCGCATGCGTCAGCGCCCGACCCAGACCGGTGGGCGTTTCTCACGGAAAGCTGCCACACCTTCCTTGGAATCAACGCTCTGCAGGACACTGTTTGCCACATCGCGCGCCATGTACATTCGCTCTTCAAAAGCCATGTCCACACCGCGACGAGCAGCTTCCTTGACCGCCCTTACAGCAAGCGGCGCGGACTCCATGATTTCCGAAGCCCAGCGCAGCGCTACTTCATTGAGTTGGTCGGTCGCGACGACCTCATTCGCCAGCCCCCAGCGCAGGCACTCGCCCGCAGGGATCGGTTTGCCTCGCATCAGATAACCCATGGCATGAACCCACGGTATTGCTTGCGCACAGAACGTCGGTCCCGAAACCGTCGAAATGCCACGTTTTACTTGAGGCCAGCCGATTGAACCTTTTTCAGACATCAAGACAACATCCGAGTTCAAGGCAAAACCAGCCCCCTGTGCCAGACATGGACCGTCGATCACGCAAATTATAGGTTTGAAAATGGATCTCTGGAACTTGTAGACCTCATCATTTGTCAGGACAGAACCGTCTTCATCCTCCGGAGCAACCTTTTCAAACAAGTCCTTTCCGGAGCAAAAGACCTTGCCTTTCGCAGCCAGGACAAGCACCCAGACGTCAGGATCATGCTTCACGTGTAGATAGGCGCTTTGAACCTCCTTGCGCATCGCGCGATTGATGGCGTTGCGCTTCTCCGGTCGATTCAATGTCAGATAGGCGATATGGTCGCGCACTTCATAGTGGACCGCCTCTCCCACGTCAGGAAGACTGCTGGATCCCTCGGCGTCGGCCGGCGACAGAGAGTTTTGCGATGCATTCATTCTTGGACCCTCGCTGGTATGGCGTCAATGCACCAACAACATTATGTGTCGGATTGTCTGACAATAGGATAGGAATACAGTTGTGTCAAATGAGAAACCAATGTGGATCAGCCGACGCTCGCACCTCGGGATCAAAGGCGCCAAACCAGTTCGCGTAAATGACGCATGGAATGGCCGGGAGGGATTCCGGAAAATCTAGGATCGCAGTACGAGTTTGTCCCATTCCGATTCAAGGTTTCAACAGAAACAGTCATTGCCAGATCATATTTATTGATGAAACCGAGTTAAAACCAATATGACCAGACTGCGTACGCGGTCTGCAAAGGGCCTGCTTCAGTTACGTCCATCTCTATAGGTCGCTGGAAATACGAGACACGGTGTAGCGGTCTTCACGATCAGAATATGACGGTCCACGGATGGGGCTTCTTTATGGTAAACAATGAAACTCAAATGGTACCGACGTTCACCGGGTCACCAAATTGCTGCCGCAGAAGCAACCGGCAGCGAGCTATGGAACAGATGACCTTGGTAATGTTGCAGGGGAATTCGGGAGATATGTGGCGCGGCAACGGGTCCTGCACATAGACGCTGTCACGACGATGCGCCCACTGGGCAGGACATCCAAACTGCTGATGAACTCAGCTTTTCGTGCGGCGTTTCTTGTCCGGCTTCGAGTTGAGCAGCGTGGCTCTGTGTGCTTCAAAAAGCAGATCGCCGGCGCGATGAATGTGCTCCTGAGCGACCTTCTTAGCGGTTTTGGGGTCGCACGCCCTGATCGCATCAAGAACCTGAGTAGCGCCGCGAAGAGTTTCTTCCATTCTTTCTTGACGCAATCCGTCATGGCCACGCATCAGTGTCACCCGAGCCCGCATTTGACGCAAAATAAGAGCCAAATAAGGATTTCCGGTTCCGTCAAATATTTCATTGTAAAAGCCTGTCCGCGCTATCAGCAGACTATCCGCATCATCGTTGCTTATTGCTTCCTTTATTTTCGAAAAGAACTGTTCCAGTCGAGAGATCAGATCCGGTGGAGTATTGCTCGCACATAATTCGGCCGCCATACCCTGAAGACGCGCGCGAACCGCGTAAATGTGGCGCGCTTCTTCTTCGGACAGGTTGGTGACCATCGGACCTTTATTCGGCGATATGGCGATGAGTCCTTCGGATTCCAATTGCCGCAGCCCTTCGCGAATGGTGCTGCGGCTCACGCCCAACATTTCGCACAATTCGCGCTCGCGTAGACGGCCACCCGGCTCAAATTTATTGTCGATAATGGCATCGCGCAAAATCTCGACGACCTGCTGCCGCAGCGGGACCGTCACGGGCGTTCTTAGCGAAGTTTCGCGCATAATCATATTGATTCCTGTCAGACAATCTGGCAATCTTACATTTCAATGCCAAGCTTTGCCGCCGATTCGGTATTTTATATTCTATACCCAGTACAACTGACAAGGCAGCAAGATGGTGGAGCCAAATGCAATGGGTTCCGGCCGCTTTCGGCCTACGCATTCATTTCGAGCAACCCGATTAAGGAGTGTCTCATGACCGATCTCAAACCAGTCCGAATTGCCGAAGATGAGCACGGAGCGCGCTCTGACTATGAAAATATACAGGTCGATAAAGATCTGGGCACGCTCGATTGGGTCATCTCAGAAGAAGATATCCAGAAACAATGCCGGATCGATGAAGACTATGATCCAGCCTACTGCCTTGACTCCAAATATGGCGGCGTCATTGCCCCACCACAGATACAATATCGGCCACCCCGATGGCTCCTGTCGCGAAATTATAATGTTCGTGGCGTTTTCTACCAATGGGATTTCGAGAATCTTGGGCCCATGAAGCCAGATGTGCCGATCACAGTATCCGGCAAGATTGCTGACAAATGGATTAAGAGAGGTCGCGAGTATGTGAGCTTTGAATCCAGTGGCACCGATCCCGACGGCAACGTGGTGTTCAAGACCCGTCGCACGCACGTTCTGGACATGGTGACGCGGGATGCGCCTCGGGGCGGTCGTGGCCTGGACAGTGGCGTCAAGAATGAAAAATTGTGAGGCACGCGATGACCAGTTTGACCAACGCCAATGTTCGCCTGGGGACTCAGCTTCCAAGCGTATCAAAAAAGTTCAATGTCGAGATGTTCAAACTCGGCGACGTGAAGACGCTGCACAATGATCAACGTGCCGCAGAGCTGGAAGGACTGCCCCGGCCCATCGCCGTCGCGCCTCAGGTCTCTGCGCTGATCTTCCGCATGATGCGGATGAGTTTCAATGATGGCTGGATTGTCGGCGGAAAAGGTTCGCTGACGTTTAGACGCCCGGTTTGGTCGGATGATTTTGCGACCGCCCGCGGTGTTGTGATCGGCAAAGCGCTCGAAGGCGACCGCCTTCGCATCGCATGCGAGGTCTGGGTGGAGCGCGCCGACGGCGAGCGGGCAATTGTCGGCCAGTGCAGTGCGTTGGTTGATGCATGAAAGAAGTGGTGAAAATGAAAGATACTGAGCAGTTGGACATTCAGCATTTGCAGTCGTGGATCGGTCGATCGGAAACCGATTACGATACTGTAACGCGCACGCTTGCTCGCGCATTCCACGCAACGGTCCTCGACCGGGACGAAAATCCGTCAAAGGGTGATGTCGTCCCGCAAAACTTACACTGGTGCCTGGCACCTCGGACGGTTTCAATGAGCAAATTGGGGCCCGATGGTCACCCCGCCCGAGGTGATTTTCTTCCGCCCATTCCGCTGCCACGGCGAATGTGGGCGGGCAGCCGGCTGCGCTTCCTCGATCAACTTCGTGTTGGCGACGATGTGGTTCGAAACTCGACAATTAAGGATGTCACAGTCAAGGAAGGCCGGTCCGGAGTGTTGTGTTTCGTGGTCGTCCGCCATGTCTATTCGACAGCCAGAGGCGACGCGATCGAAGAAGAGCAGGATATCGTTTACCGTGAGGCGCAGACGCAGGCAGCAGTGCCCCCGCCAATTCCGGAAACGGAACCAGGGACCTTTCATAAGAATATACAGGTAACACCGCCCCTGCTCTTCAGATATTCCGCCCTCACGTTCAACGGCCATCGCATCCATTATGACCGACCGTATGCAACGGGTGAAGAACACTATGAAGGGTTGGTCGTCCATGGCCCGCTGCAGGCCAGTTTCCTCCTCGCTCTGGCAGATACCATGCGCCCCGATCAACGGTGCAACGCATTCTCCTTTCGAGGATTGCGTCCACTTTTCGATCAGGGATCCTGCGCCATCAATGGTGAGTGGGTCGAAGAAAACAACAAGGCGAAGCTCTGGACGGGACCCAGCAAGGCTTTCGCAAATATGGAAGCGAGCGCGACGTGGTAATATGTGCCACTCGCGATCGTGATTCGGCGAGTTTTAGTGGACGTTAGCGGGAATACGGAAACATGAAAGCCATTTATCTAGTCCTGGATCTTATCAACGACATAGTGCATTCAGACGGCCCGTTTGGCCAGCAGGGCTTCGGACCGGAGGTGCGCCGGCGCAATGTGCTTGAAAACACCGCAGATGCGCTGCGTCGAGCCCGTGATGCGGGCGTCCCGATCGCCTATGTGCGGATAGGCTTTTCCGGCGGCTACGGAGAATGTCCGCCAACGTCGACGCGATTCAGTAAGGCGCGGCAAAACGGCTGGTTTCAGCTCGGCGCATGGGGAACGCAGGTGCATGAAACCGTGCTGCCGCATAAGGACGATTTCGACATCGTGAAGCATCGTGTCAGCCCCTTTTACGCGACGACACTGGAACCTATCCTGAGAGCGAATTCGGTGGACCATATTTTCGTGTCTGGCGTGTCGACCAATGCTGTCGTTCAGGCGGCGATGCGCGAAGGCAATGATCGGGATTACCAAATGCATTTGCTCGAAGATTGCTGCTCGGCTCTCAGCGCCTATGAACATGACCAGGCCATTGAAACTCTGCGCAGCTTCGGTGAAATCACGGGCAGCCGGGAAACATCTTTCAGTTCCTAATGCGCGCCACCTGCCAGTGAACCGTTTGACCCAGGTCACCGGCGAGTCGGGTCGCAGCACCGGTGCCCGTCACAAATGCGGTCGCGTGCTTCCAGCGGGGACTCCGTCCGGCCATTCTGCCGAGCATAAAAACATGGTCTTCCCGGGTATTGCGGACGAAGGTCAATCACCCGCCAATTCTGCGTTTTGAGCTTCGATGCGCTCAAAAATTTGGATCATACGCTGCGCTTGCAGGATAACCGGCTTGTCAACCATCCGACCTTCGAAGCGTCCGGCATTGCCGCCGGTTGACGCCAACATCTGTCTTGCTTTCTCAACCGCTTCGCGCGCAGGGGCAAACCCCGAGCGACCCGGAACCACTTGCGCCGGATGGATCAGCAATTTGCCACCGAAACCGAGGGATGCCGAGTATCGTGCATCGTCCTCAATGGTATCTGCCGCGTCAACTTCAACGGTCACGCCGTCAAGCGGCTGTGGGATGCCTGCCAAAGCAGAAGCAAGCACGAGTTCACTGCGCGCTGCATGAAGCGCATCGCGTGTGTGTTCAGCCCTGATTGAGCTTGCGAAATCGATCGACCCGAAGGCCAGGCGATCGCATTGAAGCGCGAGTACGCGCGCTTCGGCGATTCCCTTTGGCGTTTCCACCAGACCTATCAGGCCGGTGTCGGACTTCAACTGCTGCCGCAAAGTTTCCAGGTGCGGACCATCCTCTGCCTTTGGAAGCATGACGGTCGCGACCGGAAGGTCGGCAAGCGCCTGAATATCCTGTTCGAAATGGTCGCTTTCGATGCCGTTGATGCGCACGATTACCGGAATCGGGAACAGGGTCGATTGCAGGGCGCGAACCAGCATTTCGCGAGCTGTCTGCTTTTCATCGTCTGCGACGGCGTCTTCCAAGTCCGCGATTATGGCTCCGCAGCCAGCTCGCACGGCTTTTTCAAACCTCTCGGGTCTATTGGCAGGAACAAAAAGCGGGAAAAACGGAGTTGATCTCCAGTCCTCCGCGAATGAAGCCGTGCCGGATTTACTGGTGTTGTCGCGTAGGGTTGTCATTTTCGGTCCTCGAAATTCGGGTGCCAAAGATGGCAGGATCGGCTGTATTGGGTTTCTATGTCACATCGGGATCACTTGCCGGTTCGCACGCGGCCGCCTGATTAAGGCGACGTTTTTCCGCCATCCTACGTTCAAGCATTGCGATTTTGGCAAATGCGGCCGCCATCGGCTGAATTTCGTCGAAAACCGGTATGTTGACTTGGCTCGCCTTTTGCCGATAGTGACGACGACGATCATCCAGTTCGGCCGATCCATCAGTGCGCATTGCCAATCCGAAGTGCGCAGATTCCGGCCATTTCGACTGCATTTGAGCCAATACTGAAAAGAGGTTTTCAACAGGATCGACGCTGCCTCGCCCTACGAAGGATGCAAGATTGAGATGCATGGCGATGGCGTCGGGACGTACATGCTCATAGACAAGATCAAGAATCTCGCCAGCAATGAATCCGTCTTTCTCCTGCAGGGTTCGAACCGGCGTATCAATCGGGTTGGCCACACTTGTTCCCGGGGGAAGATCGAGCGCTTCGAGCAATCGCCGTGCCTCGCCCTCGTAAGGTAAAACATCAAGGCCCTGGGATGCAAATGCGTCCGACCCCAGTACGCTCGACCCTCCGCCATTGCCGAACAGGGTCACGGCGCGGGTCGGGCGTTCCGGACGCAGCGTCGAAAACTGCAGCATAAGCAGTGTATCGATGAAGGCGTCCACCGTCGGGGTCAAGACGACCTTCGCCTGGCTGGCGAGCGCATCCCAAACCTTCCGGTCGCCAGCCATGGCACCGGTATGGGATGCGGCAGCAAGCCGTCCCTGGTTGGATAGCCCTCCCTTGAGAATGACCACGGGTTTCGTGGCGTGGGCCGACTGCAGCAGATCGAAGAACGCCCGTCCCTGTTTGATGTCCTCAATGTAAAGGCCAATTGCCTTGGTCTGGGGATCGGCGAAGTAATAACTCATCAACTCATGCGGGGTCACATCGGCACTGTTGCCGATATTAACGACACCGCTGAACCGCAGGCCGCGCCATTGACCACGCTTGATAATATCCGTGCTCAGCCCGCCAGACTGGGCGATAACCCCAATATGACCGACCTCACGAGGAGCATCAACCGAGAAGGTGAGCCGCCCGCGCGGCGAGTAGGTGCCGAGGCAATTCGGCCCGAGGATGCGTGTGCCGGCTTGATGAGCACGGGTCAACAGCTCCCGCTCGAGCGCTTTGCCTTCTTCGATTTCACCGAAGCCGGATGAAATCACTTGTGCGATGCGGCATCTACCGGCAGCACCATCAAGAACCTTTGCAACCTGATGCGCCCCGACAGCGATGTAGGCATAGTCGACTGCACGTGGCGTGTCGCCGAGGCTGCGCCACGCTTTGATCCCTTCCACCTCGTCGGCGACGGGATGGATTGGATAGATTTCCCCAGCATAGCCAAAATCACGAAGCCGACGAATGAATGTATTGGCAATTGTGACATTCTTGGTCGACGCGCCGACCACAGCAACGGTCTCCGGTTTAAAGAGTGGGCGGAACTCGGTAAGAAAATCCCCCTCCGTTGTACGATCTGCGTCCGCCAAGACCTGTCCGGAGCCGAGCAAAACCCGCGTATCCACAGCAATGGCGCCCTGAGTTGACACGATGACCGGGTTGAGATCGAGTTCTGCAATTTCACCCTCCTGATCCATCAGCAGACCGCCGCACCCGCCAACCTTGAGAATCAGATCAATCAGCGCGTTTTCATCGACGGGCGCCTCGCCCCGGGCTCCCTGAAGCAGGGCATATCCCTTAAGTTCGGCCAGCATCGCCTGCGCGTCAGCGCGGGTGATCGGGCAAATGCGAAACGAAACGTCCTTGAGGATCTCGACGAAGATGCCACCGAGGCCGACCATGATCATGGGGCCGAACTGTGGATCCATGAATCCGCCGACTATGACCTCTCGGCCCTGCGGTGCCATCTCCTCAACAAGCCAACCGTCGATTTTCGCTGAGGCAATGCCCGGCTTCGTCAACATTTGGCGAATGGCGGCACTGACCGCCGATGCAGTCTCGAGACCCAGCGCGACACCTCCGACATCGGATTTGTGCAGGATTTCCGGCGACATGACTTTGACGACGAAGGGTCCGGAAAGTTTCTCTGCCAGACCTTCGGCGTGGTCGGCGGAGGTTGCGACGGCCGACTGTGGGCATCTGATCCCGTAGCTGCGCAACAGTGCTTTGCCCGCACTCTCATCCAGTGACGCGGCCCCATTCTGCCGTGCGGAGAGAATGATATCCGCTGCAATTTTTTTATTCGAGTTCATGTAAGGTCCTTTAGTAACTCGTCGGCCATGTACGCATCAGATGCTGGCCGATGCCCCGATTTCGGCGCCTATGTTGAATTTCCAACATTCGAATGAGAAAAGAACGAGTCTCCTGCGGTTTGATGACATCATGTGCGGAGAAGATGCGAGCCATATCCCAGACTTCCAGGTCTTTCTGTATTTCAGCGAGCGCTTCTGAGAAGCCTTCTTCTCCCGCTGTTTTATTTTTGACGATGCTTGTGGCAAACACCGGATCCATGAAACTGATTTCGGCAGTCGGCCATGCCACCATTGCGTCATTCTGCGATCCGCCGCCCATGGCGACATAGGCTCGGCCGTAGGCCTTGCGGCAGATCACAGTGATCTGTGGCACGGTAGTCAAGCTTGTGGCATTCATGAAGTTCATAATGTGGCCCGGTGCTCCGCGCCGTTCGGCATCAAGACCGACAACAAAGCCCGGTGTATCCAAGAAGCGGACCATAGGGATGTTGAAGCTGTCACAAAGAACCGTGAAATCGACGATCTTACGACAGGCATCGGCCGAAAGGGCGCCCCCACCAACCTTCGGATTGTTTGCGATTACACCGACAACTTTCCCGTCGAGACGGGCCAGCCCGACCACCGCCGATCGGCCAAAACGCGCCTTCATCTCCAGAAAACTGTCGACGTCAAAAATCACTTTGATGATGCTCTTGATATTGTAGACCTGCGTGCGCTTCTCGGGTAAAATTTCGAGGATTTGTTCCTGAGCATCTCCCGAACCTTCTGGGACAGGCGTATCTGGTGCCAATTCATTGTTGTGGTTTGGCATATAGGAAAGAAAATGCCTGATGGCCTGCATGGCCTCAGCGTCGGATTCGACGAAATGATCGATCAAACCAGTCTGTTCCGCGTGCAATCTCCAGCCTCCCAACTGCTCGAGATCGACTTTCTCGCCGATCGCCATTGATACCAGCCGTGGGCTGGATACCGACATAATCGAGCCTTTTTTCATCACCGCATAATCGGCACAGCAACACAGCCAGGCAGATGATCCGAAAGACGTGTCGAGCGCCGCGGCAATCCAGGGCACTTCGCGCATTCGTTTGAACTGGGTCGGATCATTGCCTAACAGGGTGCCCATTCCCTTCGAACCCATCGCGTCAGGCAATCGAGCGCCCGTCGATTCGCCAATGTGAATGAACGGCATCCCATTTTCATTGCAAGCTTTGCGAACATAGCCGATTTTCTTGGAATTTGTTGCGCTTGTCGATGCGCCCTTGGTCGTAAAATCATTGATCACGACACCGACATCGCGGGTGGCAATCTTGCCAAAACCGGTAATCTTGCTGTCCCTCGGCGTTACAGGAGCATCTTGTTCGAATACACCGGAGGCGCCGAGCAGACCGACTTCAAGAAAACTGTTCGCATCAATGAGCGCGGCCAAGCGCTCTTCGGCATTGAGCTGACCACGCTCTGCTCTTTTTGCAAGTTTCTCCTGCCCTCCCATGGCCCGTGCGGCAGCGCGGCGGCGGTCAAGTTCAGCAAGCGTAAGTTCATGCGGCATCGCTGTATCTCCAGGTTTTATTCTGCTGTTTAAAATTTGCGCTCGGTTGCGGTAAAGCCGGCCACAGCGTCTTGGCTCAGTTTCGGCCAATAGCCGGCAGGCAGTTCGATTGTTCCTTCGACGAAACGAAGCGGGTTCTCGAAAAGACGTGATCGAGGTTTGAGAAAACCGTTGAACTCACCGGCGTTGTCGATCGTCCGCGACGCGATGCAGGCTTCGAGCCAACCTTGGATTTCGCTGCCAAGTCCATCGCCGAGAACGGCCTTCATGCCATTGTCCGATACGGCTTTGAGCCCTTCGTGGAGACGATCAAGGCCGCCGAAGCGCTTCAGTTTGAGCTTGCAATAGCGAACATTTTCGACTTGGGCCGCCCGTTCGATATCCGCTAGCGTGCAAATTGGCTCGTCCAGCATCAGGGGAATTGGCGACGCGGCCGCAACCGCGGCATTTGCAATCCAGTCATCGGCGTGGCACGGCTGTTCGAAGAGCTCGATACCTTCCGGGTCGAGCGCAGACGCAAAAGCTACGCCCTGATCGCGGGTGAAAGCACGATTTGCGTCCAGCCGCAGCGTGGCCCGGCCGGCACAGGCCTTCTGGATGGCACCAACGCGCTTTAGATCCGTCTCGACATCTTTTCCCACCTTCACTTTCAAAGTCCGGAATCCCTGGCCGAGAAGTGTCTCCACTTCTTCAGACACAGCCCTTGCCTCGGTCGCGTTAATGGGAACAAGCAGCGGGAGCGTCACAGGTTTTTCGATCGTCAGCTTGGAATTGCCTTCAATCACTTCAATTGCCGTAACCAGTGCGGTTGCCGCTCCTTTGCTGGCTTCAAAATCCTTCAAGATGAGGTCTTTCGCATCCACCGTCGCCAGACCGATGATCGCTGCAGCCTTGGCTTCAATGAAGCGCCAGCCTCCGTCCCGGGTTTCTTCGCTGGAGCCGGGGGAAATATGCACATCGGCAAACCCTTTCCGGCCGTGGTCATCCTCGACTTCTATGAGAAAAGGCTCGAACTCCTCGAACGTCCGATAGGATAACCGATAAGGGCGGACCAGGGGCAGTTTAAGCCATCTCAGGCGCAGATTTTTTATTCGTTCCATGGCACCGCTCATTGATCGGAAATATAGTGGTTGCAATTACTACTACGTTTGCTTCAACTTGGCAATGCCGTATGTATAAGCCGCAGCAGTTCTCGGTCATGGCAGCGGCGTCAGATTGCTCAGGAACTTGGAAAGAGCCGGGACGGCGTTCCGAAGATGTTATCCTGTTCTGAGCCTCCTGATTATCGCAGACCGCGCCGATTTTCCGGCCTTGCAGGTTGCTGAAAACCCACTCGCCGATTGGGTTTGATAATAATCAACAGCCGCGTAGAGAGAAGATGCGGATGTAACTGCAGGGGACGCGGACAGATCAAGAAAGGTTGCTGTCAGTCGGCGCGCCGTCGACCTGTTGACGTCTGCCACACCGTCCTCGAGATCAAGGATTCACCGCATAGGCGCCGCTCTGCAGCGCTTTTCGAAACCCCGTTTGAAGTCGCCGGTCACAAACAGAAAATACCTTGGTAGGATGGATTTCACTATCATGCCTTATTACCTTTTCTGCTGAGCCAATCCAGCAGCCAAGCGGCGTAGGCTTCGGGCTGTTCAAACGCAGCCCAGTGTCCCGCATTTTTGATGAAGTAAACTCCGCCACTGTGACGCAATCTCATGATCGCTTTGATCCGCTCCTCGTGGGGTTGGCCGGCATAAATGGAGTCCGCCTCGCCCCATGCCGCGGCAATTGGTATGTCGAGACTGCGCAATATCGGCCCCAGCGTTTCCTTGTTGGATAGAATTGAACTGCGCAGCCGCGTCTGTCGCACGTGGATATCCTGCAAATGCGTAGCCAGATCATCGACCTGGTTTTGGTTTGAAATCAGGTGCGGAACCATGTTCTTAGCCTGCAGTTTCCAGCGCTCCAGAACCGGCAGATCGGGATCAACGCGCAAGAATTTCGGACGCTCATTGCGGCTCAAGCTCAGTCCCACGGCCCCTACCAGCGCAAGCGAATTTACACGTGAGGGCCGAAGGGAAGCGAGGTGTCCAGAGACCACCCCGCCGAATGAGTATGATGCAATATCGACAGCGCGCGTAACGTCAACGATCTGGTCGAGGCCCAATCCGATGAGCTCGGCCAACTGATCGGCGCTGTTCGGGGTTTGAGGCATGGCGCTTTCGCCGAGGCCGGGCAAATCCGGCACGATAAGCCAATAATCTTTTGCAAGCGCCGCAATGTTCCGCAACCAGTGCTTCCAGCTACCTGCCCCCCCGTGCATCAACAGAAGCGGCGGTTTGTTGATATCCCCCCACTGGTGCCATACCAGCCGCACACCCAAGACCTCAGTGGTCCTCTGCCGGCTTGTTGCTTCACACTCTAAGACTATCTGCTCGACTAGATGTATACGGTTTGCACCGCTGCCTTTTTCCCTGAGACCGGTCATCATTCGCTCCCCGGCAGGAAGCCAGGTCGACTTCGGCGCAGGCGCCTCATAATGACCGGCAGGAACAACGACACAATCAAGAGCGCCATTAACACAAGTGCAATGGGGCGGGTCAGCAAGAAGTCCAGTTCACCCCCACCCAGTTGATAGGTTCTTAACAGCGACCCCTCGGTCATCCGCCCCAGGAGCAAACCGATGATCAGCGCGGCTACCGAATAGCCGTAGCGCCGCATCACCCAGCCGAGCGCTGAGAAGATCAGCAGAGTTACCGGCCCCGAAATGTTGCCTTCGAGACTATAACTGCCGAAGATTGCCAACACGATCACGATGGGTACCAGTAACCGAATAGGCACTTTGACTATAGCGCTGGCAATCCAGACGAAACCCAGTCCAAGCACCAGCAATGCAATTCCCTGAATGAAGTTGGAAAAGATTACCGCATAAACGATATCCTTCTGGTCGTGCAGGAAACGGGGGCCGCCTGTGATGTTGTGCATCGCAAAGGCTCCAAGCATCACTGCCGTGCCGCCTCCTCCTGGCAGACCAAGGGCCAGAAGTGTCGCCATAGATCCGGCCTCAGATCCGCTGTTCGCGCTTTCTGCCGCGATAACGCCTTCCGGATTGCCGCTCCCGAAACTGTCCGGGTTATCCGACTGGCGGCGCGCCTGGGCATAGGAAACGAGATTGGCAACAGAGCCGCCCACGCCAGGAATAGCGCCGATGAGCACCCCAATAGCGCTGCCACGCACCAGCGACCAGGGCTTGCGCAACCCCCTCAGCATACCATCGACAATCTTTGGCAGATCCAACTTTCGTTGCTCTTGGTTCTCCACGATGTGCAGGCGGTGCATAAGATTGAACAGTTCAGAAATCGCAAATGCACCCATCAGTGCCGGCACAGTGGGGATGCCATCGAGCAACCAGACAATATCCATCGTGCCACGAACGTCACCGCGCGAGCTTAGCCCGATCGTACCCAATAAAAGGCCAAATGTCCCGGCAAGGAAACCGCGTGCAAAACTGCCGCCATGCAGGCCGGCGATAAGCGTCAGCCCCCAGATGGCGACGATGAGCATTTCTGTCGGTCCTAGCTTCAAGACGAAGCGACCGATCGGCTCAATCGTAAAGGCCAGCACCAAATATCCGAAAAGTGTACCCACCACCGATGCCATTAGCCCCAATCCCAGAGCTTCGTTATGGCGCCCCTGCTGGGTCATTGGAAAGCCGTCGAAGGCCGTCGCCGTAGCGGCTGGCTGGCCAGGCATGTTGAACAATATAGCAGGGATGGCGCTGCCGAAGGCGCCGCCCGTATAAATGGCGGTCAGGAAAATCAGTGAGGACAGGAAATCCATATAGAATGTGCTGGGTAGAAAAACCGCCATGGCTATGGAAATTGTCAATCCTGGGATGGCTGAAAAGATCAATCCGATCAGGATGCCCGGCACCAGCACTAGCCAGGCGGAGCCTGAACTGGTCAAAAGGTTGATGGCGCTGCTTATGGCGTCGAAATCCATGTTCGTTCAGCCCGGCATGATGAGATTGTTCATCGGGAATGGTGTCATCAGCCCAAAGCCCCAAACGATCAGTACAGCGCTGACCAGGGAAACCGGCATTACCACCTGCCAGCGCCGTTCGCCTTGCAGCAAAAGCGAAGCCGCGATGAACAGAAAGGTGGCAGTATCCATGCCCATCGCTTCCAGGGACAGCACGTATGCGGTCATCAGCACCAGCATGGCAGCTACCTTTATTTCTTCTGCGTAACGCGAAGCACGACTACTCTCGCGGGCAAGTCCGTCGACGTCAACGCGCGCCGGGCGTGGCCGCAAGATTTTGAAAATCAGGTAGAAGCACAAAACCCCAACGAGAATGGTCAACGGCTGAATCAGCAGCAGGTTCTGCACTGAAAGCGACGCTCCACGGGCATCAAACAGGTAGGCAACGCTTATCCCGCCGATGAAGAGAACCAGAAGCAGTTCTCCAAGCCTGATAGTGTGATGCGGTGGGCTGGAAATGGACATGAAACACCTGAATTGGCGGCAAAAGCCTGGCACAAGAGTTTAAGGGGGAAGGCGTGACCTCCCCCCTTTTCGGTCAATTCATCAGATCGCTGTATTTTTTCATAATTTGCAGACTGTCTTCGACAATCTTGGTCGTGCTCTCAGGACCGCGCCATATGGTATCGACACCCGCCGCTTTAGCACTTTCCAGGTAGGCTTGGTCATCCAGAACGGCTTGATAGGCTTCCAGCAAACGGTCATAGGCTTCCGGGTGATCGTCGCGGAACGCGGCCTGCGCCACAAATGTTCGGACCGAACCATTGAGGATAGGCACCGTGAGACCGTAAGGTTCCAGCGCATCATTGATCAGCGGTGCGTCCCAAAGCTCAACCGGCTCTTCGAGAAACACAGCCAGTGGCCGCACTTCTTTGGTAAAACCGGCAAGACCCTCGCCCTGGTCGATGCCAAAATCGACCTGGCCACCAGCAAGGGCGGTCCGGGCCTCAGCACCACCGTCGAAAGTGACGATGCGGATCGCATCCTGGTCGAGGCCAAGAGCATCAAGCAACACGAGCGTATTGATGTGTCCGGCAGAACCAAAGGTGACACTTGTGCTGAGCTCTCCCGGACGGTCTTTGATTGTACCGATCAAGTCATCTAGGCTCTGGAACGGGCTGTCACTCGGCACGGCAATGATCGTATAGTCGATCCATTGCGCATTAACGAAAGCAAAGTCTTCAAGCGTGTACTCTGCACCCGTTGTGAGTATGTTATTGGGCAAGTAGGGAGCCGCTGCCGTCACCATCATTGTATATCCATCGCTTGGCTGCGCCAGAAAGTAACTTGCACCGATCTGACCGCCGGCACCTGGCTTGTTGATGACATTGATCGGTTGGCCGAGTTCTTGGGAAAGCGCTGGCGCGAGATTGCGAGCGAACAGATCGGTGCTTCCACCGGCATTGAACGGAACGATAACCGTGATCGGGCGATTCGGCCATTCCTGTGCAATAACGGCTGTACCAGTCAGAATCACTCCAACCAGTGCAACTGCGAGAATTTTGAACAGTTTCATTATGTATCCTCCTCCTGCAGGCATTTAGGTAATAATAAGGTCCAGTCGATTTTTTGCCTGATTGTCTTACAATCGTACTATGGGACAGTTATTGTCAATACCCTTTCCTGCATAGGATAAGCTCTCAAAGAGGTTTACAGGTATTTTCGCCGGAAATTATGACTATGGCAAATTCGCCAAGCAGCGCCATTGAGCCGTTTTCTCTCCCGCGAGCAGCCCTGACCGGGCAACCTCGAGCAGCAACACTCGCTGTTCACGGTCAAGCCCTTTCAAGCTACAGACTGCACCACCGCGTTGCTGGAAAACACCGGAAAAACCAGTGTGATGGTCCCATACGCTCGAAGCGTCCGTTCCAGTGTGTTGGCTTAAAAGAGCCCAACCTGTGGTTTTGTCTCAGTCTACAGCAGTCGGTGGATCCGCACGCTCCATCAAAGTAGAGATCCTTCCGGCGTCCAATTCTAGTCCTTCCAGCACTGAACGAGTGTCGGCGCCCAGAGCCGGAGGGTTTGTGCGTTGGCCAACCAGCCAGCCGGTAGACCGGACAGGCAGGTCTGCGACCAGCGCTCGAGTGCCGTCCGGCGCAACGACAGGCTTCAGAAATTCTAGCCCCGACAAGTGTGTGTCCTCAACCAGATCCATTGGCGTATTGACCGGCGCTACGGGCAGTCCCGCCCTTTGTAAGCAAGAAATGGCCATGGCAAAATCCAGATCAGCCATAATCGCAGCTGTGCGTTCTGCCAGTTCCGCATGTCTGGCAGCCCGTTGGGTATTGAGGCGCAGGTCCTGGTCTTCCCACAGGTCATCAAGTCCGAACTCGGCGCAAAACCGCTGCCAGTGTCCATCGGAAAGAACAGCCACAAAAATTTCCCGTCCATCGCGGGTTGAGAAGGTCTTGTAAATGCCCCAGCCCAATGCCTGGCCCATACCCCGCTCCGGCAGCGGATCCGGCACTTCTCCGCTCATCGTCGCCCTTGCGATATGCTGGCCAACGAGAAACACCACGCTTTCAAACAAGCCCACATGGATCTGGCGGCCGGGATTTCCCTGATCGCGTTCGCGCAAGGCAACGAGCACGGCAATCACGGCAAACAGGGCACCGGTAATATCGACTACTGACGTTCCTGCCCGCAGCGGGCGGCCTTTCGGCCCTGTCATGTACGCCAGCCCGCCCATCATTTGAGCTGGCTCGTCAGTCAGGGGCAGGTCGCCGCGCTCGCCTGGCAGAAACCCCTTGATGGCGCAGTGCACAAGTCCGGGGTTGAGTGCTGAAAGCGCCTGCTTGTTAAGACCCAGTCGATCAAGTGCGCCGGGCGCGAAATTGTCGATAAGTACATCGGCGTCAGTCAGTAATTTTTGCAGCGCCTCAATGCCACATGCCTGTGTTAGGTCGAGGCAGACGCTCTTCTTGTTGGAATTGTAGGACACGAAATGCCCCTGGTTGCCCTTGTTGAGGCGTGCCTGATCTCCACTGCCGGGGCGTTCGACCTTTATCACTTCGGCGCCGAAATCGGCAAGAATCAGCGAAGCGGTCGGTCCGGCAACAATATGACCAAGTTCGATAACTTTGATGCCTCGAAGTGGGCCGTCGGAATAGGCTACCTGATCAGACAAATTGCCCCCCGAAAAGCAGATTGGCCAACATGATATTGGCAACGGCAAGACTAAAATGAAGTGGCGGCGGTCCGACTGTGTGGCTGATCCACATGGCGGCGCCCGCGACGATGACGAAAAGCAGTGTCCCGAGCAAAATGTCTGGGTTAACCTCGGGCCAATAGCTTGACGTCTTCAGACGTTCACTGTGAGACGTAAGGTACATGTTCTCTCCGTGAAACACGAAATCTATATTAGGGGCAGTGCTGATCTTGTCAGCTGAGATTCAAGTCTTTCATTTTTTTGTCAGACAATATACGGTTGCACAACTCTGTCAAGCGAACCGTCGATGATGTTGACAATGACCATGTGTTGGGGGAATAGGTAAATCCATGAACAAGCGCGTTGTCGAACTTCCCGTCCTTAATCCGTTGCGCCAGCAGGTCACAGATATCCTGCGCACGGCCATCGCTAAATGCCAGTTCGAGCCGGGAGGCCGACTGACAGAGCGTGAATTGTGCGAGATGCTCAAAGTTAGCCGCAGCACGATAAGAGAAAGCCTCAGGCAGTTGGAAACCGAAGGCCTTGTGCGCATCACGCCAAACAAGGGGCCAGTCGTCACAGCTCTCGACGAAACCGAAGCGCGCGAGCTTTATGGCATCCGAGCGCAGCTCGAAGCCTATTCGACCTCCATGCTTGCCCGCAATCCTGATCCGGCGGTCATCAAGACGTTGGAAAACCACCTCGCCGACATGCGGACCGATCTGCGGCAGAAGAATTTCGATAGTCTGCAGACCAATAAAACGCTGTTTTACCATGCCTTGTTTGAAGCAAGCGGCAACAAACAATTGACGACTATGTTGAAACAGTTGCGCGCGCGCAACGCGCTGATCCGTGGCGCTGACCATCGCCGCGCCGAGCGCATGAAGGAAAGCGTTGATGGCGCCGCCAAAGTCCTCAAGGCGGTAAAGTCCGGTGACGTCGAAGAAGCGGCGAAAGCCTCGCATGCTCATTTGGAACGAGCCGCCGATATGGCCATTGATGCCTTGCGCGGCGTAACGGAACTGAAAACCGTCAACTAAAGTTGTTCGGCATCCAACCCCGGCTGCACCGGCCGTCAATGCAGCTCTCAACCAGAATGCGGCCACTTAATATGCCCACGATGGTTTCCTCGCTATCCGTCATTTTAACCCAGACTTCAAATTCGAAACGAGTTGATCCATCGGCCTCTTTCGATTTCTTTGTGAACCTGCCCAGTGCTGTCACCACCTGATCTACCGGTTTTTGGCCGTTGGAAAGTCAGCATGGTGGCTCCGCTGGCAACCCAACTGGGGCCGAAGCTTTCCCGCATCATCTTGAAGATCAGTTCAGCAACCTGCGGACCAACCGCGATGGGCCCTGCAAACCCTTAGCACCGAGCGGCCGCGGCATCATTATGAATTGTCTTGCCGCCGAATGGCACGGCGCTCCCTGAACATCCGAACCAGCGGGAAAACGATGGCCAGTGCGGTCAGAAGCAGCAGCGCCGCGCTGATCGGCCGTTGGACGAAAATGTCGAAACTGCCGTGCGAGGTAATCAGTGCCCGGCGCGCATTTATTTCGATCATCTCGCCCAGAACCACAGCCAGGATGAGAGGCGCATAGGGGAAGTCGTAACGCTTCATCAGCAGACCGATTATGCCGAAGGTAACGGCGACGATCACGTCCGTGAAACTATTCTGATAGGCGTAGGAGCCAATCACCGCAATGAACAGGATGACCGGCGCAAGCACCGCCTCGGGTACCTTGAGCACACTAATCCAGACGCGAGTGAGGCCCAACCCAACCAGCAGCATGATGGGTGCGCCGATAATCAAAGCTGCAAAAATCGTATAGACCAGATCGGTGTGCCGGCTCATCAGCAAAGGACCCGGCACGATGCCCTGCAACATCAGCGCTCCGATCAAGATTGCGGTTGAATTCGAGCCCGGGATTCCAAGGCTGAGCAGCGGAATCAGCGAGCCGCCGACAGTGGCATTGTTCGCCGCTTCCGGTGCTGCCACGCCCTCCAGCACACCGGTGCCGAACTTTTCCGGATGTTTGGAGGCACGCCGCTCCTCATTATAGGATATCAGAGACGCAATGGCTGCGCCGGCACCGGGGATGATGCCTATGGCTGTGCCGATTACCGAACCTCGCAGATAGGTCATCTTAATCGAAGTGATTTCCGCCCAAGTCGGCAGTGCGCCGGACATTTCGCGCATTTTTTGCCGAATATTTAATGGCTTTTCCATCAGGTGCAGCGCTTCGCTGATGGCGCATAGTCCGATTAGGATCGGCACAAAGGACAAGCCTTCAAAAAGAGACATCTGGCCAAATGTGTAGCGTGGCCAGCCGACAAGTGGATCGAGCCCGACCGTCGCAATCATCAATCCAACCAGAGCCATAATAACTCCCTTGACCCAAGATTTTCCGATCATGCCTGCAACGATCGACAGCGCAAATATGCCAAGAGCAGCATACTCAGCCGCACCCAACGTGATGGCGAAACGGGCTACCGGTTCAGTGAAGACGATCAGAACGAAATAGCCGAAATATGCGCCAATCGTCGACGCAATGATAGAAATGCCCAACGCCTTTGCGGGCTGCCCCTTCCTGGTGAAGGCATAGCCATCAAACACCACCGCGATGGCGCCCGGCGTGCCCGGCGTATTGACGGTAATGGCGGTCACACAGGAGCCATACTCGGCGGCGGCGTAAAGTGTTATGAGCATCGAAATCGCCACCTCGGGCGGCATGCCGTAAGTCAGCGGCACCAGCAGCGCCATGCCCGCGGAGGCGCTGAGGCCAGGCATCGCGCCGAAGAAATAGCCCAGCACAACTCCGGCAATGATGCCAAGCAGCGGGCCAAATTGCAGTGCGTTGGCAAAACCTGTTCCAAGATGCTCCAGCATTCTCTTCTCCACATCATCATTGATTTTGTCAGACAATCATTTAGACTGACAAATAGCAAGTATGATAGCTTGAATTGTGGGAGGAGAACCGAATGTCTCACGCCAATCGCATTGCCGGCGCCATCGTTATGGGCGCCTGTGTCGCCTATTTCATTCCCAGCCTGACTTTTGCTACTCCGCCGCCTAGCAGCACGGACCCTGGCATGGCCGTCTGGCCACAGACCTTGGCCGTTTTGGGATTTTTGTCCGGCCTGACGCTGTTTTTTTCGACCCCCCTGTTGCCTGAGCGGTCTATTTCGATGCATGGCGGCGAACATGGCCAGATTGGGTCTGGTGGTTCACGTACCGTTTTGATCGGCATCGTTTTAACCGTGCTTTATGCGGCTGCGATGAAATTCGAACTCTATTTCATCGCAACACCGGTTTATGTCGCGGCCATGTTGTGGCTGTGTGGTGCGCGCAGCATCCCGATGATAATCAGCGTAGTCATCGGAACCGAGCTTGTGGGATATCTTGTGTTTTTCAAATTACTCGGTGTGCCCTTGTTGCAAGTCTGAGCCGGCCGAAAGAAAAGCGGAAACGCCCTACTGGGCGGTTCCGCAGTTTGATTATTTCAGCATATCCATTTGCTCAAGGCGCGGTTTGATCTCCGCCATCTCTTGTTTCACTACGGCATCCAGCACGTCGGGACCCTTGTAGATCACTTCCAGCCCTTCAGTGGTTACATAGTCAGCAAAAGCTTGGCTCTGGATGGCCTGCAGCAAGGCCGCATCGATTTCGGCCAACACATCATCCGGTGTTCCCGCCTTGGCAATCAGACCGCGCCAGTGCGCCTGTACAATGCCATAGCCGAGTTCAACCGCTGTTGGCGTATCCGGCAGATTGGGATTGCGCTCTTCCGAAGTAACGACAAGTACGCGGGTTTCACCTGCCTCCACCTGTTGGATGAGTCGGCTCGGATTGCTCGCCGCCACGTCGACGTTGCCTCCAAGCATAGCCACCACGAGGTCACTCCCGGAATTATATGGTACGATATTTACATCGATTCCCGCCGCGTCGTTTAGTAACAACGCGGAAATCTGGTGCATGGAGCCCGTAGAAAAAGTAGACATGGTGATCTCGCCCGGATTGGCCCGCGATTGGTCAATGAGATCCTGAAATGTCTTAAGGTCGCTTTCGACCAGCACGCCGAAGGCATAAGATTCGCCAACAAGCTTGGCAACCCAGCGGAAATCTTCGGGATTGAACGGCGATTGTTTTTGCATCAGTTCGGGCAGAAAGCTTCGGGTCTGAGTCGAAAGTGTATAGCCATCAGCGGGGGCGTTGAGCAGCGCTGGCATGGCTTCCCGGCCGCGCGCCGTAACCACAAAAGTGCCGCCGGTCACATCTTCCAGTCCCTTGGCCAGAGCACGCGCCATTATATCCGTCGACGAACCAGCAGATGAATGCACTAGGATATTGACGGTCTTTTCGGGCCAAGCTGCCAGAACCGGTGACGCAGCCAACAACAACGAAAATATAGCAGTTACAAAAAGTCTTGAAAATCGGTCGATCATATTTGTCTCCTCCTTTTGACAGGCGAAGCTTAGCGGCAAAGAATGTCTGATTGCAATACCATATGACAATCATCCGATTTTTATCTTGAGAACTTTGAGTTCTTTCACGTTTAGACGGAAGCTTATCCTGCGTTTTTGAGATAGTTGGCGCATTCGGCGGGGCGTATGTCTCCCACGAGCTTGCCGACATATCGCCATGCTTCCTCGATTGTTCTTTTCTGCGCCATGCGCATCCAGTGCTTGATCTTGGCAAAGGTCTGCTCGATGGGATTTAGATTGGATGAATATGGGGGAAAAAACACAGGCGCGCTCCGGCGGTCTTTATGATGTCTCGAATGACTTTTGCATCTCCAGCGTTGCCAACCAGGCATGCGCGCCTGGGAGGCAAGCGGCCCCCGTTTCATGAGTTGATGTGTCTGTTGTTCGGTAGCGATCGCGGGCACCGTCATAACCGGCCATGTGTTTTTCGGATCCTCAGTCAAATGTCCGGTAACATCATCTTCGCGCAAGCGCTGCATCGCGATGACGATGCTGCCGGTCCGCTTGTCATCCAACCGACTGAACAAGGTGCTCTGGAACCAGTCATTGACCCGTTTCCGATCGGCATCTGACTTCACGTCACCAGCCTTAATCGGATCGTCCACAATGATGATTTGAGCACCGCGACCGGTCAACGTCCCTTCCACTGACGTCAAATTGACACCACATCCACGACCCGTACCGATTTCGGTGGCAGCGTTTTTGTTAAGACGCGTTTTCGGAAAGGCTAGGCGATACCAGTCACTAGCTCATGGCCGCGTTTCTGGCCGGTGGAGCTAAGGTAACAATCGGTGAAGGCCTGTGAAATGTGGGGCTACGCCATCAAATGCTTCGTCCCGTCCTTCATCAGAGTCTTTGGAAAAACCAGCAGATTAGATTAAGCGAGAGGTTGGCTCATCTGATTTTTGATCTTATGCGGTTTGCTTGCGGTGTTGCAAGCTCCGTTCTTTGATGGTGTTTTTTTGATCCTTTCTCTTTGCCGCAGGATTTGGTCACCGCGCCCGAGGTAGACGTCAGCCGGTGTCAGGTTTTGCAGGCTCTAGGTCAGCGCCCATGGAATTAATTGAGCTGATTGCCTCCGTTTACAATGAAGGACATCTGCATCAGCAATCGGTCAATCATAGCTGTTTGGACATATGTCTCAGTCCTTTCTATTTTTATCCAAGTGCCCTGGATTTGGTGTCCATCACCTCCCTTACTCGCGCGCGCAGTGCATCTTCACCTGTAGATATCCCATGCTCGTCTGTGTCTAATTCTAGCGGTGCAAGCAATATCTTGAGACATTTGATCACGGGCCCACCAGCAATCCCTTCGGTATCAGATCCCTCTGCGCCGACGATTGTCGCAATCTCACGCCCCGTGATTTCTTTGTAAAGGCGAAGCAGTGACGCAATCAGATCGTTGACTTGTGTGTTGCCGGTATCTCGAGGTGATATCGTTTGTTTGCGTAGCGAAATCAGTTCTGAGGCTGACGTCTTTAATACCGGTATCAGTTCTTGCACTGCAGCAACAGCATCTGCAAGATTGTTCTGATAGTTGGCAATTCGCTCCAGAAGCTCTTCCAGCCTGTCGACGTCTCCATTAAAGCTCCAGGATAAAATTCGCATCAATTCCTGATCACGATTGTCATCGCGCGCGCCAGGAAGAGGCAATGTCAGCTTCTTCAGCAATTGATCGAAAGCATTATCTAATGTCTTTGGCAGTTTTGCCATTCGCTTGCCATCAATCGCAGCTTGTCCATGCTTGATTGCTTTCTCGGCCTTTACAGCAATTGTTGAAAGTTTTTTCTTGTTGTTCCCCTTAGGGATCAACTGCGTCGATCCACGCCTTGGAACGATCGTTGAATCCAATCCGGAATTTTCTCGGGGCGAAAACAACAGATATTCCATGTAAGCATTCTCAAGTTGACGCTTCACGAATTCCTCCGAAACTTCTCGGTCAGATCGTTTTCGGGCTGCACCAAAAAGCACATCCATTTTCACTTTTGACAAAATATAATCGACTTTGATTACTCGATCCGCGGTCTGGTTTTCACTTATCAATTTGAGGAACCTCGCTGTCCTGACGTTGCACTCAACTGCTCAAATAGACCTCCCACTGGCACAACAATTCCCGCCTTTTCTCAATGGCCTTGCGCCGACGATAGGCTATCTCAACGCTGTTACCCACTTTGTGGGCGATCGCCATTTCCGCAACATCGCGGGAGAAATCAGTCTCATCTCCTGTCCAGTCGCGAAAGGATGAACGGAACCCGTGTGGCACATAATGGCCGACATTCATGCGTCTCATCAGCATCAAAAACGCCATGCCTGACAATGGTCGCCCTCTCCGCTGTCCGGGAAACAGATAATCGCCCTCACCTTTCAAGAGCCGAACCTTCTCGAGTATTTCAAAATGCCTTGATACCAATGGAACCTGGTGCTCGCGACCGCTCTTCATGCGGTTGGCCGGCAGTGTCCAAATACCGGTCACTTCATCAATTTCGCTCCATACAGCACCCATCACTTCATTGGATCTCGATCCAGACAAGATGAGCCATTCCAACCCCAAAGCAGAAACACTCCCCAGCGTCCGAAGTTGTGCCATGAATTCAGGGATGTTCTCGTAGGGCATTGCCGGCTGATGCCCCCTGCTCAGCTTCTTCGGCTTTGGCAACAGCGTCTGCAAATGCCCGCGCCAAGCAGCTGGATTTTCTCCGGAGCGAAGACCGCGTGCTTTGGCAGCGTCCAAGGCACGTTCGATCCGCCCCCGTAGTCTGGAAGCGGTTTCAGGCTTCTCTGCCCATATTGGCTTAAGAACACCCAGAACATGGTCGGTTGTTACGCCATCGATCGGCAAGGCATGGAGTGGCATCGCATAGTGATTGAGGGTCATGTCCCACTGTTTTGAATGCTTCGCGTTTTGAAACTCGGATTGGATTTCTGGAAGCCACTCATCGATGAAACTCTTGAACGTGGTTTGACGCGCCTGATCCTGAACAAGCTGTCGCTTTCTCTCAGTAATAGGATTGCAACCAGACGATACCATCTCACGCGCATCTTGAGCTTTGATCCGGGCATTTTGAAGGGAAACGGCTGGATACTTCCCAAGGCCCATCTCCTTTCGTTTTCCGGAGAACTGAAAGATGTATCGCCAGGACTTTGCGCCGGACTTGGAAACTGAGAGGTATAACCCACCACCATCCGCCACAAGCCCAGCCTTCCCTGCCGTCTCAACAGCACGTGCGCTCAGGCGATGAATTTGTTTCACCATGTCAGTTCCAGATTCAATTTAACCCTAAGGCTAACCCTAAAGAATTACCTGGATTTTGGCGAATGGAAAAGAACGTGGGCGATCGAATATATGATAAATTACAATAAATTCAGATATTTAATGAACTCATGCGAACACAGAAGAACTCTACTTGGGCGGACTTCCTCTCCGCCATTCCCTCAAAAGGTGCATACCGGACACATGGCTTATGCTTTCTCCGGGATGAATGGCTTTTCGGCCAGTTCGACGCGCCGCTCTTCGGCGTCGAAGAATCCTAGATCATGTTTCATGAGGCTGATGAGCCATATTCCCTCGTCGACTTCGCTGCATCCAACGATTTGGCTTGCGAAGACCTCGCTCAAATCGATCAACTTTTGGTGTCTTTTTCAACACTGTTCCAGTACAAAATCCACTTCAGATAAGTGGGCGTCCATCCCCACAACAGACTTAACCCGCCTGTCGCGATCAGAACAAAGCTTGGAAGGTGATACTGGCGCTAATGCCCCTTGGAGAAAACAGGCCAATAGAGCGACCGACATGATTTCGATAGATTTGCGCGACACGCTTCTGGCGTTGGTTTCGCACTGCCCATCAAATTTACACGGCGCGTTCCATTGACTGCATCTCCGGCTCTTTTCGCGGTTCGATCTGCTTGGTGACAAAGGGTGAGGTCATGGCACGAGCAACGGCACTGTAGTTGAGCTGGAAGGTGATCTCGGTGCCGGTTGGCAAGCACTCCCGGCCGCAATCGACAACGAGGTGGTCGCTGCTCGATCCAAGGATCCTGATCCCTGGGGGCGGTGTCAGACCATCGGGGTCCGTATCCATCTGCCCTAGCGCCAGGATGGCCTGGCAAATGGTGCCACTATCAACCGGCGTCACCACCGCTCCAAAGGCATTTTCCGCGATCTCGCCCCATGGTTTCGTCGGCTTGGGCCCCGACTCGATCACTTCGGCGACAAGCGTGAACGCATCGGTGTGAAGCCCCTCTATCGGCTGGCGATGCAGCGTTTCGCAACCGAGCAATATGGATTCACCGAGGCGGAGATTGTTGATGCGGCCGGTGTCGGCACCACCGAGAACCCAGTTGAGATTGCTCGAATTACCGCCCGAAACCATTGAGACGATGGGACCGAAGGTGGCGTCGAGAGCATTCGCCAGCTTCGATAATTCACCCATGTTCGCACTGTCCGGCACCACGCCGCTGCGACATGCCAGATTGGTGCCGATGCCTTTGAAGGCAATATTGGGGAAGCGCAGCGTGCGGCCCACAACACGTTCCAGATCAACAGGCATGATGCCCTCGCGCAAATCCCCCAGCTCGACCATCAGCAGCACGCCGTGCGTGCGCCCGATCGCGCCGGCCGCCTTGGAAAGTTCCGAGATCACATCAAGCTCGGTATTCAGGCTTGTGTCGGCGTGCCCGACCACAAGGGCCGCCTGGCTGATCATCGGCGAACGGATGAGCGTCATATGTGCCTTTACCGCACCACGCCGCATGGTCTGGATGTTTTCAATACGGGAGTCGGCCAGACCGCTCACTCCTGCAGCCAGCAGTTCTGCCGCAATGTCCGGCAGGCCGAGAAAAGTCTTGGTCACGCCCGAAACGGAAATGCCGCGACGCCCAAGCAAACTGACCAGCGTGTGAGCATTGTGATGGATCTTGGCAAGATCAATCTGGAGGCGTGGGGCGATCAATTGATACCGGCAGTCAGCTTCACTTTAAGCTGCGGGAATGATGCCAGAACCATCTCCACCAGATGATCAGGCGATCTTGTCAGCGCATCGGTTACCGGAATCCCAAGCGCGTCTTCAAAATGCGAGATCGCTGAACCCACTTCGCTATCGCTCATATTCTCATGATTGAGTGTAAGACCGATGACCTTTGTGTCAGAAAACGTCTCGATCAGATTGATCTCACTGGCTGGAGTTGGCATTGGCATCTGCTCGAAGTCGCAGCGATTGACGCGTCCGGGGGCATGCTGGAGCACAACGCCGGCAGGACAGCTGCCGCGCAGGATAAACGACGTTGTCGAAAACGCCGGGTGACTGAGCGCGCCCTGCCCTTCAACGATGATGACGTCCGGAGTTTCGGCCTCAAATGCCTCGATGATCGTGGCCTCCAGCTCGCCGGCGCAAAACTGTGAAGGCACCGCGTCCATTGCAACGCCGTGGCGCGCACCCTGGATCAGCCCGGTCTGGCCCGTGCCCACCATCACCGCCTTTACGCCACGCTCGTTCAGTGCGCGGGTCAAGATTGTAGCTGTCGTGCGTTTGCCGATGGCACAATCTGTGCCGAGCACTGCGATACGCGGACAGGTAACCTCGGCAATCCGGCCACTGAACATGCGCAGATCTTTTTTGGCGCGGGGTTTGCGGATATCGAGGATCGTAACGTTGTTGGCAAGACACGCTGCCGCAAATACCGGGTCATCATTGAGAAATTCGTGCAGCCCGTTGACGATGCTGATGCCGTAGCCCATTGCCTCGATCATCAGATCGCGCTCATAGGTCGACAACATGCCGCTCGATGGCGCCATTCCGAATATGAAAAAATCAGGTATGTGTTCAGCCTGTGCCAGCGCCTCGGCAAGGTCGCCGAAGATGGGTATGTTGTTCGGCGCGTCCCCCAACACGACACCGGAATTGAGCCCGGCCTTCTCACTGTCGATCACCGACAGGATTTCATACTTTTCAGAATGCCGCACCAGCCCGTTGGCTGTTTTTCCGTCAATGGCACCAAAATTGCCTTCGCAATAAATAATGGCGGTGTTGGACTTTCTTCGTTCACGGCTCAGCGCAAACGGAATGACTGATGTGGGGTCTTTCAGAACCGCGACGTGATTTTTGTTACCCGGCGCATGCGCCGGGCCGAAATGTGTCGTAAAATTCATATTGAATCCTCAAAGGGCAATCGGCACCAGCAACAGGATTGCGCTGGTAAAGCCGGTTTTGTTCTGGGTCAGGACGGTCATGAACACGATAGGCGTCAGCACCAGCGGTCGTGCCGCGAGCTAGTGTTCACCGAAACTGCAGGAAGACTCGGTCGCTGCCGATCCTGTAACAGATCGGGGCAAAGCGTCTGACATAGTGTAAACGAGTTATTGCGCCCATCACATGGCCGCATATACCGGGGTCATCCAGAGAACAGAAGTGTTCCCGACGCCGCACTGTCTGTAACAGTGCGGCATGGTCTGCCCGTAAATTTTGTGCAGTGCTTTAGGGAGTTGATAGACCCTCAGGTATCTGTATTCAGCGCGATCTGGCAGGCTTCGGCAAGTTCACGATCGGGTGATTCCGCACCCAGAGGCGTTGCCCAGCCAGCTTTCTCAACGATTCCGCGGCGATTATACCCACGGGCTTTTTCAAGTTCTGCCAGTACAGCGGCCGACTCAGGATCGTCTTGTGACTTCTGCACGCAATATGGTGTCAGCACCATCGCAACAGCCGCAGAGGAATCTTTGTCCGACATTTCCATAGCAGAGTTACCGGTCATCCAGCCGCCCCAGCTAAATCCCACAACAGCCACGACAATAGCGCCCGCTCCTGCACCAACAAGCGCGGGTTTCGTCCAGTCAGGAAGTTGCATAATTACGTCCAATCAGTATTGAGGACAGGCACGCATGATCGCGTGCAGGATTTCTGCTTGTAGCATGCAGGACGTGAATAGCTTGCACGGTTTCTTGTTTAGCTTGAAGTCGGCGCGGTTGATTGCCATATAATAAATACGGTTCCAGCCATCGATGGCTTATTGATATTCCGGCTTGCCGCCTGTCTGGCTTCCCCCGATTTTGTCAACGGTTCGGCCCCCATTGCAGATTGCATGGAGAAATGCGCCCGTCATTCGATGTCATTGGGCGCCGATGAAGGGTATTTGCCATGACGAACCGCACCAAAGAGACTAGGGTCCACTTTAACAACACGTTCGAAATTCCCGGTATTGACCGGCCGCAGCCCGCGGGGGAGTACCGGGTAGACCTCGACGAGGAGCAAATTGAAGGTGTGTCGTGGGAAGCCTGGCGACGCGTCAGCACTTACATTCATCTGCCAGCGACCACGACCCAGGGATTGATCCGGCAGATGGTACCAATCAAGCAGACGGACCTGGATGCCGCTCTGGAAAAGGACAATCAAATACAATGACTACCAATGGAACTTCGCGCAGCAATACAGCTCCGATACGACGGGATGCTGCAACGCATGTCTTCAAGGTCGGGCAAATCGTCCGGTTGAAGGGCGCGTCCGGAATACCGACTTTGCCAAAAAACCTCTATCACATCACGGCCACACTCCCGCCTCAAGGCGGTTCCCCCCAATACCGCATTCGCAACGACGGCGATAAATATGAAAGGGTGGTCACGCAAGACAGCCTTGCAGAGGTCAGCAGGCCCAAGTCCGGTTCTGAGGCTACGCTCATTGAAAGGACATTCGGCCATGGTCAACGGGCAGAAACGCAGCAATCACGAGATCAGAAAGCCAAAGAGGGAAAAGGCTCCACCCAATCCTGAAGGGCACGTCCAGCAAGCAGGTAAAGCTTGCTGCAAACACCAGCCTGGCACGCGGCAGGAGTTGACGCCATGACACTGGCCTTTCCAAATCCAAGCCGCAGTTTCGACGAAGCACGCAACGCCATACGCTTCACCGGATATGACGGCATGTTCCAGGTACCGTTTCTTATTGAAGCGGGAGCGCTTTCTATATCTGGCAAGAGTGCCCGGTCAGAAGCGGAGTGCCTGACAGCATTCGACGCCGCATGCGACTCGATCCATAATGTGGCGCGCAAGGCCTATTCGCGCGGACGCCGCACGCTCTACACGCTGACCGCGGCCGATTTCTAATCATCGTTTCAGACCCGGCGCTGGGATTTCAAATCCGGCACCGGGCGCAGTCCGCACCCATGCGAGTGCAGCGATTGACAATGAGAACAATCCAGCGCTGGCCCGACACCTTCCAGTGCCGCCCGTTTCACTGCGCCGGCTGGTTGGCGCCAAGAACTGTCACCAGCCCGCGGCGCAGCCGGGTTCTCAGGCCGTTGATGACACTGAACACCGAGGGCACGAACAGCAGTGACAGGACGGTTGACAACAGCAGGCCGCCGATAACGGCAACGGCCATCGGCGCACGGAATTCGCCGCCGGTTCCAATGGCCAGGGCGCTGGGCACCATGCCGGCTGTCATCGCAATTGTTGTCATGACAATCGGACGGGCGCGTTTGTGCCCGGCGTCCAGCATCGCCGTGTCGCGTTCCACGCCCTTGCCCATGGCTTCCAGCGCGAACTCGACCAGCATAATCGCATTTTTGGTGACAATGCCCATCAGCATCAGAAAACCGATGACGACAGACAGGCCGATTGCCGAGCCGTTCAGATAGAGCGCGAAGATCGCGCCGCCAATCGCCAGCGGCAGCGACAGCAAAATGGTGATCGGCGTCATGAAGCTGGAAAACAGCAGAACCAGCACCACATAGACCAGCAGAATACCGGCACCCATGGCGAGGCCAAACTGGGTGAAGATTTCACCCATCACCTCTGCGTCTCCGGCGCTCTGGATTGATGTTCCTGATGGCATGTTATTGGCGATTTCAAGTTGGTTTATTGCCTCAGTGGCCGGTCCCAGCAGCGCTTCACCGGCCAGGTCGGCTTCCACCGTAGTGCGGTAGCGCCGGTCATAGCGCTCAATCGAGCTCGGCCCGGTTGACAGTTTCACATCGGCGACAACGCCAAGCGGGACGGGTTTGCCCTTGGTGCTTGGAATGCGTTGGCCGGCCATCTGAAACAGATCGTTGCGCACCGCCTCTTCCATCCGCACGATGATCGGCAATTGTCGCTCGCCGGTGTTGAATTTGGCCAGATTACCGCCGGTATCGCCGATCGTGGCAATGCGGATTGTGGTCGCCAGAGCGGAAGCCGTCACGCCCAGTTCCGCTGCCAGTTCGGGCTTGGGTGTAATCTGGATTTCGGGCCGCACCAGCGACGCGGTGGTTGAAGCGTTTTCCACTGACGGCAGATTATTCATCTGCGCCGCCAGTGTCTGGGCGGCCTCCGCAGCAGCCTCTTCACTGTCACCCAGCACGCTGATTGAAATATCGCGCGCGCCGTTTTCATTCAGCACTTTCAGCCGCACATCCGGCACATCTGCCAGCACGGCCTCGATATCGGCGGTGATGTCATCGGAGCTGCGCTGGCGTTCATCTTTCTGGCCGTAATTGACGACAATGGTGGCCTTGGTGTCACCCTGGCTGCCATCAACAAAGACATTCCGGACATCGGCGATTTTTGCCACCAGAGCGGACACTTCCCGTGCCGCAACGCGGGTTTCGCTCAAGGTTGAACCGGGCGGCAATTCCAGCGAAATGCTTGTGCGTCCGGTGTCGGATGCCGGAACAAACTCGGTCGGCAACAAAGTGGCGGAAAACAGCGAGGCTGCAAAAATCAGGATGCCGAGGAAAAGGGTAATGGCGCGGTGATGCAGGGTCCAGGCCAGCACACGCATATAGCGGCGCATGATGAAACCATCTTTCTCCTGTTCAGGTTCAATCCCGTCCTTCAGAAAATAGGCCGCCATCATCGGGGTTATCAGACGTGCCACCAGCAGCGAGAACAGAACAGCGACCGCAACGGTGAGGCCGAATTGTTTGAAATACTGGCCGGCAATCCCGCTCATGAAGCTGACCGGCGCAAACACCGCGACAATGGTAAAACTGATGGCAATCACGGTCATGCCGATTTCATCAGCAGCCTCTTCCGAGGCCTCATAGGCCGGTTTGCCCATCTGAATGTGGCGCACGATGTTTTCTATTTCCACAATCGCATCATCAACCAGTATGCCGGTCACAAGTGTGATGCCCAGCAAACTGACCGTGTTGAGCGAGAAGCCCAGCCAATCCATGACGATGAAAGTGGGGATCACCGACAGCGGCAGGGCAATGGCGGTGATAATGGTGGCGCGCCAATTGCGCAGGAATAAAAACACCACGATGATTGCCAATGCCGCACCCTCATAAAGGGTTGTCATCGCGCTGGTATAGTTTCCTCCGGTGTAGATCGTCGCATCATCAATCAGTGTAAAACTGGCATTGGGATAGACTTCACTGATCTGCTGCAGCCGCTGCTTTGCGTTGTCGCCGGCGACAAGATCACTGGCACCGGTTGCGCGGAACACGCCAAAGGCGACAACCGGCTGGCCATCGGAAAGCGCAAACGAGCTGGCAGTGGTTGAACCGTCAAAGACCTGACCGATCTGGTCTAGACGGACGGTCGTTCCGGAACTCAGCGTAAGCGGCGTTGCCGCCAATTGCTCGAGACTGGCGGCACTGCCAAGTGCCCTGATGCTGTATTCCTGACCGGCGAGATTGCCGCTGCCACCGCCAAGATCAATATTGATCTGCCGCAGCTGATTATTTACTTCAGCGGCAGTCAGCCCAAGTGCGAGAAGACGATCAGGATCAAGATCCACCTGGATCGCCCGGTCACCGCCGCCGATCCGCGAGACTTTCCCAACGCCCGAAACCGTTGTCAGTTCGCGGGCGACAATCTCATCGACAAAATATGACAGTTCCTCAATCGAACTGGTGGGATCGGACACCGCATAGGTGAGGATCGGCATTCCGGTGACGTCAAGACGCTTGATCAAAGGTTCAGTAATGCTTTCCGGCAGATCGCCGCGCACATTGGCGACCGCATCTTTGACATCATTCAGCGCCTGAGTGCTGTCGGTCTCCAGAGCAAATTCGATCGTGATATTGGCAAAACCGTCGGTCGCATTTGTGGTGACGTGCTTGACACCGACCACATCCGAAACCGCGCTTTCAATCGGCTTGGCCAGTTGTGAGGCAATTTCCGAAGGCGCCGCGCCGGGCTGGCCGACGCCAATGGTGACAATCGGAATATCAATGTTG
Source organism: uncultured Hyphomicrobiales bacterium (assembly GCA_963974065.1). Classification (GTDB taxonomy): domain Bacteria; phylum Pseudomonadota; class Alphaproteobacteria; order Rhizobiales. Next base: position 32,913 of record CAXBCI010000018.1, on the reverse strand, counting down.
GGGAACTGGGTGACAGGCAACCGGCTGAAGCTGACAAGCCCGACAATGACCAGCACCAGAAACAGCGCAATGGTGGGAACCGGCTTGCGGATGGCCCAGGCTGACATGTTCATCGGGCTGGCTCCGCATCTGCGGCATCTTCGGCAAAGACCGGCTTGATGACATCGCCATCGGCAAAGAACGCCCCTGCCCTGGCAATCACAAGCTCGTCCGGTTGCAGACCACTGACGATTTCGCGCCTGTTTTTCCAGATCAGACCTGCAACGACAGGGGCTTTTCTGACCGTATCATCCTGGACTGCAAGCACATAATTGCCCGACTTGTCGGTCAGAATGGCGGTCGCCGGCACCGTTGCAGAGATGCGCTGCGCCGTCACAATCCAGCCGCCGGCAAAAAGACCGGTGCGAAGATCGGGTGCTTCGGTCATCTCAATTCTGATGGTTCCCAGCCGCGTCAACGGATCAACCGTCGGTGAAATGCGTCTGATCTGGCCCCGCACCTGACCGATGCCGGCTATATCCAACTCGGCCGCATTACCGGTTTCAATCTGGCCGAGCGCGGTTTCAATCACCTCCGCTTCAACCTCGACAATACCATCACGAATGATCTTGTAGATCGGATTGCCGCTGGATGATGCAATCGCGCCAATTTGTCCGTTGCGCTCGGAGATCAGCCCGTTTGTCGGAGCCACAATCTCGGCGCGCGACAGATTGAGGTTCGCGATATCCAGTTGCGCCTGCGCCTGCTGGCGTTGCGCCATAGCAACCGCCAGACCGCCCTGTGCCGAAGACACTTGAGCATCTGCCGTTTGTGCCGCCGCCAGCGCCTGATCCAGAGAAGCCTGACTGGTGCTGCCGGACTTGCGCAATTGTTGCGCTCTGTCGAGTGCCGCATCGGACTGCACTTTTGATGCCTGTGCGGTATCAATTCCGCTTTTGGCCTGTTCGATCGCTGCATTTGCGCGTGTCAATTCCGCTTCGGCCTGAGCTACCTGAACTGTGAGGGTGCTGTTCGACAACACCACCAGACTATCCCCTGTCCTGACGCTATCACCCACTTCGACAGTCAGGGATTCGATGAGAAATCCGTTGATTTCCGGGTAAATCAGAACTTCATCGCGAGCGACAGTTGTGCCGGAAACCGGCACCCGTCCGATGATTTCTGCCAGTTCCACCCTGGCGACCGTAACGGATGAGATTTTTTGCGAGCTTGCCTGCTGGGAAAATGCCGGCATGCTGAAGACACCAAATGCACCGCAAAGGGTCAGCACGGCGGCACAGGCGGATAATTGATGTCTCATTACTAAAGCTTTCACTATTTCATCGAAAGGGGACTTCAATAGATTGTCCCGGACTGAATTGGTAGCAGATAACATCGTTCAGTCATAATTGAACGCTCTATACAGAGCCGGAAAACCAGCGTCAATCATTTTATTCAGTATTGACTGAATGAACTGCGTGCGTTAAATGAAACTGGTTGTTTGGAGTGAAGTCATGTCTCGCGAATTTGCCAGAATCAGAGAACAATTCATCGAACAAATCGGTCTGGTCGCCCAGGGCGAAGGTATGCCCCGCATCGCGGGACGGCTGATGGGTCTGATGGTGTTTGACGGCAAGCCGCGTTCATTCGGTGAATTGGCCACAGAGCTTAAAGTCAGCCGCGGCAGCATCAGCACCAACGCCCGGATGCTGGAGGAACGGGGTATCATCGAACGGCTCGGTATTGCCGGCGACCGTCAGGATTATTTCCAACTCGCTGAAAAGCCCTATGAAATGCTGTTGCAGAATGCCGCCGCACGGGCTCGCAAAGCCGAGACACTGATTGGCCGCACCGCCGACGCCCTGCCCGCAGATCAGGCGGACATCACTGCGCGCATTCGAGCCTTACAAAATTTCTATGAAACGATTGCCGTCAGTATCGACGAGGCAGCCAAATCCATACGCGACTAGCGCCAGCAATGGGGTGTCATGCAACTTCAAAGACTGGAGAGCCATTTGATGAAACACATCAATTCATCCGGCAAGTCAGGCGGAGCGCAGCCGCACGAGCGCGCAGCCAGATCTGCGGCAAGTCCCTTGATCAGCTCTAATTGACGTTGCGATAGCCTGAGGCTATCACTTTACACGGCATTTTGCGCCTTGGAGGACTGCCCGGTTGGATCTGCGTCAAATCAGTTATTTTCTCCGAGTTGTTGAAGAAGGCAATGTCACACGGGCGGCTGAGAAGCTGAATATTGCCCAGCCGACCCTGTCGAAAAGCATCAAATATCTTGAACGGCAGCTGGATGTGCAGTTGTTTGAGCGCCTGCCGCGCGGCGTCAAACTGACCATGTATGGCGAAAAACTGCTGGAGCACGCCAAACATGTCGAAGTCCAGGTCAGTACGGCCGTCGAGGATCTGAAAGGCATTCGCAGCGGCAATGTCGGCAATGTTCGGATCGGGGCGGGCCCGTCCTGGCTGCGCCGCCTGCTGCCCGAAGCCATCGCTTTTGTATTGAAGGAGCGGCCCGACATAACGATCAATGTCAGCGGTGGATTTGACGAGGCCTTGTTGAAATCATTGTCGGCAGGGCATCTGGATTTTGTGTTGGCCGAACTGCCCTTGCGCGGGCCCGAACCAGAATTTCGCGCCGAGCAATTGACCGAGGACCGGCTGTGTATCTGCGCCCGTGCCGGCCATGTCCTGCAGGACCGAAAGAACATAACCCTGAGGGAACTTCAGGACTTTCAGTGGGTGCTGCCGCCAGCGCCGACCGTGGCGCGCAAGAAACTCGATGCATTTCTTCTGACCCACGGGCTGAAACTGCCAAAGCGCGTGACAGTGTCGGATTCGCTGGGCTTCATGTTGTCCCTGATCCGCCGCTCTGATGCCATCACCTATACCACCATGTCGATCCTCACCTCCGAAGACGGCCAGGGTATCATCCTGCTGGACGTGCCGGCCGTCGAGGTGGTCAGAGGCGCCGGGCTGATTTTCAGAAAACCCCACCTCGTCTCACCAGCCGTCAATTTTGTCGCTGACGTGGTCCGGCGCATCGCTGCTGAAAATCCGAAAAACTGAATTGAACGGGGACTTAGTGACAGGAAGCCATTTGACCGGGAGGAGCTAAATTCTTCGAATGCAGTCATGTCCCAACAAATTCGAATTGCCCCGACTGAAAATTCTCCACCCCATGCTTTCCGAAACACATCTTGGCGGCTCACGCCGTTCCAGTTGAGGCAATCGAGTATTGTGCTCGTTGAAGGGTCGAGCGCCGGAGCGTTTCTGACGCAGGACCGGGCACCTTTGGCGTCCGGTCCCGCGCCCGAACTATTCAACCGGGATCATCAGGTGAGCATACGGAGTGTCCGCCCACATGACGTAAGGCTGCGTCGTGTCGGGTGTTGGATCGGTGGGATAGCCCGCCATCATGTCGCCCGCGTTCATGATCATCACGTGACGTCCGGTGGTGATCCAGTTGTTACCCTCCGTCGGCCCCTCGGCGTAGGGGTCTGTGTTACTACCATCGGATCCGCCGGCAAGCATGTAGAAGAACCCAATCTTACCGGCAGGCGGTTCCGTTTTGCCGATCCAGGCCATTGCCCAGCCCATGGCATTCGCATCGCCGCACATCGGATCAGGTCCGGGTGTTGTGGGTGTGTCGGGCATGCACCACCAACCATTGCTACCTTCGCGCAAAGTGATCATCCCACCGGCCTGATCGAAGCCATAGATCGTGGCCGCTGAAGCGACTGCGGCAGGCGCCGCGGATTCCGCGCTGGCGATCATTTCGGCCTCGCTCTGGGCAAAGGCCGACGGAGTTGTCCATGCGATGGCCACGGCTCCAGCCATCACGAAAGACACAAATGTTTTCATGGTAAGTCTCCCTTCTGGAAGATTGGAGTAGAACTGACTTCAGCTATCCCAGGCCTGCACGATCGTCTGACGGACGATGCCATTCGGGCCAAGTTCAGCAGTATTCGATGCGACGACGCGCGTGCCATCGGCATATTGGCACCGCTCGACATAGGCCAGCATCTTGGTGTCGATGATGCCGCTATCCATCGTGTGGGTCATGTCGCGGCTGCAGACATCATCAAAGAACGCGCCGATGTCGCGTTTGCCGGAGATGGTCCGTGGTTTGCTGGGGGTGTTGATGCTGTCGATGATCGTCAGCTCCGCATCGTTGTCAAAGTAGGATGTCAGGGCGGCGGAATCGCGAGTTTCGACTGCTTTGCGCAACCCCACTATGGTTGGTATTTTCTTGGTCATGTCAGGTCCCTTCGAATGCATCAAAGGCCGACCGTCGTGCCACGGAGTCTATCGAGACCAGAATCACCGGCCGAGCTTCATTATTCTACCTATATGTAGGTAAAAGTCAACTTGCCATACCCTGTATTTTGGCCATACTGGGCCGGACAGAATGGGAGATCGCCTTGGATTCGAGTTACAAAAAAGCTGGCACATCGCAACAGATCCTCGATGTGGCCCAGGATCTGGTCCAGACTCGGGGTTACAATGCGTTCAGCTATGGCGATATCGCCGCAGTGTTGAAAATCACGCGAGCCAGCCTGCATTATCATTTCCCCACCAAAGAAACATTGGGCAGATCGCTGATTGCGCGATACGAAGACCGCTTTCTGCAGTCGTTGAAAGTCGTCGACGCGGGCAGCGGCACGATGACCGACCGGTTTCGTGCTTTTGTCGGTATCTACGCTGATGTGCTCGCGGCAGGTCACCTTTGCCTTTGCGGTATGTTGGCCGCCGAATTCGAGACACTCCCGCGGACCATGCAGACTGCACTCGATCATTACTTCGAAGTAATCGAAACATGGCTGGAGACTATTCTGGAGCAGGGGCGGCGAGATGGCCAATTCAGTTTCGATGAACCGGCGCGCGAGGTCGCGCAGTTTGCGATCGCGACGCTTGAGGGTGCAATGATATTGGCGCGGTCTCACGGTGCTCATGATCGTTTTCACACTGCGGCGAGAAGGCTGATTTTGGGACTCACTGGACCAGGTCCGGGTTGATTGCTCCCAAGCGCCCATCCACAACCTCTGCGGCAAACAACAAGAGCGCCTCAACCACACCATGAAACATAGCTTCGAGCTATGGCAGACCAAATTATAATCATTTGTGGAATTGTTAATTCAATGGTTTCTTGACTTAGTCACCGCGTGTTTTCCCTCGAGACCAACCTCGATGCAAGACACTGTGGTCTAATTGGGAGGAAAACCGAATGACTTACCGCCAGTTCTGGCGTGCTGCGACACGTCGTGATTTCATGGCAACCGCCTTGTCGGCTGTGGCCCTGACAAGCTTTGGCGCCGGCCCTGCCCGCGCCGCAGAAGCACCCATCACAATTGTCATCAATCAATCGCCCTGGTTCCCCGGATTTCAGGCCGTTGTTGAAAAATATGTCGAAGAGACCGGCAACAAGGTTGAACTCGACATCAATCCGTTTGCCGGCAGTCTGGAAAAGCAGCGCACCGCGGTGCGTGCCGATGAAAGCCCGTTTGACATTCTCATCATGAATGCCGGATTCTTCGTCGAATTCTACACCGGCGGCTTCATGCAGCCGCTCAACGAAATCGACAGCTCGTTTTCACTCAGCCCGGACATTTATACGTTCGATGATTCCCCATATTGGAATTCCGACACCAAACGCATTGATCGCGAGAACGGTGATCTTCTCAGCATACCGATCAATCCGTTCATTCCAATTCTCCACTACCGGTCCGATCTCTACAAGGAAAAGGGCCTGAGCGTTCCCGAAACCTGGGATGAATTATATGCAAATGCCCTGGCACTGCACAATCCGCCCAAAATCTATGGCATGTCACAGCGCGGCCAGCGCGGTGCCTTCGATGTCACCTTTGATGTGTTTCCCTACATTCTGAGCCATGGCGGCGGAGTTTTCGCCAGTCAGAAAACCGGTGATTATACCATCACCATCAACAGCCCGGGAACGCTGGCCGGCATGGAGATGTATCTCAAGATTGCCAAAAATGCCGGACATCCTTCAACGGCAGGTCAGACCCAGACCAATGTTATCCAGAACATGTCAACCGGCCGGGCCGGCCACATCATGGGTGTTCCCGCACCGGCCCTGTTTGACGATCCGTCCAAATCGGCGGTTGTCGGCAATGTCGATTATACAGCTCCGCCACGGACCAAGGATTATCCATCATCCCCCGGTCTGGGCCACTGGCTGGGCGGAATTCCGAAGAACATCCCTGATGACCGCAAGCAGGCCGCCCTGGCCTTCCTCGGCTGGTTCCAGACTGACGAGGCGCAGATCGCCTATGCGGAAGCAGGCTCTCCACCCGTTTCCAAAAAGGTCATGACCTCGGCGATGGCTGATAAACCGGAATACCGTTACATGAAGGCTCTGGCTGCAGCGCTGCCTACTGCTCAGTTGACCTTTGTCATTCCGGAGGCCTCTCAGGTTCTGGCGATCACCGAATTGCGCTTCAATCAGGCAATTTCCGGCGAATTGGAACTGAAAGAGGCACTCAACATGGCGGCAGCGGAAATCCGCAAAGTCATGACGGATGCAGGTTACGATGCGCCCGTCCTGGAAGATCTCAAATAGGACCAATCATCAAGGTCCTGTGGTCACCTCCCCCCGAAAGCGACCACGAAGTCCCGTCCGGCGCAATGCCGGGCGGTGACACCCAGTTGAGATTAGCCCCAGCTGAAATTGTCCGAAGTTGAGATGGAAAGCCGAACCATGATGTCAACTGACAAATTCTGGCGTTACGCGACCCTGTCTCCGGCCGTCATCCTGTTCCTGCTGCTCACCGTTCTGCCGATGATCAATCTGCTGGTGTTGAGCTTCAATGAAGTGGAATGGGTCAACCGCGAGGCCATCTGGGAATGGGTCGGGCTGCGCAATTACCGCAAGCTGTTTGACGACACCCTGTTTCATGCCGGCATCTGGAACACCACCATCTTTGCAATTGTCGCCGTCGGCATTCAGATGCTTCTGGGGTTCGGCCTGGCGCTGCTGACGACATCCATCACACGCGGCCGGCTGTTTTACCGCACCATATTCATCCTGCCGATCCTGGTGCCCGGCATCATCATCGGTGCAATCTGGAAACTGCTCTACAGTTTTGATTTCGGCGTATTCAACCAGGTGATGATATTCTTTGGGATCAATCCAGTGGACTGGCTTGGCGATTCCACCTACGCGCTGGCGTCCGTCATTGTTGTCGATATCTGGCACTGGACACCGTTCTGTTTTCTGTTGCTGCTGGCTGGCCTCGAAAGCCTGCCGGAGGATATCTACGAAGCTGCAAAAATCGACGGCGCAAGCGCCTGGCAGACCTTGCGCAGCATCACCCTGCCGCTGATGTTCCCGACCATTGTGGTGACGTTCATCTTCAGAATGATCCTCGCCTTCAAAGTGTTCGATGAAGTCTACCTTCTCACCGGCGGTGGCCCCGGCACCTCGACAGAAGTGATCAGCTTCACGATCTACCGGCGCTTCTTCACCGAAGATCAGGCAGGTTATGGTTCGGCGGTCTCTATTGCCACCTTCACCGTCATTGCCCTGTTGATTGCCATTGCCGCCCGCCTGGCGCGCAAGAAGGGAGAAGCGGCATGACTAACCGGCGGACCATAGCCAGCCACACGCTTTTGATCCTGTTCTCGATCATCGTCCTGTTTCCGTTTTTGTGGATCGTGGCGGCAAGCCTGAAAACCCAGATCGATCTGCTGCTCGGCAAGTTCTTCTTCGTGCCCAATCTGCAGGGGTATATCGATGTGCTGTTTTCCGGCACGTCCGACTTTATCCGTAATTTCAAGAATTCCCTGATCATCGGGCTGAGCAGCACCGCTCTTGTGCTGACCATTGCCACGCTGGCGGCCTATTCGCTGTATCGCATGCGCTGGCCGTCCTGGGTCATCCACACATTGCTCGGCTGGTCAGTGGTGTTTCATATGGTGCCGCCGATCACTCTGGCCGGCGCCTGGTTCACGATGTTCCGTACGGTCGGCCTCGACAATACCCTGTTCGGCATCATTCTGGCCCACACCACCCTCAATCTGCCGATGGCCTTGTGGATGATGGGCGTGTTCGTGCGCGATGTGCCCCGGGAAATGGTTGAAGCTGCCGAAATTGATGGCGCCACCACGCCGGAAATCCTGTGGTTCGTCATCATCCCGATTGTGCGTCCCGGCCTCGCCGCCACAGGTATTCTGAGCTTCATATTCAGCTGGAATGAATTTGCCGTGGCACTCAGCCTGACACAGCGTCAGACCGCGACAGTGCCGCTCGGCATCGGCAAATACGCCCAGGAAAACACCATTGCCTTCACAGAAATGGCCGCCGCATCAACCCTGTCGATCATTCCGGCAGTGATCCTGCTGCTGGTGGCGCAACGCTTCATCGTACGCGGCCTGACATCCGGCGCAGTCAAATAGGAAACAGTCATGAAAACCGTCTTTGTTCTGTTCGACAGTCTGAACCGGCATCTGCTCTCGCCCTATGGCGGCACCCGCATTCCAACGCCGAATTTCGACCGGCTTGCCAAACGCTCGGTGACCTTTGACAAGCATTATGTCGGCTCCATGCCGTGCATGCCGGCGCGCCGCGATATGCTGACCGGCCGCCTCAGCTTTCTGCATCGCAGTTGGGGCCCGATGGAACCGTTTGACAATGCGTTCCCGGAAATTCTCGCCGCCGAGACAGACACCTATAGTCATCTGATCACCGATCATTTCCACTATTGGGAAGATGGCGGCGCGACCTATCACAACCGCTATGACAGTTATGAATTCATTCGCGGCCAGGAAGGCGATCCGTGGAAGGCCATGGTGCAACCCCATTGGGAGCGGCTGCGCGAGAAATATCACGACTACAATTTTGCAAAACAGCGCCGCAATTATAAATCCCAGAACATGATCAACCGAGAATTCATCCGCGAAGAGGCGGAGTTTCCCTCGGTTCAGGTGTTTGATGCGGGGCTGGCATTTCTGCAGCAGAACGCCGAGGCCGAAAACTGGCTCGTCCAGATTGAAACATTCGATCCCCACGAGCCGTTCTATGCCCCTGCCCGTTTCAGGGAAAAGTTCAAAACCGATTATGAAGGCCCGATTCTCGATTGGCCGCGCTATGGCCGGGTCGATGATCTGCCCGAAGAATGCGAAGAATTGCGCGCCAATTATTACGCTACGGTGGCGCTCTGCGATCATCAGCTTGGCCGCCTGCTGGATGAATTCGACGCCAAGAATATGTGGGAGGATACCGCTCTTGTAGTCACCACCGACCACGGATTTCTGCTCGGCGAACATGATTTCTGGGCCAAGAACCGCATGAATATCTATGAGGAAATCGCCCATATCCCGCTGTTCGTGCATGATCCGCGCCGCGTCGACAAAGCCGGTTCGCGCTGTGATGCACTGACCCAGACATCCGATCTGGCAGCCACCTTCATTGATCTGCATGGCGCAACCGAGCCGGCAGAGATGCAGTCCAATTCCCTGCTGCCGCTGATCGATGGATCACCCTCAAAGCGCGAAGCGGTGCTCTATGGCTATTTCGGCGGTGCGGTCAATATCACCGACGGACACCACACCTATCATCGCTATCCACCGGATCTGGCGACCCAGGAGATCAATCAGTACACGCTGATGCCGACCCATATCTTTGATTTCTTCTCCCCGGAAGAACTGTCAGCGGCGCAACTTGAGCCAGCGATGCCTTTCACCAAAGGCTCGCCGCTTTTGAAAGTGCCGGTCACCGCACGCTCTCCCATGTATCAGGTCTACGGGCCGGGAGTGATGCTTGAAGACACAACGCTGTTGTTTGATCTGCAAAATGATCCGGGTCAAAGCTCCCCGATTGACGATCCGGAAACCGAGACCCGTCTGGCAGATATGATGTCCCGGCTGATGTCCGATGTCGATGCACCGGCCGAGGCATTCGACCGGCTTGGCCTGACAAATTCTGGTGCTGCGGCAACACCGTGACCCTTCATCAATTACCCGCCAGGGATCACCTCAAAGCCTGTACCGGCGATTTGCGCCAGTTCGCCTCCGTGCGCAAGATCGTGCTCGATGACGGGCCGGAGACCGGTCTGCGGGCAATGGCGTTTTCCACCGGTGGCGGGCTTGATTTCTGGGTTCTCAGCGATCGCTCGCTGGATATCGGACCGCTCTGGTGGCGTGGCATGGCCGTCGCCTGGCAGCATCCCAGTGGCTATCTGGCACCGGCGTTGTATCACCCCAATGGCGATCAGGGAACCGGCATCGAGCGCGCCCTGTCGGGCTTTATGGTGAGTTGCGGTGCTGAGCATATGCGTCAGCCGGCAAACGGCCATCCCCTGCATGGCAACCTGCCGCTGACACCGGCCCGCGTCACCAGCTATGGCGAGAATTGGGACGCCGCGGTGCCGCATCTGTTCTGCGAGGGCGAGGTGACGGTATCGCATCTGTCAAAATCCTCGTATCGCCTGACCCGCAGAATTGAAGCGCCTATTGGCGGGACCACCTTCCGCGTTCTCGACCGGATCGAAAATATCGGACTGCAGCCACAGGATCTGGCGATGCTGTACCACATCAATTTCGGCTTTCCCGCTGTCGGCGAAAACACGTCTGTTGAAATTGATGACAAACAAGTACTGGCCGTTGGCCTGCCTGATGCAAACGCCACCGAGCTGCAGCCGCGCTTCGCCTGCCACGCCGTGGCCGGGCCGGACACAGCCAGAACCATTCTCAAACGCCGCGCAAACCAACACTGGCCGGGGTTTCAGGCCGCAGTCACGACGCAGGCGGACCGGCTTCCCTATGTGCAGATCTGGACCGACCCGCGGCCGGAGCGCAACATCGTGGCAATTGAACCGGCGACCAGTGACCGTCAGGATGACGGCACCAGCAAATCCGGCGATGTGCTGCATCCCGGACAGGTCTGGACGTCACAATTGGATTTTGAATTTTCCTCGCCTGACTGACCCGTCAGCCGAGATGGCCAGAAGTGGAGATCGTGATGGCAAATGTAGCCCTTAAACATGTGAAAAAGGCATTCGGACCGGTAACGATCATTCCCGATATCTCGCTGCAGATCGACGATGGCGAGTTTGTCGTGCTGGTCGGTCCCTCAGGATGCGGAAAGTCAACGCTGCTGCGCATGATTGCCGGCCTGGAGCCAATCAGCGGCGGCGACATTTCGATTGCCGACCAGATCGTCAATGACACACCGGCACGGGATCGCGGCATCTCTATGGTGTTTCAGTCCTATGCGCTGTATCCGCATATGACATCGGCGCAGAATATGAGTTTTTCCTTGCGCCTGCGCGGTGAAACCAACGACGAGCAGAAAACCAAGGTGGAGCGCGCCTCCGACATTCTCGGCCTGTCGCCCTATCTCGACCGGTTTCCCAAGCAACTGTCCGGCGGCCAGCGTCAGCGCGTCGCCATGGGCCGGGCCATTGTCCGCAAGCCGGAAGTGTTTTTGTTCGACGAACCGCTGTCAAACCTTGATGCCAAGCTGCGCGTCAAAATGCGCGCCGAAATCAAGGAACTGCATCAGCGGCTGAAGACCACCATTGTCTATGTCACCCACGACCAGATTGAAGCCATGACCATGGCTGACCGAATTGTCGTGCTGAAGGACGGCCATATCGAACAGGTCGGCGCGCCGCTCGATCTGTATGATAATCCGGTCAACAAATTCGTCGGCTCCTTCCTCGGATCACCGGCGATGAATTTCCTCGACGCTGAAATGCCGGCCAGCGCTGGCCAGCCTGTGCGGTTTAAAGATGGCGACACATTGCAACTCGACGCATTGTCGCGCTACCACGCCACCGGCCCGGTTCAGCTCGGTATCCGGCCGGAAAGCTTCACCTTGCAACCGGAAGAATCGGACGACAGCATTCACGCCGAAGTGGTGGTCGTCGAACCCACCGGCTCCCAGACCGAGTTGGTGCTGCGCAAGGGTAAACACGAGCTCACCGCAACCTTCCAGAAGCGCCTCAGCGTCCGGCCCGGCGAAACTGTCCACCTGAAACCCGGCACCGAGCATCTGCACCTGTTCGATATAGCCACCGGCCTGCGGATTCTGCCGGAGGCCGCATGACGCGCAGGCAGATGGTGGGACGACAACCTTCCGGGCGCTGATTGTATCCGGGTCCGCATTTGCGTTGCAGAACCCTAGATCGTTTCACGGTTACATTGAACCATTTGATGCTCCAGATCAGTTCATCGGCAAGGAAGTCAACGCAGCGCCCATTACGTTTCGGGGCGGCGCATCGGGCAAGTTGGCTAACGCTGTCCGGTGGGCTGATATGGAGCACCGAAGGCCGGATTTGCACGCCCGCCGGACGTCGTTACACTCCGCTTGTGGTCATGAAGACCACGGCGCGAAGTGTGCCTAGCCGGCAAACGAGCAAAAACCGGTCAAATGATTCAATGTAACCATGAAGCGATCTAAGCGGATATTCATCGACAAGGTTTGAAAGTCGGTGTTGTGGCGACATTCGTCGGCGACACGCTACCATGGGATGGATTCATACCCCACCACGCCTGGGGTCACGCGGTCATGCGCGCATACAGATTGCAGATCACGCATGGCTGCCATTCCAAATCGATACCTTCACATTCAGCTCTGATCGGCCCATCTTTGTTGCAATGCGGCATTCCAGTCGCAGAAACTTCGCTGGGAGGAGTTGGCCGTCTCAAGCGGCGATCGGACAGCTCGTGTCAGGCTGGTGAATGTCGGCGCAAAACAGGTCAACGAAACGGGAGGATAACGGCGCCCCGTAAGGTGCGTCCCAGGCAAGGAGCGTGTCATGGCACACGAATTGATACTTCCCGAACTTCCGAGACTGGTTTCCCGGCGATGGTCGTCAGCCGTGAAGGACATGACCCGACGATACCGTGAATGGGCACACCGGCGGGAGGTGTATAATAAAACCTTCCACGAACTGGCACATTGTTCAGATCGCGAGCTCGCCGACATATCCATCACTCGATACGACATTCCGCGGATTGCCGACGAGGCTGCATGTGTGGCGTCCGGGGAACAGTCGCGATGACCAAAGCACGTATAAATCCGCCCCGTGCCGATGGGTTTCATGTCCTCGATGCCGCCCGCGTCGGACTGCGCGCGGTTGGCAGGGCATGTCAGACAGCTCTGCAAGTCATGCAGACCGCGAGAATGATGCATATCTTGAGCGGGTTTGGGGACAAACAACTCGCCGAGATCGGTATCGAACGCTGCGACATCCCAAGCTACGCAGAGCGATTGGTGTCGAGCATCCAGGCAGGCGATTGTGACAACGTTCCAGTGAACGGGGACATCAGCCGGTCCATGATCGTGAATTCGCCGGATGCAGCCATCGTTTCGGCTCCGGCAATCCCGCCCACCGCAGGCGACCAAGGAATGGCTCAGGATGCGTGCCGCTGACAGTCACTCGGATTACCGCCCTTTCAGACGGTCCGGCAAGGGCGTGATCTTCACTCATACCGATGGAACCTCGGTCTTTGTTCGTGGACTGAGGCCTGGTGACAGCCGAGCCTATGGCGATCATCTGTTGCGTTTATCATCACAAGACAGGCGGGCGCGATTTAACGCAACGCTGACAGATTCCGGTGTGCGAAGACACGTCGATGGCCTGGAATGGAGCGAAACGCTACTGTTCGGTGCCCATGCGGACGGGATATTATGCGGGGCCGCAGAGCTTATAGAGTTCCGGAAAAGTCACGATTGCGAGATCGCTCTATCCGTTGAAAAGGTCTACCAGCACCATGCCATCGGCAGAATGTTGATGGCAACGCTTCTGGTGTCCGGCTCGTTACTTGGACTTGAGAGGATGACATTGTATTTCCGTAACGACAATGTTCGGATGCGCAACCTGGCGCGTGAATTCGGTGCCAGGATGACGCCTTCTCCAGATCTCGTCGAAGCGGAAATCACCAACTCCCGACTTGCTATTTAGCAAGTCCCAGCCTCCCGAACCGGGCTGGTGCTGCGCAAAGACAGGCACGAACTCACCGCGACCTTCCAGAAGCGCCTCAGTGTCCGGCCCGGCGAAACTGTCCACCTGAAACCCGGCACCGAACATCTGCACCTGTTCGATCTAGCCACCGGCCTGCGGCTTCTGCCGGATTCTGCATGAAGCGCAGGCGGGCTGGGGTCAGCCTCGTGCGGATGGTGGCATAAAAACAAGGCCCCTTGCGGGACCTTGTTGTTGTTGGTGGTAATTTGTAGGCGAGTTAGCGGGCAAAGCCGCCGACCTGATCATAAAAAACCGCGCCAAATCCGGCCAGGCCTTCGCGGACGCCACCTTCTGCAGGGCCATAAACCTGCAGGCCGGTGGGAGCAAGGATGGCCAGGAAGCGGTCAGCGAAGTTTGCGCCGAAATTGCCGAGGTGAGTGCCGGCATCCGCATTGGTCTCATAGCGTTCATTGATATGCACGGTATTGCCGTTGCGGTGCCATTCATAGCTCTTTGCACCGGCCTCGCCTTTGGTGGCCGACACCATGTCCGCCATCAAAGCATTGAACGTGTCGTCCTCACCATCGGCGAGCTCAAGCGTGAGCGTCCAGTAGATATCATCAGTTGCATCAAGATGACCGCCAGCCAGGGCGGAAGTCGTCATTGGCCCCGCAATCAGTGCGGTGGCAAAGGCAGTGCTTATGAGTGATTTGATAAACATTTTTGAAAATCCTTCTGAATTGAAGAAGTGGATCTGGAAATTTCAGTGAAATTTCTTGGCGAGCAGGCCCAGCAGACCGGCATAGAGCGGGTCACAGAAGCTCTTCACATCGCCCTTGGCGGCGTTCCAATCCGAAGACCATTCGACAAAGGATTGTCCTGAAGCGGTGATCGGGGTCACCCTCGCCTTGCCGATGTAGCCTTCAACCATATCGCTGGCCAGAACATCGGGACCTTCATCGATCGAATAGCTGAAGGCACGGGCTTCATCGTCAAAGCTTTGCAGGGTTTCGCGGATGGCGCCGTTGACCAGGCGGCTGGCGCCCACTTCGGTTCCGCCTTTGCCGTTGACGGATTCAACGCTTTCGACGATGCCTTCGGCCCAGCTCATATCATTGAAGTTGCGCAAAGACGCCCAGACCTGATCCGCCGGCGCATTGATGACGACAGAATTGTAAGTTGCCATTTTCGTTTTCCTCCTGATTTCCCGGGGGCTTGGTTGCCGCCGTGAAGTTCAGGGTGTCGAAAATCGCTGTCCCTATGAATCGGGAAGACTCCCTATTTCATCACAAATTCTCTCATCCCATCACGATTCCGTGTTCAAGTGCGAACAATGCCAGCGCAGGACGCGCCCGGATGGCTGTCTTGTTGTAGATACTTTGAATGTGATGATCGGCTGTTTTTGGCGATATTCCGAGGCCTTGCGCAATCTCGGCCGTTGTTTCGGATTTTGCCAGATGGCACAGAACCTGGGCCTCCCGCCGCGTCAGACCGAAAGGAAGAGAAGCTTCGGCCTCTTTGACACTGTGGCCCGCCGCCTGAAGCACAGCCGATACCGCCGTTGGCAACAACTTCCTGGACTGAGCCATGTCGTTGAGTGCCGCAGCCGTGTCCTTGGCATTCAATGCCGCCCGAGCAGGAGAGCCATGACTTAACTCATCATACTCGTTCGCAGCTGCAAGGATGTTGGGGCCAAGTTCCGAAAGCGGCAAACGTCGGTGGTAACCCGAACCGTCAGCTCGCTCCTGAACAGAAGCTGCGACGTCAACCCATTCGGCAAACGGATTGCCGTGGCTCAGAAAGAACTGAGTCTGGAACGTGTGGCGCTCCATTTCCAGACGTTCTGACGCCACAAGTTCTTCCGCTTTGTACCAGATGCGATTGGATATCGCGCACTTTCCAATGTCGTGGACGAGGGCTGCCAGACGAAGATTCTCAACTTGTTCCTTCGATAGTTTGGCGATTTTTGCCGCTTGAGCGGCGAGCGCCGCCACACGCCGGGAATGACTGCGAAAGCACGTGGCTTTGTGGTCGGTCATATCGGCTGCAACTTCAGCCAGGGTTTCCCGGCACTGCGGCGTCATTTCAACCGGCTCGCCTGGTTCGGCCGCAATGAACGCCTCGAATTCTGGCGCATGACTGGCTGCTTTGAAAACCTCGTCCGCATGGTCGAGGAATTTGCGTCCGAGTTCTGGATCAACTTCGTGCCCCAATTTCGCTGAGATGACCTCTTTCGCACGGCTGGCATTGCCCAACCTCCGTACCAATTCGGCCATTTCGGTAATGCGGACCAGACGCGAAAGATACGGCACGTCCAGCCCTCCAAAGGGCAGGACTTTCCCGTCCCAACGGGCATAATAGTACGGAATGCAATCCAGAACCCGTTGAGAAACCGGCATTCGCTTGGCCAGCAGATAGGATTGCCGGCAGTGAGCCGCAGTAAAGTCCGGAGCCGCAGTCGGCAGGATATCGCAGATATAATCGAACGCTGCGTCGCGTTCGTTTTTTGGCGCTTCGAGCGCAATGAATTGGTCAAGGTGCCTTTTAAGGTCCGCACGATCTGACCAGTCGCCCAGCATGGTAGCCAACGCAAATCCCTGATCGTCTCCGATTGCAAGCATTCCCGTCTCATGACTGGTAATCGTGCAACCAATAAACCGCACCAATGCCAGAAAATAAGCGTCTTTCTGCGTCGTGACATCGTCACCGAGTTGTCTGGAAAATTCTGCTGCTACGACGGCCGCAGACAGGCCCGACCCCTGCGGTCGACCCGTCGCTGCGTCGGCTGCAAGTGCCAAAACACCCAGCCCTTCAGTAATTCTTGCCATTCCTGCCCCCAACAGAATGTTACCGTTCGAGCACCAGATCAGGTTTTATGATCTCCCACAAGCTTGCCGAGCGATATGCCACCAGCGAAACAGCCACACGGGTGCAGATCCAGAATGATGCCGCTGGCTCTTGGGCAGAGATGGCTCTGTGCAATGGCAAACACCAATGCACCGCATCCTCCCAGAAGCGCAGCTTTCCACGATGTATTTCCATGATTTAAGTCTTGAGTCTGTACTAACTACAGAGTCTATTTTGACTGCCTCAGTCAGGCAGGGATGTTCAAAGACTGCCATGGCGCTGGAATATGGGCGTGGCCGCAAAAGCGCTCGGCAAGATGAAATTCCCTGTCTGACCAAAGTCACAAGGTCGTAGCCACCCTTGGTTGCTGCCCAATTTAGGAGACGAAATGACCAATCTTGGCGAAGGCAACAGCCCCCGCGACTTTCTTTCTTCGATCCCCGGTTTGCTGATGGCCTGGGGAATACCCATCGCGGCGATGCTCGCCATGCTGGGTGTTCCGCATCCGCTCAAGACCTGGGTTTGGACCGGAGCGCTGGTGTGGATGGGCGTCGCCTGTCTGTGGAATGCGCGTCGTTGCCGACGCAGGCACTGTTTCTGGACGGGACCGTTCTTTCTGGTGATGACCCTTCCTGTGCTTGGCTACGGTTACGGAGTACTGCCCTTCGGCACCGAGGGATGGAAGTGGCTTGGCCTGACCATTGGCGTCGGCGTATTTGGCATTACGGCACTGACGGAACGTGGAGGAAAATACCAGTGACGAGGTCCACGTGATGTAGCCTGTCGCGTCCAAGGCCTATCTCCCCCAATCCAGCCTAACCCACCCGTGTCCCCATGGCCGATACCTGCCCCGTCAACCGCAAGGCGGTGGACAAGGCGCTGGCGGTGGCTTCGCACATATTTGGCAGGATCATCCATTCCAGCGTCCAGGCGCTGCCGGAGCGTTCCTGTTCGTGGATGAGGGCGTGATGCATGGCGGAGAGCTGCACTGCATTGTAGCGCGCTAGTGTGACCAGCGTTTCCGCTGCAATCGGGTTCTGCTTGTGCGGCATCGCCGAGGAGCCGCCACCGCCGGTCAGTGTAATTTCCTCAAAGCCCTGCTGCGCCATCAGGCAGATATCCTGTCCCATCTTGCCCAATGAGCCGGTGACCAGAGACAGCCAATTGGCGTAATCGGCCAGATTGTCCCGTTCCGTGTGCCACGGCGCGAGGGGGTTGTGCAGGCCGAGCGCATTGGCCATCTGCTCGGCGATGGCGTCCGCCCTGCCCCCATAGGCATGGCGTGTGCCGACGGCACCACCAAATTGCAGAACGCTGACGGCCGGTCCGACACTTTGCAACCGGCCCCGATGGCGCTGCAGCGGCGCGAGCCACGCCTTGACGCGGTGCGACACATCGATTGGCAGGGCGGCCTGCATGCGGGTGCGGCCCATCAGAGTGTTGGCTCCAAAAGACTGAATCAAAACCTGCAGATTTTCCTTCAAATCATTGATTTTTTGTTTGAATTGCAAATTAACGTCGCTCAGAGCCAGCGCCAGCGCCGTATCGATCAGATCCTGGCTTGTTGCACCCAGATGCACAAATTCTGCATGAGGCGCACCGATATGGGCCTTCAGCTGGCGGATATAGGCCGGGACCGGCAATCCGTCCGTCACAGTGTCGAGGCGGAGACGCTCTGTATCGGGCACGAATGAGCGGCAGCCCGCGATGATGGCATCTGCCGCATCCGATGACAGCAGACCGTTGCCGGCAAGTGCTTTTGTCAAAGCAATCTCGAAGTCGCGAAAATGGCTGAGTGTGGCAGCGCTTGAAAATGCTGCCAAAACCGCATCATCTCCCAGCAGACCGCCGAGCAAACTATGCTCAAACACGGATATCATCCCGCATGTGTAGCGATCTAGACATCAAAGAACACCGTTTCATCCGGGCCCTGCAGGTGAATATCAAACGAAAACATGTCGCCCTCACGGCGCGCCAATAGAGTTTGCCTGCGGGCCGGTTCGGAAATGCTGGAAAGCACCGGATCGGCGGCATTGGCTTCGCTCTCATCGTCGAAATAAAGCCGGGTGGAGAGACCCAGATTAATGCCGCGGGCAACGATCCAGAACGAAATATGCGGGGCCTGCACGCGCCCGTCAGCAGCAGGCACCGGGCCCGGCCTGATCGTGTCGAAGGTGAAACGGCCGGTGTCCAGATCGCTTGGCTGTCGGCCCCAGCCAGAAAATTCCGCATCGGCTTTGCCGCGTGGTTCTGACGGGCTGTTATAAAGCCCATCAGCGTCCGCCTGCCAGATTTCGATCAGCGCGTCGGTCAAAGGTTTGCCTGCCCCGTCAAACACACATCCGCTAATGCGAATGCGCTCCCCCTTTGTCCGCTCATTGACCATGTCCATACCGGCATCCTGCGGATAAACGCCTGAGATGCCGACGAAATTCGGCGTGCAGCCGATATGGACATAAGGCCCGGCGGTCTGCGACGGGCTTTCCTTCAGCGCAGGTGATTTTGCCATCAATTGCCCTCCATCCGGTTTTCAAACAGGGTTGAATCGCGACCGCGCAAAATCACATCAAGGCGGTAGGCGCGGATATCCATTGGCACGGTATTTTCCATATCCAGCCGGGCGGTCAGTTGATCTATCGCTTTAGGATCGTTGATCGAGTTGACGATCGGACACAAAGGAATATGCGGATCGCCCTCAAAATAGATCTGGGTAATCAGGCGCTGGGCAAAACCGCTGCCGAATACCGAATAATGAATATGCGCGGGACGCCAGTCATTGCCGCCATTCGGCCAGGGATATGGACCGGGCTTGATGGTTCTGAAACTGTAATAGCCCATATCGTCGGAAATGACCCGCCCGCAGCCGCCGAAATTCGGATCAAGCGGCGCCAGATAGCTGTCATTCTTGTGGCGGTAGCGCCCGCCCGCATTAGCCTGCCAGACCTCCAGCAGCGCCCCGGCAACGCCCTTGCCATTTTCATCCAGTATGTGGCCATGGACGATGATGCGCTCGCCGATCGGGCTTTCATCCGGCCTGGCAAAATTGCGGATCAGATCATTATCCAGCGCGCCGATATCACCATGGCCGAAGACCGGCCCGGTGGTTTCCGACAGCGATTGGGCAAGCACCAGCAGTTTCTGTTCTGGTGCACGCAGAATGCTGCTTCTATAGCCCGGCGTGAGGGCTTTGGGATGCCAGTCGCGGTCGCGCCGGGCAAAAGGCACAGGATTTTTCTCAGCGTTTGACATCTATCTGCCCTCCCCTGATGCGGCATTATCATCGGCAGCATTCATTTCGGCAAAAGTCTGTTTGACGATCTTGATGGCGTGATTGGCCGCCGGCACACCGGCATAGATTGCAACATGCATCAACGCTTCGCAAATATCCTCGCGGCTGGCCCCGGTGTTGGCCGTTGCCCGCACATGCATTGCCACTTCCTCATCATGTCCAAGCGCCGCCAGCAGGGCGATGGTGACCATCGAGCGCTCTCTCGGACTCCACTGCGGACGCGACCAGACATGGCCCCAGGCAGCTTCTGTAATCAAGTCCTGAAACGGCGCATCAAACGCTGTCTTGCCAGCCTCAGCACGCTCCACATGAGCATCGCCCAGCACCGCTCTGCGGGTTTTCATACCAATCTCGTAGCGAGATGATCCCATTCTGCATCCTCAACATGTTTGTGTGCAGTTCAGTGTTTACATGATTCATATTTACATAATAAAATTGGCATGAAAAATGCTATTTATAACAAGAATCATATCGAAAAACATATGAATAATCTGCGCAGATTGAAATTGCGGCATCTTGAGACCTTTGTCGAGGTTGCCCGGCAAAGCAGCATCAGCCGCGCCGCAAGCGTGCTGCATTTGTCCCAGCCCGCCGTGACCCGGACCATCCGGGAGCTGGAATCGATCATTGGCAAGCCGCTGGTGGAAAAGGACGGCCGAGGCATCAGAATATCGCATTATGGCGAGATTTTTCTGCGCCATGCCGGATCGAGCCTCGCCGCCGCCCGAAACGGTCTCAACGCTGTCAGCGCTCTGACCATGAATGATGGTCCGCCGGTGCGCATCGGCGCATTGCCGACCGTATCGGCCACAATTGTTCCTGCTGCCGTGGCAAAATATCTCGACGCCGGCATGCGCAGCCGTCTGCTGATTGTCACCGGTGAAAATCGGGTCCTGCTCAACCAGTTGCGCAATGGCGAGCTGGATCTGGTGATGGGCCGCCTGCCCGCGCCGGAGAGTATGCAGGGCCTCATCTTTGAGCCGCTTTACAAGGAAGAAGTGGTGTTTGCCGTGCGTGCCGGCCATCCGCTGACAGGGCAAAGCCAGATGTCTATTGCAGCGCTCAATGATTATCCGGTTCTGGTGCCGAGTCAGGCGTCAATCATCCGGCCCTTTGTCGACCGGCTGTTCATTGAACAGGGCATCACCGAGCCCCGGCACATCGTCGAAACCGTATCGGATTCATTCGGGCGCGCCTTTCTGCACGGCCGCAACGCCATCTGGATTATTTCACGCGGTGTTGTCGCCGCCGAACTGGCCAGCGGTGAATTTGACATCCTGCCGATCGACACCTCTTCCACTCTTGGCTCGGTCGGCCTCAACATCCGTGCGGACGGCGATTTGTCCTCTGCAGCAGAGTTTCTGGCAGATCTGTTGCGTGCGGAAGCCGGCGCTGCCAGTCAGTAAAGCTGGGCCCTCACATTGCCTTGCGGCAGACCCCTTACTGGCGTGACACAGCCAGATTGACACCAAGCGCTATCAGGACACCACCACCAAGGCGCCGCGCCCACCGGTTGGCGGCCTGAGACGCAGTCACCAACCTCATTGCTTTTGCTGACAGAAGGACACACATAATATCGGTCACCGAGAACAGTAAGTTGACGATGGTGCCGAGGATCAGGACTTGAAGCCAAACCGGGAAAGCGGCATCCAGATCGGTGAATTGCGGCAGATATGACAGGTAAAACAAAGCGGTTTTCGGGTTCAAAAGTTCAACCGTGATGCTTTGAGTCATGGCGTTGCGCGGCGCGGCACTGCGATGGGACGACCCGGAGCCGCCGGGCAGGCCTCTTGCAACTAACATGCGACAACCCAGCCAGACGAGATAGGCCGCACCTGCCAATTTGACCGCGCCAAAAAGGATCGGCACGGCGTTCAGCACCACCACCAGCCCGAAGGCCGTTGCAAGAATGTGCCCGTAACCGCCAATGTGAAGTCCGATTGCTGCCAGCCAGCCCGCATGCCTGCCTGCCGATAGGGTTCGCGCGGCAGCATAAAGCATGCCGGATCCGGGAATGCAGGCAAAAATCGCTGTCGCAATAAAGAATGGCATCAGGATTTCAAGTGATGGCATGATGACAAAGGTCCGTTGAGATTTCGGACCAATTTATCACGGCCAAATCCGCCCCGATAGGGCGCAAAGGGTGGCGTTTTGCCACCCGCAAATGGCCACGGCGACGGGCCATGCCTAAAGTTAAGTGTCGATCTGCACCCATTTATTGCGATCAGTCACGCCGCGAATGATTGTCAGCGTCGATTTCGCGACACCCATCTCCTTCGCCAGAAGATTCAGGACCGCCCGGTTGGCCTTGCCATCTTCCGGCACGGTGGTGACATAGACCCGGACCAGCGTCGAGCCATCCGGCTGGATCTCTGCTTTGATGCGATTGGCAGAGGCTTTTGGTGTGACCCGCACGGCAAACGGATTGCCAATGGTTTTCGTCCAGTCAAGCGCCGTCATGGCCGAGGCCCTGCAAGCAGGGCCCTATTGGGCAACCCGTATCACTCGATCCCGATTTTCTGCCGCAGCAGGTCATTGACGGCTTTCGGATTGGCTTTGCCGCCAGTGGCTTTCATGACCTGGCCGACGAACCAGCCAAGCAGGCCGGGCTTGTCCCTGGCCTGCTCCACCTTGTCCGGATTGGCGGCGATAATCGCGTCAATTTCTGTTTCAATCGCGCCCAGATCGGTCACCTGCTTCATGCCGCGGCTTTCAACGATATCGGCCGGGTCGCCGCCTTCGGTCCAAAGAATTTCAAACACATCCTTGGCGATCTTTCCGGAAATCGTGTCATTGGCAATCAAATCGATCATGCCGCCCAGCTGGGCACTGGAAATCGGACTATCGTCAATCGAGATGCCCTCTTTGTTGAGCCGGCCGAACAATTCATTGATCACCCAGTTGGCCGCAATCTTGGCATCGCGCCCTTTTGCCACATCTTCAAAATAATCGCAGGACTGGCGCTCCACCACCAGAATGTCTGCATCATAAGGCGTCAGGCCGTAATCATTGATAAAACGTGCCTTTTTCTCATCCGGCAGTTCCGGAAGATCGGCGGCGAGCGCATCGACATAGGCCTGATCGAATTCCAGCGGCAGCAGATCGGGATCGGGGAAATAGCGGTAATCATGCGCTTCTTCCTTGGAGCGCATCGAGCGGGTTTCACCCTTGACGGAGTCAAACAGCCTTGTTTCCTGATCGATGGTGCCGCCTTCTTCCAGAATGGCAATCTGGCGGCGCGCTTCATACTCGATCGCCTGACCGGCAAAGCGGATCGAATTGACATTCTTGATCTCGCAGCGCGTGCCGAATTCGCCACCGGGACGGCGCACCGAGACATTCACATCAGCGCGCAGATTGCCCTTTTCCATATCCGCATCAGAGGTGCCGAGATAGCGCAGGATCGACCGCAGCTTGGCAATATAGGCTTTGGCTTCCTCGGAGGACCGCAGATCAGGCTTCGACACGATCTCCATCAGCGCCACGCCCGAGCGATTGAGATCGACATAGCTCATTGACGGGTGCTGATCATGCAGGCTCTTGCCCGCATCCTGTTCCAGATGCAGCCGCTCAACACCGATCTCAACCGGGCCGTCAGGCATATCCAGATGGATAATGCCCTCACCGACAATCGGCTGATCGAACTGCGAAATCTGATAGCCCTGCGGCAGATCGGGATAGAAATAATTCTTGCGCGCAAACACCGAGTGCTTGTTGATCTGGGCTTTAAGCCCGAGGCCGGTCCGCACTGCCTGACGCACACATTCCTCGTTGATCACCGGCAGCATTCCGGGCATGGCGGCATCGACAAAGCTGACATGGTCGTTCTGCTCGCCGCCAAAGGCGGCCGCCGCCCCTGAGAACAATTTTGATTTCGACTGCACCTGAGCATGGACTTCCAGCCCAAGCACGACTTCCCAGTCGCCGGTGGCACCGGGAATGAATTTTTTCGGATCAGGTGTGCGGGTGTCGATCAGGCTCATTTGTCGGGCTCACTTGCATGGGCTGTATGTTGGTTTCGGAACGGCGTTTCCGGTTCAATGGAACCAGTACACGATCTAACGGATGCGGCTGACCGAAACAAGTGGCGCGCTGCAGCTTCTCTGCGATTTCCGGCAACCTCATAATGGAAGGATTTGCTTGGCAAAATTCTGTCTCTTGCCCAAAACCCGAAAATGCGGGCATGATTGGCCATGTCGAAACTCACTGGTAAGCCGCTCCATGCCTGATCCCATCAACTGGTCCCTGTCCTGGCCGTATCTGTTGACCGCAGTGGTGTTCGGCTATCTGCTCGGCAGCATTCCGTTCGGCTATCTGCTGACCCGCTTCGCCGGACTGGGCGATGTCCGCTCGATCGGCTCGGGCAATATCGGCGCGACCAATGTGCTGCGCACCGGCAACAAGACCCTCGCGGGCCTGACCCTGCTCGGCGATCTTCTGAAAGGCACCGCCGCCGTTAAACTGGCCCTCCTCTATGGGCTGGATACGGCGGTTCTGGCAGGCCTTGGCGCATTTCTCGGCCATCTCTTTCCGATCTGGCTGAAATTCAAGGGCGGCAAGGGTGTCGCCACCTTCATTGGCATAACCCTTGGGCTTTACTGGCCGTCCGCTCTGGTGTTCGGCGGCTCCTGGCTGGTGATAGCCTTCGTGTCGCGATATTCATCGCTTTCCGCCCTGATCGGTTCAATCATCGTCGTCATTTTCACCGCCTATCTGAACTATTGGCAGTTTGCCGAACTCTACGGCGTGCTGACGATACTGTTGTGGCTCAAACACCACCAGAATATCCGCCGGCTGCTGAAGGGAACGGAAAGCAAAATCGGCGGCTCGAAGGCGGCAGACAAGGCGTGAGCCTGTTCGACGACCCTTACCGTGAGGGAATTGCGCTCAGCGAAAGCCAGCGGCTGCACTGGCTGCGCCTCATTCGCAGCGAACAGGTAGGGCCCGCCACATTCTATGATTTGATCAATCACTTCGGCACCGCAGAACAGGCTCTGGAAGCCCTGCCCGATCTGGCCAGACGCGGCGGAGCAGCCCGCAAAATCCGCATTGCCCCGCTCAGCGATATCGAAACGGAACTGGATCAGGCGGCGCGGCTTGGCGCCAAATTCATTGCCATGGGAGAACCGGATTATCCGCCATGGCTGCGATCCATCGACAGCGCTCCGCCCGTGATTCTGGCAAAAGGTCATCTCGCCGTACTGAAAATGCCGATGATCGCCATTGTCGGCGCGCGCAATTGTTCGGTCATCGGCCGTAAGATGACCGTCAGGCTGGCGCGTGATCTGGGCGAAGCCGGATACTGCATCGCCTCTGGCCTGGCCCGCGGGATTGACGGTGTCGCCCATGAGGCTTCATTGCACACCGGCACGGTTGCGGTTCTAGCGGGTGGGCTCGACAGAATTTACCCGCCGGAACATGAATCACTTGCAGAACAAATCACTCTAACGGGCTGTCTCGTCAGCGAAAAGCCGTTGGGCTGGACCGCTCGCGCGCAGGATTTCCCGCGCCGCAACCGCATCGTGTCCGGCCTGTCTCTAGCCACCATTGTCGTGGAAGCTGCCAGACGTTCCGGCTCGCTGATCACTGCCGATCTGGCACTGAAACAAAATCGCGAAATCTTTGCCGTTCCCGGCTCGCCGCTGGACCCGCGCGCTGCCGGACCAAACCAGCTCATCAAACAGGGCGCCACACTTGTGACCGGTGCTAAGGACGTGATTGACGCATTGCGGCCGATCCATGGCGACGCCTTTCCCGAGCCTCCAGCCATAGCGCTGCAGGAAACAGCCTCGATACAGGTCAGCGAGCTGTCCGACAATGAGCGCATCGGGATCGTGGATGCTTTAAGCACCGCGCCGGTGGACACCGACGAGTTGATCCGCGTCACCGGCCTGGATGGCGGCACCATCTATCTGGCTCTGCTGGAGCTCGACCTGGCCGGGCGGCTGACAAGACATCCTGGCAACAAAGTATCTCTGAACGGCACACAGGAATGAGTATATAACGCAGTCGCGGGTTTCCAGGACACTTCAAACCCGGTGAGAAAATCCGGGCTTCCCGGCCATCGAAATCTGACGAGTTGCACCGCCTTGAAAAAACAACTTTGTCGAGCCTTATGTCAGTTGGGGCTTGACCAAGCGCCCGGTTCCGACCATTTGACAACCGAACATATGTTTGACGAGGCGGACATCCTTCCCGTCCGATCTTCGAATCCGCACGCAACAGACAGGCACCTTTATGGATCTGGTCATCGTTGAATCGCCCGCAAAGGCGAAGACCATCAACAAGTATCTCGGCTCGAATTATCAGGTTCTGGCATCCTACGGCCATGTTCGCGACCTTCCCGCGAAAGATGGCTCGGTGCGTCCGGATGAAGAATTCGCCATGAGTTGGGAAATTGACGCGAAGGCGAAGAAGCGCATCAGCGAGATATCGGCCGCTCTGAAAACATCCGACCGCCTCATCCTCGCGACCGATCCGGATCGGGAGGGCGAAGCGATTTCATGGCATGTGCTGCAAATCCTGCGGGACAAGAAAGTTTTAAAAGACAAGCCGGTGCAACGGGTTGTCTTCAACGCCATTACCAAGAGCGCCATTCTGGAAGCCATGCAGAACCCGCGCGAGATCGATGCTGATCTGGTCGAGGCCTATCTGGCGCGGCGCGCGCTGGACTATCTGGTCGGATTTACGCTGTCGCCGGTATTGTGGCGCAAATTGCCGGGCGCACGGTCCG
Organism: uncultured Hyphomicrobiales bacterium; assembly: GCA_963974065.1. Lineage (GTDB taxonomy): Bacteria > Pseudomonadota > Alphaproteobacteria > Rhizobiales. The sequence goes on along the minus strand of CAXBCI010000018.1, from coordinate 6,122 downwards.
CAGGTCGGGTTCAATCCGTCGCGCTGCGTCTGGTATGTGACCGGGAAATGGAAATCGAGGTTTTCAAGGCGCAGGAATACTGGTCGATTCTGGCTGCGCTCAAAACCAGCTTTCGCGAAGATTTGAAGGCGCGGCTGGTGGAATTTGAAGGCCGCAAGATCCAGCGCCTGACCGTTGACAACAGCGACGATGCGATGGCCATGAAAGCCATGCTGGAAGCGGCAAGTTTCACGATTTCAAGTGTCGAGGCCAAACCGCACAAGCGCAATCCGCAACCGCCATTTACCACCTCGACCCTGCAGCAGGAAGCCTCCCGCAAGCTGGGTTTTTCCGCCTCACGCACCATGCAGGTTGCACAGCGGCTCTACGAGGGTGTCGATATTGGCGGCGAAACCACCGGCCTGATCACTTATATGCGGACCGATGGCGTGGACATGGCTCCCGAAGCGGTTGCTGAAGTGCGCTCGCAGATCGGGTCTCAATTCGGCAAGAACTATCTGCCGCAAGTACCACGCAAATATTTCACCAAGGCGAAAAACGCCCAGGAAGCGCATGAGGCGATACGGCCGACATCACTGGCCCGCAATCCGGCGGATCTGGCCAAGCGGCTGGAATCCGATCAGGCGCGGCTCTATGAGCTGATCTGGAAGCGCACCATGGCCAGTCAGATGCTGTCGGCGGAAATGGAACGCACCACTGTCGATATCATGGCGCAGGGCGCCGGCAAGAATGCGACCGTGCGCGCCACCGGATCTGTCGTGCGTTTCGACGGTTTCCTGAAGCTCTATCAGGAAGGCCGCGACGATGACGACGAAGAGGCTGAAGGCCGTCTGCCTGCAGTCAAGGTGGGTGAAGACCTGACGCGGGAGGCCATTGAGGCCAACCAGCATTTCACCGAACCTCCCCCGCGCTACACCGAAGCGACCCTGATTCGCAAAATGGAAGAGCTCGGCATTGGCCGCCCCTCAACCTATGCCTCTACCCTTGCCGTTCTGCGCGAGCGTGATTATGTGGAAATGGATCAGAAACGCCTTGTGCCCCAGGATAAGGGCCGCATTGTCACGGCGTTTCTGGAAGGCTTCTTCAAGCGCTATGTGGAGTATGATTTCACCGCACAGCTGGAAGAACAACTCGACCGTGTGTCAGACGGAAAACTCGACTGGCGTCAGGTTCTGAATGAGTTCTGGGGCCAGTTTTCAGCCAGCGTTGAGGACATCAAGGAACTGCGCATAACCGAAGTACTGGATGCGCTCAACGAACTTCTGGGACCGCATATCTTCCCGGAAAAGGAAGACGGCTCCGATCCGCGTCTGTGTCCAACCTGCAAAGCAGGCCGCATCAGTCTCAAAGTCGGAAAATTCGGCGCCTTTATCGGGTGCTCGAATTATCCCGAATGCCGCTTCACCAAGCAATTGGGACAGGCAGGCCAGAATGATGGTGAAGCCGAAAACAGCATTATCGAGCTGGGCGAGGATCCGGAAACCGGCCAGATGATCACGGCCCGCACCGGCCGCTTCGGCCCGTACGTGCAGCTTGGCGAGGAAGCCAAGCCGAAGCGTGCAAGCCTGCCGAAAACCTGGTCACTCCAGGCGATGGATCTGGAAAAGGCACTGGCGCTGCTGTCCCTGCCGCGCCCGGTCGGAGATCATCCGGAAACCGGCAAGCCGATTGTCGCCGGGATTGGCCGCTATGGGCCCTTCGTCCTGCATGACGGCGCCTATGCCAATCTTGAAAGCGACGATGAGGTTTTCTCCGTCGGGCTTAACCGCGCCGTGGCGGCGATTGCCGACAAGGCAGCCAAGGGACCTGGCCGGCGTGGAGCCGCTGCCGCATTGAAGGAACTGGGCGAGCATCCCGAAGGCGGCAAGATTACGGTTCATGCGGGACGCTATGGCCCCTATGCCAAATGGGACAAGGTCAATGCGACCCTGCCCAAGGGCAAGGAGCCGGAAGCGGTAACCCTGGAAGAAGCCATTGAACTGGTCAATGAGCGGGCTGCCAAAGGTAAGAAAAAACCTGCTGCCAAAAAGAAGACAGCCGCCAAAAAACCGGCTGCCAAAAAACCGGCTGCCAAGAAAAAACCTGCCCCGAAAAAGAAAACTGCGGACGCGAAAGACTGATCATTGGCGAAAAAGCACAGCACGGATTTTGACAACCTTCCCGGCAAGGATGATATTCTGCGCTTTGTCGCAGACAATCCCGGACGGTCGGGAAAGCGGGAAATTGCAAAGGCTTTCGGCATCAAGGGTGCCAACCGGATCGGCCTCAAACGGCTGCTCGCCGAAATGGCTGAAGATGGCACGCTGGTCCGGCGCCGCAAGAAACTCAGCCGCCCCGGAGAAGTGCCCGCTGTTACCGTATTGCAGATATTCGGCCGCGATGCAGATGGCGAATTACTCGCCAAACCAACCAGTTGGGATGAGGTCGAGGATGGCCCTGCCCCGCTCGTGCTGCTGGTCCGCAGTTCCCGCGACAGGGGCCCGGCACCGGGCGTTGGCGACCGGGTGTTGACAAAACTGACTGCTGAAACCGATGCCCAGCCTGATGAGCCGAGCCATACCGGCAAGGTCATCCGCGTTCTGGAAAAGGAGCGCGGTCCCACCCTTGGCATTCTTGGCACCGACAGTGACGGCAATTTCCGGCTGATCCCGATCGACAAGAAGCAGAAGGAAATGCTCATCCATGCCGACGATGCGGCCAAGGCCAAAAAGGGCGATCTGATTTCCGTACGGATTGACCGGCCCGGCCGCCATGGCCCGCCTGTTGCCCGAATTCTGGACGTCATTGGCGACATGACCAATGAGAAAGCTGTCAGCGCCATAGCGCTGCATGCGCACAATATTCCGCACATCTTCCCGCAGCGCGTTCTCGACGAAGCGGAGGCTGCCAAGGCCGCCCCTTTGAAAGGCCGTGAGGACTGGCGCAATGTTCCGCTCGTCACCATCGATCCGGCAGATGCCAAGGATCACGATGATGCGGTCTTCGCCGAAGCCGATCCAGATTCGGCGAATCCCGATGGCTGCATTGTGACAGTCGCCATCGCCGATGTGTCCTGGTATGTCCGGCCTGACACGGCGCTTGATAGCGAAGCCCTGCTGCGCGGCAATTCGGTCTATTTCCCTGACCGGGTCGTTCCGATGCTGCCGGAGCGGATTTCCAACGATCTGTGTTCCCTGCGCGAAGGCGTCGACAGGCCCGCTCTTGCCGTGAAAATGGTGTTCGACGCGGCTGGCCACAAGAAAACCCACAGTTTTCACCGGATCATGATGCGCTCTGCAGCGCGGTTGTCCTACCAGCAGGCGCAAAGCGCAATCGATGGTCAGACAGATGAGAAAACCGCGCCCATTCTGGAGACCATCCTGCAGCCCTTGTGGCAGGCCTATTCAATTGCTCTGAAAGGCCGTGATGCACGAGGTCCGCTGGATTTGAACTTGCCGGAACGCAAAATTCTGCTCAAACCGGACGGCACTGTGGACCGGGTTGAGGTCCCGGAACGGCTGGATGCCCACAAGCTCATTGAAGAATTCATGATTCAGGCCAATGTTGCGGCGGCAGAAACTCTTGAAGCCAAAAAATCAGCACTGGTGTACCGGGTTCATGAATCTCCCTCTTTGGAAAAGCTTGAATCTTTGCGTGAATTTCTGCGCTCACTGGAAATCACGCTCAGCAGGAGCGGCAATCTGCGGCCACATCATTTCAACGATATTCTGGCCCGTGTCGCCGAGACCGAACATGAAATCGTCGTCAATCAGGTGGTGCTGAGATCCCAGAGCCAGGCCGCTTACAGCCCGGCCAATCTCGGCCATTTCGGCCTCAACCTGCGGCGCTATGCGCATTTCACCTCGCCGATCAGACGCTATGCCGATCTCATTGTGCATCGCGCTCTGGTCAGCGCCCTGGGCCTTGGCGAAGGCGGGATGCCGGCAGGCTTTGAATCCCGTCTGGAAGAGATTGCAGCCGAAATTTCCGCTGCCGAACGCCGCGCCATGCTGGCGGAGCGAGACACCACCGACCGTCTCATTGCCGCCCATCTTGCCGATCAGATCGGTGCCCGTTTCCAAGGCCAGATTTCCGGTGTCACCAAGGTCGGCCTGTTTGTCAAACTGAATGAAACCGGCGCGGACGGATTCATTCCGATCTCAAAACTCGGCAAGGACTATTTCTTCTATGATGAAGCCCGGCACGCCCTGATTGGTGAAAAGAGCCGGGAACGCTATCGCATTGGCGACCAGGTTGAGGTAAAACTTGTCGAGGCGGCTCCAATAGCGGGCGCCCTGCGGTTTGAAATGCTCACCGAGGGCACCAAAACTGATCGCAAACAAGACCGAAAACCGGGTCGCAAAACTGCTGTCAAAACCGGCAAAAATCGCAAATCGCGCCGTAAAAAGGCCGCAACGGCACCATCTCGCAGCTAGGGAAGCAGTATGAGCAGTCTGGACATCATCACCCCGCTTCAACCTGTGGCACTGGAAAAGCGCGCCATCTGGCCTGCAATGAAAAAAGGTCTGGCGGGAAAGTGCCCGAACTGCGGCACCGGAAAGCTGTTTTATAAATACCTCAAGGTCAATGATCACTGCAGCCATTGCCACGAGGAATTGTTTCATCAAAGGGCCGATGACGCGCCGCCCTATTTCACGATTTTCATCGTCGGCCATATCGTCGTCGCAGCGATGCTGATTGTGGAGAAAACCTATCGCCCCGAATTGTGGATTCACATGGCGCTCTGGGTGCCTTTGACGATCGCGCTGAGTGTCTGGATGTTGCAGCCCCTGAAAGGCGCAACCATTGGCCTGCAATGGGCCAACCGGATGCATGGCTTTGGCGCAGAAACTGACAGTGATGCCGTCGCGCAACAATAATGCCAGACCCGGCAATGCTCCTGCCGATTCGGTTCCCGGGCCCAAAGCTGATGAGCGTTCGCATCCTGTTCTGAAACCCAGACCTGCCGGGACGCTGCTGATTCTGGATAAGCGGGATGGACGGCCCCATGTTCTGATGGGTCGGCGCCACAAGGCCCACACCTTCATGCCAGGCGTTTTCGTATTTCCGGGCGGCCGTGTTGACCGGCCTGACAATCATGCCCCCTATAACGCCGATCTGACGGATGCGACGATGGCGCGCCTGATGGCGTCAGGACAGGCCAGCCTGGCGACAGACCGGCGTGCCCGAGCTTTCGCTCTGGCGGCCATTCGCGAGACCTATGAAGAGGCCGGCATGTTGATCGGCCGGTCAGCGAGTACGCCGATAGTGACGTCCAATACTCTCTGGAAGCCGTTTCTCGGCCACGGGCAACTGCCTGATCTGGCCGCGTTGCGCTATGTGGCGCGGGCCGTCACACCGCCTGGCCTGGTGCGGCGCTACGATACACGGTTTTTCACCGTCAGCCGTGCCGCCATCAGCGCGCAATTGCCGGACAGTCCGACCAATGAGCTATCAGATCTGACCTGGGTTCCGTTCGACCGGGTCGACCAATTCAACATCCCGAGGATCACAGGTCTGATTCTCCAGGATGTGGGAGAACGCATTGTTCGCGAAGGAACGCTGGATTTGTCGGATAACGTGGCCGTGCCGGTCTATTCTATGCGATATGGCAAGCGCAGGCGTGTTCTCGTCTAGACCGCCCCGAGACACCACAATCGCTATAATTCACCAGCCCTGCGCAGTTTTGTCATTTTACCGCCTTCGCGCCCTATGCACGGCTTGACTTTCTGCGCGTTATGGGTAGTTTGCGCGCTCAAAGCGGCGGTTCTGCGCCCTATAGACAGCATTTCCAAGGAATGAGAAAATGGCAAAGGCCACCACCATAAAAGTTCGTCTCGTCAGCACAGCCGACACCGGCTATTTCTACGTTGCGAAGAAGAATTCTCGCACCATGACCGAGAAGCTGAGCCAGCGGAAATATGATCCCGTGGTTCGCAAGCATGTAGATTTCAAGGAAGCCAAAATCAAATAACTTCCTCTGCCTCACGGCAGGTCAAAGATATTTCAATCACCGCACGACAAACACCGCGAGACTGGGTCCTGCGGTGTTTTTAGTTGTCTGGACGGTTTGAAACGTCCGGCCGTCTAGATCGCTTCATGGTTACATGGAATCATTTGACCGGTTTTGCTCGTTTGCCGGC